>JBEAVE010000042.1:0-31593 GCA_041161065.1 Pseudomonadota bacterium | reverse complement strand
AGAAAAAAGTGAAGAAATATTACCCTCTATTTAAATCTCTTCAACAAACCATCGATTATATTTTTAATCCATTATTTTCATTTTCATCTAGTTAATAATTTAATAGGAATCCGACTATAATTGTTGATAGAAATATTCTGCACTAAAGTTTTCCTCAAAAGGCTCAGGTCCCAAATGGGCTAACAATTTGTGTTGAAAGGGATCGTTTTCTAACCATAAAATCACCCCAAAACGACGCGGATCGGTGTAACGCAATAATTGTCCATTTTCTAATAAAAAATCAATACAAACATGAGGTTGCAAAGGTGTGTTTTGAGGAAGCACCCGCAAACTTCCTGTCATGCCTAAATGAATAAGCAAATGGGCAAGTTGTTGATTTTTTTGACATTGAAACAAAAGATATTTGCCGCGCCGTTTGAGTTCGATAATTTGAAAGAGAGCCAGTTTCTCGGGTAAATCAGAGGAAATGGGTAATTTTAAACGGGGATCGATGAGTTGTGCGGTTGAGAAAATTTGATTTGAAAGGAGAGGTTCTAAACCTCGACGAACGGTTTCAACTTCGGGTAATTCTGGCATAGGAATTTATCGTCAAACAAAAAGGGTACAAAAGCAAATGTACCC
This sequence comes from Pseudomonadota bacterium, assembly GCA_041161065.1. Taxonomy (GTDB): domain Bacteria; phylum Pseudomonadota; class Gammaproteobacteria; order Beggiatoales; family Beggiatoaceae; genus DYRG01. Next base: position 30,972 of record JBEAVE010000042.1, on the reverse strand, counting down.
TCAAAAGAAAATAGGTTTAGTCGAGGGCTTTTCCGGCGTTTTGCGCGCCTTGTTCGATGGTTTTGCCGGCGTTTTGGACATCTTTGCCGACTCCCGACACGGTATTACACGCGCTCAAAGCAAACACACTGGCAAATAACGCGCTTAAAATCATTATTTTTTTCATGATATTCTCCTTAGTGAGTCAAAAGTGGCGGTTATTTTCCCATAAAAAATAAAAATTCAATAGGTTTTTTAGGTGGGCGATGGTAAAAGTGGGATTGTTCCTAGACAACCGAGGCTAAAAATGCGTACACTTAAGGTTTTTAGCGAACGCCTTTTTGATGGTTGCGCGGAATGTGAGATGAAAACAGCCATTCGTTGTGTGGTTAAAGGTCGAGTGCAGGGCGTGTATTTTCGCCAATCGACGCGTGAACAAGCTCAGCAATTGGGGATTAGTGGTTGGGCGAAGAATTTGCCCGACGGCACGGTCGAAGTATTGGCTTGTGGCGCGCCCGAAGCCTTGCAGATATTGCGAAATTGGTTGCACAATGGTCCGGCAATGGCGCAGGTGGTTGATGTGCACTGTCAGCCTGCCGCGCCGTCTGATTCTAACGATTTTCGAGTGCTTTAAGGCGTTTCCGACTTTACCGTTCACCACTTACCGATGATTTTCGACAAGCCATGTTAAAACAGTTTTTCAAGCCCAAATGGCAACATCCTGATTTGAATGTCCGCAAACAGGCGTTGGAAGCCCTTGCTGCCACCGAAGTAGACATTTTGCAATCCGTCGCCCGTGAAGACCCAGACCTCGGCTTACGTTGTCTGGCAGCACAAAAATTAGCCGACGTGCAATTGCTTCAGGAAATGAGCCAAGACGCGGATTTTCACCCCGACGTGCGCCAAGCCGCCGCCGACCGCTTCCAACAACTCCTCACCGGACAACAAAAAGACCAAAGTCCCCCGCTTGAACAACGTTTGCAATGGGTTGAGTCGCTGCAAGATACTGAAATGCTAACCTATTTTGCGTTAAATGCGAAAGAATCCGCGCTCCGTCAAGCCGCCCTCCAAAAACTCAACAACGAAGCCCTGTTCGCCGAAGTCGCCCAAAATGATCGCGATGCGCACATTCGTTTGTGGGCAATTGAAAAAATTGAGCAAATCGATTTAATCGCACAGGTTGCAAAAGGTAGCCGCAGCCGCGATAAACGTATTTACCGATTAGCAAAAGAAAAACTCGATGCGTGGAATAAAATTCAAGAACGCCCCCTACAAATCGTCGCCGACCGCGAAGAATTATGTAAGCGTTTGGATTGGTTGATAAAAATCGGCGATTGGGAACACGATACCGAATTTAACAAATTGCAAGAAACTTGGCAGAAACTCTCTGAAGAAGTCGCGGGTTTCAATGCCGAACAACAACAGATTTCTGATAAAGGAACGGTCGCCCATTTTACCGATTTGACACAACGCGCTCAAACCGCTCGAGACGAATACCGCAACGCATTACAAATTCACGCTGAATTACGTCGAGAAAAACAGAACTTTTTACACGATTTAAATACTTTGTGGCAGGAAGTTGAAAAACTCGAGGAAATTTCTGCTGAACAAAGCCAATCATTAGAAGAAAAAGCCCAGCAATTGCTCGATAATTTTAAAGCGGCTGGACATTTGCCAGAAACCGAAGAACACCGTTTGACCGAAGCCTTTTCAGAAAAACATAAAGCAATTCGGCGGCATTTGAAAACCTTATTGCATTATCAAAGCATTGCAACGGCTTTAACCAAGGTTATTCATAAAGCAGAAAGACTGCTGAAAGAAACCTTTATTCGTAAAGACGCTTTAGAGAAACTTCAAGAGCAACGCAAAGCCATCGAACAACCTGAAAATCCAACGGCAACCTTAGAAACACTCGAGGAAAACTTCCATTCGCTTTTGGAACAACTCCAAGAACGTTTGCAACAACAACAAGCCCAACAAAAAGAACACCAACAAGAAATCAAAAAATTGTTGGAAACTTTAGAGCAAACCTTAGAAAACGGTGAGTTACAAAAAGCCATTTCGATAGAGGAAAAAGCGCATACATTGCTCAAACAATTGGGCGATTTACCTAAGAATAAACGCGCAGCATTTGAAAGCCGTTTGCACGTTTGTACCTCTAAAATCAATGAGTTGCGGGGTTGGCAACGGTGGGGTAATCATCAAGAACGTCAAATCCTTTGTGAACAAATGGAAGCTCTCATTGGTATTAAAGCCGATCCAGAAGAACTTGCTCGCCGAGTTCGTGAAGCACAAACCACTTGGAAAAAACTGAATGATGGCAATTCAGATCATGGTTTGTGGGAACGTTTCAACGCGGCGTGTCGTAAAGTTTATGAGCCTTGCCAAGCCTATTTCGCCGCAAAAGCCGATGAACGCAAACAAAATATGGCAGCAAAAGAAACCGTTTGCAAACAATTAGACGCTTTATTGCAAGAAACCGATTGGAAAAATCGCCAATTAGATTGGAAAGATGTTTATCGTCAAGTAAAAGAACTGCAAAAGGCTTGGTTTGCAACGGGTCCAACTGATCGCAAACTCAAAAAAACCGTGAATACCCGATTTGAAAGTACAATGGCAGCCGTAGAAAATCATCTTAACCAAGAGAGAAAAAATAACTTTCAACAACGCCAAACTTTGGTTGAACAAGTGAAAGCTATGTTGGAGAAAGAGGATTTGCAACAAGCGATCAATGAAGTTAAGAAACTTCAAAAGCAATGGCAAATTACAGTACCGAGTGGTCGCAAAGAAGAAAATCAGTTGTGGAAACAGTTTCGTGAAACCTGCGATGCGGTATTTAATCGCCGTAATCAAGCGCGCGATGAACAGGAACAACAACTGCAAACAAACTTAGTAGAAAAAACCGCGTTGTGTGAGAAACTAGAAACCCTCGCAACGGATTCGCAGCCTGTGCAATTATTGGTAGAACTTAAAAAAGCAGACCAGCTTTGGTTGTCCATAGGTCAAGTGCCGAAAAAAGCCCTTGCTAGTATTGAAAAACGCTTCCAAAATGCTAAACACGCGGTTGAAGAACGTCATCAAAATTTACAAGTTAATCAACAAGTTTTGCAGATCGATCTGTTGGCGCAGAAAGCAGCAATTTGTGAGCAAGTGGAAAGAGGTGAATTATCTGTTGATGAAGCAAAAAATCATTGGAATACGTTAGCAACCATTTCTCATATTCCTACTGAACAATCCATTACAAAACGCTTTCAAAAAGCCTGCGATGGAAAAGCAATTTCTTCTATTGATAGCGCGCAATTACATCGTTGGTGCGTGAATTTAGAATGGTTAGCAGGCATTGAATCGCCAGCGGAAGATAAAGCGATTAGAATGGCATTGCAAGTTGAACGTTTGTCGCTGGCAATTAACGACCCAAGTATCAAATCAATTAGTCGCACTGCGCAAGCTGAAAGTATCATTAGAAACTGGTATTTGGTGAGAGCAACTCGTGACCCCATTTTGGTCGAGCGTTTTCAAAAAGCTAAAACCGCCATTTTCAAATAGTTTGAGTTGTCATTATTTATAAGCACGCCGTCAAATAAAAGGTGTGCTTTTTTTTATTTCTAAACATCGAGGAAAATTTAATGTCCAATATGGCTGTTTCTAAGAACAAAGTGGTATTTGTTACCTATGCTTTATATGATAGCAACGATCAATTATTTGAAAAGTCGGATATTCCCATTGGTTATATTCAAGGCGCAGAGAAAGGTTTGTTTTTCAAATTAGAGGAATCCTTAAATGGACGGGTTGAAGGCGATAAAATTAGCGTGACGCTTTCTCCAGAGGAAGCCTTTGGAAAACATCGCCCCGATTTAACTTTCACCGACGATTTGAAAAATGTTCCGCCGCAATTTCATCGGGTTGGCGCGCAGATCGATTTCCAAAATGATCAAGGTGATACAAAAACCTTTGTGGTTTCAAAAATTGAAAATGGCAAATTAACCGTCGACGGCAACCACCCATTAGCTGGGCAAAATGTCCGTTTTGATTTGATGATCGTGGAAGTGAGAAACCCTTTACCAGAAGAAATCACGATGGGCGAACCTCTCAGTCCATTAGGTACAATCCAATAGCATTTCAATAACAATGACAAACCATTTTGGCTTGTCATTTCCTCTACTTTTTTATCCCGCTTGACCATCAGCGCGCGGCTGCCAATAAAATAACGCATATTTAATAAACCAAACCCCAAAGAAACCCAGCCATGAAATCGCGGCTAATAGAACAAACCAATAGTTAATTGAAATATCCAATTCAGAGAAAATTCTTATAATTGCAGTGAATTGCAATCCCCAAAAACTCCACCAAGTTCCACTATCGGCAAATAACGGTCTTCCTGAATGTCCTAACGTGACTCTCGATGCCATTGCAACTAAAATACTTCCAATGCAACCTATCGTTAATGTATGCAATGGTGCTTTATCTAAAATCCATGTTTTTGAAATCAACCAAATAATACTTTGTGCACTGTATAAAACTAATGAAATTCCTAACACCAAAAAAGCAACGTGTAATACCGCTAAAATACGCACGTTGAAACTCTTTTTGAATTGCCATTGATAGCTTAAATAAAACACCATACCTGCAAAAGGTAAATCCACTAAAAATAACCATGCCGACAAACCCAATAAACTTAAACTTGCATGAAGAAAAACCGCCACCGCTAGAAATGGCAAACACCATAACGGTTGCACTATTTTATATGGCATTAAAACTACGCTGCTAAAAAATGGAATCATACGCAAACTTACGGTAAAAATAACCGGTACTAGAAATAACCAAATACCGATTTCTTTGCTCAAATTTAACCAAATACTTTGCTCGGTTAATAACCATATTGCAAAACTTAACATACCTAAGCCGCCACAAATCAAAGCAGCATTTAAATAGGTTTCATAGATTTTATTGGGAGAAAGGGCTTTTCTAAAAACATTCCAAAGAACATTTAATCCCATTATCCAACCCGCTAAAATGATTAAGACACTGGCAAAAATAAACCACTTTGAAATAAACAAACTAATATAGAATAAAACCCACCCACTTGTTAATACCCAGAAAACCGGTAAATATTGCTTTTCTTCAATCGCTTTTCCTCTCAACCAACGCGGATAGGTTGTCATTAAAAATCCAAAAATAAAGAATATCACAACCCCATATAACATAACGAAAAGATGAAAACTATTAGCAGGAATTTCTAATGGAATGGGTAAAACAAAACCATAACGTGCTAATAACTCCCATAACCAAAATAACATGGGTAAAAGGGTTTGAATTGCACCATTAAAAAACATCATTCGGTGGGGAGCAACTTTGAAATGTGACCAACTCATTTTAATATCCTATTTATTTCAGTTAAAAACCGTTCAACACTAAATTTTTGTGCTTGTTTCTCACAATTTTTTCGCATTTCTAAAGCACGTTGTGGTGTTAAGTATTTTACACCATTTATAATGTAATCAACATTTGGATTTGGCGGCAATAAAACACCCGTTTGTTCGGGCAAAATGCTTTCCAGTAATCCCCCTTCAGAAACACCTAAAACCGCTTTGCCAGCCGCCATTGATTCTACGGGCGACATTCCAAAATCTTCCTCTTGTGGAATATAAATCGTTGCAATACAATTTCCAATCAATTCAAATAACGTATTGTCATCGACTTTTCCTAATAATTGAATATTTTTAGCATTCCCAATTTGTTGTTGAATTTTCAAATAGTCAAAACCGTCGGAAGCAATAATCAATTTCTTATCAGGCATTTTGAGAAACGCATCAACAATTCTAGAAACCCTTTTTAAGGGATCAAGTCGTCCAAATGACAAATAATAATCCTGCTGTGAAATCCATTGAAATTTCTCAATGTCACAAGGTGGATAAATAACCGTTGAATCCCTATTTAAATATTGTTTTATTCGCCGTTGAATATTATTTGAATTTGCAATAATTAAATCCATTTGTTCAACAGCCCTTTCATAACGCGGTTGTAACCAATGTATGAAACCATTCAATAACGGTCTTAGAAACGGTGATAAAGATTGCAAATAGAAATCTTTTTGATCGTAAATAAAACGGGGCGGTGTGTGACAATACAAAATATTTTTTCCTTTCAAATGTTGATTAATAGCCAACGGCGTATAGAAACCACTATAAATGGCTATTTCATAATTTTTTAGAAATATCGTTTTGGTTTCAAATGTTTTCGCCAATTTTAGTTGTCGCCACAAAGGAATTGAACTAAATGCTTGCAAGTCTTTTTCTCGAGGATTTTGAAACCCTTCCACAAATGGGTGCGGCAAACACGCGAAACCATAACACAAATCCGCGTCTAATCCCTTGACTAATAAACTTGACAAACGCCCACCGCCTTCCGCGCGTTCAAAATAATCATGCAAAACAATGGTTTTCATTCGAGGAATTTTAGAACAATCGGTAAATTAACAATTAAAGCAACGAGACAAATAGATAAAACCCATAAAATACTTGAAATCCATATTTTAGTGGGTTTCAAATAAGGGGTTTCAAACGTAGTTTTATAACCTGTTATCATGGGTTTAATTAGATTTTCTTTTTTATAGAGCAAATAGAAGAAAACTGCGCTAATGTGAACCGTCATAATTAAAAGAAGAAACTTAAAATTAGTTTTGTGCAATGTTGTAAAGAAACTCGCCATTTTATTTGAAACTAAAATATACAACGGTCCTTCACTTGCAATATCGTCAGTTGAAAACAAACCCGAAATCACTTGAATTAAAATTAAACCGAGCAACACAATAACAGAAATACCTCCCATTGGATTATGCCCAACATAATGATTAGGTGGGTTTTTATTAAAGAACTGTCTAAGGTAATTAAAGATTTCTGAAGGCTTGAACAAAAAACTATTGAAACGGGCATAAGTACTTCCAAAGAAACCCCAACCAATTCTAAACAAAATCAATGTTAGAATTGCATAACCACAACGAAAGTGCCAGACCATTTCTCCCGTAAATCCTGTATAAAATGATCCCACCATGCAAATAACTAATAACCAATGAAAGAAACGGAGAGGAAAATCCCAAACTAAAATCTTATTCATAAAAATATCTCGCGATTATTTACGGCGTTGTCGAAAAGGGTAATGTGTAATGGTTCGAATGAGGGTTTGAAAAGGTAAATTTTTTATTTCTTGATAGATTTCTAATGCCTTTTCTAACAGTAGAGCAATATTGGGTTGTTGAGGGGTTTCTGGCGTTAATTCTAAACTTAAACTTTGCATTGCACCACATTGCATTTTCATGGCTTTGGCGTGGGTGAGCAATTTTCCAACTGGTTGAACAAACAGACATTTTTCCTGTAAAGTTTCCCAAAAGAGTCGACAGGTTTGATGGGCAACCGGTTGATTACAAAAGATTATTTCGCGTTCGGCTAAATTTATTCGGTGCGAATATTGACAAATACTGCACCCAAAAAATATCGCGCGCGCAAAAATACAAGGTAAATCAGGAAGTTCCTGCATTGTTTCACGATACGCATATTCGTCGACCATCTTGATTCTCTCCCGTTGAACACAATGTATGATGCAATTTTACAACCTTTACTTTGAGGGACTAACCATGAATTTTGAAAAATTTACCGTTAAATTTCAACAAGCTGTCGCTGATGCGCAAAGTTTAGCGATTGGACGCGACCATAATTTCATTGAAACCGCTCACTTGCTGGTTGCTCTTTTGGATCAGGAGGGTAGTTTAGCACGAACTTTATTGCAACGGGCGGGTGCAAATGTTAATCAACTACGAAATAATTTGGGGCAAATTGTCGATAACTTTCCTAAAGTAACGGGGAGTGGTTCGGCGGGACAAATCCACATTTCTAATGAATTAAATCGGTTGTTTAATTTAACGGATAAACTTGCTCAACAAAATAAGGATCAATTTATTTCTAGCGAGTGGTTTTTATTGGCTTCTTTGGAAGAGAAAGGATCGGTGGGTGAGGCTTTCAAAAAAGCGGGCGTTGATAAGAAAAGTTTAGAGGAAGCCATTAAACAAATGCGCGGCGATCAAAATGTGCAAAATCCGAATGCAGAAGAAAGCCGTCAAGCCTTAGAAAAATATACCATTGACTTAACAGAACGTGCAGAGCAAGGCAAACTCGATCCGGTAATTGGACGCGATGAGGAAATTAGAAGAACAATTCAAGTTTTGCAACGAAGAACTAAAAACAATCCCGTGTTAATTGGTGAACCCGGGGTCGGTAAAACAGCGATTGCTGAAGGATTAGCATTGCGCATTATCAATGGGGAAGTGCCAGAGGGTTTGAAACATAAGAAGTTGCTCTCTTTAGATATGGGTTCGTTGATTGCTGGAGCGAAATATCGAGGCGAGTTTGAAGAACGTATGAAAGCGGTTCTAAATGCGCTTTCTAAACAGGAAGGACAAATCATTTTATTTATTGATGAATTGCATACATTAGTGGGGGCAGGAAAAGCCGAAGGTGCAATGGACGCAGGTAATATGTTGAAACCTGCTTTAGCGAGAGGAGAATTGCATTGCGTGGGTGCAACAACGTTAGATGAATATCGTAAGTATATTGAGAAAGATGCGGCATTAGAACGGCGATTTCAAAAAGTATTAGTCGACGAGCCAACGGTTGAAGATACCATTGCGATTTTACGCGGTTTGAAAGAACGATATGAAGTGCATCACGGCGTAGAAATCACTGATCCCGCAATTGTGGCGGCATCTGTGCTTTCTCATCGTTATATTGCAGATCGACAATTACCAGACAAAGCGATTGATTTAATTGATGAAGCTGCCAGTCGAATTAGAATGGAAATCGATTCAAAACCGGAGAAAATGGATCGTTTAGATCGGCGTTTAATTCAGTTGAAAATTGAAAGAGAAGCCTTAAAGAAAGAAACCGATGAATCTTCTAAGAAACGCTTTGAGAAACTTAATGAGGAAATCGCTAAACTTGAAAAGGAATATGCCAATTTAGATGAGATTTGGAAAATCGAGAAAGCCAGTGTGCAAGGTTCTCATCATTTGAAAGAAACTCTCGATAAATACCGCATTGAATTAGAAACCGCTCGACGCGCGGGAGATTTGACTAAAATGGCAGAATTACAATACGGCAAAATTCCAGCGTTAGAAAAACAATTACAAACAGCTGAGCAATCTTCTAAAGAAAAAATGCAATTATTGCGTAATGTTGTTACCGAAGAAGAAATCGCAGAAGTGGTTTCTCGATGGACAGGTATTCCGGTTTCAAAAATGTTGGAAGGTGAACGCGATAAATTGCTTAAAATGGAAGAAGAACTCCATAAAAGAGTGATTGGACAAAGTGAAGCTGTCAAAGCCGTTTCAAATGCGATTCGTCGGTCGAGAGCAGGATTATCTGATCCCATGCGTCCGAATGGTTCTTTTTTATTTCTAGGTCCAACGGGTGTGGGTAAAACAGAACTCACCAAAGCCTTAGCAAATTTCTTATTTGATACTGAGGAATCCATGATTAGAATTGATATGTCAGAATTCATGGAGAAACATTCGGTTGCGCGTTTAATTGGTGCGCCCCCGGGATATGTAGGATATGAAGAAGGCGGTTATTTAACGGAAGCAGTGCGAAGAAAACCTTATTCTGTTGTTTTATTAGATGAGGTAGAAAAAGCACACCCTGAAGTCTTTAATGTATTATTACAAGTGTTAGATGACGGGCGTTTAACTGATGGACAAGGAAGAACGGTGGATTTTAGAAATACCGTGATTGTGATGACTTCAAATCTCGGATCGCATTTGATTCAAACGTTGGCGGGAGAGGAAAATTACGACAAAATGAAATCTGCTTTAATGGAAATCATTACCCAACATTTTCGTCCTGAATTTGTGAATCGGATTGATGATGTGGTGGTATTTCACCCGTTGGCGGAAGAGCATATTCGTGAGATTGCAACCTTGCAAATTGAACGATTACAACAGCGTTTGAATGCGTTGAATTTGAAATTAACGATTTCAGAGGAAACTTTGCAACATTTAAGTCGAGCAGGGTTTGATTCTGTGTATGGTGCGCGTCCTTTGAAACGGGCTATTCAACAATTATTGGAAAATCCATTGGCGCAAGCGATTTTGGCGGGGCAATTTGCAAGCGGACAAACCATTGCGGTGGATTGGAAAAATGACGCGGTGCAATTTCAAGTAAATTAGGCATAAAAAAGAGCAGCTCCTCAATGGAACTGCTCCCTTATGTTCAGAAAGAATAACTAGCGTTCAGAAAATTATTCAGCGTCTTTAGCGTCTTTTTTCTTTTTGCCAGCTTTTTTCTTGCTGCCTTTGGCTGCAGCACCTTTTTTGGCTGCGCCCTTTTTAGCTGATTTCTTAGCCGCTTTCTTCTCATCGCCTTTGTCAGATGCATCAGCTTTGTCTGCCTCAGCAGCAGCTTCTTTTGCGAAAACAGAAGAAACCATCATAGTATTTACAGATGCGCCAGCCAATAATGCCGCCAACGCGATAGCTAAATGCTTTTTCATGGGGAATTGCCCTATGTTAAGTTAAGGTTGAAAGCGAACTAAAAAAATATTACTTCTTAGCGTCTTTCTTTTCTTCTTTCTTACCTTCCATGCCAGACATACCAGCCATGCCTTTTTGGTCTTTCTTGTCACCAGACATACCTTTCATGCCTTCCATGCCTTGCATACCGCTCATGCCTTTCATGCCTTCCATACCTTGCATGCCAGACATACCTTTCATGCCTTCCATGCCTTGCATACCAGACATACCGCTCATGCCTTTTTGGTCTTTCTTGTCACCAGACATGCCTTTCATACCTTCCATACCAGACATACCTTTCATGCCTTCCATGCCAGACATACCTTTCATGCCTTCCATGCCAGCCATACCTTTTTGGTCTTTAGCAGCGTCGCTAGCGAAAGCAGTAGCGGTCAAAGCAGAGAGAACGAGAGCGGTTAAAGTTTTTTTCATGATGCCTCCAAAAAATAAGTTTAATGAGTAAAGGGAAGTTAAACTGTACATGATAGTGAGAAGAAACTCAACACCACCCGACGTAAATCTAATAGAGCAAAAGCAGTGCCAGACTTTAACGCCCGTTATTCCGTCACCGGTGAGCGCGACCTGTCGTGAGCGACAGACAAATCTTGGCGCATTTCAAAATAAAAGTTGTGCATAGACAATCTTGTTTATTTGTCGCGTCTCACAGACAACGTCGCCAAAGCCGCCCGTAAATACCAGACCATCGACCACACCGTTAAAGCTAGCGCAATATACAAACAGATGTAACCGATTGACATCACTGGAATTATGCCGAACAAAGTTTTTTTGTAGATTAAAAAGCCCATCGCGATCAACTGCATGGTGGTTTTGAATTTGCCGAGATCGGACACCGCAACGGACTCGCGCAATCCCACCGATGCCATCCATTCGCGCAGCGCAGAAATTACCAATTCGCGCCCAATAATGATCATCGCGGGCACGGTAATCCACAACGTGGCGTAATGTTCGACCAGCGCAACCAGCACCGCCACCACGAGTAATTTATCCGCAACGGGGTCTAAAAATGCTCCAAAATCAGAGGTTTGGTTCAATCGCCGCGCCAAATAACCATCAAACCAATCGGTGATTGCCGCCGTCAAAAAAACAATCAACGCCGCCAGATTTGACCATTCCACTGGCAAATAATAAAACACCACAAAGATGGGAACTAACACCACTCTCAGTAAAGTTAAAATAATGGGTAGATTCATTTCAATTAACTACATTACGCTTTATTGCTCATGAAAATGCACATAAATTCTTTGCGCTAATTGACGACTAATACCTGTCAGTTGCACTAAATCATCAACCCCCGCCCGTTTTATCCCTTGCAACCCACCAAAATGCGTTAATAATAATTGTCGTTTCTTAACACCAATTCCTTCTATTTGCTCTAAACGAGAGGTTTTACGTTGTTTTGCCCGTTGATGGCGGTGATTTGTAATCGCAAAACGATGTGCTTCGTCACGAATTTGTTGTAATAAATGCAAAGCAGGAGAATCCTTTGATAAAACGAGTGGTTGCTCTTCTCCCACAACCCATAATGTTTCTAATCCTGCTCGCCGTGTTACACCTTTTGCAATACCGATGATTATAGTGGAATGGATATGTAGTGCGTCTAATATTTTTTGGGCTTGCGTTAATTGTCCTTTTCCACCATCAATTAACAAAATATCGGGCAAAATACCCTCCTCTTTACAATAGTGTTGAAACCGCCGTTGTAATGCTTGAAACATCGCGGCGTAATCATCGCCTTCTTTTACATTACGAATATTAAAACGACGATAATCAGATGGCTTTGCACCATTATCATCAAATACCACGCACGATGCAACTGTTGCTTCACCTTGGAAATGACTAATATCAAAACATTCAATACGTTGCGGTAAATAATCTAACGCTAATTTTATAGCCAAAGTGCTTAAACGTTCTCTATATTCAGTGGGTTTGCGTTGCTCGATATTAATTTGAGCATTTTCTATTGCCATTTCTAACCATTTTGCTTTCACCCCGCGCGCTTTGTGATGAATTTGAATTTGTCGCCCCGTGTGCTCACTTAAAACGTGCATTAATAACGGCGTTTCTTCTAATGGTAAATTTAAAATAATTTCCTCTGGAATATCTTGATGTGGTTGCAAATAATACTGCGATAAAAAAGCGGCTAAGATTTCTTTATCTTCTGCGCCTTCAATATGTTTAGGAAAATATCCACGACTACCTAAGTGCCGCCCATCACGAATGCTCAATATTTGTACACAAGCCGTTGCATTATTCAAATAACAAATAACAATATCTACATTTTGTTGTCCATTAACATCTGTATATTGGTGGGTTTGTAACTGTTTTAAGTGAGCAATTTGATCTCGATAGAAAGCCGCTTTTTCAAAAGCTAACAATTCAACTTCTTGCTGCATTTTCTTAACTAAATTATCGATAACTAATTGGCTTTTTCCTTCTAAAAATAAAATCGCATCTTTAACGGTTTCTTGATAGGATTCTTGGGTAATAAAATCAACACAAGGCGCACTACAACGTTTAATTTGATATTGCAAACAAGGTCGAGAACGGTTCTCAAAAAAATTATCACGACAGAAACGCAATTGAAATAACTTTTGTAATAGCTGTACGCTTTCATAAACGGCTTTAGCATTCGGATAAGGACCAAAATAACGCCCTTTTTGATGTTTTGCTCCCCGATGCAATGTCAAACGTGGAAATCTGTGATTGGATAAAAACAAATACGGATAGCTTTTATCATCTCTTAACAAAATATTATAAGGTGGTTGATGAGTTTTGATTAGAGTATTTTCTAAAATAAGGGCTTCAGTTTCTGTGTGTGTCGTGGTAGTTTCTATATAGGAAAGATGAGCAATTAATGCACTATTTTTAGCCGAAAGTTGTGAGGAGTTTCTAAAATAACTACTCAAACGTTTCTTTAAGTTCTTTGCTTTACCAACATACAAAACTTTCCCCATTTGATCAAACATTAAATACACGCCTGATCGATGGGTTACAGTTTGTAGAAAACGCTTTACTTCGAATGTCATTTTATGAAGAACTTAATTGTGCAGCTAATAACGTATTTTCTAATAAAGTTGCAACTGTCATTGGACCCACACCCCCCGGAACAGGCGTGATCCATGCGGCTTTTTGAACAGCTTCCTCAAAATTAACATCGCCGACTAATTTCCCATTTTCTAAACGATTCATACCCACGTCAATAACAATTGCACCCTCTTTAATCCAATCCCCAGAAACAAATTCAGGCTTTCCAATCGCAACCACTAAAATATCAGCTTGTTTTGCTTTATCCGCGAGGTTTTTTGTTTTACTGTGACAAACCGTAATGGTGCAACGTTCTGCTAAAAGTTCTAATGCCATTGGACGACCGACAATATTAGACTGTCCAATCACAACCGCATCTAAACCTTCTAATGCGAGTTTTGTTTTAGAAAGTAATGTCATAATTCCTTTCGGTGTGCAAGAACGCAGCAACGGCATTTTTAAAGCTAAACGACCTACGTTATAAGGGTGAAAACCATCAACATCTTTGAAAGGAGAAATGCGCTCAATAACTGTATCCGCAGAAATATGATTGGGCAAAGGAAGTTGCACTAAAATGCCATGAATTTCGGGATCATTATTCAATTGATCGACCAATGCCAATAATTCCGTCTGAGAAACCGTGATGGGCAAATCAAATGCTTTAGAAATGAAACCCACTTCTTCACAAGATTTACGTTTGCTATTGACATACACTTGTGAGGCAGGGTTGCTCCCCACTAAAATCACAGCTAAACCCGGACGAACTAAACCCTTTTCCAATCGTAAATCGACTTGTTGTTTAATGCTATTTTTCAATTCAATGGCGGTGGCTTTGCCATCTAAAATATTTGCGGTCATGGTTGTGCTCCAAATTAACGTTATTTTTGATCTAAAAAGCAGAGGAGTTTCTCTTCACTAATGGGTTTCTTAAGCAGGCAAATGTTCAATCTTTCCATATCTTCATAATTTAAGTTTTCGGTTTCACTTGTAACAAGCCCCAAATGAGCATCGGGATAACGCATTCTAATCACGGATGCTAACGTTAAACCATCGATGCCGGGCATATACATATCAATAGTTGCAAAGGTTAGAGGTTCAATCAAATGATTAAGTTTTCTTAACGCATCTTTTCCATGAGTAGCTTCAATAATTTGAAACTCTGGGTGTAATTGTTTAACCATTTCTTGAATGAGCAATCGAGAAATACGACTATCATCGACAATAAGCAAATTTGGCATTTTACATTCCCAATAGCGTTATTTTTATATTTCCTATGGTGACGACTTCACGATAAATGCGTTCTTCCCAAAACACATCAAATAAAATCAAAAAGCTATTTTTCAAACCCTTATTTTCAGCATAACGCGCGGCTTGTTCTAATCCTTCATCTCGAGCAAAATTATCTTGTCTTAATTTTAAGGTAATAGCAATGCGTTGCTCTCCATAATCTACACATAAATTACAGCGCGTACTTCCAACAGACATATCCCAATAAATTTCTGCTTTGTTCTCTATTATTCTAAACAAAAACGCAAAGAACATGAGCTGTCGACCTGCTTCTTTGAAATCGTAACGACTTAACCAAATTTCCGCATAACCGCGATAGAAACGTTGAAAAGCCGTGAGCATTTCATCAACATTTAATTGCTGCTGATCATTGCAATATTTTGAAATGTCGACCAAATCATTTGCTAAGGATTCTTGAAATGCAGAACTTAACGCCCGCAATGCAAGTTCTTGATAAATAGGGTTAGAAAATTGAATCGGTGGATGACGCGCAACCAATCCCAAACTTCTTGCATACGCCAACGCATCATCTAATTGTGTAAAATCAGGGGCTTCGCCGTTAATAATGGATTCAACCACTAATTTAATGGGCGGTTCATGCAAACGACTCACCAAATCATGCAAATGCACATCACGATGTTGTAATAATTCGTTCTTTGCTTGAATAACGTGTTCTAAAGAAATGGGTTGTTTAGTATCATCATGCAATTTATTAGTCAAAATGTGGTTCACCAACGCATTCACTAACCAAGGTTGTCCTTGCGTAAGTTGAAAGATGGTTTGTTTCACTTCATTTGAAAACAATTGCGCCGTGTCATGCGAGTGTTGTCCTAACAATAGTTCTAATTCAGTAAAACTAAAATCAGGCATCAATAATGAAACACTTTTTACATTAAACGGAGAAGCACTATTATTAAAGCTAGAACGGTGGTCAGGTCGATGAAATTTGTACTCTTGCACATCACGCAAACCGACTAAGATAATTGATTGAGGAAATCCTCTCGGGCGCATTTCAAAACCTGCCCGCAATTGACGGAGCAATACTAAAAGAAATTCCTCATGCAACGCATCTACTTCATCTACAAATAAAACTATTGGACGGCGATTATGACGCGCCCAGTCGCTCAAATAGTCTGGCAAATTATCAAAATTCGTGTCGTTCTCTGTTACACGCGCCGGACATTCGGGTTCTAACAAATAGGCAGTTGCTTGACGATAAATTGCCGCCGCCACCATTCGCATGGCTTCACGACTATCTCGAGCATCTGCCGCCGTTTGAATATTCACTACCAATGCCGTATAACGCCCCTGTTTGTTCAACTGTTGCATTAAAGCGTAGATATAAGTTGTTTTACCCGTTTGGCGTGGCGCATGTAATGCAAAATAATGCTGACCTTCAATTAACGATTGCACCCCTTCTAATCGTTGCAACGGATCAATCATGTAATGCAATTCTGCTCGACAAGGTCCCGCAATATTAAAAAACTTTTTCATTCAACCTTTAACGTATTTTGTTCGTGAGTAT
The DNA here is from genome assembly GCA_041161065.1 of Pseudomonadota bacterium. Taxonomy (GTDB): domain Bacteria; phylum Pseudomonadota; class Gammaproteobacteria; order Beggiatoales; family Beggiatoaceae; genus DYRG01. The sequence goes on along the minus strand of JBEAVE010000042.1, from coordinate 14,581 downwards.
TTGAAACAGTGGGCGACAAATTCCACTTCCAAGTTCTTACAATTTCTAAAATGCCATTTTTACCGAGTTCGTCCATAATCTTCTGATCTTTTTCAAATGGCTTAAAAGGCGTGGAAAGTCGAGCAACTTGCAATGTATATTCATCTAAAAAACTATTTTTAGAGCTTTGCAAAATTTCAATCCCATACAATGTGCCATCAGAACGAAAAGATACTTTAACAATTAACGTCCCTTTTAGTTTCTTTTTTAATTCTTTGGGCGGTTTGTGGGCGATTGCAATGCGTTCCACTTTTTTAATCCACTCGTTCATATATTTTGCGTGATGAACTTCTTTGGTTTTTGCACCAATAATCTTATGCGGTGGGCGATTTTTGAATTCTCGATATTCCTCATCAATATCGGTTTGAACACTGGCAATAGTTGTTCTCGCATTTTTGATAAACTCACTTTCATTAAGCGGCAAATCAGGCGTGGTTTGTAAATCTTCCCCCGTTGTTTTAAGGGTTGTATCGACATCTTCTTTGCGGGTTTGTTGTTGAATTTGCAAGGTTGATTCTTTAACCGTAATTTGCTGAAGTTGTTCCGATTGAACGTGAGCAGCTTGTTGTGGCGGCAAAGGCGTTGTTACCACATTTGTTTCAAAAGAATGAAATGGCGCAAGCACAGGTGTTTTTGCGCGCTGTTCCTCTGTTTCAATGCCGCCACCATCTTGATTTGCTTGACCAATAAATTTCGCATCTTGGGGCTTTTTATCGGTCTTTGTTTGCACTAAAACAATATCTAGTTTTGTATCGACTTGATAACTCGGTTTATGCTCGAATGTCGTGGTTAGAAGTAAAGAGTGCAATGTTAAAGAAAAAAACAATCCCACACTAATACTTCCAACCGCTGTCGTCAAATCATAAAATAAATCTAATTTCATACGTTATTTACGAGAATTAACTCGCATCGTTGCTTCACCTTCAATAACGATTGTTTCTCCCACTCGACAAATCGTTTCCAATACCACCCGTTTCTTAGCCGTTACAATTTCTTTAATTTTTGCTTCCGCCATCACAGTATCTCCAATTCTCACAGGTGCTTTGAATTGTAAAGATTGATTAACATAAATTGCACCGGGTCCGGGTAATTTTGTTCCCACAACGGTTGAAATCAAACTTGCCGTTAAAATACCATGCGCAATCCGACTTTTGAACATTGTTTTCTCTGCAAAAGTTTGATCTAAATGCACAGGATTTGTATCCCCAGAAACACCCGCAAATAAAACAATATCTGCTTCAGTAATGGTTTTAGTAAAACTAGCAGACATTCCTACCGCTAAATCTTCTAAATAATAACCGTGTAAATCACTCATTTTGAACTCTCCTTAATAAAATATAAACCAAACACAACACACCGCAAAAACCGCAATAAATCCTATTATAATCAATTTGCGGTTTTTTAGAAGAAAATGCTCATTTTTTGTTTTATTTTCAATCAAAGCTAAAGCCACATCACGCTCTTCTCTCAGTTTATTGATTTCTTCCTCTGCTTTACGCTGAATTTCTTCGAGTTGTTGGCGTAATTTTTTTTCTTCTAGTGCTTTGTTTTGAATTTCAACAATCAAATCAGCATTAATGGTTTCTTGTTGTGCGTGACGATTTTTGATGGTGTTACGTTCTTTTGCTAAGTCATGCAGCATTTGTTTGATACGTTTTTTATCGGCAGCCAAACGTTGAATTTGGGTGCGCGATAGTTTTTGTTCTTTCTCAAGCCCAGAAATGCGCGTTAATAAACCGTGTAAATAAGTTTCGTCATAATTATTTTCTTGAAGTTGCTCATTTGTAGGTGTATCGATTTCCATTTCTGAAGCCCTCTTTTTCTAACTGTACAATTGACTGCCTAATTGTTGGAATTGCTCAGATTTTTCTTTCAATCCTTGCGCGGCAATATCACGAACTTCTTGAGTAATTTTCATAGAACAGAAATGCGGTCCACACATCGAACAGAAATGCGCTGTTTTTGCTGATTGTTTAGGTAATGTTTGATCATGAAACTCACGCGCTCTTTGCGGGTCTAAACTTAAATTAAATTGGTCTTCCCAACGAAATTCAAAACGCGCCTTAGACATTGCATCATCGCGGATTTGTGCGGCTGGATGCCCTTTGGCTAAGTCCGCTGCGTGCGCGGCAATCTTATACGTTACAATCCCTTCTCTTACATCATGTTTGTTTGGTAATCCTAAATGTTCTTTAGGGGTTACATAACATAACATTGCACACCCGTACCAACCAATCATTGCTGCACCAATGCCAGAACTAAAATGATCATAACCCGGAGAAATGTCTGTCACTAAAGGTCCTAACGTATAGAAAGGGGCTTCGTGACAAACCTCCAGTTGTTTATCCATATTTTCTTTAATTAAGTGCATTGGAACGTGACCGGGTCCTTCAATTATAACTTGCACATCGTGTTTCCAAGCAACTTTCGTCAATTCTCCTAAGGTTTCTAATTCTGCAAATTGGGCTTCATCATTTGCATCGGCAATTGAACCCGGACGTAATCCATCGCCTAAAGAAAAACTCACGTCGTAGGCTTTCATAATTTCACACATTTCCTCAAAATGGGTATAGAGGAAATTTTCTTGGTGATGCGCCAAACACCATTTCGCCAGAATTGAACCGCCGCGAGAAACAATACCTGTAATTCTTTTAGCCGTCAAAGGAACATATTGCAATTTAACGCCCGCATGAATGGTGAAATAATCCACGCCTTGCTCAGCCTGTTCAATTAAAGTATCTCTAAAGATTTCCCAAGTGAGTTCTTCTGCTTTTCCGTCGACTTTTTCTAAGGCTTGATAGATAGGAACTGTTCCAATTGGGACGGGAGAATTTCTAATGATCCATTCGCGGGTTTCATGAATGTTTTTTCCCGTCGACAAATCCATCACCGTATCGCCGCCCCAACGAATTGACCAAATCATTTTTTCTACCTCTTCTGCAATCGACGAAGAAAGGGCAGAATTACCGATATTTGCATTGATTTTAACTAAGAAGTTTCTCCCAATAATCATCGGTTCTAATTCGGGGTGATTAATATTGGCGGGAATAATCGCGCGTCCTTTCGCAATTTCCTCACGAACAAACTCAGGTTTGAAACCCTCTCGAATGGCGACGAATTCCATTTCTGGGGTAATAATGCCTTTTCTTGCGTAATGTAATTGGGTAACATTATGTCCTGATTTAGCGCGTCTGGGTTTTCTTAAATTTGGAAAACGTAGAAAATTCAAAGTGTTATTTTCTAAGCGTTGGCGACCAAACTGCGAACTTTGCTCAACAAGTTGTTCGGTGTCATTACGTTCTAAAATCCATGTTTCTCGCACCGACGGCAACCCTTTTTGTAAATCAATGTGCGCGCCCACATCGCTATAAAGCCCGGTGGTGTCGTAAAGGGTGACGGGGGGATTGGGCTCGCTGCCGCGCGGAGTTAGGGTTTCCGATAACCGCACTTCACGCATGGGTACACGCAGATCGGGACGGCTGCCCGCCACATAAATTTTTTGAGAACCTGAAAAAGGTTGCAAGGCTTCGCTGCTTAATTGCGTGGTTTGCGAAAGGAGGTCTTCGGGAATTACGCTCATGGTCATCTCTAAAATTCAACAATAAAAAGGAAGAAAAATGAAACTGCGCCCTAAAAAATATCACATTTTTTAATATTTTGCAGTGATGTCGTGGCTAATTAGCGGGACTTTTTTAGGGTGTTTGGTGGTTATTTTAACCGATTATGGGTTTGGCGTTGGCGATATTCAAAATCTTCTTGACATCGCTCAAATTTAAGGGTATTTTGCCGCTAATAACTTAGTATTTTACTCAACAATTAAGGAGCGCAAAACGATGCAAATCGACATCAACGGACAACTTATCGACACCGACCCGCAAGGCTATTTGGTGAATTTGAATGATTGGAATCCAGAATTAGCTAACTATTTGGCAGAAAAGGATAATTTGGTACTCACCGACGAACACTGGGACGTAATCAACTTAATGCGCGATTATTATCAAGAACATAGCACCGCGCCTGCCATGCGGGTTTTGACCAAAGTCGCCAAAGATAAACTCGGCAAAGACAAAGGCGACAGCAAGTATTTATACGGTTTATTTCCGTACGGTCCCGCCAAACAAGGCGCGCGCTACGCAGGATTGCCCAAACCGACCGGCTGCGTTTAATCAAATTCCCCTTATATTTCATTAGCTTATCGGCAAGCGTTTCATCGAGAGCGTTTGCCTTGTCGTATTGGGCGCGGCGCAATAAAAAAATGGGGTTTTTTACGAACAAATACTTGACTGATTTAGTGGGATAAGTAACAATACGAATACTGTTTTTTTTATACATTAGAGATGCAAGGGGATTTGCCATGAGATTAACCACAAAAGGTCGTTATGCCGTGACGGCGATGTTGGATTTAGCCTTAAATAGCACGCAAGGTCCGATTACGCTCGCGGATATTTCAAAAAGACAAGGAATATCCTTATCTTATTTAGAGCAGTTGTTTTCACGGTTGCGCAAAAAATCGTTGGTCGATAGCGCGCGCGGACCCGGGGGCGGATACCGTTTGAGCCGCGATGCGCACCAAATTGCGGTCGCCGATGTGATCACCGCCGTCGATGAAAATGTCGACGCGACCGGTTGTCAGGGCAAGCAAAATTGCCAAAATTCCAAAGAATGCTTAACGCACGAATTATGGGTGGATTTGAGCGAGCAAATCCATGAATTTTTAAGCAAAATTTCGTTAGGGGAATTGGTCGACCGCAGCCACGATCGCCCGAGCAATTGTGAAGGCAAAAACGCCGACAAAACGCTTAAAAAAAATCCTCGCCCTAAAGCAACCGCTTAATTTTAATCACTTTTCATGAGGTGCTGAGATGCAATTGCCTATTTATCTGGATTATGCGGCGACCACGCCTGTCGATCCGCGCGTTGCCGACAAAATGATGGAATATTTAACACCGACGGGAAAATTCGGAAATCCCGCGTCGCGCTCGCATTCGTTTGGCTGGGAAGCCGAAGCCGCCGTCGAAGATGCCCGCGAACAGGTCGCCACTCTAATCAACGCCGATCCCAAAGACATCGTCTGGACTTCCGGCGCGACCGAAGCCGACAATCTCGCAATCAAAGGCGCGGCGCATTTCTACCAAAAAAAAGGCAAACACCTCATCACCTCAAAAACCGAACACAAAGCCGTGCTCGACACTTGCCGTCAATTAGAACGCGAAGGGTTTGAAGTCACTTATCTCGATCCTGAACCTAATGGCTTGATTGATCTCAATAAATTATCTGACGCAATCAGAAAAGATACGATTTTAGTGAGTTTAATGCACGTCAATAATGAAATTGGGGTGATTGCAGACATTGCGGCGATTGGCGAGCTAACCCGTTCAAAAGGCGTGATTTTTCATGTCGATGCGGCACAAAGCACCGGAAAAGTTGCGATTGATGTTGAAAATATGCAGGTCGATTTAATTTCAATGTCGGCGCATAAAACCTACGGACCGAAAGGGATTGGGGCACTTTATGTGCGCAGAAAACCGCGCGTCCGCATCGAAGCCCAACTGCACGGCGGCGGACACGAACGGGGCATGCGCTCGGGCACGTTGGCGACCCATCAAATCGTTGGAATGGGTGAAGCATTCCGTTTGGCGAAATTAGAAATGGTCGAAGAAAATGCGCGACTTTTGAAATTACGCAATCAGTTCTGGAATGGGTTGAAAGATTTAGAGGAAATTTATCTCAATGGCGATGAGGAACATCGGGTTTCTGGCAATTTGAACGTGAGCTTTGCATTTGTAGAAGGTGAATCGCTTATTATGGCATTAAAAGAACTGGCAGTTTCTTCAGGTTCAGCCTGTACTTCCGCGAGCTTAGAACCCTCCTATGTTTTAAGAGCCATTGGTCGCCCCGATGAATTAGCGCACAGTTCAATTCGTTTTAGTTTTGGGCGTTTCACAACCGAAGAAGAAATCGCTTATGCAATCCCCTTAATTCGCGATAAAATTGCTAAGCTCCGCGCGCTTTCTCCATTATGGGATATGTATAAAGAAGGTATCGATTTAAACGCAATCAAATGGGATTCTCATTAGTATTTCTAGGAGGCTTTATGGCTTATAGCAATCAGGTATTAGATCATTATGAAAATCCGCGTAATGTCGGCGTATTGGATAAAGATGATCAAAATGTAGGAACAGGTATGGTGGGCGCGCCCGCGTGTGGTGATGTCATGCGATTACAAATTCGGGTGAACAACGACGGTATTATTGAGGAAGCAAAATTCAAAACATACGGTTGTGGTTCTGCGATTGCATCGAGTTCACTGTTAACCGAATGGGTAATGGGTAAAACGTTAGAGGAAGCGGCGAAAATTAAAAACACCGAACTCGCCGAAGAACTGGCTTTGCCGCCCGTTAAAATTCATTGCAGCGTGTTGGCTGAAAGTGCCATTAAAGCAGCGATTAAAGATTTTCAAGATAAACAAGCTAATTCATAAGGAGCAACGATGAGTATTTCTTTGACAGAAAATGCCGCTAAACATATCCGTAAGTCGTTGGATAAACGCGGAAAAGGGGTTGGTCTGCGCTTAGGAGTTAAAACCAGCGGTTGTTCTGGAATGGCGTACACGTTAGAATTCGCCGATCAAACCGAAGATCAAGATCAAATCTTTGAATCTCAGGGTATCAAAGTGATTATTGATCCGAAAAGTTTGCTCTATTTGAACGGTACAGAATTAGATTATACTCGCGAGGGTTTGAACGAGGGTTTCAAATTCAATAATCCAAACGTTCAAAACACTTGCGGTTGTGGTGAAAGTTTCACAGTTTGATCTTTATTTCATAGGTTGGGGTTTCTACCTCAACTTATAGAGGAATTAACACAAATGAACGCCTTGCAATTAGAATATGAAAAAGATTTCTATAGTTGGATTTATAAAAACATTGATTTATTAAAACAACGGAAGTTTTCAGAGCTTGATGTTGATATTTTAATTGATGAGTTGGAAAGCATGGCAAAACGCGATAAACGAGAATTAACTAGCCATTTAATGATTCTAATCGCACATTTGTTAAAATGGCAATTTCAATCTGAGCAACGTAGTGGAAGTTGGCGTGGTTCTATTTACGAACAGCGCATTAGAATTACTAAACAACTTGATGAAAGTCCAAGCCTAAAGAACCAATTGCTTGAGGGAATTGAAATAGCTTATCCTGATGCACTAAAACTCGCAATTAAAGAAACAGGATTGCCTCCTAAAATATTTCCCAAAGAATGTTTCTATTCTATCGAGCAATTTTAGATGAAAATTTTTATCCTTAGTTTTAGAACTAATGAATAAAGAATGGTTAGATCAAGTTTTTAATATAGACGCATTGGAAGGTATTAAAATGTTACCTGACAATAGCATTGATTTAGTGGTTGCTGATCCGCCTTATAATTTAGGTAAAGATTATGGTAATGATTCGGATAAACAAACTGCTAAGAAATTTTTATTGTGGACGGAACAATGGCTTAATTTAGTCATTCCAAAAATTAAAGAAACAGGTAGTTTGTATATTTTTACCACATGGCGTTATAGTCCTGAAATATTTGTCTTTTTGAAATCTAAAATGCTTATGATCAATGAAATTATTTGGGATCGGAGAGTGCCGAGTATGGGAGGAAGTACACGACGTTTTAGCTCAGTGCATGATACCGTTGGTTTTTTTGTTAAAAATAAAGACTATTATTTTGATTTGGACTCGGTAAGAATTCCTTATGATGAAGAAACTAAAAAAGCCCGTTCTCGTTCGATTTTTGTGGGGAAGAAGTGGTTAGAAATGGGTTACAATCCAAAAGATATTTGGAGTATTTCCCGATTACATAAAATTCATTCAGAACGTGAAGAACACCCCACTCAAAAACCATTAGAAATGATTGAAAGAATGATTAAAGCAAGTTGTCCAACAAATGGGATCGTTTTAGACCCATTTCTAGGTTCAGGAACAACCGCCGCGGCTTGTCTTTTGAATAAACGACATTTTGTAGGATTTGAAATCAATAGTACTTATTATCAAAACATACTAACGCGACTTGACAAATTAAATACTTCAAATGTCCAAAATGAAATAAAAAGTCAGCATATTTCAAATGATCCGCAAAACTCTTTTTTTTGAAGCAAATAACTATGAAATGGAAAAGTTGAAACGAGTCCCACAACCAATTGGCATAGAATGGTAAAAGGAAAAATCTTTTCTTTAATTGGAGAAACTTGCTAGCAATGGAGAAATCTATTTTGAATGCTCGACTCAAACCCGAAAAAGCATTAGAATGCCTGATATTGCATGGGCTTCCAACGATTTCTACAAACAACATGATAGTGAAACACCCCGTTCAACCCGTTTTAGAAACAATTCACCAAACCGCCATTCAACATCATCGTAATCCCGCAGAAATTACTTTAGTGGCAGTGAGTAAAACAAAACCGATTGAAGACATATTAAAAGCCTATCAAGCGGGGGTGCGGCATTTTGGAGAAAATCGTGCCGCCGAATTAGAGGAAAAAGCGCAAACATTAGCGCATTTAACCGACATAAAATGGCATTTCATTGGACATTTGCAAAGTCGCCAAATCAAACCCATTACAACTTATGCGCATTATTTTCATGCAGTTGATCGACTTAAAATTGCGGAGAAACTTGCTGAACAACTAGATCATATTTTACCGATTTTTATTGAAGTAAACATCTCAGGTGAAGAAAGCAAAGCGGGTTTTAAAGTTGAAGATTGGGAGAACAATATAGAACAACGTCAGCATTTCATTGATGCGGTAACAACGATTTCAAAATTACCCCATTTACAAATAACAGGCTTGATGACGATGGCTCCTTGGAATGTTAAAGAAAATGCAATTCGAGAGGTTTTCAAGCGATTAAAACAACTGTCTTTGTATTTGAATGAGGAATTACCGGATTTGAATGCCTTTGAATTATCGATGGGAATGAGCGATGATTTTGAAATAGCGATAGAGGAAGGGGCGACATTTGTCCGCATTGGAAGCGCGATTTTTGGGGAACGTTAAATTGAGAGCAAATTGAGAGAAACATGAAAGTATTTCCCCTTGCAATTTTGGTGAGTTGGTTGATATTGATGGTGAGTGCGCCGTATTTGCCGCTCGATCCGAATACGATTGTGTTGCCGAATATTTTGGGTGCGCCGTCGGCTCAGGCGTGGCTGGGTTTTGATGATTTGGGGCGACCGGTGTGGGATCGGTTGGCGATTGGGGCGAAAACGTCGGGGTTGGTGGCGGCGGCAGTAATTTCTATTTCATTGATTTTAGGGACATTAATCGGCACAAGTTGCGCTTGGTGGGGCGGTTGGGCGGAGCGAATTGTCGTGCATTTGATGGACATATTTTTAGCGTTTCCGGGAATTTTATTGGCGATTGCGTTGGCGGGAATGCTCGGACCCGGCATCGAAAACGTGGTCATTGCGTTGTGCGCGACGGGGTGGATTGGGTTTGCACGATTGGCGCGGGCGCAAACGTTGTCACTCAAACAGCGCGATCACGTCCGATCCGCCAAAGCTCTGGGCGCAGGTCAAATTCGCATAATTTTTAGACATATCATACCCTTATTGATTGCACCGATGGTGATCGAAGCGACCTTTGGGGTGGCGAGCGTGGTGATTGCGGAGGCGGGATTGTCGTTTTTGGGACTGGGCGTTCAGCCGCCGGCAGCGTCATGGGGAAGTATGTTGCGCGATGGCACAAGTTATATGTTGGTCGCGCCGCATTTAGTGATTGCGCCCGGACTGGCGTTGATGGCGGTGGTTTTATCGGTCAATTTGCTCGGCGATCAATTACGCGATTATTTAGATGTCAAACACTAGAAATGGGTTAAAAGAAATAGTGAAAAGCAAGCAATTAACATTTGAAAGCGCGCAGTTAATCCCCATTTATGAAAAGCTATTTTGCCCAAAAAACTTAAAAACATGAGGTCAGACATGAGTGAATTAAATCCCCCCAGCAGCCCGTTAATGCCGTTAAAACTTACTGGACAAGACAAATTCCGTTTTCGTTGTCACAAAGAAATTAGTTGTTTTAACCAATGTTGCAAAATGATTGATGTGACGCTTGCGCCTTACGATATTATTCGTTTGAAACGCCGATTAGAAATGACTTCAAATGAGTTTCTTTCGCTTTACACTTATCCATTTGAAATGGACGGACATGGAATGCCGGGTGTGAAATTGAAACCGCTCGAAGAAACCACCGTTTGTCCGTTTGTTACCGAAGAAGGGTGCGGCGTTTATGAAGACCGTCCAACTGCGTGTCGTTATTACGCGTTGGGTTTGATGGCGATGCGTTTGCAAGATTCTCCGACCGATGAAAACCTGTATTTCAAAGTGAAAGAAAATCACTGTTTGGGACATCAAGAAAATCATGAACAAACTATCGATGAATATCGCCAAGAACAAGGTGTGGAAGAATACGATCAAATCAATCGTGGTTGGCAACAAATTATCTTAAAGAAACGTTCTGCTGGACCTGCTATTGGGCGACCTTCACCGCGTAGTTATCAATTGTATTTCATGGCGTGCTATAATGTTGATAGTTTTAGAGATTTTGCATTTTCTCCGGGTTTCTTAGATAGTTATGATTTGAGCAATGAAAATATTGATGAATTAAAATCTAACGACGTGGCAATGCAGCTGTTTGCGTTTCGTTTCTTAAAACAAGTTCTTTATGCAGAAATGAGCATTCCTTTAAAACCTGAAGCCGAAGCCAAACGTTTGAAACGCCTTGAAGAACTTAACAAACTCAACCCTTACGATAACGATTTAGGGCGCGATGAACCTGAATTGGTCGATTGATTTAATGGGTAGTGATCAAAAGCAAGAGATGATTTTATTAGCATCTCAATCTGATCACTACCCTTTATTTCTTACTGCGCAGTAATTCTAATGACTTGTTCCACTTTCGTAATGAATTTTGTTATAAACGTTGTATTTGCCAGAAGGCTTTTTCATGGGAAGACGTTTGATTTCTTCGAGGGTTTGTGCGTCATAAACAACTAATGCCCCGTCCATTTCTGCAATGCTTAATAAAACATATTTGCCATATCGATCAAATTCAACATGGGCAGCGGTTTGTCCCACGCTCGGTTGTAATGTTTTAACGATTTCTAATGTTTCTTTGTCGATAACTTGAATTTTGTCTTTGTTTTTGCTCAACATTGCATCAACCCACGCATAACGACTATTTTGATGACTACGCATAAAGAAACCCGCCCCCGCTGTTTCTAGTTTCTTAAAGACTTTCCAATCCCCTAATGAAATAAAACTTACGATATTTTCTTTTAAGTTTGGAGTCGCTAAAATGGTTTTATCTTGAAATGTCCAAGAAATCCCCGATCCTAAATGCGGCATACCCGTAATTTCTATATCTGCAACTTTACGCCCGACCACTAAATTAATCACCTGCCCTTGATTACCTTCTCGAGAAGCCCCGATCAAATGCTGATAAGGTAAATCAAAAAAGAAATCATCTAATACAGTTTCTAGTTTCATTTTTCTCACGGGAAAATGACGTTGATCTAATAGCGCGTCCTCACCCGAATCTGCTCGATAATCGTGCATTACGCCCGTATAAACAGGTAAGGCAGTTGCTTGATTATTATAGGGAATTTCCCAAACTTCCTTAATATCTTTGAAAGCCACAATAAAACTATTTCTGGGCGGCGCAGTATAAACTGCACTTACTCGAGATGTTACGCCTTTTTCATCTTCTGCGTTAATAAGTTGTAATGGGGTTAAATCTAAAGCATCTAAAATCACTAAGGTACGCGGTAAATAGTTTGCAGCGATGACAAATTTCCCGTCCGCAGAAACCGCAATATTACGGGTATTGATACCCACTCTGATTTCTGCAATATATTTCAAATTGTACAGATCAAATTTGCTCACCCAACCATCTCTCGAAGCCAAATAAACAAAGCGTCCATCGGGAGAATATTTAGGTCCTCCGTGTAATGCAAAACGGGTAGAAAAACGAAAGATCGGTTCTAATTTATCGCCATCTAAAATAGTTGCATGATGATCGCCCATTTCAACCACTAAAAACAAATTCAACGGGTCAGCTTCAAACACGGGTTTGTTCGGTAATGTTTCTATAGTATTGTGAATAAGTTGGGTGGCTTTGATTTGTGGCAAAGTCATTTCTGGCATTTGAGCAGGGGGAGAATAAATGTAATGCAAAATGCTTTGAATTTGCTCAGAGGAAAGTCTATCTTGAAAAGCGGGCATTTGGGTTGCAAGTCGACCTTGAGCAATGGTTTTCTCCGCGTCGGTTTTTTTCAAACGTGCAAGGTTTTCTGGAAATAACGCAGGACCCATTCCGCCTAACCGATTTGAACCATGACAAGTTGCACAATGTTCTACGTAAAGAACTTCATTTGCATCAGCCACGTTCGCCATCATTGCAACAAACGCCCCGACAATAATTAAAGCTAAAGGAAAAAGAAACCGATCAATAAACATTTGAACCTCCTTTGAAAGGTTTGTAGTTTATTACAAAGGAGATTTGAATGCTTTGATCTAACTCATATTTGATGCTCAATCATCTTTGGGTAAATCGCGGCGTTCAACGGTGGTGGGATCGACGGTGATCGGGCGGTAGATTTCAACGCGGCAATTTTCCTCAACTTTTGCTTCCAATTTCGCAACCTTTCCAAAAATACCGACTTTTTGTTTAGTTAAATCGATTTCTGGAAACTGCTTTAATAACCCCGAATGCTCAATCGCTTCTTTTACCGTGCACTCTTCTGGCACTTCAATTTTCAACCACACTTGTTTAGTTGGTAACGCATACGCCACACCGACTTTCATAAATAAATTTCCTCCCACTTAATTACGCAATGACAGGTTCAGAAGAAGCCACTTTTTCTTTTTGAGCAGCCCGCCGATCAATTAAGCGTTTTCCTGCTATTAAAAAACCCATCGCTACAAATCCTCCCGCAGGTAACATCATTAACAACATTCCTTTGTATTGGGGAATGATCGTCATTTCTAAAAAAGCAAAGTTTTGACCTAATAATAACGATGCGCCAGAAAACAAAGTTCCACTCCCAATAATTTCTCTCATAATACCGAGCAAAACTAATCCCAATGTGAAACCAATTCCCATAAATAATCCATCAACAATTGACGGCAAAAGTGGGTTTTGTGATGCAAAAGATTCTGCCCGTGCGAGAACGGCACAATTCACTACAATTAGAGGAATAAACAAACCCAATACTTTATACAATTCATGCACCCACGCATTCATACTCATATCAACTAAGGTAACAATCGTTGCAATCAAAACAATAAAAGCGGGAATACGCACTTCATTAGGAATAAAAGAACGCACTAATGAAATGGCTACATTAGAAGCAATTAACACCGCTGTTGTCGCTAAACCCATGCCTAAACCGTTAGTTGCTGTACTTGTCACCGCTAATAAAGGACATAATGCAATGTTCTGTGCTAATACAACATTGTTATTCCAGAAACCATCTGCCATGATTTGACGGTAATTCATGTTAATTACTCCTCTAATATAGTTGTTCGATGTTGTTGAAAGGCTTGTAAGGCTTCTTTAATTCCTTTCACAACGGCACGCGGTGTAATGGTTGCGCCGGTAAATTGATCAAATACCCCGCCATCTTTTTTGACACCCCATTTTTCTAATGGCGGATTTCCTAAAAATAGCCCTTCAAATTTAGTTACCCAATTAGAACGTTTTGCTTCAACTTTATCACCAAGCCCTGGGGTTTCATTATGCGCTAAAATTCTCACCCCTAAGATTTTACCTTCTCGATCAATTCCAATGATTAATTTAATATCACCCGCATAACCCCCTTTTGCAATCCATTCAAAAGAAACCGCATTGACTTTTTTTTGCAAGCGTCCTTTGTAAATGGTGGTTTCAGTTTCACCCTGTAATTTGAGAGAAACTGTGTCGCGAACTAAATCATTATCGTAATAGTCTTTTGGAACAACTTGCACTAAAAAAGTTTTCAGATCTTCCAAACGACTTTGCTCAATGGCATCGTGGGTTAAATTATTTGCGATTACTAATGCTGCGCTGGTTAATAATGCAATGACCGCTAAAATGCCGCCTTGATATTGAATGCTCTGCTGATTCATAAGAAACTCCTATTTCTCCGCGTCATTGGAATATTGCAACGGTTCGCCGCGCCGATCCCGCCCGTAAATGCGCGGTCGCAGCCACCGATCTAATAACGGGGTCATTGCATTCATCAATAACACCGCAAAACCAACGCCTTCGGGATAACCCGCCCAACTGCGAATCACGAAAATCAACACCCCGCAGCCAATCCCAAACACGATTTGACCCATTTTGCTGATCGGCGACGTGACGGGATCGGTGGCAATAAAGAACGCGCCCAACATCGCCGCGCCCCCAAAAAGATGATAAAAAACAAAAGGATATTTGTTTGGATTAATACCATTCGCAATCCCCGCGCAGATCGTTAAAGAAACCAAAATCGCTACAGGAATATGCCAAGTAATC
>JBEAVE010000014.1:0-58970 GCA_041161065.1 Pseudomonadota bacterium | reverse complement strand
GAAAACGATTAGCAATATATTTGTAAAGAGGCATTCCGCCTTTCAAAGCACCCACGCCTAAAATCCGAGAACCTAACACGCAATCAAACAACCCTTCTGCAATGAGAGAAACCATCGCCGTGATTAATTTAGGCGTGTATTGATAGTCAGGATGCAACATAACTATAATATCTGCCTGTTTCTCTAAGGCAATTTTATAACAAGTTTTTTGGTTTCCACCATAGCCTAAATTGTGTTCATGTGCAATTGTTAAAATACCCAATTCTTGAGCAACTTTAATGGTTTCATCAGTGCTCTTATCATCGACTAAAACCACTTCATCAACAATATTAAGTGGTATTTCTTCAAACGTTTTTCTAATGGTTTTCGCTGCATTATAGGCGGGCATTACCACAATCACTTTTTTACCGTTGTACATATTCAATCCTCTAAAAATTATTTAACAAAATTTACATCCTAGAAATGGTACAAATAAACTCCCGCACCTATAGTTGGAAATTCGTCTAGTCGTTCCCCCATTTTATCTAGGTAATCGAGATATATTTTTGCATCTACATGAGCAAATACTAACCACACTCTTCCTTGTCCTTTTAACGCATCTAAATCAGGTTTAGTTACATAAAAAGAAGCAGCCATACCCAATATACAGTGAGTGGATTCTATAGTAGTAGAAACCGCATTACGACGAAAATAATCAATCTCTTTAAGAAAGTCATCGGGGGGAATAGAATGAATTAAATGGCAATCTTTGTAGTTAAATCCATACTGTGGCGCATAATACCTGAATGCAGGTTCTACCCAATGATAAAGATATAACTTATCTTCTGGAAGCCGATGATTTTGTAGAAATGTAAAAAGCGGTTTCATATTTTGTATGATAAATCGATCTTGTAAACGCTTTATTGCTTGAAAGGTGGGATTTGTTATGAGCAATGCAATTAAAGCAGTTGTAATTATAGCATGACTACTTACGCCTGCTATTTTATAAGGATTTCTCAAAAATTGAACCGTACCTTCAGCAATTACTAAGTACAAGCAAGGTATTAAAAATAAAAGCACCCGACTTGCTATGAGATGATTAATGGGAAATGGGTATTGGGAAAAATAATTGACTACTAAGGTTAAAATTAAAGGAACAGTACACAAAAACAGAGTTCTCTTTGCTCTCAATTGTAATAAATAAAAACAACCGACAAGAAATAAAAGACCAGCAACCTTATTCAAATTAAAAAATCCCGCAGGAAATTTGAATAACCCAAAATAATGCTGAGATAACCACTCCCACCCTGTTAATATTTCATGAGGCATAAAGGCATTTTCTAATTCCCAGAAATGGAAAAACCATTGGCTGGTGGGCATTGTTTCTCGAAGACCACCGCCCATAACAAAGAAATACATTGTTAAAAAACTTGCTAACCAAATGCTATATACAGTAGTTAAATGGATAACAACTTTCCATTGTTTCTGATAAGAATAGAAAAATGCTAAATATAAACCAACAGTTGCTAATACAAAAATAGCGGGGTGAGAAAACCAAGTTGCTATGGCACCAATACTTGCTAGAGAAATAAATTTTTCCTTTGTTAATTGACCGGTCTGCACATAAGCAGGTAATAATAACAAAAGCATTGTAACAACTAAATCAACACCATATTGCTTAACTTCAATGGCATAAAACATTGGAGTTTCACCAATTACAAGAAACGTTACTGCTAATGGCACAGCCCGTTGAGATAAATAAGTTTTCGCCACTTTATAAAACAAAAATAAGGAAGCAATGCTACATAAAAAAGGGAACAATCTTAAAGCAAGATCACTATTTCCAAATAACACAGTAGGAATTTTTGCCATTAATAAAAATAGAGGCGGAACAACGTGTCCGTATTCGAGTGGCTGTTTAAATAATTCTAAAAAAGAATTATTTACGATAGAATTAGCAATAAATGCTTCATCTAACCATAGAGAACGATTGGAAATATAGTGGTAGGATCGTAAGAAAATCCCAAAACTAATAATTCCCCAAATTAGTCTAGTTTGTGTAAATAACTTAGTAATAAATTGCATGTCGTTATTCCTTTTTAACGGTTTTTTCACACCAATTGAAGTTATCTCAGTTAAATTCCAAAGGTTCTAATCCCATATCATTTAATTTTAAGGTTAGATTTTTATTATAAAATGGATCACCGTTTTCTAACCATTTCTTCCAAGTATTCACAAATAATTCTCTATCAGTTAATTGCCAATCATTCAAATCTTGATCAGTTTGGAAAACTGCAAATGGCGTATAAACAACTCGCTGGTTATTTTGTAAAAGTTGTAATGCCAAATCAAACATACCAAAACCTGTTTTATATAATTTCAGTTGCTCACGATATTTTTTTATCGTTTCTCCACGAATGGCACAACAAAATGGGTGAGGAATGCTCACATTTCTAACTGACATTGTTACCGCCATATAACCTGCTGTTGAAATCGGTTTATTTTGATAAAGACTTATAGGAATACCATTGAAACATTGCACTAACCCTGCATGAATAATCTTATCCTGATTAATAATTTTTCCTGTTGTCATTGCAACATTAGATATTTGTAACCATGAAACCAATTCTATAAGATCATTTTCATTGAATTGTAACGTATTACTTAATATAATAACAAACTCTTTTTCTAACTTTGTATTTAATAAAGTTTCTATGTATTGATCTGAATTTTGTATTTGAATAATTTGCCAGCTATTTGAAATAGGCGGTGTTAATGTTATTCGATAGTTTCCTCTCCACAAATTTGGGTTTTCACTCACCTTGCCAGACAAACCCCGCCGTTGCAATGTTTCTTCTAATGCAGAAATCCCTGTTTTATAAATATAATCTTTAACTTCATGCTTAAGCGAAACAGATTGCGGATGTTGTCGCCAATGATAAAGCACTTTTGAAATATGCTGAACGTTTAGATTTTCTTTGTCTGACGCGCGCAAAATCAAATCATAATCTTGAGAACCTTCAAATGAGTTTCTTACCCCTCCTAATTGCATAATCAAATCGCGCTTATAAACCATTAAATGAAATAAATAATTACCTGATAATAAGGTTTCTGGCGACCAATCTGGTTTAAACAAGTGCATAAATCGTCGATTGCGCGGAGAAATCATATCTTTGTCCGTATAAATTACATCGGTGTTTTGATTTTCTATAATCATTTCTGCAATGTAAAATAACGCATCAACTGCCAACCGATCATCATGATCTAAAAAGGCAACATAATCTCCTTTAGCCATTTGTATTGCCTGATTAGTCGCCGCGCAAATACCTTGATTGTGGGAAAAATGAAATAACTTAAATCGTTTATCTTGTGAGCAAAATTGTTTCAAAATTTCTAATGTTTCTAAATGCGTTGTTCCATCATCAACCAAACACATTTCCCAATAGGGGTAGGCTTGTAGTTGCACACTTTCTAAACATTCTTTCAAATAAGATGGCGGGGTATTATAAACGGGGGTAATTATACTAATCAACGGGGCGGATTTTTTCCAATGCGTTGCTCTATTTCTCAAATCCCGCCATTCATTCAATGTAATGAAACTATGTTGAAATAACCATGCTTGATATTCTAACCATTCACTTTTAGCCCACTGTCGTAATTGTTGTTCAGTGGGTTCAATAAGCGGTTTTGAAAGCCAGTTCAACATATCAATTCAAATGCAAACGGTGTTTCAACCAAGCCATGCCAAAACGCCAAACTTCTTTTAATTTTGGGGCAGGGTTTGCACAAAAATTTTCATTATTGACAAACATAATTTGTTTTCCCAACCAACCGATTAAAGGATAAGGTGCGTAATCCGATTGTAAAATAAGATCAAACTGGTTTTGTAATCGCCAATATTGCCAATAACGTTTAAGTCTATTGATGGGCAAATGGAGAAACTTTGAACGAGGAAATTGATATGTTCTTGAACCGTTTATTTCAGCTAGAAAAGTAATTTCTAAATCAGGACGTTTCAATATGGCTTGCATTAACGCAGATTGAATATTGGTTGCTTGCAAATTAACGTTACCGATTAAAATCGTTTTTATTTCTGGATTGTTAAAAACTTCCTCAATAATTTGATTACTACGATAAAGCGTGGTTAATTGGATTGCTTTCTTTCCTAAACGGTCGGCGTAGAAATCATTAATTGCATCTTGATGTAATTGGCTTAAATCGGGTTTTCCTAAAATGGCATAATAAACTGCTTTACGCAAAATATATTCAATATTATGATGAATGGTTATTTTATCAGCACCATGTTTTTGTAATGTTACCAAGACGTTACGATTGTCATAATATAATACCCAAGTAGGAATTTTAGCGGCGGCGGACAAATGCCAAATAATTGAATTTGCTGCCACTGTTACACGCCAACCCATTTCACCAATCCTCAAACACCATTCCACATCATCGTAATGAATAAAGAAATCCCGCCACAAACCCACTTGTTTAGCTAAATTTGCACGAATTAACAACGAAGCCGCCGCCACATAATCTACGTCCATGAAAGGTCGGCAGTGCATAAGAACCGTGCTTAATTTCAAATCTTGATCGGCGGCAAGTTCTAATACATTTTTTGATTGCCAACTCGGTATTTCCTCAACATGGCGATTTAAGGAAAGTTGTCCCGTTTCTCTATTGAAAAAAGCCCCCATTTCATTTATTCGCCAAGGATAATCCAATTGCATCATGGTTGAACCAGAAACCCCCACATTAGGATTTTTTTCTAATATGTCGACTAATTCATTTAATGCCCGTCGATGCACTAAAACATCATTATCTAAAAGCCACAAATAATCATAACGTTCTTCAGGCTGTTGAAATGCCCACGACAAACCCGTGTTGAAACCACCTGTTCCTCCGATATTTTCAGCATTACAAATCAAATGAACAAAAGGGTATTGTGAACGAATGGCATCAGTTGTTCCATCATTACTGGCATTATCGACGACGACGATATCGATTTTATCGCGCGGATAATCTAAGCCATCAATCGATGCAAGTAATTGTAAAACGTAGTCTTTTTTATTCCATGTAACGATAATAATTAAAATAGATTTCATAACAAAAGGAGACTTATCGGAAGAAGAAATTAGGAAGCGATGTTGGTTGCCCAATAATTGATTTTTGCTTGTAATTCATGGACATCGAAGGAGGTGAGTGTTTTAGATTTAACGACGTGCCGCCCGTCGACCCACACATCGGTAATTTGGTCGCGCGTCGACGCATAAACCAATTGAGACAAGAGGTTATACAAGGGTTGGGTGGCGAAAGTTTGCATTTCAACGGCGACGATGTCGGCGGCTTTTCCAACCGTCAAAGAGCCTGTAATGTCTTGAATTCCTAAGGCTTTTGCACCATTCAAGGTTGCCATTGACAGAGCTTTAGCGGCGGGCACAGCGGAAGCATTTCCACTCACGCCTTTTGCCAATAAAGCAGCAGTGTGCATTTCTCCAAGCATATCTAAATCATCATTGCTTGCTGCGCCATCTGTACCGAGAGCAACGTTTATTTCTAAATTGAGCAATTCATCAACGGGACAAAACCCACTCGCGAGTTTCAAATTAGATTCTGGACAATGAATAATATGCGCGCCCCGATGCTGAAGACAAGCTATATCAGCATTGTTCAACTGAGTTGCGTGAACAGCTAATAATTTTTCAGAGACCATACCCAGTCGATCTAAATGATTGAGAGGACGTTCGTGATGTTTTTCTTGATATTGGTGGATTTCTGCGGTGGTTTCATGCAAATGAATATGGATAGGAATTTGATAGGATTCTGCGCGTTTCACGATTTCTTTCAACGAATCCTCACAAACGCTGTAAGGTGCGTGGGGAGCGAAAGCGGTGCGAACGAGTTGATGTCCTTGAAAACGTTGATAAACTTCGTCGGCTTTTTGAAAATAAGCGGCGGGATTGTCTGCCCAAATGGTTGGAAAATCTACGATAATTAAGCCCACACAACAACGCATTCCTGCTGTCGCGGCGACATTTGCCGTTACGTCGGGGAAAAAATACATATCGTTAAAGCAGGTCACACCCGCGAGGAGCATTTCGGCGACGGCTAAACCCGTGCCATCAGCGACAAACTCCGCGCCAACCCATTTTTGTTCGGCGGGCCAAATGTGATGTTGCAACCATTCCATTAACGGCAAATCGCTCGCAAAACCCCGAAATAATGTCATCGCGGCGTGGGTGTGGGCGTTGATAAGTCCCGGAATTAACGCATGATTATGCAGGCGATGGGTGATGCGGGCGGAAAATTGTCGAACGGCTTCGTCGGCGGGTAAAATGCCCTCAATTTGCCCGTCTTGAATGGCGATGGCGTGCTGTTCGAGCACAACGCCCTCGGGGTCGACGGGAATCACCCACCCCGCAAAAATCAACGTATCTACATGGCGCATAAACCATTCACACTCTCAAATAACCTTAAAACGTTTCCATTATCGCATATTTTCGTTTTTTTTAGCGAGTGAAAGCGCATTTGTGTTAAGCTGTTGTCGCATTTGTAGCCAGCTCTTCAGGATTTGAAATGCAGGCTTGAAATGGGTCATTTGGCAATGGTTGGAGAAGAGAGAAGCCTTTTATATGTGTGGAATTATTGGCATTGTTGCAAAGAGTCCAGTTAATCAAGCATTATTTGACGGACTAACCGTTTTACAGCATCGCGGACAAGATGCCGCTGGGATTGTAACGTGTGAAAATAATCGTTTGTATTTGCGCAAAGAAAATGGTTTGGTGCGCGACGTTTTTCATACCCGACACATGATTAGTTTGCGTGGAAATATGGGCATTGGTCATGTGCGTTATCCAACCGCTGGCTGCCCCTCTTCCTCCGCCGAAGCGCAACCTTTTTACGTTAATTCACCGTATGGAATTGCATTTGCGCACAACGGTAATTTGACAAATGTCGATGCACTTAAATCCGAGCTTTTCAAAACCGATTTGCGACATATCAATACCGATTCTGATTCGGAAGTGTTGCTCAATGTATTAGCGCACGAATTACAAAACGTCAGCCGTAAGAAACTCCGATTAGAAGTCGGCGATGTTTTCCAAGCCGTTAAAACCGTCCACAAACTGTGCAAAGGAGCTTACGCAGCGGTTGCATTAATCCCAAATCAAGGCATTCTCGCTTTTCGTGATCCATTCGCTATTCGACCGCTTATTTTTGGAAAACGAGAAACCGAACAAGGCGATGAATTTATTATTGCATCAGAAAGCGTCGCTATTGATGTATTGGGTTTCAAAATCATTCGTGATGTTGCTCCCGGTGAAGCTATTTTTATTGATATAGAAGGTCGCTTTCATTCTCAACAATGCGCAGAGAAAACAACCCATAATCCTTGCATATTTGAATACGTTTATTTTGCTCGCCCTGATTCTATTATTGATGGGATTTCTGTTTATAAAGCAAGATTGCGTATGGGAAAACTGTTGGCGCGTAAAATTCAAAAATTACACCCCAAACACGATATTGATGTGGTAATTCCTATCCCCGATACCAGTCGAACAGCTGCATTAGAACTCGCACACGAATTGAATCTAAAATTTCGTGAAGGATTCGTCAAAAATCGTTATATTCCGCGCACTTTCATTATGCCTGGGCAAAATCTTCGTAAAAAATCTGTTCACCAAAAACTTAATGCAATTGATTTAGAATTTCGAGGAAAAAATGTCCTTTTAATTGACGATTCAATTGTGCGAGGAACAACCTCAAAACAAATCATTCAAATGGCGAGAGAAGCGGGAGCAAAAAAGGTTTATTTCGCATCTGCTGCCCCCCCCGTTCGCTTTCCAAATGTGTATGGAATTGATATGCCGTCAGTAAAAGAATTGCTCGCGCACAATCGAAGTGATGAAGCCATTGCAGAAGCAATTGGAGCAGATTGGTTGGTGTATCAAGATTTAGAGGATTTGTTTAAAGCCGCTAGTAAAGGAAATAATAAAATTAAACAGTTTGACGCATCGTGTTTTAATGGCGAATATGTGACTGGAAATGTTACGCCCGCTTACTTAGAAAATTTAGAGCAACAACGCGCCGATAACGTTAAAAATACCCAAAGAAGTTCGGCGCAAGACGCGATTGAACTTTATAATCCAACGTAATGTTAATATGATCGCTAAGTTTCTTCTAAGTTAGCGATCATTTTAAGATAACTATGTCCCTTGCTAATTTGGTTTGTAATTCTTTAGGAACTCTTTTGGATAGCCCAGTCATTACTTATTTAGGAAATATGACTGGAAAACCTGTTCTTGACATCTTAAAAAACCATTTCAGTTTTACCGCATTAGAAATCACTCAAGCCTATCAAAAAAGTTATGTGCAAATATTAAGTGCCATTCGTTTAGGATTGCGTGCATCTACATGGAAGAAATTATTGAGCAATAACGTTAAACGTGAATTTGCGCATCAAATCCTCAAAGACTATTTCAAACCTTTTGTCGAAACACAGCATTTTTCAAATAAAGAATTTACCGATTTTGCGCTTAAAATAATTAAAACTTGCCAATTGCTCATCAAATACGAAAAAGATTTATTTAAATTACGAGAAAAAGATTTAGAATTAGGTTTGGTTCAAATAACCAATCCTCATGAATCTTGGAAAATTACAGCGTTGTTATTAGATGAACTTTCAATGCTAACTACATTAGATCAGGATATTGTTGATTTCTTTCGTTATAAAGAATTATTAGGACATGGGTTGCTCTATTTTTTTCATGAGCAATTACGTCAAGATGAGCGATTACAAACAACTTTTTTAGCATTGCAACAAGAGGGTTTGTGGATTGACCTTCGAAACATGCAAAAAGCCCAACAACAAATCTTGCAAATTGTTAATCAGCAGCACTTACAAGTTAAACCCCCGCAGGTTTTATATCAAATCCAGCAACGTTGGGAACAACAATTAGGCGATTTTCAAGTTTTTTCTTTGCAATTTAAGGGATTTGTCGATGTCATTTCTGAACGCTTGGAAATGATTGCAAATAATATCGATCAACTACATTCAAAAACCGATCAAATTTTAGCCCTATTGTTAGAATTAAAACAGAAAGAAGGTTTCTCTGATCAACAGGTTGTACATTTAATAAAATCTACCGAACAAACATTATTAAAAACGAAGCCCGTTTTGATAACAACACCTTTAGAAAAAACGATTAATTTACAGACCGTTCATTTCAATTCCATTCAATTAGATAAACATGGCAAAATGATTTCTTCCATACCTTGCAAAGCAAAGCAATTCACAGAAGATTTAGGAAAAGGTATTGCATTAGAAATGATTTATGTTGTGGGCGGGCGATTTCTAATGGGGGCTTCGCCTAATGAATTGGGTATTATGGCAGATGAATTACCTCAACATTGGGTAGAAATAGAGGATTTTTTTATTTCTAAATATCCGATTTCTCAAATGCAATGGTTTTTGTTAATGAAACAAGGGCTTTCTTGCCAATTTAATGGAGCTAATTTGCCCGTAGAAAAAGTGAGTTGGTTTCAAGCATTAGATTTTTGTCGACAATTGTCAAAAAAAGCAGATAAATCATATCGTTTGCCAACAGAAGCAGAATGGGAATACGCTTGTCGAGCAGGGACATTAACGGCATTTCATTTTGGAGAAACCATTACAACAGATGTAGCAAATTATGATGGAAATTATGATTACAACAGTCATAGCAAAAATACTTATAAACAAATGACTACACCGATAGGAACTTTTCCACCAAATAGGTTTGGATTATGTGATATGCACGGTAATGTTTGGGAATGGACTTGCTCTGAATATCGTGAGCATTATGGCGATCAATCTGAAACAAAAATATTAAAACAACATCAAGCAATAGATAAAAGAATTGTTGTGCGTGGCGGGTCTTGGTATAGCAGTGCTGTTAATTGTCGAAGTGCTAATCGTTATCATGTTGATTCAAAGAGTTGGGATAATGATATTGGATTTCGTATTGCATTGAGTGTGAATGATAAAAGAGGAATTTAGAAAGTGAATACCATTTTAACTATTGTTTTACTATTTATTTCAATTGCCATTATACTAGGCATCGTAATTTTTTTTGTAATTTGTACTGTTCCTCAAGGTTGGATATATTTGATTGAGCGACTTGGCAAACATAACAAAACCTTAAAACCGGGATTTCATTTTTTGATTCCTGTGATCGATAAAATGGCTTATCGGATAGATATTCGTGAGCAAACATTAGATGTTGCTTCACAAGAAGTGATTACAAAAGATAATGCAATGGTGTTAGTTGATGGGGTATTGTTTTTTAAGGTAGAAGATGCGGTCAAAGCCTCATATGAAGTTTCAGATTATCGGGGAGCAATTTCGCATTTGGTGACAGCAAATATTCGAGGAGCAGTGGGTTCAATTGATTTAGATGAATTGCTTTCAAAACGAGAGGAACTTAGTCATGATATTTTGAAAGAAGTCCACGATGCAACGCAGAAATGGGGAATAAATGTTTTGCGGGTGCAAATTCAAGATATAAAACCGCCAGAAGGATTGGTTGCAGCAATGACTAAACAATTAACTGCAGAGAGAGAAAAACGGGCAGCTACCATTTTTGCAGAAGGAGAGAAAGCCGCTGCAATTCGTCGAGCAGAAGGAGAGAAAGAATCCTCCATTTTGTTAGCCGAAGGGGAAGCCGAAGCAGAACGGTCGCGCGCGGACGCAAAGTTATATTCTGAACAATGTGCAGCAGAAGCCCGAGAACGCTCTGCATTAGCCGAAGCGAGAGCAACTGCTCAAATGTCCAAAGCCATTTCAACAGGTAATATGCAGGCAGTTAATTATTTTGTAGCAGTGCAATATATTGAAGCATTAAAAGCACTTGCGATTTCTGACAATCAAAAAATTTTAATGATGCCAATCGATACAACAAATGTCACGGGTAGTTTGGGTGGAATGAGCGATCTTTCTCGAGCAATTTATGCCGCCGAAGCAATTCGTACCACCAATCAACCCACCTCTTCTTCTGAATAAAAGATTAAAAGAATTATACAGAGGATTTAACTTAAAAATAATTTGAGGAAATAACCATGAGTGCATTAGAAACAGCCGTTTCAACAGAGAATTTGAAAAGAGTGGTCATTGAACCCGTTACAAGAGTAGAAGGTCACGGCAAAGTTACTTTATTAGTTGATAAAGAAAATCATATCCAACAAGCGCGTTTGCACATTGTAGAATTTAGAGGATTTGAAAAGTTTATTCAGGGAAGACCGTATTGGGAAATTCCTGTTTTGGTGCAACGTTTGTGCGGCATTTGTCCCGTTAGCCATCATTTGGCTGCAGCGAAAGCAATTGATCAAATCGTGGGCGTAAAACAACTAACACCCGCTGCAAATAATCTACGGCGTTTGATGCACTTTGGACAAACCTTACAATCTCATGCCGTGCATTTCTTTCATTTAGCGTCGCCTGATTTGTTATTTGGTTTTAATGACGATGTTTCTCACCGCCATATTTTAAGTGTGGTTGCAGAATACCCAGAAATTGGTATGCAAGGCATTCAATTACGCAAGTATGGTCAAGAGGTTATTAGAGTCATCGCAGGAAAAAGGGTGCATGGAAATGCGGCGATTGCAGGGGGAGTAAATAAAGCATTAAGTAAAGAAGATCATGCGTTTCTCTTGAAAGATATTGATCAAATCATTGAGTGGTCACAAAATGCGGTAAATTTGATTAAAAAAGTCTATTTGAACAACCCCCAATTTCATCACGATTTTGCTCGAATTGAAAGCAATATGTTGAGCATGATTCGTGAAGATGGCGCATTAGAACTGTATCATGGTGGATTGAGAGCACGCAAACCCAATGGTGAAACCATTTTTGATCATGTAGATTATTGCAACTATTTTGATCTGATTCATGAAGAAGTCCGGTCGTGGTCTTATATGAAATTCCCGTTTATTGTTTCGCAAGGAAAAGATAAAGGTTGGTATCGCGTTGGACCTTTAGCACGAGTGAACAATTGCGATTTTATTTCCACGCCAAAAGCCGAGCAAGAACGCCAAGTTTTCAAACAACTTGAGCAAGGAAAACCCGTGCAAAGTTCTTTAGCTTATCATTGGGCAAGAATGATTGAAGCCTTGCATTCTGCAGAAAGCATTAAAGAGTTATTGCTTGATGAGAAAACCATGAGTAATGATTTGGTTACAACGGGTCATAAACAGTTTGAAGGAATTGGTGTCATTGAAGCCCCTCGTGGTACGTTATTTCACCATTACAAAATTGACGAGAATGATTTGATTACCAAAGCCAATTTAATTGTTTCTACGACAAATAATAATCAAGCAATGAATGAATCGATTCGGCAGGTTGCAAATCACTATTTGAATGGTAAAGAACTCACGGAAGGATTGCTCAATCATATTGAGGTTGCCATTCGAGCTTATGATCCGTGTTTATCTTGTGCAACACACGCATTAGGAAAAATGCCGTTATTAGTGGAAATAGTTAATGAACAAGGAGAGCAACTGGATTCACTTTACAAAAGCAGCCAAGGTGAAATAAGCCGTGCATGAATTAGCGATTTGTCAGTCGATTATTTCCCAAGTTGAAACCCTTGCGCAGCAACATCAAGCGAAACAAGTCGAGAAAATTGTTTTGAAAATTGGTTTGTTAGCAGGGGTAGAAAGTGCGCTTTTGAAACAGGCTTTTCCGATTGCAGCGGCGGGAAGTTGTGCAGAGAACGCAGATTTAATAATTGAGAGCATTCCTGTGCGGGTGAAATGCACACAATGTCATGTAGAAAGCGAGGTTGTGCCAAATCATTTGTTATGTAAAAACTGTGGGGATTGGCGAACAAAAGTGATTTCTGGCGATGAAATGTTGCTCGCTCAATTAACGTTTCTGCAATAAAGAAAACTAGGTCGTGATCAATAGAAGATGACAAATATTTATATAATTTTATTGATTACTACCTTTTTTGCGCCATCACCCAACTTTACACTACTGCCCTCTCTTTTTCTTTATTTTTACGTTTTATTATATCATCTTGATTTATACACTACCTATAAAGCCTAACTCTCGAGTTACACCACCAAATTTCCTTTGATGCAAATAGTTTTATCCTCTATACTAATAACTGCTAATTGGCAGCTTAATTTTAGGTGGTTTTATGAAAACAAAAAAATTATTAATAATGCTTTATTTGTTAATGATGAGTGTAAATGCTCATAGTGTTACAAATTGCGAACAAACTGATATAACAGGCGTTCCTCAAAGTGAGTGCCAAGCATTGGTTGCTCTCTATAACACGACAAATGGCAAAGAATGGATAAATAACACAAACTGGGATACGCTAACACCTTGTAATACTTGGTTTGGGGTTTCTGTTGAAGACGGATTTGTGACTGCTTTGTCTTTGGCTAAAAACAACTTGAAAAGCAATGAACTTCCTCAAGAATTGATCAATTTAACCCATTTGAATTCTTTAGAATTGGTTGGTAATCGTTTATCGGGAAATTTACCTAGTTTCTTACCACAAATTCCCAATTTAAAAGAGCTTTATTTAGATGAAAATTATTTTACGGGTTCAATTCCTCCTGAATACGGTAATTTTAAAGAAATGCTATCGTTATGGATGGCAACTAATCAATTAAGTGGAGAAATCCCTCCCGAATTAGGTAATCTTAACAAGCTCAAAACATTGGTACTTAGCGGTAATTTGTTCACGGGTTCAATTCCCCCTTCATTAGGTAATTTGTCCAATGTTAAAAGATTAGCTTTAGATAACAATCACTTAACCGGTCAGATTCCTCATGAATTTGGTCAATTACAAAACCTTGAATATTTGGTGTTGTTCAGTAATCATTTGGAGGGAGTGTTACCGCCAGAAATCGGTAATTTGAGCAATTTATTGGTATTTGATATTGATATTAACCATGTAGGAGGAACTATTCCACCTGAATGGGGAAAATTGAAAAAATTATTTCGCTTAGACTTTGATTATAATAGACTAACTGGGACAATTCCACCCGAAATGGGTAATATGACTGCTTTAACTGATTTATATATGCGTTATAATCAATTAAGTGGTCAAATTCCTGCTGAATTAGGTAATTTGGTCAATTTAAAAAAATTCTTCTTAGAACACAACCAGTTATCTGGAAAAATTCCGGCATCATTCGGAAATCTTAAAGAATTGGTGTGGCTACATTTACATGAAAATCAACTGACTGGAAATCTTCCTGCCGAACTTGGTTATTTAAGTAAATTGGAACGCTTATATTTGCAAGATAATAATTTTTCAGGTGAAATTCCAAGTAGTTTTAAACTATTGCACGAATTAACCAATAAAACGGGTCTTAGCCTGCGTTATAATCAGTTATTTACGCAAGATACCGACTTAGCCACTTTTTTAACAACTAAACATACTGAACTAATAGGTAATTTGTTATTACCTTCTTGGGAACAAACTCAAACTTTACCAGTACTCGATGTTACCGCTAGCCATATAACAGATACCTCTGTTTCCTTAACTTGGCAAACCCTGCCCTTTGCCGCCGAGAATGCTGGTTTCTATCGCGTTTGGTATGGAACGCAGGCGAATGGTCCTTACACTCATAGTGGAGAAACAACCCTTGATAAATCAACGGCACTTCATACCGTAAATCATTTGAATCCTGCTTCGACTTATTACTTTGTGGTTGAAACACATACGCCCGCCCATCAAACCCAACAAAACTATTTGGTGAGTTCTTTAAGTTATCCTCTCAAAGTGACCACTCAAAGTTCCAATAAGCAAGTTTCTCCTCCAGATAACCAGATTTCTATTCATTCGTTAGTTGATGAGAAAAACCAAATTGCTCCGTTAAATAACATTAACAGTATTACAACTGTCCGTCTTCCAGAAATCTCTCAAAAATACTCACTTGTTGTTCATCGTGAAGGAAATGTAAACAGCGAAGCAAGTGTTGAATACCTTATTCAGTCCATTAGTGCCGAAGAATATATGGATTTCAAATTTACCGGTGAACCCCAAGGCAAACTGACTTTCAAAGCGAATGAAACTTCAAAAACAATTAACTTTGAAATTAAAGACGATCAAGAAGAGGAAGATGCTGAAGTTTTGAGGATTTATTTGTTCAATTCCTCAGATAATACGGCTCTGGGTACTGATAACGCACTCATTACAATTGAAGCAAATGATCAACCTGTTTTTAAAGCAGAAGACTGGATTTTATTGAGAGTGGGTGATATGTATAGCAACTATTTGCAAGGAGGGGAAGGAACTCGCTTTATTGTTCCTACCAAAATGCCCGATGCAAAAATGGTAAAACTAAGCCCTTATCAAGGTGGAGATTTCTTAAGTTTTGAAGCGATTGGACCGGGCAAAACAACGATGACATTAAGTGATAGTGCAATTCCTCCTCATTTGATTCCCGTTGAAATTACGATTTCAGTGCCTGCAGCTGAGAAACTTGACGACAAACATCCTCCTTATCGTATGATTTTACGCGGAAATGACAAACGCTCAGTCAATATTGTTTTGCCAATGGAAGTCCCTGAATCTGATAATTGGATTGAAGATAAATCTCTATTTTTTATTATACAATTTCCATTTAATCAACCCGCTGAGCAATTCTGGCAAATTAGCAAAGCAGGAGATAATTACCAATTAGTACCTTTTAATAACAATTCTCCGTTTCTAGGACATCGCCAACCTTGGGCTGCCATGGATTTGTCTAAAGAATTAAAAAATGTGAGTGGTTTTAATTTCACGATGTTAAATTTATCGCCCGCTCACGGTGGATTGAATTTTGATGGAAAAACGGTCAATATTTACGAGGGTTTTACTAATGAAGATCGCTCACAAATGACTTGGACATGGTATCAAATCATTATTGAGTAAACTGGGTGCGGTGTATGCTTAAGTAATTGTTACTCTGCTTTGCATCGTCGCGCATTAAATCGCAAAAGAAATATGGAGGAGTTCACCCTGTTGTTATGGTTTCTAAATTAAGAGGAAATGACTGAAATGGACATCTTAGAACGCATTAAAGAACAAGTCACCACAAACCCCATTATCATTTATATGAAAGGCACGCCTAAAATGCCGCAATGTGGTTTCTCATCTCGCGCCGCCCAAGCATTACAAGCCTGCGGTGTTCCCTTCGCTTATGTCAATGTATTAGCGGATCAAGAAATCTTTGAAAATCTCCCGCGCTTTGCAAATTGGCCTACTTTTCCTCAAATTTATGTGAAAGGAGAATTGATTGGTGGTTGCGATATTACATTAGAGCTTTATCAAAAGGGCGAACTTAAACCGATGCTTGAGAAAGCGGTGGGTTAGAAACAATTTCTCAATATCCTCCCTTTTGTTTTTCCACCCTGTTTAATGAGTGGTTTGATAGATGGGAGGAATTATTGGTTTCTCGCGCCGATTTTTGGAATAGTACTTGCGTGAAGAATTCGTCAATGAATCGCTAAAAGGACAAACGACAATGAACCAAGATTACTATTTATTGCTGGGAATTCCGCATGATACGGTCAAACCCGAAGTGATTAGAGTGGCGGCAGAAACCCGCTTAAATGAGTTTAGAGAAGCCTTCGAACGCCTGCAACAATGCGCCGGTCGCGCCGAAAGTGGCGATGCCTACGACTACGCAATTTTAGAAGTTTCACCCGCCGCGTCATTAGTTGAAATCAAAGAGTCCGTTCAACGCAAATCCGCCGCCATTAAAGAAGCCAGCCAAACTTTAATCGATCCGACCAAAAGAGTGCTTTATGATCAATCACTTAAAACAGAATCCTCTTTAAATGACGTGCCAATGATTCTCAGACAAAGCACCCAAAAACACCCGCCTTCCCTTCGAAAACACGCCACTCAAATACCCATTCCAACCCCAATTTCCTCTCCTCTCATTAAAGAAAAATCCTCTCATTCTTCTTTAAGTTGGTTATGGTTATTTGTTACCGTTGGTTTAGTGGCAATTGGCATTTTTTCAATGTTGAGATTCTTAAAGTAAATCGCTTTTTTTCAAACAACTTAAAGAATTCAGAATATTGAAAAATAATTGGTAATATTTGGGTAGTGTTATAACTATAAAATTCAATAAAGATTTTGTTATATCACTCCCATTTCACGAGAAATACTTATTACAAATAAACTTACATTTCAATTCTTATTATACGGCGAGAGGAAACTCAACCACAAATGTTGCGCCTTTGTTTAATTCGCTGTAACACCAAATTGTACCTCCCTGCGCATCAACCAGTTTCTTTACAATAAACAAACCCAATCCAGTAGAATGTTCACCACCCGTTGGTTTCGCGCTCAACCGTTGAAACTTACTAAAGAGTTTTTGTTGATCAACTTTGCTCAACCCTTGTCCTTCATCTTGAATTTCAAAACGAATCACTTTTTCTCGATGAATTAACCGCGCATAAACGTTTTTATTCGGCGGCGAATACTTAACCGCATTTGAAATCAAATTATCTACAATTTGTAGCGTTAAGTTTTGATCAATTTGCGCTAGATAAAATGGTTCATCTGCGATTAAATGTAAAGTCAGTTGTTTATTTCTAGCACGCTCTTTATAATCGTGCAAACTACGTTTCAAAATGACTAACATATCTATGGGTTTTAATTGAACCGTAATTGCGCCAGATTCTAACGCATTAACATCTAATAAATTAGTAATAATGAGAAACATTCTTTCCGCACTTTCTTTAATCATATTAGTATATTCCATTAAATCTTCCGTTGATATATTTCCATTTGAATCTAAAATTCCTTCAGAAAGCCCTAAAATCCCCGACAAAGGATTTTTCAAATCGTGCGCAGCAATCCCTAAAATCTCATTTTTATCTTGATTTAAAATAGTCAGTTCTTTATTTTTTTGATTAAGTTGATCAAATGATAATTTTAATTGTTTAGTCATGGTATTTAGCGTGAAAATCAATTGACCAATTTCATCTTTTGCATCATAAACAATTTCTTGAGAAAAATTCCCCTTAGCGATTTCTTCAGCGGCATTTTTCGCCAAAATAAGCGGTTTAATCAAAATACTCACTAAACTCATGCTCATTAAAATTCCGATTAGAAAAAAGATGCTGCCAGATAAAGCAATTTTTTGGATAATTTGATAGGTTTTTTGTTGCAATTCTTGTTGCATTTCTTCAATGCCTAAATCGTCTAAATAAATACCCGTTGCAATTGTCCATCTAAAAGGTTCAAACCATTGAACGCGGGTTAATTTTTGGGTTTTTTCATGCGAAAGAGGACGCTTCCAAAGATATTCGACAAATCCATTTTGTGAGGTAGAATCTCGCGCCGTTGCAATCATTTCTCGCGCAAAGAAATGCCCTTCTCTATCTTGCAAATTCCAAACACTTTTTCCATTGAGTTCTGGAAATCCACCATTTAAAACTTCAACGGCTTCTTCGGTTAAAATAAAGAAATAATTTCTTTTTGTTTTGCCCATGTCGTAGAAATAAGAAGTAATTAGTTTTGCAATCTTCATTTTCAAATCGGACAAATCATCTTCAACATAAATGCCCGCGCCAATTAACCACTGATAAGGTTGAAAGACTTTCAAATAAGAAACTTTCAATTGAGGTTTATCGTAACCTAGTTTATTCCAATAATAATTACTAAAGCCTTCAGCTTCGGGGCTTTTTCCAATATCCATAAATTCCTGAACGAAATATTTTCCAACGGCATCTTGTTTATTTAAGAAGAACTTATTTTCTAATTCTGGATCGGCGTGACTAATGATTGTTCCTTTCAAATTATAAGTAAAAATATAACCTGTTCCATTGTCGTAACGGATTTGTCGTAAATAATTTTTTAATTGCATTTGAATGGTTTGATCATCGATGCCCACTTGTTTCAAACTGTGGTATTGTTGTTCTAATCCGCTAATGGTTAAATCGATAATACTTTTTAATTTGTCGCGCGAGTTTTTTTCAATGTTTTCGATTTTACTTTCTTCTTGATAAACTTGTTTTGCCCATTCGTACACCATGTTCATTTTTTCGGTAATTTCGGCTTTTTTGCTATCGATAATTTTATTTTTCTGGACTAAAAATTCCTCATTTATTTGAAAATAAACAAAGATGCTTTGTGTGACGGCATAACCCGATAACACAAAAATAATAATGATCAGTATCTTGCTGAAAATGCTTAGATTATAAAATTTAGACATTGGAATAATCCGTAGTTTTGTGAAATGCTGCAAAGCAATATTATAGAAGATTATCGCGTTTTGTAAGGTTAGTTTTGATTGCCATAAATTTCATTGCATACTCATTTGGTCGCTAACACGGCATAATAGCGAATTTTATCGCACAGAAAAACGAAGGAGACAATATGCGTTTAATTTTGTTAGGTGGACCCGGCGCGGGAAAAGGCACGCAAGCCAAATATATCACTGAAAAATATAACATTCCCCAAATTTCAACGGGCGATATGTTGCGCGCCGCCGTCAAAGCTGGCACGCCGCTCGGTTTGGAAGCCAAAAAAATCATGGACGCGGGCGGATTGGTTTCCGACGACATCATCATTGGATTGGTCAAAGATCGAATCGCCGAACCTGATTGCGCGAATGGATTTTTGTTTGACGGGTTTCCGCGCACGATTCCGCAAGCCGATGCGATGAAAGCGGCGGGCGTGAAATTGGATTGCGTGGTTGAAATCGCGGTCGACGACGAAGAAATCATCAAACGCATGAGCGGGCGGCGCGTCCACGTTGCGTCGGGCAGAACCTATCATGTGATGTTCAATCCGCCCAAAGTCGACGGCAAAGACGACGAAACCGGCGAAGATTTAATCCAGCGCGCCGACGATGCCGAAGAAACCGTCCGCCACCGTTTGACCGTTTATCATGATCAAACCGAACCATTGATTGAATATTATTCTGCGTGGTCAAAAAATGGCGAAGCAAACGCGCCTAAATATGTGCGTATTCAAGGCGTTGGGACAGTTGATCAAATTCGCGATCACATTTTCGCCGCATTAGGTTAATCTTAATTATCATCAAAAACCGAACTTAATCTGCTATATTTGAATTAGGTTCGGTTCTTTTCATAGAAACCCCCATATTTATTTTTATAATGAGAGGAAAATAGCCATGCCTAAAATGACTTTAAAAGCCGAATTAGAAAAACTTGCGCTCGCGCAACACCATAATCCGTATGAAATATTGGGTAAATCAAAAACCACCAAACAAACCGTTGTTCGAGCTTTTTTGCCTAATGTTCAAGCCGTTGAAATTGTCGAAGGAAATCTCGCCCTCAAACGCCTGCCCGACAGCGATTTCTTTGAATGGCGCGGCACAAAAAAAATCCCCGATCATTATCAATTGCGGTGGACAGATAGCGAAGGAAATGTTCAGCAACGCTTTGATCCTTATACCTTTTCTCCAACACTAAGCGATTTTGATCTGCATTTGTTCAGCGAAGGCAAACATCGACACGCTTATCGATTTATGGGCGCGCATCTGATTGAAATTGATGGAATTTCTGGCGTGCGCTTTGCGGTGTGGTCGCCGAACGCCGAGCGGGTGAGCGTGGTCGGAAATTTCAATCAATGGGACGGGCGGTGTCACCCCATGCACGTTCACGCAAATGGCGTGTGGGAATTATTTATCCCCAATTTGGGCGCGGGAGTTGAGTACAAATTTGAAATCCGCCAACGCGAAACTGGGCTTTTATCTCTAAAATCAGACCCTTACGGACAACATTTCGAAATGCGCCCCGCCAACGCATCGATCACGATTGCGCCATCTGAGCACGCTTGGACGGATCAAGAATGGCTCGAAAAACGTAGTCAGCGCGATTGGTTGCACGCGCCAATGTCCGTGTATGAAGTGCATTTAGGATCGTGGCAACGCGCTGAAAATGGAGAGTTTTTAAATTACCGTGAATTAGCTTATCGATTAGTTAAATACGTTAAAGAAATGGGTTTTAGTTATATCGAGTTGTTACCCATTACCGAACATCCTTACGACGGCTCTTGGGGTTATCAAACAACGGGTTACTTTGCACCGACCAGTCGTTTTGGAACGCCTGATGATTTTCGTTTCTTTGTGGATTATTGTCACAAACATGACATCGGTGTGATTTTAGATTGGGTGCCGGCGCATTTTCCCAAAGACGCACACGGTTTGGCGCGATTTGACGGAACGGCACTTTACGAACATGAAGACCCCCGCAAAGGTGAGCATTTAGATTGGTCGACCTTGATTTACAATTTTGGTCGCAATGAAGTGCGTACCTTCTTGATTTCCAGCGCAATTTATTGGCTTGAAGAATTTCATTTAGACGGTTTGCGGGTCGATGCGGTCGCGTCGATGCTGTATTTGGATTATTCGAGAACGGATTGGATTCCCAATCAATATGGCGGTCGAGAAAATTTAGAAGCGATTGATTTTCTTAGAGAATTAAACGCCGTCGCGCACGGTCAATTTCAGGGGGCAGTGATTATTGCCGAAGAATCCACCGCGTGGCCCCAAGTCACTCGACCGACGTGGCTGGGCGGGCTCGGATTCAGCATGAAATGGAATATGGGCTGGATGAACGATATGCTGTCGTACATCAGTTGTGAGCCGATTTATCGCCAATTTCACCATGATTGGCTAACATTTAGTATGCTATATGCGTTTAATGAAAATTTTATGCTGCCGTTTTCTCACGACGAAGTGGTGCACGGCAAAAGCTCGATGCTTCACAAAATGCCCGGCGACGAATGGCAAAAATTCGCCAATTTACGCTTATTATACAGCTACTTATTTACCCACCCTGGCAAAAAGTTGCTCTTTATGGGCACAGAATTCGCGCAAGGAAACGAATGGGACGCGCAAAATGAGCTAGATTGGTTTGTTTTAGATTATAATTACCATCGCGGCGTGCAACAATTGGTGAAGGATTTAAATAAGTTGTATCATGAGCTTCCTGCATTGCATCATTTTGAGTTTGAATGGCAGGGATTTAGCTGGATTGATTGCCACGACGCGCAACAATCGATCTTGACATTTCTACGCCAATCAGTAGATGATTTCGTGGTCGTGGTGGTGAATTTTACGCCGGTGGTGCGCGAACATTACCGAATCGGTGTGCCCAAGGCGGGCGATTATCAAGAAATATTTAACTCGGATTCCGTGTATTATGGCGGAAGTAATGTGGGAAACGGCGGCGGCTTAATCGCCCAACCCCACGCTTGGATGAATCAACCCTGCTCTTTAGAACTCACTTTACCACCGCTGGGCGCAATTATTCTCCGCGCTGGTAGTAAATAACCTGAAATCAGGGTAAGATAGGGCAACAACGTAACCCAAAAATATCTCACTTATCAGAATGTTTGCGGTTAATTTTAAGATGTTAGGTGAGATAGGTCGGGCAACTAAATTATTGGACTAACAAAAGCGACGGACGCAAGGTGAAAAAGCTGTTTTATCTTGGCTTTACGATAATGTTGGCTTTCGGCGCGCTTCACAACAGCGCACAAGCAGCCAACTCGAGCCATGTCGAAAAATTGAAAAAAAACAAACAGTGTGCCCGCTGCGATTTGGTGTCCGCCGGTTTGGAAGGCGAAAATTTGGCGCGCGCGCAACTCAATGGCGCAAACCTCCGAAACGCAAAATTGGGCAACATTAACCTGCGTAGCGCAAACTTATCGCGAGCAAATCTCTCGAATGCCATCGTGGCGAGCGCGAATTTACGCGGGGCAAATCTAGCGGGCGCAAACCTTAAACGTGCGAATTTACGCGGCGCAAACTTACGCGGGGCAAATCTGTCGGGGGCAGACCTGCGCGGGGCAAATCTCACGGGTGCAAACCTGCGCGGCGCAAAAACAGGCGGTATGCAAACCGATGGCGCAACCCTCACCGGTGTTCAAGGTTACACGCCTCCCTAAAATCAATGGGTTGAACGAAACGCCGACCGTTGCCATAAAAAAAACCTTTCCCGCATCACACAGGAAAGGCTTTTCATTGATGCAGACGCGATTATTTGCCTTGTTGTTCCAAATGATGCGCCCGATGTCCAGACCATAACGCATATAAAACAATCACACCGCCGACCAATAACGCTGCAATCAACATCACAAAACTCACATTGCTCACTAACGTTGAAACGTTTTTCTCAATGGGAGAAATATAGTTCAATTCCGCTAAATAAATGGGAATCATTAAGCCGCGACTTAATAGAACTAAAACCATAATAGTGCCCATAACGAGTTTCACCATGTAAGGTTTCACGTAAGTTGTGCCGATTGCGCCCAATTGGATTCCAAACAGCGAGCCCGCCAAAATAATCATCGCTAAACGGACATCAACGAATCCGCTCCATGCGTATTTGATCGTGCCGCCCAATCCCATCACAAATGCAATCACCAATTCGGTCGCGGAAGCCATCAAACTCGGCGCGCCCAACACATAAATCATCGCTGGCACGCCAATAAATCCACCCACCGCAATGGTCGCCGCCAACATTCCCGTCGCAAATCCTAAGGGCAAAGTGACTAAAACAGAAATCCTCGCTTTCAAACTTGGAAAATATACCATCGTGTAAGGAATATTGATTGATTGAATCCAACGGGCTAATGCGGTTACTTCCTCTTTTTCTGGCTCGGCAGAACGTTTCATTTTCCACGCATCACGCAATACATAAATTCCAACAATTGCTAACACCACGACAAATACCAACGAAACATACAAATTTGAACCACTATCTCCTAATGATTTCTTAATGCTTTCTTGAATGTGCGCACCATACAAAACTCCCGCTTCAGCAGACATTCCCATAACTAATCCAAGTTTCACATCAACCTGTCCATATTTCGCCCGTTTCATTGCACCCACTAAGGCTTTGGGAAACTTGTGACAAATGTTACTTGCAACCGCAACAATACCGGGTACACCCATACTCATCATTGCTGGCGTTAAAACAAATGCACCGCCAGATCCAATAAAACCACTAACCAATCCACCCACAAATCCAACTAACAATAAAAATATGACATTGCTCAAATTCAAATCAGGATAACCCACTGTTTGAACAGCCGTTTGTGGAGATACATCAACCGCATTAACCATCGGTGAAAACGTCGTCCACAAAACAAATTGAAATGCCCCCAAGATAACAAACAACAACAAAATTCTTCGAAAATTAGAAGACTGTAACATACTCGATATTCCTTATTTTTCTTTAGTCGATTTAGCTTTAATTCCCAACGCTTCCCAGAAATAACCCGTGAAAGCCCCATGTACCAATGAAAATACAAAAGCAATTGCAATCGGTATAATAAAATACCACTGTCCCTGCTTGCTATAAAACATAATCGGTTTTTCTAACCACCATAACAAAAAATACAAACTCCCACTCATCACACCTAAAATGAATGTGTACAATACCATTTTGTTATTCATTTTCTTTGTCCTGTTGTTAAGAGATGAGAAATACTTTTTTCTAATAACAACGTTTCCTCTTTTACGGTAACAAAAGAAAACAGGGTTTGCCATTTTTCAAACGCCATGAACAGTGCAATTAACATAAGATAGCTTCCTCAATTGTGTTTTCTGCAAAAAAGCATTTCTAAAGCAGTTTTTATGCCTCAAAATAAGTATTTGTTTATATGCTGTTTTATTAACATATTCAGCGGATTTATATTACAAAATACAATATTTTTGAAATACCATTCAAAAAAATACTTAAAGTTTAATGGATTAATAAATGTTGCATTTTTTAACCATTTATTACATAATGAAATAAAGGGTGGTTTCATAGAGAAAATTAGGGTGTGTGATGGAAGAAAATTATTTGTCCTCCGAGCAATTTCAGGAAAATGGAGGGTTAATTACGCAGCATTCAGAAATGAAAAACTTATTACAAATGGCGAAACAAATCGCGCCAACAAATTGTAATGTTCTTTTAACGGGAGAGAGTGGAACAGGTAAAGAACTCCTTGCGAAATATTTACACCGATACAGTCATCGTTGTGAGCAACCTTATTTAGCAATCAACTGCGGCGCATTCAATGAAGATTTATTGGTTAATGAGTTATTTGGACATGAGAAAGGGGCATTTACGGGCGCGTATAATTACAAATCAGGTTTGCTAGAAACGGTGGAAGGAGGAACTCTCTTTCTCGATGAGATCACAGAAATGTCTTTATCTATGCAAGTGAAACTATTACGTCTTACTCAAGAACGAGAGTTTTTTCGCTTAGGAAATCCCCAACCAATTAAAGCAAATATTCGTTTTATTGCAGCAACAAATAGAAATATTCATCAAGTTATTCAAGAAGGTATTTTCCGTCAAGATTTGTATTTTCGCCTAAATGTGGTTAATTTGCACCTTCCTCCTTTATCACAACGTCGAAGTGATATTCCACTACTTGCTGATTACTTTTTACAAAAACACGCCGTTTTAATGAATAAATCCGTAAAAATATTGACTTCAGAGGCTTTAACTTTGTTGAAGAACTATGACTTTCCGGGAAATGTTCGAGAGTTAGAAAATATAATTGAACGCGGGGTAGCTATTAGCGCGACTGACGAAATTGGAATTGAGCAATTACCTCATCATTTGCGTGAAACAAATATTAAATTTCTTCAAAGAAAAAATGGGCATATTCCTTCTTTACAAGAAGTTGAGCAAGAGTACATTCAATGGGTATTAAAAGAAACGAATGGAAATCAGAGTTTAGCGGCACAAATAATCGGTATTGATCGGGTTTCTTTGTGGCGACGCTTAAAGAAATTAACAAGCGTAATTGCTTCATTTAATTTCTATCATATTTTGCTTAATTTTCAAGTGGTTGAATCGCTGCTTATTTAATGAAAGTGGTTGTGTTATTTGAGCTGTTTCTGGAATTATTTATTTTTATGGAGTAACGATCTTGGCTATTTCTCACATTTCGTCGTCGAATAGTGGATTTTGGTGGCGTGTTTTTCCGTTTTTGCAGTGGATTTCGAAGGTTAATAAAACTTCGTTGCGGGCGGATTTGCTTGCAGGGATTACGGGCGCAATTATTGTTTTGCCTCAAGGGGTTGCGTATGCGATGATTGCGGGTTTGCCGCCCGAATACGGTTTGTACGCCGCCATTGTCCCCGCGATTATTGCAGGGTTATTCGGTTCGTCGTGGCATTTGATCTCGGGTCCAACCGTTGCAATGTCGATTGTAATTTTTACCACGTTAAATCCCCTCGCTGACGTGGGTAGCCCTGAATTCATCACATTAGCACTCACTTTGACGTTTTTGGCGGGATTATTTCAATTGTTTTTAGGTTTGGCGCGAATGGGAACATTGGTTAATTTCGTTTCTCACTCTGTTGTAATCGGTTTCACGGCGGGCGCGGCGGTTTTAATTGCAACGGGTCAATTCAAAAATATGTTAGGCGTAGAAATCCCATCGGGTGAATCTTTTGTTCACACAATGATTAACTTGTTCTATGCACTTCCTCAAACCAATCTTTATGCACTTAGCGTTGCAGTTGTTACGATTTCTATTTCACTGTTGCTCAAAAAGTTCTTTCCAAAATTACCGAATATGTTGTTTGCGATGATTGT
Source organism: Pseudomonadota bacterium (assembly GCA_041161065.1). Classification (GTDB taxonomy): domain Bacteria; phylum Pseudomonadota; class Gammaproteobacteria; order Beggiatoales; family Beggiatoaceae; genus DYRG01. Next base: position 32,416 of record JBEAVE010000014.1, on the reverse strand, counting down.
GGGTGCGCTCATGGCGGTCGGGTTAGGTGCAGAAACCCATCACATTAAATTGGTAGGTGCATTACCAGCCCAATTGCCGCCATTGTCAATGCCAGAATTAAGTTTAGAAAACATCAAGATATTAACACCCAGTGCACTCGCAATTGCTATGTTAGGATTAGTCGAAGCGGTTTCAATTGCTCGATCCGTTGCAACCCGTTCTCACCAAATGATCGATGGCAATCAAGAATTTATTGGACAAGGTTTATCTAATGTTGTGGGATCGTTTTTCTCAGGTTATGCGGCTTCCGGTTCTTTTACCCGAACGGGCGTGAATTACGAAGCGGGTGCTCAAACACCAATGGCAGCAATTTTTGCAGCGATTTCTTTAGGGCTTATTATTTTATTAATTGCACCTCTTACCGCTTATGTTCCTATCCCAAGTATGGCGGGAATTTTATTACTCGTTTCTTACAATTTGATTGACTTTCATCATATCAAAACGATTATCAAAACGAGCCATTCAGAAATCGTAATTTTAGCGGTCACTTTTTTATCCACGTTATTTTTAGAATTAGAATTTGCGATTTATGTGGGCGTAATGTTGTCATTAGTTATTTATTTGAATCGTACCTCAAAACCCCGTATTGTTACGCTTGCGCCCGATACTGATGATATTTTGCACCACCGTTTAACAAATATTGAAAAGAAACCGCTTAAACAATGTCCGCAATGTCGAATCATTAGAATTGATGGTTCATTGTTCTTTGGTGCAGTTAATTATACAGCAAAGAAACTTCAGGAGATTCCTGAACCTAACGTGTTGATTATTAGCACAGGAATTAACTTTATCGACGTGGCAGGAGCAGAAACACTCACCCAAGAATCACATCGACGAAGAGAAATCGGTGGCGGGTTGTATTTCTCAAATCTTAAAGCGAATAATTACGCCATTTTAGAACGCGGTGGTTATATTGAGAAACTCAAAGAAGAACACTATTTGTTTGATACAAAAGTTGAAGCAATTCAGGGGGTATTTAACCGATTGGATAAAAACATTTGTCGAACCTGCACGGCGAGGGTTTTTCATGAGTGTGCAAGCATAAAATAAATTCACCGCGCTAATTTATTTCTACAAAACCCAATTTGAAATACTCAGATTGGGTTTTTCTTTTTCTATTTAGCGTAATTAACTGACACTAAGCGGGTTTGAGAAAGCGCGTCGTGCCAAGTGCGTTTTTCTTTATCAAAAAGGGAACGCCAGAAACCAAATCCCAACGTAATCCACGAAAGAATGGCAACAAAGAAACGAATGGTTGCTGTTTTATAAGAAAGCGTCGTCCCATCAAGATTAACTACTTTAATTTTCCACGTTCGCATTCCTAACGTTTGCCCCGTTTTTACCCAAGGATACGCAAAATAGAAATAACAAATCAAATACACATAAGTATTGAAACCTATCCGCAATAACCAATAGGTTACATCTTTGGTTTGATTTTCAATGGGCATCGGGGGAATAAAACCTATCAATTTGGCAAAGAAACCCGCCATAATTAATACTGCAATCAGCATAAGAACATCATAGAAAATAGCCGCAAGCCGTTTAAACAAACCCGCCGACTTAAAATTATCATTCATGAGATTTCACTTGTAACCAAAAAGTAACAGGACCATCGTTAATTAAATGCACTTCCATATTTGCACCAAAACGCCCACTTTCAACCATATAATGCTTTGATTTTGCTTGCATTAAAAAATAATTAAACCATTTCTCTCCGATTTCTGGCGGTGCTGCCGTTGTAAAACTAGGACGATTACCTTTTTGCGTATTTGCTGCCAATGTAAATTGAGGAACTAACAATAAACCTCCTTTTACATCTTGAACACTTAAATTCATTTTATCGTCTGCATCACCAAAAATCCGATAATTGAGCAACTTTTCTAATAAACGATCGGCTTGAAATTGCGTATCGTTTTTTTCAATCCCAATTAACGCTAAAATGCCTTGTTGTTTGATTTCTCCGACAGTTTCATTTTCAACCACCACTCGAGCATTTTTAACCCGTTGAATTAGTGCAATCATAACTGTTTCAACAACGCTGCTGTTTCAAATAAAGGCAATCCCATTACTCCCGAATAACTTCCTTTAATTTCCTTAATAAAAGTTGCGGCTAAACCTTGAATAGCATACCCCCCAGCTTTATCAAAAGGTTCTTCTGTTTTGAGGTAATCGTAGATTTGTTGATCAGAAAGCAAATCAAAAGAAACATCGCTGATATGTAATGTTGTTAAAAAGTTATTTTGTAGAGGATTAAAGAGAGCAACGGCGGTCATTACTTGATGAGTTTTATTTGAAAGTTGTTTGAGCATTTGAAACGCATGATCGGCATTTGTCGGCTTACCCAAAAGGGTTTCTCCACAAACCACCGCCGTATCCGCGCCCAAAACAGGCATTGCGGGTTTTTCTAAAAGCGCAACGACCGCGCGGGTTTTCGCCAACGCCAACCGCTGCACATAAGCATCGGCGGCTTCATTTGTCAGCGGTGTTTCATCAATATCTGCTTGAAATATCTCACATTCAATGCCGATTTGTTTCAACAATTGATGGCGGCGCGGCGACGCAGATGCTAAATAAATCTTCATTCCACAGCGTAAGGTAAATCCAAGAAAATCAACGGCTCACCGCTCGACAAATGCACTTTATTCATTTCAACTGCTGCATTTGAAATCACCGCCAACAAATAACAATCTCCATCAAAATGGGGTGCAACATTCACAATTTGAGCGGTATTTTCTTCTCCTTCAACCACTAAATTGTCGCCAATTGTCGGGGTTTGTGAAGCCACTTTTGCGAGAAAAATCCGCCGCTTAACTTTACCTAAATATTGCGTTCGACTGACAATTTCTTGTCCCACGTAGCAACCTTTTTTGAAACTCACGCCCTCAATTGCTTGTAAATTCAACATATGTGGCGTGAACAAATCTGTTGTTGTCGAGGTAATTTGCGGTATCCCGTTCAAAATTTCCAACAAATCCCAAACCGCCTTTCCGGCAGAAATGACTGATTTATCAAGCGATTGAGTGAATTTTTGCAAACCCTCAGTGGTCGAGATAACTAACCAATTGGGTTTCTTTCCTGATAAACGCAAAATCCATTTATCTTCTTGAAAAGAAACACTATTTTCTTGATCTGGCAAATTCAATAATTGATTAAAATTGCCACTCAAACCAATTGCGTGCATTTCATCAGTCATTTCACGCAATTTCACTTTTGAACGCAACACATACATCGACAAACGTTTCAAAACCGCCGCAATGTTATCCTGTGGCAAAACCAAATAGAAAGCATTTTCTTTCTTCCACAAACGAAAAGTTGCTAAGACTCGTCCTTTCGCATTGCACCACGCCGTTAATTGACTTTTCTCTAAAGAAACTTGGCGCACATCATTAGTCAATTGTCCTTGCAAAAAGGTTTGTGCGTCCTCTCCCGATATTTCAATAATACCTATGTGCGACAAATCACACCAAACGGCTTTTTCAAATGCGGCTTTGCTTTCAATATGGGGATCACCAAAATGTGCAACAAACCCTTGATCATCAAATTGCGCATTGAGTGTTTGTAAATAATGCTGCCATTGCGTTTTCATATCTGTTTCTCAATACGGTTTTCTACATAAGATTCATCACGCAATTGGCGTAACCAATTTTGGAGTTCTTCTTCAATTTTGCGTTGTCGAATTTGACGAGTTGCTTGGCTTCGTTCAGCTTCTTGGGTGTTATCATAATTACGACGTTCTTCTACTTTCACCAAATGCCAACCATAACGGGTTTTGAAAGGCTGACTTAATTTGCCAATGGGTAAGTTTTGAATGGCTTCTTCAAACTCAGGAACAGCTTGTCCCGGACTTAACCAACCTAAATCCCCGCCATCTTTTGCAGAAGCACTATCTTCAGAACGTGCCGCCGCTAATTCTTCAAATGATTGTCCGCTCTCGATGCGTTCTTTGAGTTGTAATAAACGACTTTCTGCCTCAGAATCTGAAACAACTTCATTCGTTTTAATTAAAATATGACGGGCTTTTGTTTGAGCAACAACCAATTGCTGACCGCCTCTCATTTCAACTAATTTAACGATATGAAAACCACTACTGTTTTTCAAAAGTCCTTTAATTTCACCACTTTGCATGGAAGGCACAACATCTGAAAACAAAGAAGGAATTTCTCCCATTTTCTTCCAACCCAACTCACCGCCTTCAAAGGCTTGTCGACCGTCTGAATTAGAAATCGCGGTTTGTTTGAAATCAGCTCCTTCTTGCAATGATTTAAGGATTTTTTCTGCTTTCGCTTTCTTATTGGAAATAACCTCTGGAGAAGCTCCTTCTGGCACTGCAATTAAAATGTGCTGCAAATGGTATTCATTTTCGGCGTTGCTCTGTTTTGCTTGGCTGCTGAGAAAGCTATCAACTTCACGATCTGTTACGGTCACGGCATTAGAAATTTGGCGTTGTTGTAATCGTTGAATCATCACTTCTTCGCGCACTCGTTTTCTAAAGTCTTCAAAATTCAAACCGTCTTGTTCTAAGGTTTGTTGTAATGTTTCTAGTTTCATACCATTTTGTTCAGCGATTTTAGCGACTGCCGAATTAAGCGTGCTATCATCGACTTTAATGCCTGTTTTGTCGGCTAATTGCAATTGAATTCGGTTCAAAATGAGATGTTCTAAAACCTGTTTTTCAAACTCCTTTCGAGGAGGAAGTTGTGTTTTACGTTGTTTTAACTCGACTTCAAGGGTGTTAATTTCCTTTTGTAACTCGCTATAAGTAATGGCTTCCTCATTAACCACTGCCACAATCCAATCAACCAAATACGTTTCAGCAAACGCGACAGTGGTTACTAGAAATCCCAACAAAGCCCAATATTTTCTCACCAGATTTTCCTCAACCGAGCACTAATTTTAGTTTCTCATGCAATAACAAATAACGTTTGTAATCGACACGTTGTTCTTCATCGCCCGTGTAACCGCCTAAACCTTGACGACTAATCACTCGATGGCAAGGAACAATGATAGGAACTGGATTAGTACGACAAGCTCCTCCGATTGCGCGCGCACTGCTTTTCAATTGGCGGGCTAACATTCCGTAACTTACGGTATTACCAGGTTTTATTTTACGCAACGTTTGCCAAACTTTGATTTGAAAAGGAGAGCCAACCAATTCAACCGACAAATCTAAAGGATACAATCCGTCTTCAAAATAGCGGTCTAATTCATCTTTCACTTTGTGGGCGGATTTAGATTTTTTTGGGGCTTCGCACGCGGCGGCGAGGGATTGTGCGTCATCTAAAAAGTCAATTCCGCTCACTTTTCCTCTCGTTAACGTCACGCCAAGTAACGAAAATGGCGCGGAATATAATAGGTCAAATTGTTTCATTGTTCACTCCTTAATAAAATTCGTTGAATTATACCGAGTTTGTTTGTATTGCGCAAAAATTTTCAACGGTTGGTTATTTTCCAACATTGATGAATCTTTGGGTTGCGCTTGAAATCTTCTGGGAGGGTTTTTTCGCTCCAATTTTCAATATTCAAATTTCCCAAACTTTCCATATCTAGCTTAAACTTACGATGATTTGTCGAGAAAATTAAAATCCCCCGTTTATCTAAATTTGACATAGCAAGTTCGATGAGTTCAACGTGATCAAGTTGAATATCTAAAACCCCCTCCATTCTTTTTGAATTTGAAAAGGTGGGCGGATCGAGAAAAATGAGATCAAATAGTTGAGTATTTTCTCTTAACCAACTTAAGCAATTGGCTTGAATAAAATGATGACGATGCTCACTTAAACCATTTCTAGCCAAATTACGTTTTGCCCATTGCAAATAGGTGTGCGACATATCCACACTGGTTGTCAAACTTGCGCCCCCTAATGCAGCATGAACCGTTGCCGTTCCCGTATAACAAAATAAGTTGAGAAACCGTTTGCCTTTTGCTAAGGTTTTAAGTTGATGACGAGTGAGGCGATGATCCAAAAACAAACCCGTATCTAAATAATTAGTAAAATTTACTAAAAAAGTCGCATTATCTTCTTGAATTTCATAGAATTTTTCAACTTCAGACAATTTCTGATATTGTTGCAATCCTCTTTGACGTTGGCGAACTTTTAGAAATACATTATTGGGAGAAACTTGCAATACAGTTGGGATAATCTGCGTGATTTCTTGAAGACGTAATTGCGCCTTTTCAGGATCGATTTCTTTGGGGGGAGCATATTCTTGAACATGAATCCATTGCTGATAAATATCGATAGCAACCGCATATTCTGGAATATCCGCATCATAAACTCGATAACAACTAATGTTTTCACGTTGTGCCCAACGCGATAAATGCTGATGGTTTTTTCGTAACCGATTGGCAAACATCGTTGATTTTTCATTTAATGGGGTAGAAACCGTTTGAGAAACCGACATTTCTGAACGCGGTATTTTGAAATGTTCTGGTTGGATTTCAAAACAGAGCAACTTGCAAGGAAGCGCGCCATTATAAAAACTATACACTTTCTGCGCGCGCAACCCCAGCGCATACCCTAATTCTTGATTGCTGGTTAAAATCGCCGCGTCCCAATGCACAAAATTTTCTTTTAAACTCTCGCCAAGCCGCTTATAAAGCGATTTTAATGAGGATAATTCTCCTAAACGTTCACCATACGGTGGATTGGCAATTAAAAGCCCCGTTTCGGCAATTTTTTCTAAATCGGTGAGTGCGCGTTTTTCAAAATGTAAGTATCTGACTAAACCCGCTTTTCCAACGTTTTCCCACGCTTGTTTGATGATCGAACTGTCGGCATCTAAACCGACAATTTTGGGCATTTTTTTCAAACCAAGTTCTTTTAATTCAGTGGCTTCTTGACGTAAAGTTTGCCAAATATGAGGTTTATGTCCTTGCCAACCTAAAAAGCCAAATTTTTCTCGTAAAAGCCCGGGCGCAATATTTCCCGCAATTAACGCCGCTTCAATCGGCAAAGTCCCCGATCCGCACATCGGATCAAGCAACGCCCCGCCATTTGCTGCGATCTCCGCCCAATTTGCTCGACTTAACAGCGCGGCAGCGAGATTTTCTTTAAGCGGCGCAATCCCTGCAAACGGTCGATAACCGCGTCGATGCAAACTTTCTCCCGATAAATCAAGGCTTAAGGTTGCGCGTTCACGTTGCAAATGGAGATTGATTCGAATGTCGGGCGAATCGAGGCGAATACTCGGACGTTCGCCGGTTTTTGAGCGAAAATCGTCGACGATCGCGTCTTTAACCTTCAAAGCCCCAAAATGCGTGTGCTGAATGTTTTTTGATGTGCCCGAAAAATCCACCGCAAAGGTTTGATGCGATAAAAAATGATCAGTCCAATCAACACGTTGCACACCATCATATAAAGCCTCCGCGTCAGGCGACGGAAATTCCTGTAAAATCAGCAGCACGCGATTCGCCAGCCGTGACCACAAACAAACCCGATACGCCTGCGCCAAACTGCCCTCAAACGCCACGCCCGACGGGCTGATTTTCAGGTCATCGCAGCCCAAACGACGCAATTCGTCGGCTAATAAATCGGCAATCCCCTTGGGCGCAGTCGCAAAAAAATTCATTTGTTCACCTGATTTTGAGAAAAACCTTTATCATATCTTGTTTTTTGAGCAAAGCTAGGGTAGTTTTACGCAATGGAACGTCAAAAACGCATTTACATCGCTGGACATCGCGGACTCGTCGGATCGGCGATTGTGCGCCGTTTGCAAGCCGATGGCTACGAAAATCTCCTGACACGCACCCATCAACAGCTTGATTTAACACAACAATCCGCTGTTCAAACTTTTTTCAAAACAGAACAACCCGATTATGTTATCTTAGCCGCCGCCAAAGTCGGGGGAATTTTAGCGAATAATACTTATCCCGCTGATTTTATTTATCAAAATTTAATGATCGAAAGCAATATTATCCACGCGGCTTTTCAAAACAAGATTAAAAATTTATTATTTCTAGGAAGTTCCTGCATTTACCCTAAGTTTGCAGAACAACCCATGAAAGAAGAAAGCCTTTTAACAGGTATTTTAGAAAGCACCAATGAACCTTATGCAATTGCTAAAATCGCGGGTATCAAAATGTGTGAATCTTACAATCGCCAATTTGGAACAAATTACCGTTCAATCATGCCAACCAATTTGTATGGAATTGGTGATAATTTTGATTTAAATAATAGCCACGTTTTACCTGCTTTATTGCGCAAATGTCATGAAGCAAAAATTCAAAACAATAAAACATTAGAAGTGTGGGGAACTGGCACGCCGCGTCGAGAGTTTCTCAATGTGGACGATTTAGCCGATGCGTGTTTATTTGTGATGAATTTATCAAATGAAATCTATCAAACTCAAACACAACCCATGTTATCGCATTTGAACATTGGGGTTGGTGAAGATATTTCAATTCGTGAATTAGCGGAATTAATTGCTCGGATTGTGGGATTTGAAGGTGAATTGATTTTTGATAGTTTAAAACCCGACGGCACACCGCGTAAATTATTAGATGTATCGCGTTTGAAAAACTTAGGCTGGCAAGCTAAAATTTCTTTAGAAGAAGGCATTAGAAAGACATACCAATGGTATTTGCAACAATCCTTTTCAACAAATAGCTAATTTGAGGTAATTTTGTTATGTTGGTAATCCCCGCCATTGATTTGAAAGACGGGCAATGTGTGCGCTTAAAACAAGGGCGCATGGAAGATGACACTATCTTTTCTGATGACCCCATTGCAACTGCGGAACGCTGGGTAAATGAAGGTGCAAAACGTTTGCATATTGTCGATTTGAACGGGGCATTTCAAGGCAAACCGGTTAATATTAAAATTATTCGAGAAATTGTCCGAGCATTTCCTGATTTGTCGGTTCAAGTGGGCGGCGGAATTCGTGATGAAGAAACCGTTCAAACTTATTTGGATACCGGCGTGGATTTCGTGATCATTGGAACAAAAGCCGTTACTGCACCCCATTTCGTGGCAGATATTTGTGTGGAATTTCCTAATAGAATTATTGTTGGATTAGATGCTAAAAACGGTAAAGTTGCTATCGATGGTTGGTCGAAACTTTCTCACCATGATGCCATAGATATGGCAAAGCATTTTGAGGAACACGGGGTTGCTGCAATTGTTTATACCGACATTAGTCGAGATGGAATGTTGCAAGGTGTCAATGTTGAAGCAACAGTGAAAATGGCACAAGCCGTTAATATCCCCATTATTGCTTCTGGCGGCATTACAAATTTAGATGATATTCGAGCATTATGTGCGGTTGCAGATGAAGGAATTATGGGTGCAATTACCGGTCGAGCAATTTATGAAGGAACGCTTGATTTCGCTGAAGCCCAACGCATTGCATCTCAGGCTTCTTAAAGGTTTTATCTGTAAAGGAACACCTATGCAAATTCTAGTCACTTTACCAGATGAAATAGGTAAAGAACGCTGGGGATTTTAGAGGGTAAAGGTCATTTTGAAATTAAAGGTAATTTTAAAATGACCGACTGTGAAATATACAGACTAACTCGCATTTGGTAACTTTATTACGTTAATAATGTATTTTTTCTTGTCATTGAGAGAAAAAATCTAGTATAATTCAATTAACTAAGTAATCTTAAATTTGATCATGTCTAATCTTGAAATTCTCTTAAATCAATCCTTAGCAATAATTGCTTCCACTTCCTCCCTAACCGCTTTAGAACAACTGCGGGTTTCTCTGTTAGGAAAAAAAGGCGACATTACCCAACAATTAAAACAACTGGGCACATTACCTGCCGAGCAACGAAAATCTGTTGGTGAGTCGATCAATCGTGTTAAAGAAACTTTACAAATGGCGATTTCTGAACGGGAGCAATCCTTAAAAGAACTCGAATTAAATTTGAAACTGGCAGCAGAAAGCATCGATATTACTTTACCGGCGAGAAACTATTTCAAAGGTGGATTGCACCCTGTTACGCAAACTTTGCAAAGAATTGAACAGCTTTTTGCTCAAATAGGTTTCTCTGTTGCAGAGGGTCCCGAAGTAGAGAACGATTACCATAATTTTGAAGCCTTAAATATTCCTCAAAGTCACCCAGCGCGCGCGATGCACGACACATTTTATTTTAGTGAGCATTTGTTATTAAGAACGCATACGTCGCCAGTGCAAATTCGGGTAATGGAAAATCAAAAACCACCGATTAGAATTATTGCACCCGGACGGGTTTATCGATGCGATTTAGATGCCACGCATTCTCCCATGTTTCATCAAGTGGAAGGGTTGTGGGTGGATAAAGACGTTTCTTTCACGCATTTGAAAGGAATTTTAATTGATTTCTTACATCGTTTCTTTGAAAGAGAGGATTTGTCGGTGCGGTTTCGTGCGTCGTATTTTCCTTTCACCGAACCTTCCGCCGAAGCCGATATTCAATGCGTAATTTGTAATGGTTCTGGCTGTAAAGTTTGTAAAAATACCGGCTGGTTAGAAGTGTTAGGTTGTGGCATGGTTCACCCTAATGTTTTCAAATCAGTGGATATTGATAATGAAATCTATACGGGTTATGCGTTTGGAATGGGGGTAGAACGTTTAGCTATGTTGCGTTATCAAGTGAATGATTTGCGGTTGTTTTTTGAAAACGATTTAAGATTTCTCCGTCAATTCAATTGAAATGCTAAAACTTAATTGGTGTTAAAACAATGAAATGTAGTGTTGCATGGTTACAAGAATGGATTAAAAGTCCGTTTGACATTAAAACAATTGCAGAACAACTGACAATGGCGGGATTAGAAATCGAAGCCATTGAACCCGTTGCAGCAACTTTTAATCAAGTGGTGATTGGTGAAGTCTTAGAAGTTGAACGTCACCCAAACGCTGAAAAATTGAATGTATGCAAGGTTAATATCGGAGAAACGTCACCCTTACAAATTGTTTGTGGCGCATCAAATGTTAGGGTAGGAATGAAAGCCCCCGTTGCTCTAATTGGCGCACAAATTGGCGAATTAAAAATCAAACAAGCAAAATTACGCGGTGTTGAATCGTTTGGAATGCTTTGTTCGGCGCAGGAATTAGGCTTAGTTGAAAGTGCTGAAGGTTTATTAGAACTTCCTCAAAATGCACCAATCGGTCAAAATATTCGCGAGTATTTGCAATTAGAGGATTCGGTATTTGAAATAAACATTACACCTAATCGTGGAGATTGTTTGAGTGTGCAAGGAATTGCTCGAGAAATTGCTGTTTTAACTCGAAGTGACTGGATTTCTCCAGAAATAAAAACGGCTCAAACAACGATTTCTGATATGCTCAATGTCGAGTTAATCAATTCAAATGCTTGTCCGCATTATGTCGGGAGAATTATTAGAAATATTAATCCGCAAGCAACTACGCCGTTGTGGATACAAGAAAAACTCCGTCGGAGTGGTTTGAGAACTTTACACCCTGTCGTTGATATTACCAATTATGTGTTGCTCGAATTAGGGCAACCGATGCACGCTTTTGATTTAGAGAAACTTAATGGTGGTATTCGGATTAGAAATGCGCTAAAAAATGAAAAGATTACATTGTTAAATGGACAAACTGTCGATTTAGATGAAAATACATTGGTAATTGCTGATGAAAAACAACCGCAAGCCTTAGCAGGCGTAATGGGTGGTGCGGCTTCCGCCGTAGATAAACAGACAACACATATTTTCTTAGAAAGCGCATTTTTCTTACCCACCTTATTTGCAGGAACAGCGCGGCGTTATGGATTGCAAACAGATTCCTCACAACGATTTGAAAGAGGCGTTGATCCCGCATTGCAAATTAAAGCAATAGAACGGGCAACTGCTTTAATTTTAGCGGTTTGTGGGGGAGAAGTTGCACCTCTAATTCAAGCGATAGAACCTGACTATTTACCTGAACGTCCCACGTTGTATTTGCGGGTAGAACGTTTGAAACAATTATTGGGTGTTGAAATTCCTGTTTCAGAAGCAACCCGTATTTTGCGGGATTTAGAAATGGATATTCAAATTAAAACGTCGGGTTGGCAAGTTGTTCCGCCGACCTTTAGATTTGATATTCATTTGGAAGCGGATTTAATTGAGGAAATTGCTCGAATTTATGGATATGAAAAAATTAACGGCGAAACTGCAAAATATCCCTTGCAAATTAAAACACCGCATCAAAATTTACAACGATTACAAACGATTTTAATTCAGCGCGGTTATCAAGAAGCTATTACTTATAGTTTTGTCGATCCCAATATAGAGAAACTTTTATATCCAGAACGAAATCCGTTAGCGTTAGCCAATCCGATTTCTAGTGATTTGGCGGTGATGAGAACCAGTTTGTGGACGGGGTTGTTGTCAGCATTAAAATATAACTTAAATCGTCAGCAATCCGATATTAAGTTATTTGAAACCGGTTTGCGATTTGAAAATGGAGAACAACTTGCGCAAATTCCTACTTTAGCGGGGATTGCAACGGGGAGAGCATTACCAGAGCAATGGGGGAGTGCAAGTCGAGCAATTGATTTCTTCGATGTGAAAGGAGATGTAGAAAGTTTGGTTTCAAATCTTACCTTTGTAAGAACAACGCATTCGGCATTGCATTCGGGGCAAAGTGCGGCGTTAATGTGTGGAGAACAACCCGTTGGCGTGATGGGTGCATTACACCCTAAAATTGCGCAGGCATTTGATTTAACTGGACAAATTTATCTTTTTGAATTAAACTTAAACGCGCTGTTGAGAAATAAAGTGCCAACGTTTGTGGCGTTGTCGAAATTTCCGTCGTTGCGTCGAGATGTGGCAGTAGTTGTTTCACAACAGATTGATTCAATTGATGTTTTAGAGACTGTTCGTCGGAATGCGGGCGAATGGTTGGTGGATTTGAGCTTATTTGATGTTTATCAGGGAAAAGGTGTGCCAGATGGTAAAAAAAGTTTGGCTATGGGATTGACTTTTCAAGCATTTTCCCGCAATCTTACAGACGCTGACATTGATGCAGCACTTGCACAAGTGTTAGTCGCGCTTGAGCAAAATGTTCAAGCTGTGTTAAGAACTTAAAAGAAACTTTATAGAGGAATACAAACAATGGCACTGACCAAAGCTGTCATGGCAGATAGATTATTTGAAGAACTGGGCTTAAACAAACGCGAAGCAAAAGAAATTGTCGATTCTTTTTTTGAGGAAGTGCGTTTGGCGTTGGAAAAAGGCGAGCAAGTCAAATTATCTGGATTTGGAAACTTTGGCTTGCGTAAGAAAAATCAACGCCCAGGTCGCAATCCTAAAACTGGCGAAGAAATTCCCATTAGTGCGCGTCGCGTTGTGACGTTCCGTCCCGGTCAAAAACTCCGCGCCCGCGTCGAAGCCTATGCTGGACATCACGAACAATAACGAATTGCCCGCTATCCCCGCGAAACGCTACTTTACGATCGGGGAAGTGAGTGATTTATGTGCGGTCAAGCCGCACGTTTTGCGTTATTGGGAACAAGAATTCCCCCAACTCAAACCCCTCAAGCGGCGAGGCAATCGTCGCTATTATCAACACCACGACGTTTTATTGATTCGCCAAATTCGTGGTTTATTATATGACGACGGCTTTACTATCGGCGGCGCAAAACAACAACTCTGCGATGCCGATCTTTCTTCTTCTATTGACCCCGCCTTAATTAAACAATTTCGCCTCGAACTCGAAGCGTTATTACTTTATCTTCAATAAGTTATTTCTGTTTTAACCCAAAATTATTTTCTATTTTTTTATTTTAGAATCAGAGGATTCTGTAATGGCTGACTCATTACAACACGCACTATTTTTCTCTAATTGCCAAACGGTCTTTTGTATTGTCGGGTTTGAAGGGAGTTTTCGCCAAATCAACGCCGCCTGTAAAAAAGTATTGGGCTACGATCAAATAACGTTGCTCAAAAAAGAGTTTCTGGAATTAGTACATCTGGAAGATAAGAAAAAAGTTGAGAAAACATTAGACGACTTGAGTTTCTCCAATGAAGTTAAAACCTTTAATTGCCAAATCCTCGATGCGAAAGGAAATTATCGAGATTTCGTTTGGCAAGCAACCCCGTCATTAACTGAATTTGCTTTCTATGCAGTAGGCATTGAAATCGGGGATTACAAACATAACGTTTTAGATGAAGCCGATGCAACTGTTCGTGAAGAACTCGCCATATTGCAAGAGAAATATAATGATCAGCAATTAATCTTGGAAGATTTACAACAAAAAGTCCCGATGATTGGAGAGGAAGAAATCCCAATTACTCCACTGTTTGGATTAGTGCAAGAAGGTATCATTTTCCAACATAAAAACGGTAAAATTTACGCGATTAATGAAATACAAGTTAAACATATTTTGGGCGATATTCCCAGTTTAGAGCAATTTGTCACATTATGGGACGTTGCAAAAGATTATTCAAATCCTGAAAAATCGGTGAAATTTTCCTTTGTTAAAAAGACAGGAAAACTTGTCCATTTATATTTGTGCGCACAAGTGATTGTCGATGCAAATAAACAAATCTTTGGGCGAGCAATTAGCTTTATCGATGCAACCGAACAATACGAGCTAGAACATAAAATAAATGCATTACAAGAGCAAACAACGTTAATTACTCAAACCCATAATGAGGGGATTTTAACTTGGGATTTATTAAGTAATGAAGTTAATTATTCCAATAGTTGGAGAACCTTATTAGGTTATCGGGCGCAAGATAATTTCTTTGGAAAGCAAATCAAAGCGTGGTATTCACGCATTCATCCGACTGAATATAATCAAGTTATTGAATCTTTGAAATGTTATATTGAAGGTAATTGTCCTAAGTTTGAAAGTGAGCATCGATTAGCCCATAAAGATGGTTCTTATCGTTGGATGTTAGTGAAAGGAAAAGCCTTAAAAGATCGCAGCGGTCGAGCGTATCGTTTTATTGGAACATTCACTGATGTGACGGAACGGCGCGTTATTCCAGAAACAAATGAGCCAACACATCTTAAAGAAAATTTGATTGATGTTTTACCCGAAACGGTTTTGTGTGTGGAGATAAAAACGCATAAAATAATCAGTGCAAATGAAATCGCTTGTCAAATGTACAATTATTCAAAAGACGATTGGAACAAAGTATATCTCTATCAACTTTATCCTGATCGTTTGCAATTTAATCGGGAATGGCAATTAATGTTAAAGGACAAGGTTTCTCATATTCCCGTGTCTTTTCAGAAGAAAAAAGATGGAAAAACCTTTGCTGCAGAAATCAGTGGGGGATATTACGAATGGAAAGAAAATCTCTTTCTGACGTTGATTATTAAAGATATAACACAGCGGCGTAATCTTGATCAATCAATTCGTGAGGAACGCCAGCAATATGGGCTTGCATTTCATCACGCGCCGTTCGTTATTTTAACTAAAGATCGGCAAGGAAAAATCGTGAAAGCCAATCGCCACGCCGCCAAACTCTTAAATAAACGTCCTGAACAATTAGTCGGTTTATATGAACAGGATTTGAAAATAGGTTTCTCTGAGCAATATTATCAAGCCGACGTAGAAATCCTCTCAACGGGTAATCAAGTGTTAGGAATTATAGAGAAACTACAAGATTTTCATTACCATTTTGATAAAATTCCTTATCGAGATGCGGCGGGTAATATTTTAGGCATTTTAGTGTTTGGAATTAGCGTCGAATCGCATTTGTCAGAACAAGCGGCGGCGTAGAGGAAAATGGAGAGCAACTCGTTTAATTAATCGGTTTTTTTGTCATGGCTGCGACCTAAAGCGGCGGCGAGATCGGCTTTTCTGTGTTCACTCGAGGCGGCTTTTTGATGGCGTGCGGCGCGTTCGGCTTTGTCGCGTTCGAGTCGAAATTGTCTAAATTCAAAGCGTTGCTTGGCTTGTTGGGCTTTGCGTTTGTCGACATGTTGGGCGCGAATTTCGGATTTGGCGTAACGATAAAATTGGACGAGCGGCAATTGGCTCGGGCAAACATACGCGCAGCACCCGCATTCAATACATTCAAATAGATGATAATCTTGGATTTTTTCAAAATCTTTCGCGCGCGCATACCAATACAATTGTTGTGGTAATAATTGCGCGGGACAAACCTGTTCACAACTGCCGCATCGAATGCACGGTAAATTTGCAGGTTTGTTGGTTGGTTTTTCCAGCGCAATCAAACAATTAGCCGTTTTAACAATCGGTAAATCGGTCGACGGCAAACAAAATCCCATCATAGGTCCACCTAAAATGAGTTGATTTAACGGCTTGTTTAGATTGGATTTTTTTAATAAATATTCCATCGGTGTGCCGAGCAACACGTCTAAATTTTGGCGCGTTTCAACCGCGTCACCCGTCACCGTCACGATGCGCGAAATCAAGGGTTGCCCCAGTTTCACCGCTCGATACACCGCCGCCGCCGTGCCCACGTTGTGCACCACAATCCCCATTTGACGCGGCAACATTCTTTTGGGAAGTGATTGATTTGTCAGCACTTTGATGAGTTGTTGTTCGCCGCCCGCCGGATAACGAGTTGAAACTTGGGTAATTTCAAACGTGTCGGCGGCAACGCGCAAATGTTCCAATCCGCTATCAGCAACTTTTTTAAGTGCTTGATAAGCCAATGGTTTATTGTCTTCGATTGCAATAATGCAGCGTTTCACCCCGCCGAGCGCATACGCCAACACGCGCGCGCCAACAATCACCTCGAGCGCACGTTCTTGCATCAAATGATCGTCACAACTTATCAACGGTTCGCATTCCGCGCCATTCAAAATAAGTGTATGAATATCACCGACTTGCAACTTTAAATGGGACGGAAACCCCGCACCGCCCAATCCCACAATCCCCGCGCGCGCAATCCGATGCCGTAAATTTTCTGGGGTTAAAGTCGTGCAATCCTCGATAATTTCTGAGGTTATCCACTCGTCTTTGCCGTCAGTTTCGATAATCACACAAATGTCTTGCAAACCAGATGGATGCGGCACAGGACGCGGTTCGATGGCGACGATTGTCCCTGAACTGGGTGCGTGAATGGGCGCGCTCATCGGCACAGAACAGTGATCCGAACTGCATTCCGCCAACATTTGCCCTTTCAAGACCCGCTCGCCAACGTTCACAATCGGCACAGTCGCCACGCCAATATGTTGCAATAACGGCACGATCAAATAAGGCGGAATCCCCGCAGAAACAATCTTTTCCTGCGTCAAACCGCCCTTTTTCTCTAAAATCAACCCGCCCGAAAAACGATAGTTCATCTTAAATTTCAAACCCAAACCAAAGAAAGAACGGTGAAAATCAAGAAAATGATCTCCACCGCTTTTTTAGACTTCAATAAATTTAGCGAGGCGCAACAGGGGGGGCTTGATAAAAATACATTCCGCCGCCCGGATACATCGGATAATAGAAATAATAACCTTGTGGATAAGTTATCGGCGCGCTCCACGAATAAACCTGTGGCACGTTCCCAGCCGCCGGCGGATAAGCCCACATCGAATAGCCCGGGGTCGAATAACTCCAGCTCGAATAACTCCCGTCGGGCGAATTCCAAGAATAAACCTGCGGCGGTGCACCTTCTGGCGGTGAACCCCAAGAATAAACTTTTCCATCGCCCGGCGCGCTCCACGCATACATCGCCGCATGCGCCGACGACGCAAACATCACGCTCATCAACGCCGCTACACCTACTTGTTTAAGTAACATAATTTCCTCTTTTTAATTTTTGAGACATATCGAGTCCATTATTGTGCTAAATACCCTAATTTACAAGTTTTTTTTGCAAAACAATAGGCGCACCTCATTTTCGATACGCCTATTTCGTTCACACTATCGATTATTTGGTCGAGCTGCTGCTAGAAGAAGAAGCCGCCGGCGCGGGTGGCGCGTAACTATAGGCATAATAACCATAATACGGATAATAACCGCCGTAATAGGGAGACGAATAAGCCCCGTAATAACCACCCCATGGAGAACCCCACGAATACGGCGAATATCCATAACCCCACGGATAATAGCTATAGGGTCCACCCCCCCAATAGGGAGGATAATAGTAATCCCAACCTCGTCCACCAAACCAATTCCAAGGCGACATCCACCCCCAAAAAGCATGAGCAGGTTGTATTGCACTTAATCCCAAACCAGCGACGCACAAGGCGATCACACTAGCTCTGGATAATTTTTTAGCCAAAGTGTTCATAGTGAAAAGCCCTCCTAACAATAGAAGTAAAGACACAACCACAATCGCATTAAGATAATCTATCAGATAATGCTAATATAATTATTAACAGATTTTTGACGATTTTCAAGTTCGAACGCCTAGCAAGTGCGGTATTTTTTTATCCGAACCGGGGGTTGCTAATCGGATAACGATTGCGCTATAATGGGCGGTTTTTAGCGATGCTGATTTTTTGAGTTAAAAAATCAAAATCTATTTGACAAGGTCTTTTGTAGGCTGCTAGAATAGAAAGCTATTTTGGAGAGGTTACCCAAGCGGTCAACGGGTCTGGACTGTAAATTCAGCGGCTCTGCCTTCGGAGGTTCGAATCCTCCCCCCTCCACCACCTTTTTTGTGAAATTACATTTACTGAGTTATTTGGCGGGTGTAGTTCAATGGTAGAACTTTAGCCTTCCAAGCTAATAGCGTGGGTTCGATTCCCATCACCCGCTCCATATATTTTATAGCTTAAATGCCCATATAGCTCAGTCGGTAGAGCACTTCCTTGGTAAGGAAGAGGTCACCGGTTCGAATCCGGTTATGGGCTCCATTTTTTGGCTTTTTCCTAATTATAATCTTTTTCAGGGGATTTCTCGTGGCAAAGGAAAAATTTGAACGTACTAAACCACACATTAATGTGGGTACAATTGGACACGTCGACCACGGTAAAACGACTTTAACCGCCGCCATCACCAGCGTGTTAGCCAAAAAATACGGCGGCAGTGCCCGCTCTTTCGATCAAATCGATAACGCCCCCGAAGAAAAAGCGCGCGGCATCACGATTAACACCTCGCACGTCGAATACGACACGCCAACTCGTCACTACGCACACGTCGACTGCCCTGGTCACGCGGATTATGTCAAAAACATGATCACCGGTGCAGCCCAAATGGACGGCGCAATTTTAGTAGTCGCCGCCACCGACGGTCCCATGCCACAAACCCGTGAACATATTTTGTTAGCGCGCCAAGTGGGTGTGCCGTATATTATTGTTTTCATGAACAAATGCGACATGGTCGACGATGAGGAATTATTAGAGCTCGTTGAAATGGAAGTGCGTGAATTGTTGTCTAAATACGATTTCCCCGGTGACGATTTACCCATCATTAAAGGTTCTGCGTTAAAAGCCTTAGAAGGCGATGAGCGATGGGAAGAGAAAATTATTGAATTAGCGAACGCGCTCGATTCCTACATTCCCGAACCCGAACGCGCCATTGATATGCCATTTTTGATGCCGATTGAAGATGTGTTTTCGATTGCAGGGCGTGGAACAGTGGTCACGGGTCGTGTTGAACGCGGTGTTATCAAAGTGGGTGGTGAAGTTGAAATTGTCGGCATCAAAGATACTGCCAAAACCACTTGCACGGGTGTGGAAATGTTCCGCAAATTGTTGGACGAAGGACGCGCGGGTGAAAATGTGGGCGTGTTGTTGCGCGGCACAAAACGTGAAGATGTTGAGCGCGGTCAAGTCTTAGCAAAACCGGGCACCATTAAACCTCATACCCATTTCGAAGCGGAAGTCTATGTATTGGGTAAAGATGAAGGGGGTCGCCACACGCCTTTCTTCAATGGTTATCGTCCGCAGTTTTATTTTAGAACCACCGATGTCACAGGCGCAGTCACGTTGCCAGAAGATGTTGAAATGGTGATGCCCGGTGATAATGTTAAAATCAAAGTGCAGTTAATTGCACCGATTGCGATGGAAGACGGTTTACGGTTTGCGATTCGTGAAGGCGGCAGAACCGTCGGCGCAGGCGTGGTTGCGAAAGTCATCGAATAGTTTTTTGCAGATCGCGCCAATCGTTGCGATCTGTGTGCCATTTTATAGGTCAATAGCTCAATTGGCAGAGCGGCGGTCTCCAAAACCGCAGGTTGGGGGTTCGAGACCCTCTTGACCTGCCATTTTATTTTCTGAAATACATCAAATCTTATGAGCACCAAATCAGAAACTCCCCACACAAGTAGCGCAGACATCGCAAAATGGATTGCGGTTGCCGCGTTGTTGATCGTGGGTTTAGTTGGGTTTTATTATTTTTCACAAACACCATTGTTGGCGCGCGTCGTGGCGTTGTTGGCTTTAAGTGGTACTGCCGCTTTTTTGGCATTGCAGACTGCGCAAGGTCAATCCGCTTGGAACTTTACCCAAGCCGCGCAAATGGAAGTCCGCAAAGTCGTTTGGCCCACTAAACACGAAACCCTTCAAACCACCGGCATTGTCGTTTTAATGGCGTTAGTAATGGCTATTATGGTTTGGATTATCGATAGCCTGTTGTTTCAATTGGTTAAACTCCTCACAACCTGATAAAAGGCATCGGACATGGCTGAAGAAAAAATGCGCTGGTATGTGATTCACGCTTATTCGGGTTTTGAAAAGAGCGTCGAGCGGTCGTTAAAGGAACATATCAAACGCAGCCCGTTGCAATCGTTGTTTGATCGAGACGACACAACGGGGGAATATTCGGTATTAGTCCCGTCCGAACCTGTCACAGAAATCCGCGATGGGCGCAAATACACCACCGATCGAAAATTTTTCCCCGGTTACGTATTAATCAAAATGATCATGAACGATGATTCTTGGCATTTGGTTAAAAGTGTGCCAAAAGTGATGGGATTTATCGGCGGCACAAAAGAACGTCCCGCGCCCATCACCGAAAAAGAAGCCGATGCCATTTTACATCGCTTGCAGGATAGCGCAGACAAACCGCGTCCGAAAGTTTTATTTGAAGTGGGCGAAGTGGTTAGAGTCACCGACGGACCCTTCAATGATTTCAATGGCGTGGTTGAAGATGTAAATTACGAAAAAAATCGGGTGCGCGTGGCGGTTTCAATTTTTGGACGCTCAACGCCCGTCGAATTAGAATTTGCTCAAGTCGCAAAAGAATAGTTTTTATTTCATTACACAAATGGGAAGTCCTAAAAAGACGCTAACACCCAAAGGATAGAAAACATGGCAAAGAAAGTCACCGCCTACATTAAATTGCAAGTTAAGGCTGGCGAAGCAAAACCAAGTCCTCCCGTTGGTCCAGCATTGGGTCAGCATGGCTTAAATATCATGATGTTTTGTAAAGAGTTTAATGCAAAAACCCAAGGCATTGAACCCGGTCTGCCTATTCCTGTTGTTATCACCGCATATAGCGATCGTAGCTTTACTTTTGAACTAAAATCTCCTCCCGCCTCAGTTCTTCTTAAAAAAGCGGCTGGCATTAAAAGTGGCAGTAAAACGCCGCACACCCACAAAGTTGGCAAAGTGACCCGTGAACAATTAGAAGGCATTGCGAAAACCAAATGGGCAGACTTGACCGCCGCCGATATGGACGCAGCCGTCAGAACCATCGCAGGCAGTGCGCGCAGTATGGGCATCGAAACGGAAGGAGTGAATTAATCATGGCAAAATTAACCAAACGCGCCAAAGCCATCAAAGAAAAAATTGAACACGGCAAAGTGTACACAGCTGAAGAAGCCTTTGGCGTATTGAAATCTTTACCGCCGGCGAAATTCGTTGAATCGATTGATGTTGCAGTCAATTTAGGCGTTGATCCGCGCAAATCTGATCAAGTCGTGCGGGGTTCTACGGTTTTACCCAACGGAACGGGCGCAACTGTTCGCGTCGCTGTTTTCACGCAAGGCGCAAACGTCGAAGCCGCTAAAGCCGCCGGCGCAGACATCGTCGGTATGGAAGATTTAGCTGAACAAGTTAAAGCTGGTCAAATGAATTTTGATGTCGTGATTGCTTCTCCCGATGCCATGCGCGTGGTGGGTCAATTAGGTCAAATTTTAGGACCTCGCGGTTTAATGCCTAACCCTAAAGTGGGCACGGTAACGGCTGATGTGGCGGGTGCGGTTAAAAATGCTAAAGCTGGTCAAGTGCGCTATCGTACTGATAAAGGCGGGATTATTCATTGCAAATTAGGTAATCTTTCATTTGATGTTGAATCCTTAAAAGGTAACTTAAAAGCCTTATTAGCCGATTTAAACAAAATGAAACCCTCAACTTCCAAAGGTGTGTATATGAAACGTGTGACGGTTTCTAGCACCATGGGACCGGGTTTAATGGTTGATTTATCTAGTGTAAGTTAATCTTGTAAATTTCCTCTCTGGTTTTTTAATGGAACTTAGAGAGGAAAATAGTGAAAAGAAATTATGTCACATATTTCAATGTTTTTTGGGATTGTTATTAGAATGTTCTATAACGAGCATAATCCACCACATTTTCACGCAGAATATCAAGGACAAAGAGGAATATTTGATTTTAATGGTGAAATGTTGAAAGGAAACGTTTCTTCTATAACTGCGAAACGACTAATTAAAGAATGGACGTTGCTTCATCAAAATGAATTAATAGAAAATTGGCAAAATATGCGACAAGATAAATCTTTTAGTAAAATTGCACCGCTTAATTAAAGGAAAAAGGTTTATGAATTATCTTCCTATTGTAATAGAAGCTGAATATATTGTTGATTATAAAATAAAAATTACCTTCGATAATGGTATTTCTAAAATCGTTGATTTTTCAAAATGGTTAAAAGGTGAAATGTTTGAACCATTAAAAGAAAAAGAGTATTTTAAAAAGTTTTTTATTGATGGTTGGACAGTTTGTTGGGGAAACGGTGCAGATATTGCCCCAGAAACATTATATGAAGATTAAAAGATATGTCGTATAGTCATTTTACGCTTGCAAAAGTAAAACAAGAATTTAAATCTGCAATATATTGTTGATTTTTATAAATAATTTTTAATTTAAGAGTTTTTGGTTTTCGAGCTAAAAAAGAAAAGACTTTGTAAGGACTATTAGGACAGATTAAGAAAGAGCCTGATAGTCGTCAAAGACCGTAGGTCGAGGAATCGTTAATTGTGTTCTCACAAACAACCTACGCAGACGGCGGATTTGTTAATAAAATCAGTGCCGTAAAGGGGTGAGTATGTGAAATGCTCACGATGTCCTACATAACACGAGGTAAGCAAGTGGCGATTAAGCTAGAAGACAAGCGCGCTATCGTGGCGGAAATGGCGGAAGTGTCGGCGAAGGCGTTGTCGATGGTGGCGGCGGAATATCGCGGCATCACCGTTGGCAAAATGACCGCGCTGCGCAAAAAAGCTCGCGAAGAAGGCGTGTACCTCAAAGTGGTTAGAAACACCTTGGCGAGACGTGCCGTCGCAGGAACGGAATTCGAGTGCATTCAAGATGCCTTAGTTGGTCCGTTGCTATTGGCATTTTCGCAAACCGATCCGGGAGCAGCTGCTCGCGTGATCAAAGATTTTGCCAAAGAAAACGACAAATTGGTCGTGAAATTCGTATCGGTGGGCGGACAATTATTACCCGCATCAGATATTGAAAAACTCGCAAAACTCCCAACCCGCGACCAAGCATTGAGTATGTTAATGTCGGTGATGCAAGCCCCGATCACCAAATTTGTTCGCACGTTGGCAGAACCACACGCCAAATTTGTTCGCACGGTCGCCGCCGTTCGCGATCAAAAACAAGCCGCTTAATTTTTTTTAACCTTTTAGATTTTTTGGAGTTTCCTAATGTCCTTAACTAACGATCAAATTTTAGAAGCCATCGCCAACAAAACTGTGATGGAAATCGTCGACCTCATCAAAATGATGGAAGACAAATTCGGCGTATCTGCCGCCGCTGCCGTTGCGGTAGCTGCACCTGCGGGCGAAGCTGCTCCCGCGAAAGAAGAACAAACCGAATTCAACGTCATCTTAGCGTCTTTTGGCGAGAAAAAAGTTGAAGTCATTAAAGTTGTCCGCGCAATCACTGGCTTAGGTTTAGGTGAAGCCAAAGCCGCTGTTGAAGGCGCACCCACCACCTTGAAAGAAGGCGTTTCTAAAGCTGACGCTGACGCAATCAAGAAACAACTTGAAGACGCAGGCGCGAAAGTAGAAATCAAGTAGTTTTCTTTTATTCGTTCCTATAATTATTTATGGGAACGAATTATATATAAATAACCGTAATTAACTATTCTAATTGAAAAAATAACTTGAGCTTTCTAAGCAACAAATCAGATAGATCAGGCTGGCAGATGCCCTAAACTGCCAGCCTTTTTGTGCTTTTTTAACATTTGAGGAGAAAAACATGATCGACATTTCTTATGAACACGACGAGGTCATCGTAAAATTTCCCAAACAATTAGTTGCTAAAAATAAATATATCTATGATTTTATTGAATTATTACGTATACAGCAGTTTTTAGAAGAAAGCGAAATAACAGAACAACAGATTTGGGAACTTTCTGAAGAAGTTAAGCAACAATGGTGGAATGAACACAAAGCTGAGTTTCTAGCGGGCATTGAAATAAATGAACGTAGTGGTTGATACCAATATTTTATTAGGTAAAAACAATACATTTGTAAATATCTTGATGTTTAGAGAAGATATTGGTTTTTATTGTCCACGTTTTGCGATTGTTGAACTATTCAAATATAAAGAAAAAATTGTTAAATACTCTAACTTAAAAGAAAACAAACTTTTTGAAACCTTTCATGAGCTCTTACAAAAACTAAAATTTTATGATGAGCACATGATTTCTAAACGAAATATTCGAACTGCTTATGAATTATGTTTTGATATAGATGAAAAAGACGCACCTTTTGTTGCGTTAGCTTTAGAATTAAAAGCCAAATTATGGACAGGTGATCAAATTCTAATAGCAGGTCTACAGCATAAAAAATTTGATATATTTTTTAATCCTTATCACTAACTAATTGTTTAAATTAAAGTTTTTAAAATTGTATTTTTGAACATCCAGCAAGCGGAGTACATGATGGCATATTCTTTCACTGAAAAAAAGCGCATCCGCAAGGATTTTAGCAAACGCACCACCCTTCAGAAAATTCCCTATCTTCTCGAGATACAAGTTAAATCTTATCGGGAATTTTTGCAACAAGATAAATTACCCGATCACCGCGAACCCCTTGGGCTTCACGCGGCTTTTTCGTCGGTGTTTCCGATTGAAAGTTACACGGGCAACGCTGAATTAAGATATGTCAGTTATCGGCTGGGCAAACCTCCCTTCGATGTGAAGGAATGTATTATTCGAGGCATGACTTACGCTGCGCCATTGCGGGTCAAAGTCCAATTGGTGCTTTACGATAAAGACGCAAAAGATAAAGACAATAAACCCAAAACTATCAAAGACATCAAAGAACAAGAAGTCTATATGGGTGATTTGCCGTTGATGACGCGCAACGGGACGTTTGTGATTAACGGCACGGAACGGGTGATTGTTTCTCAATTACATCGTTCACCAGGTGTCTTTTTTGATCATGATAAAGGCAAAACGCATTCTTCGGGTAAGTTATTGTTTTCAGCGAGAATTATTCCTTATCGTGGATCGTGGTTAGATTTTGAATTTGATCCGAAAGATTGCTTGTTTGTGCGGATCGACCGTCGCCGCAAATTGCCCGTCACAATCCTTTTGCGCGCAATGAATTACACCAACCAAGAAATGCTCGCGATGTTTTTCGAAACCGACGAGTTTTCTTACACTGATCAAGGTTGGCAATGGGTTTTTTCGCCCGACCGATTGCGCGGACAAGTCGCCACGTTTGACATTAAAGATATCGACGGCAACGTCATCGTTGAAAGCAGCAAACGCATAACTGCTCGACATATCAGACAGTTAGAAAAAGCGGGCATCACACTGTTAACCGTTCCGCCTGATTATTTATTTGGCAAAGCCTTAGCGCACGACATTATCGACACATCGACGGGTGAAATCGTGGTCGAAGCCAACACCCAAATCGATCAAGAGTTGCTTGATAAATTGTTTGCGGTGGGCGTGACATCGATTAAAACCTTATACACCAATGACTTAGATCACGGACCGTATATTTCGGACACCTTGCGCATCGATCAAACGAAAACCCAAACCGATGCGTTAGTTGAAATTTACCGCATGATGCGCCCGGGTGAACCACCGACTCGTGAAGCCGCCGAAGAACTCTTTAACGGTTTGTTTTTCAAGCATGATCGTTATGATTTATCGACGGTTGGGCGCATGAAATTCAATCGCCGCGTCGGACGCGAAGAAATCGAAGGCTCTGGCATTTTGTCGCACGACGATATCTTGGACGTAATCAAAGAGTTAATCAATATTCGCAACGGCAACGGTCAAGTCGACGACATCGACCATTTAGGCAATCGAAGAATCCGCAGCGTCGGGGAAATGGCAGAAAACCAATTCAGAATCGGCTTAGTGCGCGTGGAAAGGGCGGTTAAAGAACGGCTGTCGCTCTCCGAAACCGAAAGCATGATGCCGCAAGAATTAATGAATGCAAAGCCGGTTTCTGCCGCGATTCGAGAATTCTTTGGATCGAGCCAATTATCTCAATTCATGGATCAAAACAACCCGCTTTCTGAAATTACGCACAAACGTCGGGTTTCTGCCTTAGGACCGGGCGGTTTGACGCGCGAAAGAGCCGGATTTGAAGTCCGCGACGTTCACCCCACCCATTACGGTCGCGTGTGCCCCATTGAAACGCCTGAAGGTCCCAACATTGGTTTGATCAATTCATTGGCGGTTTATTCGCGCACAAACAAATACGGTTTCTTAGAAACCCCTTATCGCAAAGTCGCCGCCGAGAAAATCATCGAGGAAAATGGTGAGGAAACCATTAAAACTCGAGTCACCGACGAAGTGGAATATTTATCAGCAATTGAGGAAGGAAATTTCGTCATTGCTCAAGCAAATGTTCCCGTCGATGAAAAGGGCTATTTAACAGAAGAATTTGTTCCTTGTCGACACAAAGAAGAATCGATGTTGAAACCCGCTAATGAAGTGAATTACATGGACGTTTCTCCAAAGCAAATTGTGTCGGTTGCTGCGTCTTTAATTCCTTTCTTAGAACACAACGATGCAAACCGTGCATTAATGGGTTCAAATATGCAACGCCAAGCCGTTCCTTTAATTCGTGCTGAGAAACCCTTAGTCGGCACTGGAATGGAACGCACTGTTGCAGTAGATTCTGGGGTAGTAGTTGTGGCAGAACGCGGCGGCATTGTTGATACCGTTGATGCGGGAAGAATTGTGGTTCGCGTCAATGATGACGAAGTGAAAGAAGATGAAAGCGGCGTGGATATTTATTCCTTAACAAAATACACCCGTTCAAATCAAAATACTTGCATCAATCAACGACCCTTAGTTAAACCAGGAGATGAGATTTCAAAAGGTGACGTTTTAGCCGATGGACCGTCCACTGATTTAGGGGAATTAGCTTTAGGTCAAAATATGTTAGTTGCTTTTACGCCTTGGAATGGTTACAACTTTGAGGATTCTATTTTAATTTCAGAGAGAGTCGTCGAGCAAGATCGTTTCACTTCTATTCATATTGTTGAGCAAGTATGTGTTGCACGCGATACTAAATTAGGACCTGAAGACATTACCGATGATATTCCCAATGTTGCGGAATCTGCATTAAGAAAATTAGATGAAGCGGGCGTTATTCACATTGGTGCAGAAGTGAAGCCCGGGGACATTTTAGTCGGTAAAGTAACGCCTAAAGGTGAAACCCAATTAACCCCTGAAGAAAAACTGTTGCGGGCGATATTTGGTGAGAAAGCATCTGATGTTAAAGATACCTCATTAAGAGTGCCTTCTGGAACGCATGGAACAGTGATTGATGTGCAGGTTTTCACGCGCGATGGTGTAGAAAAGGATTCGCGGGCGCAAAGCATTGAAAAAGCTGAATTAGAGAAATTCCAAAAGGATTTGCGTGACCGTTATCGGATTTTAGAAGATGATACCTTTCAACGGTTAGAAAAAGCCTTAATTGGACAAACCGCTTTAAGAGGACCTTCTGGATTACATTCTGGGGGAGAAATTACCTCAGAATACTTAGCGAGTTTGCAACACGAACAATGGTTTGAAATTACGTTACAAAAAGAGGAATTGAACGATGCGTTAGATCGGGCACATGTCCGTTTGAAGAACCAACGCAAACTCAATGATGAACATTTTGAGGAAAAACGTAAGAAACTCGCGGCAGGTGATGATTTGCCACCGGGCGTTTTGAAAATGGTGAAAGTGTATTTGGCAGTGAAACGTCGCGTTCAACCCGGTGATAAAATGGCAGGTCGTCATGGAAATAAAGGGGTTGTTTCTATGATTGTGCCTGTTGAAGATATGCCTTTCATGGATAGTGGAAAACCGGTGGATATTGTTCTAAATCCATTAGGCGTTCCTTCGCGTATGAACATTGGACAAATCTTAGAAACCCACTTAGGTTGGGCGGCAAAAGGGCTGGGAGAAAAAATTGAGAAAATGCTTGAAGAATATCGTCAAAAATACGATAAAGCACGTCTCAAAAAACTCAAAGACTTTTTAGAGCAAATCTATAATTCAACGGGTAAGAAAGAAGAACTGAAAAAGTTTTCTGATGGCGATATTTTAGAATTAGCGGATAACTTAATTGCGGGTGTGCCAATGGCAACGCCAGTGTTTGATGGTGCGCACGAATCTGAAATCAAAGCTATGTTAAAACTCGCGGATTTGTCAGATGATGGACAAGTGCAATTATACGATGGAAGAACCGGTGAAGCATTTGAAAGAAAAGTGACGGTTGGATACATGCACATGTTGAAATTAAATCACCTAGTTGATGATAAGATGCACGCGCGTTCAACAGGACCTTATAGTTTGGTTACACAACAACCCTTAGGCGGTAAAGCACAATTTGGTGGACAACGGTTTGGTGAAATGGAAGTCTGGGCATTAGAAGCCTATGGTGCTTCCTATACGTTGCAAGAAATGCTGACCGTGAAATCCGACGACGTAAATGGTAGAACAAAAATATACAAAAACATTGTCGACGGGGATCATCGAATGGAAGCCAATATGCCCGAATCTTTCAATGTATTAGTGAAAGAAATTCGGTCGTTGGGCATTGATATGGAATTGGATCAAAATTAGGAGAAATAAGCGATGAAAGAGCTATTGAATCTTTTGAGCAGTTCCGAACAAATCCAAGAATTTGATCGGATTTGTATTAGTTTAGCATCGCCTGAGAAAATCCGTTCTTGGTCGTATGGCGAAGTGAAGAAACCAGAAACCATTAACTATCGCACGTTCAAACCCGAACGCGACGGATTATTTTGTGCAAAAATCTTTGGTCCGATCAAAGATTACGAGTGTTTGTGCGGCAAATATAAACGCTTAAAACATCGCGGCGTGGTGTGTGAGAAATGCGGCGTGGAAGTTACTCAAGCAAAAGTCCGCCGTGATCGAATGGGACATATTGAATTAGCCAGCCCCGTTGCTCACATTTGGTATTTGAAATCCTTACCTTCACGCATGGGTTTGTTATTAGATTTAACGTTGCGTGATTTAGAACGGGTTTTATATTTTGAGGCTTATGTTGTCATTGATCCAGGCAGCTCTGCATTAGATCGGGGACAACTTTTAACCGAAGAAGAATATTTAGATGCGTTAGAAGAACACGGCGATGATTTCAAAGCCAAAATGGGTGCAGAAGCGATTCGTGATTTGTTGAGCAGTATGGATTTGAATCGTGAATCTGAACGGTTGAGAGAAGAAATTTTAAATACCACTTCCGATTCAAAAATGAAGAAACTCAGCAAACGTTTGAAACTCATGGAAGCATTTGTCAGTTCGGGTAATAAACCTGAGTGGATGGTATTTGAAGTTCTTCCCGTTTTACCGCCTGAATTACGCCCTTTAGTTCCTTTAGATGGTGGACGTTTTGCGACCTCTGATTTAAATGATTTGTATCGCCGCGTAATCAATAGAAATAATCGTTTGAAACGGTTATTAGATTTGCAAGCACCGGACATCATTGTTAGAAATGAAAAACGTATGTTGCAAGAAGCGGTCGATGCGTTATTGGATAATGGAAGACGCGGTCGAGCAATTACGGGTTCAAATAAATTACCGTTGAAATCATTAGCCGATATGATCAAAGGTAAGCAAGGTCGGTTTCGCCAGAACTTACTCGGGAAACGGGTCGACTATTCTGGACGGTCGGTGATTGTGGTGGGTCCTGCGCTGCATTTGAATCAATGCGGACTTCCAAAGAAAATGGCATTAGAACTCTTTAAGCCATTTATTTTTGGAAAATTAGAAATGCGCGGGTTAGCAACTACCATTAAAGCGGCAAAGAAACTCGTCGAGCGAGAAGCCCCTGAAGTGTGGGATATTTTAGAGGAAGTGATTAAACAACACCCTGTATTATTGAACCGCGCGCCAACATTACACAGATTAGGTATTCAAGCATTTGAACCGGTGCTAATTGAAGGTAAAGCCATTCAATTACACCCGCTGGTTTGTACAGCATTTAATGCGGACTTTGACGGAGACCAAATGGCGGTGCATATTCCGCTTTCTGTTGAAGCCCAAATGGAAGCCCGCGTTCTAATGATGTCGACAAACAATATTCTTTCTCCCGCCAATGGAGAACCGATTATTGTACCTTCGCAAGACGTTGTTTTAGGTCTATATTATATGTCGCGTGAAAAAGTCGGGGCGAAAGGCGAAGGAATGCGTTTAGTCAATACCGCAGAAGTGCATCGCGCTTATGAAAATCACGAAGCAGAGTTGGGTGCAAAAATTGAAGTCCGCATTCGAGGAAAACGTGAGAAAACTACCATTGGACGTGCATTATTATCGGATATTTTACCGACCGGTTTAAGTTTTGAATTGGTTAATTGCAATATGACCAAAAAGAACATTTCAAGACTGATTAATGCGTGTTATCGGCAGATTGGTTTGAAAGAAACGGTTAATTTTGCGGATAATTTAATGTACACGGGTTTCAAATATGCGACGCGGGCGGGAATTTCGGTGGGAGTCAATGATTTAGTTGTTCCTGAAGAAAAACCGGTTTTGCTAGAAAAAGCAGAAGTTGAAGTCACAGAAATCGAACGGCAATATCAGCAAGGCTTAATTACTAACGGCGAACGTTATAACAAAGTGGTCGATATTTGGTCGAGAACCAATGATGAAATTGCGAAAGCGATGATGAACAAAATTGGTAAAGATATTTCGTTTGATAAAGAGGGCAATCGAGTCGAGCAACCGTCGTTTAATTCAATTTACATGATGGCGGATTCGGGCGCGCGGGGTTCGGCGGCGCAAATTCGGCAATTGGCGGGCATGCGCGGATTGATGGCGAAACCCGACGGATCAATCATCGAAACCCCAATTACGGCGAATTTCCGCGAAGGGCTGGACGTTTTACAATACTTTATTTCCACACACGGCGCACGGAAAGGCTTGGCAGATACCGCGTTGAAAACCGCAAACTCAGGGTATTTGACGCGCCGGTTGGTCGATGTTGCGCAAGATGTGGTGATTCTCGAACAAGATTGCGGCACACATCGCGGCGTTGAAATGTCGGCGTTGATCGAAGGCGGCGACGTGGTCGAACCATTGCGGGATCGGGTGTTGGGGCGGGTGTTGGCGGAAGACGCGCGTCGTCCCGATAGCGATGACGTGATCCCAGCGGGGACATTGCTCGACGAAAATATCGTCGACAAACTCGAAAAAGAAATGGGCATCGACCGCGTGGTGGTTCGATCACCCATCACTTGCGAAGCGAAACACGGCGCGTGTGCAAAATGTTACGGGCGCGATTTGGGACGTGGACATTTGGTGAATATTGGCGAATCGGTCGGGGTTATCGCGGCACAATCAATCGGCGAACCCGGGACGCAATTAACCATGCGGACATTCCACATCGGCGGCGCGGCATCGAAAGCAGCAGCGATTAGCTCAATCCAAGTAAAATCAAAGGGTAAGGCGAAACTGCAAAACGTCAAATCCATCGAAAAAACCCACGCCACCGACGGGACAATTCGTTTTATTGCGGTGTCGAGATCGGGTGAGTTCATGGTGCTCGATGATTTTGGGCGCGAACGGGAACGGTACAAAGTGCCTTATGGCGCGGAGATTTCGGTGGCAGACGGTGACGCGGTCGATATTGGCGACATCGTGGCGACTTGGGACCCGCACACCCACCCCGTTGTGTCGGAAGTGCAGGGTTTCGTGAAATTCATCGATGTCCACGAAAACGTCACGATCAATCGCCGCACCGACGAAGTGACAGGCATTTCCAGCACCGAAGTCATGGACCCCAAACAACGTCCAGCAGGTGCGAAAGATTTGCGTCCGTTGGTGAAATTGGTCGATGAACAAGGAAATGACGTGATTTTGCCCGATTCCGTGATGCCCGCGCAGTATTATTTGCCGCCGCGCGCGATTTTGAACGT
>JBEAVE010000020.1:0-81446 GCA_041161065.1 Pseudomonadota bacterium | reverse complement strand
GTAACTTATCTATAATCGCTTTCTTTTCTTCACTTATATATTTCTCTGGATTTAACACAAATTGTTTATTACAATCTCTACATTTGTATTTTTGTTTTTGTGATAAACTTATTCCATTTTTCACAACATAATATGAAGCACATCTTGGACAAACCATCTCTTTTGTTTCCTCTAGTGTTTCTTAAAAACTTATTATATCATATCATCCTAATTTGATCACCACCCTAAAATTGTTGTAAAGCCAAGTGAA
Organism: Pseudomonadota bacterium; assembly: GCA_041161065.1. GTDB lineage: Bacteria > Pseudomonadota > Gammaproteobacteria > Beggiatoales > Beggiatoaceae > DYRG01. The sequence continues at coordinate 81,196 of JBEAVE010000020.1, read as the reverse complement.
TGATTTTTTGAGAGGTTTTTAAACCACTTATTTGTCGAATAGAGCTTAATAATTGCTCATCAGTTTGAACAGGATTCATTTGAGGTTTCCTTTATCATTTTTTCCAATGTAGGGTGCAATACAATTGCACCAAAAATATTACAATTAAATCAAAGAGATGGTGTGATTTATTGGTGCGTTACGGCACAAAAAGATGTCCCTAACGCACCCTACAGAGAAAGCTTATTTTATGGAACAGCGAGTAAATCAATCCAAATCGGTTGAATTGCTTTCAAATCACGGAAGTGTTTATCTGTAGAAACCATACATTGACAATGATGATGTAAAGCAATCGCAACATGAACGGCATCCATTGCATTAAGTTGTTCTGTTTGAATAAATAATAAAGCATTTACAAATATATCTGAGGGTGTTTTTAAACGCTTTACTTTCTCAAAAATTTTACGATAAATTGAAATCAATTCAGTGTGATTTTGTTTATAGGGTTTTGCTAAAACTTCGAGCAATACCGCATCTGACACACAAAATTGCCAACCCTCTTGCAATAAGCTCGTTAATTTGCTATCTAATATTTGTCGATAATTAGCTGAACCTTCAACGCGAGTTATCCAAATTGATGAATCGATGTAAGCTAATTTCATTTATTAGCTCTCAAAATGTGAAGTTCTTCTAAGATTTCTTCATGAGAACGACGATGAAAAGTGAGTTTATCTGCTTCCGCAAAGACATCTAAAATATTTTCTGTTTTTACGGGTTTTTCATGAATCTGTTGAACAGAAATAAGCACCTTCTTTCCCCATAAAGATTTTGGAAAGTGGGTTGTTAAAACCCCTTGTTCATTAATAATTGCTTCTAGTTTCATAAACTTTCCTAAGTATTTTACTTTATCTATGTTTCAAAAAAATCGAGCGAACAGGAAATGTGTTTTCTTCTAAAGGGTTGTTTTGAAGATTTTCCTTTATCATTTTTCAATGTAGGGTGCAATGTAATTGCACCAAAAATATTACAATTAAATCAAAGAGATAGTGTGATTTATTGGTGCGTTACGGCACAAAAAGATGTGCCTAACGCACCCTACTTTGCTATGGTTTAAACCTGACAGGTTTCGAAAACCTGTCAGGTTTGAATTGGAAGGGTAAAGTTCAAAAGAACTGCGCTCCTCCCACGCAGGCGCGTGGGAGCGAACGATGTTTAAGAACTCATGCTTTTTAATGAGATTTTGTTATTAATGCGCATAAATGCCATGTCACTGTTCTTGATTTGATCGAGAAAATTGAAAAAAGAAGATTTATCATAAGCGAGATCATTGTTTGTAAAGTCTTTACGCTTAACCAAATCTTTCATGTGCATAACGTCATTTCGTATATCTTTTATTTTATATGGAATGCTTATAATCTTTTCGTTGGCGGCAAATAAAATTAGGTCAGATAGATTAAACTCGGAAAATGGAATTTGCGTATTATTTTTTTGTCTGCTAGATAGTCTTCTATTTGTTTGTGCTGATATAAACTTTAATAGATCATTATTGCATTTTTTATGTATCACGAGTAAATCTCTTATGCTTTGTTCTAATAATCTGAATTGTTGATACAAATATGAGTTTACAATTGATTTATTGTAGTCACAGAAGTGAATAACGCCAGATATGTGACCTGATAAATTTTTGGTGAATAGAATGTCTGAGTTGTAAAATTTCTTAATTATTATGTCTGAGAATATAGGGATTGAATCATCTATCAACTCGTCTGCTGTTATATTTTTTTGCTCGAAATCCTGATCATTTAGTATGTAACACTTTGTATGATCGTTAATGTCTGGTAGCACTGATATTTCTCTTGTTCTGCAAAATCTCAAGCACTCATCTTTGAAATCACGATCAAAAAATATAACAGAGGATGTTTTTATATCAGAGATTGTCGGTTCAGAAAAATTCTTCATAATATTCTGTAAAAGTGGAATAGGTCGGTTTGTAATTCTAACGTCTTGCCGCTCGATGGATGGGCTTCATATGGCAACTTCTTTTAAAGAGATGGTGCAACCAGCCTTTTGAACAAGCCAATCAGTAGCCCAATTCAGAGCTTCTTGTTCAGTGGTGGTTAAGTTTTGTTTGAGATCAAATTTTTTGGTAATCCCAGCTGCAGAGTCAAGTGTACCAACTGAACTAACTTGATGAAGAATGCCAACTAAAAAACGATTTTCGTTTGGTGATATGTAAATGATACTAGGTGATAGCGTTGTCATGGAGGAAAAAGATACTTCAAATTTTTTTGTCATTTTTGTATTCCTTGTTTGATGAAATCTAATGTGTAATAGACACCTCTACAAGTGTCCATTTAAAAAACGCAAGCAAGAAATCAAAGTCTTGCATTGCACCGAACAACATAATACACAGTAATGATAGCATTGGCAATTTGTAAGATACTATATAGGAAATAACATTATGATTTCATTGAGAATTTATCAAACCAGTCGCGGGCGAGGCGTTGGGCTTCGGCGATTTGTTGAGGGGCTGCGATTGATAATAAAGAATCTCGAGCAACAATGGCATCTGTTTGACCTTGCATCGCGGCTAAAGAATACCATTGGTACGCGCAAACAAAATCTTGAGGAACGCCTAAGCCGTTTCTATACAAATAACCTAAACGTAATTGTGCATCGGATTGACCCATGTCGGCGGCTTTGCGATACCATTGGGCGGCTTGGAGCAAATCTTTCTTTCCAGAAACCCCCGTTTCATATAAACGCGCCACATTGAAACAACCATCAATATGGTTTTGTTGGGCGGCTAATTGATACCAATGCAAAGCCTGTTGCAAATTTCGAGGGACACCTTGTCCCATTTCATATAACACCGCTAAATTAAATTGTGCGTCGGCGTGATTTTGATCGGCGGCTTTGCGATACCAATACACCGATTGACTTAAATCTTGAGCAACCACCGCGCCTTCTTCGTAGAGCATCGCCAAATTAAACTGCGCGTCTAAATTGCCTTGTTGAGCGGCTTTTTCATACCAATGAAGGGCTTGCGCGAGATTTCTGATCCCTTCCGTGCCCGTTTCGTAAATCACCGCCAAATTGAATTGCGCGCCCGTGTCGCCTTGTTCTGCCGCGCGACGAAACCAATACAAAGCCTGCGTAATATCGTGCCCCACGCCGTGCCCTTGTTCGTACATCACACCAAGATTGAATTGCGCGTCGGAATGCCCTTGTTCGGCGGCGAGTCGATACCAACGCACGGCTTGTTTCAAATCTTTCGTAACCCCTTGACCTTGTTCATAAATTGCCCCCAAATTGAATTGTGCTTGAACGTGCCCTTGCTCGGCTGATTGTTTATACCATTCAAGGGCTTGCGATAAATCTTGAGGAACTTCCTCGCCTTTTTGACAAATCACCGCGAGTTTGAATTGCGCTTCGGGGTCTTTTTGTTCAGATGCAAGCCGATGCAATTCCATGATATGTAACAAGCGTTTAGGGGTTTCTTGGCTATTTAAACTCGGCAATAATGCGGCGGTTTGTGAAGAAGGTAATTCGGCGCGATTATATTGCTGTAAAATCCACAACATATCGCTGCTCATGTGTTGAGGTTGGGCGAGTTCGGGCGATGCGCTTTCGGCGGCTTTTTCATACCACGCGCGGGCTTGATTCTGATCGGCGGGAACGCCTTGTCCTTTTTCGTGCAATAACCCCAAATAATAGTGCATAAATCGCGCATTTAAGGCTTTTTGGGCTTCGGCGATTTGTTGTTCGGCGAGTTGTCGATGCCATTGAAGCGATTGAATCACTTGAGGTTTTGCTTGAACTTGCATCGAACGAACTTTATCGAGATTCTTTTGGGATTCTGGTAACGTTTCCGCTGCTCGACCGTACCAATATTCGGCTTGTTGGAAATCTTTGGGAACGCCGCGTCCTTGCGTGTACAACGTCGCCAAACTGTGTTGCGCTTTGGCGTGATTGAGTTCGGCGGCTTGGCGAAACCATCGGGCGGCTTGGGTGAAATCTTGCGCCACGCCTTTGCCTTGCGCGTACAAATTCGCTAATTGAAAACTTGCGTCAGGATTTTGTTGTAGCGCGGCTCGATTCAACCATTGCGCGGCTTGCGCAAAATCTTGATTTAAACCAATGCCTTGCAAATATAATGAGGCAAGCGTGAATTGGGCTTTGACTTCGCCTTGAGTCGCGGCGGCACGATACCAATGGACGGCGCGCTGCCAATCTTGGGTGACTCCGCGCCCGTGATGATACATTGCAGCGAGTAAATGCTGGGCTTTGGCGTGACCTTGCGCGGCGGCTTGTCGCAACCACACGGCGGCTTGGGCGTAATTTTTTTGATTGAAAAACTGCAAACCTTGCGTAAAGGCTTTGGCTTTCGGTTGAATGGGTTGGCTCATGATCTTTAAGTCGTATATTAGCGTTTGCTAAATTATACCGCAATTCCTTAAAAATTTTTATTTTTATCCAAGATAACCAATAAAATCAAACGATTAAAAATATCTATCGCAAAGATGCGACAAGAGACCTTTTTTGTTACACTGTACGAAAGTATGCGTAGGAGTGTTTTATGGCACAAAGAGTCGTGGTATTAGGGGCATCACCCAATCCAGAACGTTATTCTAATCAAGCAGTTAGAGATTTAGTGGCGCACGGACACACCGTCGTGCCCGTTCATCCTCAAGCAACCGACATTCACGGACAACCTTGCGTTAAAAATCTGCAAGCCGTTGAAGGAACTGTAGATACACTTACTTTGTACGTCGGCGCGGATAAATCCACCGCATTGATGGATCAAATTTTGCTCTTAAAACCGAAGCGCATTATTTTCAACCCCGGCACAGAAAACCCCGCGCTCGAACAACTTGCGCAGGCTCAACACATCGAAACCGTTCAGGGTTGTACGTTGGTAATGTTGCGTACCCACTTGTTTTAACTTTCTTTTAACCTAACGAGGATATTTTTATGAAAAAAACCATCGGTCTTGTTTCTTTATTGGCAGGCATTTCTCTTTCAACTTCTGCATTCGCCATTGATTATTTGGAATTTGCTAAAACTGAAATCATGGGTTGTGCTCACCCTAAATCTGAATTTCAAAAAGCCGAATATGATAGAGCACCTACCGTAGTTAATGGTAACAATGTTGCCCGAGTTAAAATCTTTTACAAAGGTTTCATCAAAAACAACTCCATGACCGTTGAAATCAAACACGACGCAAACAAAAAACCTGAGTTGATCAAAGTTGAAGTATTAGACGACACCGCCGGAACAGGCACGCAAAAATGCAAATATTTTGATACTTGGCAAGAAATTAAGTAATTTTTTCTACCGTCATTTCATTTTAAGGGGTGCAATGGTTGCACTCCTTTCTTTATTTTAAGATACCCCATGAACAAAGAAACCCTCCTTTCACTTATTTCAAATACTTTACGTCGCGATCAATACCGTTTTCAGCAACGCTTAAAAACCCTTCATTCTAATGATGAACGCGCTTTCTTAAAACTCTCCGACGAGATTTCTCAATCTATTTCTAAAAGACAATATCGAGCTAATCATCTCCCGCTTCCGCATTTCAATGAAGAATTGCCCATTAATGCTCACCGAGATAAAATTATAGAGGCTATTCAGAAACACCAAGTCATTGTAATTGCAGGAGAAACAGGATCGGGAAAAACCACCCAATTACCTCAAATTTGTTTAGCCGCAGGACAAGGTATTGCGGGTTTAATTGGTTGTACACAACCCCGTCGAATTGCCGCTCGAAGTATTGCAAATCGGATTTCTCAAGAACTCAATGTAGAAATGGGTCAAGCCGTTGGATTCAAAATCCGTTTCCACGATCGAATCAATGAAAATACTTATATTAAACTAATGACAGACGGGATTTTATTGGCGGAAATTTCCTCTGATCGTTTCTTAGAACAATACGACACCATTATTATTGATGAAGCCCATGAACGCAGTTTAAATATTGATTTCTTATTGGGCTATTTGAAACTGCTTTCAACTAAAAGAAAAGACTTAAAAATAATTATTACATCAGCAACCATTGATACTGCCAGATTTGCTCAACATTTTAATGCACCAATTATTGAAATTGAAGGAAGAAACTATCCAATTGAAGTCCGTTATCGACCCTTAATGGATTTGTCTGAAGAAAATAATACTGAAAAAGATATGCAACAAGCCATTTTAGAAGCCACCGATGAGATTGCAAATTCTAAATATCAGGGCGACATTTTGATATTTCTCAGCGGTGAAAGAGATATTAGAGAAACGGCTGAAGCATTGCGCAAACATCACCCGCCTCAAACTGAAATTTTACCTTTGTATGGACGGCTTTCTAGCAGTGAGCAAGATAAGGTTTTTAAGCCTAATGAAAAACGCCGAATTGTGTTAGCAACTAATGTGGCAGAAACATCTTTGACTGTGCCGAGAATTAGAGCGGTTATTGATCCCGGATTTGCTCGATTAAGTCGTTATAGCGTGAGAAATAAAGTCCAGCGGTTGCTCATTGAAAAGATTTCTCAAGCCAGTGCAAATCAGAGAAAAGGGCGTTGTGGACGGATTTCAAATGGGTTATGTATTCGTTTGTATAGTGAATTAGATTTTGTTCAACGCCCTGAATTCACTCTGCCAGAAATATTGAGAACTTCTTTGGCTTCGGTAATTCTCAAAATGCTTGATTTGAAATTAGGTCATATCGAGGTCTTTCCTTTCCTCGAACCACCTGAGAAACGAGCGATTTCTGATGGATTTAAACAACTTGAAGAACTCAGTGCCGTCGACAAACAAAAAAATCTTACTTTAATTGGTAAACAACTCGCCACATTACCCATTGATCCGCGCATTGGAAGAATGATTTTAGCAGCGAAAGAATTACACTGTTTGAATGAAGTTTTAATTATTGCGGCGGCGTTAAGTGTTCAAGACCCTAGAGAAAGACCTTTGGAATATCAGCAAGCCGCCGATAATGCACATCGTCAATTTCAAAATGAACATTCGGATTTCTTAAGTTATTTGAATTTGTGGCATTTTTACAGTGAAAATCTAAAACATTTATCAAGAAATAAATTGAAGAAACTTTGCCAAGAAAACTTTTTATCTTTTTTAAGAATGCAAGAATGGATTGATATTCACCAACAGCTTTATACTTTGGTAAAAGAACACGGTTGGAAATTAAATGAACTGGAAGCAACTTATGAACAACTTCATCGAGCATTATTGGTTGGTTTATTAAGTAATATTGCTATGAAAACCGAACAAGATTATGTCGGTGCACGTGGTTTGAAATTAAATATTTTTCCGGCATCTGTTTTGTTTAAGAAAAAACCCAAATGGATTATTGCCGCAGAATTAGTAGAAACTGCTCGTTTATATGCGAGATGTGTTGCGAAAATTGAACCAGAATGGGTAGAAGAAGCAGCACAACATCTTTCTAAGAAAAGCTATTTTGAACCCCATTGGGAAAAACGTTCTGCACAAGTGACTGCTTTTGAGCAAGTTTCTTTATATGGTTTGCCCATTATTGCGAAACGAAAAATTAATTATGGCGCAATTGATCCATTGATTTCACGAGAAATTTTTATTCGTGAAGCCTTAGTTAATGGGGATTGGCAAACAAAACTAGCTTTTTATAAACATAATCAACATTTGATTCAATCTATCGAGGAAATGGAGCATAAAACCCGTTGTCAAAATATCTTAGTTGATGAACAAAAAGTCTATGATTTCTACGCGACCTATATTCCGGCGGGAATTTATAGTGGAATCACTTTTGAAAAATGGTATCAACAAGCACATAAAAATCAGCCTAATTTATTATTTCTAACCGAGGATATTTTATTACAAAAAGATATTTCTGATATTACATCGATAGATTTTCCTGAATTTATAGAAATTAATAATGTTAAATTACCATTAAGTTATTATTTTGAACCTGCCCACCCGCGCGATGGTATTACGGTTACAATTCCAGTGCAAATATTAAATCAAATATCCCCTGAACCATTTGAATGGTTAGTGCCCGGTTTATTGAGAGAAAAAATCATTGCATTATTGCGATCTTTACCTAAACATTTGCGTAAGTATTTTGTTCCAATTCCAGATTTTGCAACGGCACTCATTGAAGCCTTGCAACCCACTCAAATTTCTTTGATCGAAGCACTCATTTACCAACTACATAAAATGACAGGTGTTTCTGTTTCAAAAACAGATTTCAAAGTAGAAGAACTTATGCCCAATTTGTTGATGACTTTTGTCATTATTGATGAACAACAACAAGTGCTTTCTGAAGGAAAAAATTTATTGAAATTAAAGGAAAATTGGCAAGAAAAAGCTAAAATTGCGTTTTCAAAATTACCTAAAAAAGAATGGGAAAAGCACCATCTGAAAAAATGGGATTTTGGGGATTTGTTAGAAACCATAGAGATTTCAAATGGTACATTTCAAATGGTGGCTTATCCAGCCTTAGTGGATAATACAACAGAGGTTTCAATTCAGTTATTTGATAATTTAGAACAGGCTAAACAAAATCATCATCAAGGTGTTTTGCGTTTATATTTATTAGAATTAGCACCTATTTTAAAGAATTTACGCAAACAAATGCCTGTTTCTCAAACGATGTGTTTGCAATATGTGGCGTTTGGAAAATGTGAAGAACTCAAAGAGGAAATTATTTCAAAAATTTTAGAGGAAATTTTGATAAAAGATACATTGCCTTATCAGCAAAAAGCCTTTCAAGCTGTTTTACAAAAAATGCAAACCCGATTACATCAAGAAACCGCTGCATTATGTGGGTATTTGAAAGAGATTTTACAGGAATATCAAGAAACTATTACAATTATTCGTAAAGCTACGCCTTTTTTGCCTAATTTAGATGATATTAAAACACATTTAGAAAGGCTGATTTTTACGGGGTTTGTAAAACGCACGCCACTTTCACAATTTCCACATTTGCCACGTTATTTGAAAGCGATTAGATTACGATTACAACGTTTGGAAAACTCTCCGGCTAAAGATGCTCAAAAACTTGCAGAAATATTACCTTTGTGGAAAGCCTTTTTACAACATTCAAAATCCGCTAATGTAAATATGGAAGAATTTAGATGGTTATTAGAAGAATTGCGGGTCAGTATTTTTGCACCAGAATTGAAAACAATAACATCAGTTTCTGTTGCAAAATTGCAGAAAATTTGGCAAACACTTACTTAATTTTTAACTGTAATTGTGCATGATTTAATGCTTTGTTTAAATCCTCTTTATGAATGGGTTTGCTAATGTAATCTTGCATACCCGCCGTCAAACAAATTTCTCGGTCGCCTTCCATTGCATTTGCTGTCATTGCAATAATGTAAGGACGCATTTCTGGCGGATAGGTTTTAACGATATGACGGGTTGCTGTTAAACCGTCCATTTCTGGCATTTGAACATCCATGAGAACAACGTCGTAATTATGATGTTGTAAAGCCTGTAGTGCTTCGATGCCGTTATTTGCAATATTTGCTTCATAGCCTAAACGTTGTAACATTAATAAAGCAACCTTTTGATTTACAATATTATCTTCTACTAATAGAATATGCAGATGTTGTTTTTGAATAGGGATAACAACAGGATCATCAATCATTTCAATTGCATTCTCTTTTTCGAAACAATTGGAATTACAAATGGTTTCTAATAATTGGAGCAATTTTAAGGGTTTAATTGGTTTAATCAAACAATATTTGAAGCGTTGTTTAGAATGCTGATGACAGAATTTATCGATTAAAATAATCGGTATATTTTTAGAGAGATAAGGCATTTGATCCAGAGTTTCATTTTCTGTAATAATCATTGCCCATTCATTTGAATAATCGTCGGATATTTCATAAGCAATGTCCCATTTTTTGAACCAATTAAAGATAATATGCAAGTTGGTTTGAGCAATATCTTTTAATAAAATGGGTTTGGTTTGTAAATTAGCATGGAAATGGTGTAATTGTTGATATTGAGAAGATTGCGTTGTATCGATAGGAAGATAAATATCAAATGTAAAGGTTGTTCCGAGATCAACTTTGCTTTCTACGGTGATTTGTCCGCCCATCATTTCTACTAAGTATTTAGAAATCGTTAAACCCAATCCTGTTCCACCATATTTGCGGGTTGTTGAGGTATCAACTTGAGAGAAAGATCGGAACAAACGTTGTAATCCCTCAGAAGAAATACCAATCCCCGTATCTTTAATAGAAAAGTGAAGATGAGATTCTTCTTGTTCGGTGTAATAATCTTGTTCTGAAGCGGTTGCAGAAATGGATAATTGCACTTCACCTTGATGCGTAAATTTGACGGCATTGGTGAGCAAATTCACGAGGATTTGTCGCAAACGAGTAATATCGCCAACGAGGATTTCTGGGACATCTAACTCCATGAAATAAGAGAGATTTAAGTTTTTTTGAGCCGCTAACGGGGCAATTAAATCTAAAGATTCCTCGACACATTTTCTCAATTCAAAGGGATTTTTTTCTAATTCTAATTTACGCGCTTCAATTTTTGATAAATCTAATATGTCATTGATAATAATCAATAATGTTTCACTGCTGGCGCGCAACGTGCCCAAATAATCTCGTTGGTTATCACTCAATGGGGTGTCGAGCAAAATGCTGGTCATGCCGATAATTGCGTTCATGGGGGTGCGAATTTCGTGGCTCATATTGGCTAAAAATTCGCTTTTGGCACGATTGGCGGCATCGGCGGCTTTGACGGCTTGTTGGAGGGCGATGTCGGCTTCGTGGCGGGCGGTGATGTCGCGAAAAACCACGACCGCGCCGGTGGGTTTATCATTTTCAATGATCGGGCTAACCGTATATTCGACGGGGAAAAAACTGCCATCGCGCCGCCAAAAAACCTCATCAGTCACCCGCCGCATTTCTCCATCTCGACAAGTTAAATAAATCGGACATTTTTCAAGGGGATACGCGCACCCGTCGGCGTGGGTGTGGTGCATTAACGCATGACTGTCTTCGTTGAGCAATGCGTTTCGATCCCAACCCGTCAATGTGGTGGCGGCGGGATTCACAAAAATAGTTTTTCCTGATAAATCAATCCCATAAATTCCATCACCCACCGCATTTAACAATAATTCATTTTGGTGAAATAGCCGCGCCATTTCTATTTCAGCCTGTTTTCTATCGGTGACATCTCTGCCAATAATCACTAAACTTTGGCGGTTGTTATGTTCATCAAAAAGCGGTACTTTGATAACATCAAAATAGAGGAAGTTGTTATCTTCAGTAGGCACAATTTCCTCTATTTGCACCGTTCTAGCTGCTTGCCACGCGCGCTCATCGCCATCTTTACACGCTTGATAAACTTCACTGGCTTCGGGAAACATTGCTCCCAATTCTAAATCGGTTTTGTTTTGCCAAGGTTGGTTTTGTAAATTAAACAATTTCAATCCCGCAGAATTAACCACTTGCCAACGTCCTTCACCATCTTTAAGAAAAATCGCATCTGGCAAGGCTTCAATTAACGTACTTAATCGCCGCCGTTCCTCAAAAAATGCTTCCTCCGCTTCTCGACGTTCTGTAATATCGACAATATAACCATGATAATGCGTTATTTCTTTCTGTTCATTGCGAATAACCATCGTAAAATCTGAAATCCACCGATATTCCCCGTTAAAATGTTTTAGACGATACACTTGCTCAAATGTTGTTATCTTTTCATTAGCACTATAATCCATCACTTTTTTAAAAATCCTAGATAAATCATCTGGATGAATTAAATCGGCAAAAGGTAATGTGCCCGAATAAAAATCCGATGTGTCAAATCCAAAAATAGTTTTAATATTGGGAGAAACATATTCAACGGGCCAACCATCAGTTGCTTGCCATCGAAAAATAACTAATGGACCTCCTTCAAATAACAACCGTTCTTCAAAAATAGTGGCTGTTTCCTCGATGAATTTAGATTTGAAAAACAACCCCAACAAACCCCCCAGTAATAATAATCCTCCGCCAATAGCTCCCACCATTAGCGGATCAGCGGCAAAAAATGAAATATTCACTAAAAACAACGTGGCTAAAATGAAAAAATAATGCGTTAAGCTGTTCTTTTGCATTGCAACAATCCTTTTTCTGTTAAGTAACGCTTGTTTATCATTGTGCGTTTTATGATAATGGAATGCAACTTTTTTATTTCACAACAAAGGAATCGTTATGACGCAATTAAATAAATACAGTGCCAAGATTACCCAACCGAAATCTCAAGGTGCTTCTCAAGCAATGCTCTATGGAACAGGGCTTTCTGAAGAGGATATGAACAAACCCCAAATCGGTATTGCAAGTGTCTGGTATGAAGGGAACACTTGTAATATGCACTTATTAGAACTCGCCAATCAAGTTAAAAAAGGCGTTCAAGCAGAAAATTTAGTGGGGTTTCGTTTTAATACCATTGGAGTAAGCGACGGGATTTCTATGGGCACGAGAGGAATGAGTTTCTCTTTGCAATCGCGTGACTTAATTGCAGACTCGATAGAAACTGTGATGGGTGGACAATGGTATGATGGTTTAATTGCTTTACCCGGTTGCGATAAGAATATGCCGGGTTGTTTGATTGCAATGGGGCGTTTGAATCGTCCTGCATTAATGATTTATGGCGGCACGATTAAACCCGGTCACGACAAACACGGAAAACCGTTAGATATTGTTTCTGCTTTCCAATCTTATGGGAGTTTCATTGCGGGTTTAATTTCAGAAGAAGAACGCCAAGATATTGTTCGACATGCGTGTCCGGGTGCGGGTGCGTGCGGGGGTATGTACACGGCAAATACAATGGCGGCAGCGATTGAAGCCTTAGGTATGAGTTTGCCCTTTAGTTCTTCTATTCCAGCGGAAGATCAAACAAAGCAAAGTGAATGTATTAGTGCTGGTCGTGCAATCCGTTATTTATTAGAAAAAGATATTAAACCCCGTGATATTATGACTCGAGCAGCTTTTGAGAATGCAATAGTGGTTTTAATGGCATTAGGAGGTTCAACGAATGCGGTATTACATTTGATTGCGATGGCGCGCGCGGTTGAAGTCGATTTAAGCATTGATGATTTCCAAAAAATCAGCGACAAAATTCCTTTCATTGCGGATTTGAAACCGAGTGGAAAATATGTGATGGAAGATTTGCATTTAGTGGGAGGAACGCCGGCGGTCATGAAATATCTTTTATCAAAAGGATTATTAGAGGGATCGTGTTTGACGGTGACGGGAAAAACGTTAGCGGAAAACTTAGCAATTGTGCCTGATTTGAAAGCGGGTCAAGAAGTGATTTTACCGTTAGAAAAACCCATTAAAGAAAGCGGTCATATTCAAATCTTAAAAGGTAATTTGGCAACGGGTGGATCGGTTGCAAAAATCACTGGAAAAGAAGGGTTGCGATTTGTGGGTCCTGCGAAAGTTTATGATTGTGAAGAAGATATGCTGGCGGCGTTGGAAAGAAAAGAAATCGCCAAAGGTGATGTGGTGGTGATTCGTTATGAAGGACCTAAAGGCGGACCCGGAATGCCCGAAATGCTCACCCCAACTTCCGCCATTATGGGCGCGGGTTTGGGAAAAGATGTTGCTTTATTAACCGACGGACGTTTCTCGGGTGGTTCTCACGGTTTTATTGTTGGGCATATCGTCCCAGAAGCGCAAGAAGGCGGTGCAATTGCTTTAATTAGAAATGGTGATGTTATTACCATTGACGCAGAGAAAAATGAATTGTCGGTGGCTTTAAGTGATGAAGAACTGGCACTGCGCAAATCTCAATGGACGATGCCCCCTTACAAAACTACTCGCGGCACACTTTATCGCTACATTAAAACCGTTAAAAATGCTTCAGAAGGTTGCGTCACTGACGAATAGTTCTTCTAAAAATGACAAGCTCTTTCTATTAGAAACGGGCTTGTTTTCTTTTATTTCAATTCAAAAGAACCGTGCGATTTAATTTTAGAGAAGGGCGGTGGCTGCGTCGGCTGAACTTCGGCACCCGTATCCGTTGCTGCCGTTGCTTTCTTCCGAATCTGGCGGGGTTCACAATTTCTCGTCGCAAAGAACCAACGCAGACCACCATAACGATTTGATTTTTTTGGCGGAGAAAGCGGGATTCGAACCCGCGGTACGGATTAACGTACACACACTTTCCAGGCGTGCGCCTTAAACCACTCGGCCATCTCTCCAGTTTCAATCCTTGTTTTAATGGAGCTCACAATAGAGAGACTGCGGATTATAGCCGCCTATTTACCTGCACGCAACCGTTTTTTCTTATTATCTTGAAAAGTGGCTCTTTTGCCTCATATCTTTTGCACTTTAATTTTATCCAACGTCGAGGAAACCCCTTTTATGAGTACACAACCAGAAACTTTTAGTTTTCAAGCCGAAATTAAACAATTATTAGATTTGATGATCCATTCTTTATATAGCAACAAAGAAATCTTTTTGAGAGAATTGATTTCAAACGCCTCCGATGCCGTCGACAAATTGCGTTTCAATGCGTTATCTGATGGTGCATTATATGAAGGCGATGGCGAATTAAAAATTTTAGTGAGCATCGACAAAACCAATAAAACCATTTCTATTCGAGATAACGGGATTGGAATGACCCGCGAAGAAGTGATTTCAAATATCGGCACAATTGCAAAGTCTGGCACAAAAGAATTTTTCAAAGCATTAACCGGTGATCAAGCAAAAGATAGCCAGTTAATTGGACAGTTTGGCGTGGGTTTCTATTCCTCTTTTATTATTGCCGATAAAGTGACCCTAATTACCCGTAAAGCTGGCATGACTTCAGAACACGGCGTGAAATGGGAATCAACAGGCGATGGTTCTTATCTTTTAGAAACCGTCGATTGTCCTCAACGCGGCACTGAAGTTATTTTACATTTGAAAGACGGCGAAGAAACCTTTTTAGAAGATTTCAAAGTTCGTAGCATCATTAAAAAATACTCCGATCACATCATGTTACCCGTCATGATGCAAAAACCGGTTTTTAACGATGAGGAAAAATCAGAAGAAAATTCTGAAGAAAACTCGGTTATTGAAGCTAAAGAAGTTTGGGAAACTGTCAATAGCACCGACGCTTTGTGGCATCGTTCTAAAAATGATATTAAAGACGAGGAATACCACGAGTTCTATAAAAACATGGGTCATGATTTTGAAGACCCGTTATTGCATCTGCACACTAAAGTCGAAGGAAACTTAGAATACACCGCTTTAGTTTTCATACCCACTCGCGCGCCTTTTGATTTGTGGGATCGTCATAGTCGTCACGGGGTAAAACTCTATGTAAGACGGGTATTTATTATGGACGATGCAGAGCATTTATTACCGTCTTATTTGCGTTTTATGCGCGGTGTAATTGATAGCAACGATCTTCCTTTGAATATTTCTCGAGAAATCCTCCAAGATAATAAACAAATCGAGCAAATTCGCAATGGAGTGGTGAAGAAAATCCTTTCTGCATTGGAAAGCATGGCGAAGAATGAACCCGAAAAATACGCAACGTTCTGGAAACAATTTGGTCGGGTTTTAAAAGAGGGTATTTTAGATGATCGAAGCAATCAAGAAAAGATTGCAAAACTCTTGCGATATTCTACTACTTTTGATGATAACATTGAACCTACGATTTCTTTAGAGGATTATGTTTCTCGAATGAAAGAAGGACAGGAGAAAATCTATTACATTACGGCGGAAACCTTTGCCGCTGCTAAAAACAGTCCACATTTAGAAATCTTCCGTAAAAAAGGCATTGAAGTGATTTTAATGCACGAACAAGTTGATGAATGGGTTGTTAATCATTTAACGGATTTTGACGGTAAGCATTTGCAATCGATTACGAAAGGAGAATTGGATTTAGGCGCGTTAGAAACTGAGGAAGAAAAAGAAGCCGTCAAACAAGAAAATGAAGCCGCAAAAGATTTTGTTGAACGGATTAAAACAGCGTTAGGTGATAAAATCAAAGAGGTTAAAATAAGTCACCGTTTAACGAATTCTCCAGCGTGTTTGGTGAATGATGCTTATGCAATGAATCCAAGTTTAGAACGGTTATTGCAATCGGCGGGACAATCTATTCCAGCAAGTAAACCGATTTTTGAAATCAATACGCATCACGAATTGGTGCAAAGTATTCGTGAAGAAAGCGATGAGGAATTGTTTAAGGATTGGGTGAGCATTTTATTTGATCAAGCCTTATTAAGTGAGGGTGCACCGTTAGAAGACCCAGCGGGTTTTGTGAGCCGTTTGAATGCGTTGATTTTGAAAGTGAAGCACTAAGAAAATTGCAATGAAGTGAGAAAGAAATATTTGTCACTTCATTGTTTTAGTTATAAAATATCGATACTTTTAATTTAGGAAAAAATTTGTGATAAGTAAGTTACGCAATATTGCGATTATTGCCCACGTTGATCATGGGAAAACCACGTTGGTTGATAAGTTGTTGCAACAGTCTGGGACTTTTGGGGAGCGCACGGAAGTCACTGAAAGAATGATGGATTCCAATGATTTGGAAAAAGAACGCGGCATTACCATTTTGGCAAAAAATACTGCGCTGCGTTGGCAAGATTACCGCATTAATATTGTGGATACCCCCGGGCACGCGGATTTTGGCGGCGAAGTTGAGCGGGTTTTATCGATGGTGGATTCGGTGTTGTTGCTGGTCGATGCGGTCGATGGTCCGATGCCGCAAACCCGCTTCGTGACGCAAAAAGCGTTATCTTATGGTTTGCATCCCATTGTTGTGATTAACAAAATTGACCGCGACGGCGCACGCCCTGATTGGGTGCTCGATCAAACTTTCGAATTGTTTGACCGTTTGGACGCAACCGAGAAACAGCTTGATTTTCCTGTGGTTTATGCGTCGGCGTTGCGGGGTTACGCGAGCATTCACAACGACGTGCGCGAAGGCGACATGACTCCGTTGTTCGAAACCATTGTTAATCATGTTCCCGCGCCAAATGTTGATCCCGACGCGCCTTTTCAGTTACAAGTCAGTGCCTTAGATTATTCGAGTTATGTCGGTGTCATTGGAATTGGTAAAATCAAACGCGGTAAAATTAAAACAAATACGCCAATTGTCGTGGTGAACAACCAAGGTGAGAAACGTCAAGGACGGATATTACAAATTCTCGGTTTTCATGGATTAGAACGAGTAGAAATTACGGAAGCAATGGCGGGTGATATTATTGCTTTCACGGGGGTTGCACCGCTCTTTATTTCTGACACGCTTTGTGATCCGAACAACCCAGAAGCCTTACCCGCCTTGAAAGTTGATGAACCTACGGTGAGCATGACCTTTCAAGTGAATAATTCTCCATTTGCTGGAAAAGAAGGTAAATTTGTGACTTCTCGTCAAATCCGTGCGCGTTTAGATCGTGAGTTAATTCACAACGTTGCATTGCGTGTAGAAGATACTGAAGACCCTGATAAATTCCACGTTTCTGGACGCGGCGAATTGCATTTAGGAATTCTCATTGAAAATATGCGCCGTGAAGGGTATGAATTAGCGGTTTCTCGCCCTCGCGTTATTCTCAAAGAAATCGACGGCGAAAAACACGAACCGTATGAACAACTCACCGTTGATGTCGAAGAAATTCATCAAGGTTCTGTTATGGAACAACTCGGCGAAAGAAAAGGTGAATTACTCAATATGGTTCCCGATGGTAAAGGTCGAGTGCGTTTAGAGTATTTGATTCCTTCACGCGGATTGATTGGATTTAGAACGGATTTTCTAACCATGACAACGGGAACAGGTCTAATGTATCATGTATTTGATCGTTATGCACCCATGAAAGCAGGATCAATTGGAAATCGTATCAATGGTGTGTTGATTTCAAATGGGGTAGGAAAAGCCTTAGCTTATTCGTTATTTAATTTACAAGAACGCGGTAGATTATTTATTGGACACGGTGAGGAAGTCTATGAAGGAATGATTATTGGTATTCATTCTCGAGATAATGATTTAACCGTTAATCCATTGAAAGGTAAGCAATTAACCAATATCAGATCGGCGGGAAATGATGAAAATCTTCTTTTAACACCCCCGATTCGTTATAGTTTAGAACAAGCCTTAGAATTCATTGATGAAGATGAGTTAGTCGAAGTAACACCCAAAGCGATTCGAATTCGTAAGAAACTCTTACAAGAAAACGATCGAAAACGGGCATCACGAGCAGCTGAATAAAGGTCTTTTATGAAACGGTCATACTTTAAGCAATTGATGGTAATTTTGCTTTTAAGTATTGCCGTTTTAGGAAGCAAGAAACCTGAAATAAAATCAATCTATGAAACAGGTAAAGAGGGATTTGAAGGTCAAAAGAAAACAATTTTAACAATCCCTAATGAAAAAGGATTAGAAATCACTGTTTCGGGTGAAATTCACAGTTCTGAAATTTTAAGAATCTATGAATACAATCAGCGAGAACAAGGCGAAGAAATTTTTCAAGGACAGGGAGTATTAAAACTTAAATCTAACTTAATTACCATTGATGATGAAATCTTAATTACATTGAATGCAAAAGAAAAGAACACCCGCAAAGGTGCAAAAATCGAAATTAAAGCATTAAAACCAGAGAAAATCCTCGAACTTGTTAGAAAAGAAACCAGCGATATTTTTGATAAATTAGAAAAAGGGCAACATATTGAAATCATCGATCAACATCTTAAAGAAAGTATCGATATTTTAGAACAATTGCAGAAAGAACAAGATCAGAAGAAAATAAGTGAGTTAATCCGCCAATTAGTTGAAAAATACCATCAAATTACAGTTCAAAAAAAACCTCTCTCAGAAACCCATCATGCTTTACAAAAAACGCTTCGTCGACTTGCAAAAAATAGTCGTAAATGGAGCAACCGCCTAAAAATCAATTTTAAGAAAAAAAACGCTCCCCATTCGATCAAACAACAAAGCGAACGATGGCAGGCAGCCGCAAAAGATTTCAAAGAAATGACTGAGCGCATCGATGGTTATAATAAAACCTTGATGCAACTATTTGAAAATATGGAAAAAAATGCGAAAATCTTTTATGAAATGGCAAATGCGATGGATTTGAATAGCTCTTTTCCGCGCGATGATTTGAATCGTTTGCAAAGCTACGATGTTTTATTGCTGCGATTAGAAACGGATTGGAAAATGCTTAATCAACTTAAAGAAAATCTTAAAACAAATGGATTTCTATAAATGGTGTCAAATATAACAAATTATGATGAACTGCCCTATTTCTGCATGGCGCGTCCTCTAACACACCCAGTGAGATTAGCAGGTGTTCTACATTTTTTAGGAATACCAGCTCCAGCAGTTAATCAATGTCGGGTTTTAGAATTAGGTTGTGGTGATGGAACAAATTTATGTAGTATGGCGATAGGTTTTCCTAATAGTTTCTTTGTTGGTTATGATTTGTCGACTGAGCAAATTAAAATAGGAATATCACATTTAGAGCAATTAAATATCAAAAATATTGTGCTTTATCAATCAGATATTATGGATTTAGATAAAGAGATTGGATTGTTTGATTATATTATTGTGCATGGTGTTTATTCGTGGGTTTCTGAGAGTGTGCAAAATAAGATTTTAAGTCTTTGTGCAAACCATTTGACGGAGAATGGTGTGGCTTATATTAGTTATAATACACGTCCGGGTTGGAATTTGAGAATGACAATTCGTGATATGTTGTTATATCATACGAGAGAATTATCGAGCATTACTGATAAATTAACGCAAATGAAAGCATGGTTACAATTTGTTGAACAACACGTTGGAAATAAGATTGCAAAAATGTCACCAATACAAAGCGATTATGCTTACTATCGTTATTTGAAAAATGAATTACCTGAATTTATCGAATTACCTGATAGTTATTTATTTCATGAATTTTTAGAAGAAAATAATGCGCCGGTTTATTTCTACCAGTTTATAGAAAAAGTGACACAACATCATTTGATTTATGTAGGTGATGCCGATATTAAATTGATGTTTAGAACGTTTCAGTCGCCAGAAATATTAAATGTATTGGGTGAATTGGATACCGTAAGTAAAGAACAATATTTTGATTTTTTAGAAAATCGGCAATTTCGTATGAGCATTTTGTGTAAAGAAGGTATTAAAACTCAGCCTGAATTATTAGAAAAACAATTAGAGAAATTTTATTTCACAGGAGCAGCGGTTGTTCGTTCAAAAGAGTTTAACTTAGCTGAAGGAAAATCGGTTGAATTTGAAAACGCAGAAGTAGTTTTTATTGAACAATCAACGATAGGAAAAGCAGCTTTAAGTTATTTATCAGAACGCTATCCTGAAACGATCCCTTTTGAACAACTTTTTCAAGGAATAAAGTCTTTAATTTCCAAAACAGGATATTCCCAATCAATTGAAAAAAATGAACTTATTGAAACATTAATACGGTTTGCAATTAGAGGATTAATTGAAGTTTTGCCTTATCCATTACCGATTACATTAGAGGCGGGAGATTATCCGTTTGTTAGTCCATTAGCACGTTTGGAATTAGCCGAGAAAAAAACAGCCATCACTTCTTTACGCCAAGATTCAGTGGTTCTCAATAATCCGATTTTAACTTATTTCATGCCGTATTTAGATGGATTACATTCCAGAAATGATTTAATTGATCTGTTACAACGATGGGTAAATGAAGGAAAAATAACTTCGCCACCACTTACAATTGAACCAACCCGAGAGTTATTAGAAACTTTCTTAAATCATTTATTACAAGCGATAGGAAAAATGGGTTATTTGCTTAAAGTGTGAGCATTTTAACGCCCATTAGAACAAGAAATGCCGCAAAGCCTCGTCGCAGTTGAAAATCTTGTAATTTATGCGCTAATGCAGCCCCAACCGGCGCGGTTAATAAACTAAAAATTGCCATGCCTAAAAATGCGGGTAAATAGAGATAACCGAAGCAGCCTGCCGGTAAATTGCTAACATCTTGACCTACAAAGATAAATCCTGCCGCGCCCGCGATGGCAATCGGTAATCCGCACACTGCTGCCGTCGCAATGGCGTGTTGCATTGTTAAACGGCGACGGGTCAAAAAAGGGACGGTTAAACTGCCGCCGCCGATTCCTAATACCGCTGATAATCCGCCAATTAGTGTTCCAAACCCCCACATTTCGAGTGAATTTAGAAATCCGCCCTCGTCACCGCTCACCAAAACGGGTTTGACGCGCTGAAATACCATTTGTAACGCGACGAATAGCGCAAATCCCCCGAAAAATCGCCCTAACCACGCGCCCGACAGTTGTTTCGCAACGACCGACCCGATCAGCGCGCCAATCAATAAACTGGGCACTAATTTGCGCACCATCGCCCACAACACCGCCCCGCGCCGATGATGAGCGGCAATCGATGACAACGACGTGACAACGATAATCGCTAACGACGTGCCAATCGCTAAGTGGATTGATATATCAGGAGAAAATTGGTTGGCTTGAAAACTCCACACCAATATGGGCACCATCAATAATCCGCCGCCCACCCCGAACAATCCCGCGACCACCCCCGCGCTTGCGCCCGCCAATGCGTACAAAATAAAAGCACTCATTATTAACAATTTCAATGATTAGAGCCTGTTATTATTGTACTACAAATTGTGCAGGGCACAAGCGGGGATTTGGGGGCGCACAACCCTAAGCGGCAATTTGAATGCTGTTTCGTCCACTATTTTTGGCGGCAAATAGCGCATTGTCTGCTCGAATAAGCGCGGTGTCCGCAAAAGGATCATTTTCCTTAAAGGTAGAAATCCCAATGCTCACCGTAATTGAAATAGTTTTATCGTTTTCTATAATCGGTGTAGTTTCAATAATATTACGCAACCGTTCTGCACATTTCTTTGCTTCATTTGCATCGACATAAGGTAAAATAATCGCAAATTCTTCTCCACCCAACCGTCCCGCTACGTCCATTTGTCGTAAATTACTTTGTAATAATGCCGAGAAATGTTTTAAAACCGTATCTCCTACCGCATGACCATAAGTATCATTGATATGTTTGAAATGATCCAAATCGAGCATTAAAATACTGCAATAAGGCATTTCATGATTACGCAAATGGGCAAATTCGTCCTCTATTTTTTGCATAAAATAACGGCGACTCATCAAACCCGTCAAGAAATCCGTATTCGCTAATGTCCACAATTGCTGTTCCATTTGTTTGCGTTCGGTAATATCTTGACCTAATCCTACGATGTAATTTTTTTCTTGCAATGTAATACGCCGCCCCGTAAAGAAATACGCGATTTTCTCTCCATTTTTATTTAACAAAGCGGCTTCTACAAAACCTTCACCTTTTTCAAAAACCTCTTTAATCCGAGTTGCAACTAATTCCTTATCTTCCTTTGCAATAATGTCTAATGCAAGTTTCCCCATAATTTTGCTATTAGAATAACCCGTTATTTGATTAAAATGTGGATTCCATCTAACAAACTTTCCTTCCTCATCAAGCATATAAAAAATACCCGGTAAACTGTTAATAATATTATCTGATAGTTTCTTAGATTCCGTGAGTTCTATTTCCATGCGTTTACGTTCAGTAATATCTCGACTAATACCAAAGACACCCA
This sequence comes from Pseudomonadota bacterium, assembly GCA_041161065.1. Lineage (GTDB taxonomy): Bacteria > Pseudomonadota > Gammaproteobacteria > Beggiatoales > Beggiatoaceae > DYRG01. The sequence goes on along the minus strand of JBEAVE010000020.1, from coordinate 58,638 downwards.
TTATTTCATTGTTATCATCAAATACCGCCCATTTATTGGTATGAACCCAACACAGTTCCTTTCGTGTATTATAATAAGGAACGACCGTATCAATAGACGTTTTTTCTCCACTAAAAATAGGTAGTTCTTCTTCATAATATATTTGAGCAATATCTTTAGGAAAGATTTCAAAATCGTGCTTACCTTTCATTTCTTTCCAATGTCGATGTCCTGTGATTTTTGCAAGCGTTTGACTGCAAAAATGAATTCGGCTTTCACGGTCTTTGAAATAAATAAAGTCTGAAGTGTTATCTAACATCGTAATAAAATCACGGTTTAATGCTTTAAGTTCTATTTCTATTTGTTTTCGTTCTTTTATTTCTGTTTGCAATTTCAAATTAAGATCGTGTTCTGCTTCAAACAAACGGGCAGTTTCAAAGGATCGAGTTAAGCCAAATAGAAGAAAACCAACCACTATTCCTCCCAACAAAACAACTTTAGAAGTATACGTTTTTGTTGAACTTTCAAATTGGGGTATTGATCTAAATTGAAGTGTCCAAAAGTGTCCTGCAATTTCTATTGTTTCTATCTCACTAAAAAGAGCTTGGTAATTATGGGCACTATCATTATTTTCGGGGAAATCAGGTAATTCATCGTACATTAAATCAGTTGCACTCAAATTATTTGCTGTTTTCTTACCGTCATAAATATGCAAATCAATACCCGATGGTTGTTTGCCAAAAATCCCATACATGAAATCACTCATTCGGAAAGGACTATAAACAAATCCTAAAAGAGCCGCCCGTTTTTCCTCAACGGTATTTAGAGGAAATCCACGCCGATAAAGCGGTACATAAATGAGAAAACCTGCTTGAACATCTTCATCAATTTCCTGTACTAAAGTTACTCTCCCAGAAAGGGCTGCTTTTCCAGTATCTCGTGCCCGTTCCATGGCTTCACGGCGAGTGGGTTCAGAAAACATATCATATCCAATCGCTTGTTGATTTCTTTTATCCAACGGTTCTAAATAAATAATGGAGGTATATTGCTCACGTTCTCCTGAAGGTTTGATGGTATAATTTTGAAAGAAACCGCCTTCAGATTGAATTGATTTGATATGTGTTTCTTTTTCTTGTGGTTGAATTGCTATTGAGAAACCAACTCCTTGAATGCCGGGATAGTGTTGGTTGATTTGTAAGTTGCTCACAAATTGATGCCATTCTTGTCGAGTTACCGAATCCGAAGCAACAAATAATCCTATACCGCTATGTAATATTTGTTGATAAGCCATTATTCGAGAGTCGATGGCATTTTTAATCCTTTCAACTCGATAATCAAAAATGTTTTGTTTGATTTGACGTTGCTCAATGTTTCTAATGAGAAACCAACCCACCAAAGTTGCTATCATTGTAATAAACAACACAATCCACGCAGTAGAAACCCGTCGTAAAATACAGTAGAATAATTGCCGTTTCTTCATTTCAAAGAGTGATTTTTCTAAAAAATTTCAACTATATCATGCGAACTATTTTTTGTCATCTAGCTATCTTTTCTTATTTTTAAACAAAACAATACTTAGATTGTTGTTCTATTTGAAAGATTCGAAAATGTGGTCAGCATTATTACAAATTGTTGGGTTTGCAACGGGTAGTTTTTATAAAAAATATAGTTTATTCAAAGAGTTATTTGTTGGCGTGATTTTCGCTGAAGGCATGAGAAAGTATTTCATCTTAATGGGAGATTCAAATCATGCTCAAAGAATTAGCTAATAGATTGATAAATCACGATATTGTGCCGTATTTGGGCGCGGGTGCATTAGCTGATGTGGTGGAAGTGGGCACGCAAAATCCCATTCCAGCCGACAGCGATAGTTTGATTTTGGCATTGACCGGCGGAAAGTTGCTTTCTCCGCGTTTAATGTACGAATTTCCGCGCGCGGCGATGGATCAAGAGCTTAAACGCGGGCGATCGGCGGTCAATAAAGCCCTCAACGCAGTTTATGCGGGCAATCGTCAGTGGACGCGCGGGGCGTTGCATGATTGGTTGGCAGAGATTAAACCTCCGTATGTGATTGATATAAATCGGGATTTACAACTACAAACCAGTTATTCAAATACCCCCCATTTGCTCATTCGAGGGATAGCAAGAATTGCCGGCACGCAATACCGTTTCAAATTGGATTATTTTAATGGCGAGCATTACGAAAATGTTACGCCAGAAACCGCCCCGTCAAATGTCCCATTTTTATTCAAACCTATGGGAAGCCCGTTGCCTGATGCGGTTTATATTGCATCTGATGCGGATTATGTTGATTATATTACGGAGCTAATGGGCGGGTTTGGCATACCGAGTTTCCTCAAAACTTATCGCAAACAACGGCAATATTTATTTCTAGGATTGCGCATGAATCGCGACACCGAACGCATGGTGTTATCCGACATCATTTACGACGCGGCAACCCCCGCAGGTTGGGCATTAATCCCCGATCCAACCCCCAAAGAACGCCGTTTCTGCGCCACCAAAAACCTTGAAATCATTGAAGCAGATATTGCTGATTTGCTCGCTTATAAAACCGTCTAAAATATTTTTTCGGAGAAATCTTTATGTTATCGTTTGAAATCCAAAGTTCTACTTTTGTTCCTCGAACTTCTTCCTGTGGTTGTAATCACGATCAAATCCCCGTAGAAATCGAACACAAATGTGAATGCGGCGGTAATTGTAAATGTGGTGAATGGGTCGAAGTCGACAGCTTGATTTCAGAATTAGCTGAACTAGCTTTGATAAAAAATTACGCTAATGTAGAAGATTTTGCACACTATATTGCTCAAGAAACCATCAACCGTGTTCGTCACCATTCTCAACATCTCTTCTAAAACCTTTTGGCAAGGAAACAGGGGTATAATTTCATTGAATGATCTATCCATTCTACTTACCGTTGTACCACTATTTCCTTTGTTTATAAATCACAAACTTTTGAACAAGAATATACCGCTTTTGTGAAAAACTTGATTCAGTTTGCAAAACACCCAACCTTGCGAGAAAAAATATTTTCTGACACACTATTCCACAGGCTGCCCGCCAATTATCATCAACCGCAAGGAAATAGTCATGTTTTCCAATACCAAATTCCAACTTTCTGCCTTAAGTATTGTTTTATTTCATACGCCCGCCATCGCAGAAGAACGTTTATTAGTTGATCCCCTTTTTCAACAAATCATTTTAGATTTCAAAACCGACGCGGTTGCTATTACCGCCAAATATTACGTTGCTCCTTTCAATATTAATAACAAAAAAAATGCTTACACCGATTTACTAAAACAAACCGGACAACGTTATAATTTGCCGCCGCAAGAGGTTGATAATTTCCTCAATTCAATGAGAACAACCCCGTTAGGAACAGATAGCTGGTCAGCAACGGTTTTTCATATTAGAAAAGCCTTGTTGAATTGGGTTGATCCATTGATAAATTTGACGAATATTGATTTGTCAAAAGCAACTGACGAAAATTTTATTATCAATAACTTAAAACCTCTTCTTGCGGATCAAACGGTTTTAACTTCTTATGATTATTATGGTTTCACACCTATGCTTTGGCAATTAGTAAAATTAAAAAATAATCATAAAGTTGGCTGCGAACAATGGAAATTCACCAGCACCGATTTAAACCAACATATTGCTCAAACTTTTGCAAAGGAATTTTCTGTTGTTAGCCAAATTGCTTACAATGATTTGTACGAAGGTGCATTATCATCGATAGGCGGTAAAATATTAAATCAAGAAGGTTATCCTATTTCTATATTTCCTTATTGGTTGAACTTGTTGGTATTTGGTGTAGAAAACTTAGCGGTATTACAGCATGAAAATTTATTAGAACTTCAAACCCAGATTAATACCGAAACGAATAGTGTGGTTGCGATTGGAAAACAATTACAAACTATTCCTGCCACGTTGCCTACCGATGTAGCAACTTTGAAAACATTTGACACGAATGTAGGCAAATATATTAGTGATTTGGAAAATGTTGAGGAAACTTGTGTAGGAACAACAGGAAAAACTACGCTTTTAACTACTGCCCAACAAAAACAACTTAAAATCGAGGCAGCAATTGAAATCGCTAATGAAGCCATCCAAGAAGGTGCTGCGCTGGCGAATCAAATTGATCTCGAGAAAAGCCGAGTTAATGCAATCTCTGCGCATTTACAAAGTTATCCTGCTGTTTTACCAACAGATTTAACGTCATTGCAAAATCTCAATATCGATGTAAATACGCAAATAACGACTTTAGAAAATTTTGAGGAAACCGTCCCCAATTCAACAGGTAAAGCAACGGTTTTAGCAGCGGCTTTGCAATTACAAATGAAGATAGAAAGTGCGATTGATACCGCTAAAGAATTGCTTTCTGAACAAGACCGTTTGAAAGCCACTTATCAACAGCTTTCTACCGTTGCATTGCAATCTCCGTCGGCGAGTTTTACGAGTGATGATTTTGATTACGCGGTTTCTGAAATAATTAAACCTAATGTCACGCTTAAAACAATGATTACATTATTGGATAATTTAGAGAAACTAAAAGGGAGCACTTATGCAAATGCAGGCGCAGCAAAAGCCGCTTATGATGATTTGATTGATCTGGTTCAAACAGAAATCGATTCAGTGAATAACTTTACCTTGCAACTCTTTGTTAATCCACAAACCGTTAATAATCCTTTGTTTGGTTATCAAGGGGTGAGTTTTTACGTGACAAACGGACCCAAAAAAGTTGCTCAACAAATGATTGCGCTCTATAATCAAAATCGCCAACATCCTTTGGATATGAGCCCGTTAAATGATCGAATTTTTAATGGAGAAATGCCGCAAAGTATTATGGACGCACTTTATACGAAAAAACCGAAACTTGTTCGTTCTAATTGGATTGATGTAAATAATTTCAAAGATCAGTTTCTAAGTTCATTGCGTGAGGGAGGATTATTTACCCCCATCACAGCAGTTTCTGGTAGAAATTATAGTGCTCTTTCTGATACATTAACCGCCGATTTATTTCTTGATTAGTTAAATGGAGAAGATGTTGTGATGAAAAATCGTTTTGTAGCGGTTTTGATGGGATCGGATTCGGATTTGCCGTTGATGCAAACTGCGTTGGAAACGCTAAAAGCCTTAGATATTCCATTTGAGGTTAAAATCACGTCTGCGCACCGAACGCCCGCCGCCACGCACGCATATGTGAAAGACGCGGAACAACGCGGGTGTGCGATTTTTATTGCAGCAGCGGGCATGGCAGCTCATTTGGCGGGCACGGTCGCCGGTTTGACCTCAAAACCCGTCATTGGCGTGCCGATTAACGCGGGCGCGTTGCAGGGCGTAGATGCGTTGTTGTCGACGGTTCAAATGCCCGCCGGAATCCCAGTGGCGTGTGTGGCAATTGGCAAAGCGGGCGCAAAAAACGCCGCCTATTTAGCCGCCCAAATGTTGGCGATTGCGGACGCAGAAATCGCCCAACGTTTGATAGCAGATCGAGCCGCTCAAAGTGCAGCAGTTCTCGCCAAAGATGCTGATTTACAAGCTAAATTAGCGTCGTGAGCACATTTAGAATCCGCCAAGCCGCCCGAATCTTGCGTCAAGGCGGAGTCATTGCCTATCCGACCGAATCCGTGTTCGGACTGGGCTGTGATCCACAAAATCGTCACGCCGTCGAAAAAATATTGCAATTAAAACAACGGGTTTGGCAAAAAGGCTTAATTTTAATCGCAGCGGATTTTTCACAATTGGAAGATTTTGTCGAACCTTTAGAAAAAAACCTTCAAAATCAACTCTTTAATCATCAAACGAAACCGATCACTTGGTTATTACCCGCCCGAAAAACCACGCCCGCTTATTTGCGCGGTCTTCATTCAACGTTAGCCGTTCGCCTCACAAAACATCGACAAACCATTGAATTATGTCAAGAATTTGGCGGCGCAATTGTTTCAACCAGCGCAAATCCCGCCACTTTTTCTCCCGCTAGAAATGTTTTAAAAGTAAAAACTTACTTCAAAAATAACTTGGACTTGATTTTAAGCGGAGAAACCGATGGTTTTCTTTTGCCCAGTGAAATCCGCGATCCCTTTTCTCAACAAATCCTCCGCCCCGCGTAATTTCCTTTTGATTTCTCTTCTAAGATACTGAAAAATTTAAGAGAAAACTCATCGAAAACAAAAAACAAACCACCCCATGCACGAGTTTAACTTTTTTTGTGTATTTTCAATCAGATAATAAATAGATTCCATGAGAACAAAATCCATTTTGCCCGTTACAAACCGCGTGAAAGATTAAAAAATGCTCAAAATTCCACTCAAACCGCTATTATAATCCACCATTGCCTCGTTTTTAGCGCTGAACAGTTGGCATAAACCATGCTGCAACACCCCTAAAATAGTCACCAAACCAAAATAACGGTGGGAGAATGTTATGCCCAAACCCAATGTTGCTTGGAAAAAATACTTTTCTCAAAGTATAGATTTATTCACCAATATTTCTAAGCAATTATCTAAAAAAACTTTATCCATCAAACTATTACTCGTTTGTATGGGTACTTTGTTGCTTGCACAATTACTTTTGTCGATGACCATGCAATGGTCTTATGATCAAACGATAGAAAAACACGCCTTGCAACACTTAGAAAGTATTGCAAATACGCAAGCACAGAAACTTAATGACGAGTTTCTCCAAGCGCAACGGGGCGTAGAACGCTTGAAATCTGCAGTACAATGGATTATGGAAAAAGCACCTAATCCAGAGATAAGAAATACTCTATTACAAAATTGGATGACCGATAATTTACGTCAATCGGGTTATGTCATGAGTTTTTATATGGCATTAGATAAAGCATCAGCAAAGCAATATTTTGAGAAAAATGCCGTACTCAACATCTTATTCAAAGATGCACCCCGCAATCGTCAAATTGAAGCAAAGAAATTCCATTATAAATCTTGGTTCGACGGCAATTATTTAACCAATGAACGAGAAGTACGTTTTCATCTTAATAAAGAAAACGAAAAAATCCAATTTAGTCCTTTCTATTATGATAAAAATTATCTTCGAGAATTAATCATGACTGTTTCTCAAGGTTTTTTTAGTGCAACTGGGCAATTTCAAGGAGTTGTCGGGGCAGATATTTTAGTGGATAATTTATTAGCTGATATTCAAAAACAAGCGATAGGAAATACGGGAGGAATGTTGTTGCTGGATTCAAATACGGGATTATTATTAACTGAAACATCAAATGAAAACAATGCCGAAGAAATTCTTGCAAAAAATCTATTAGGTCAGCGAAATAAAATGCAATACACTGTCTTTAGTAGCCAGCAACAAACCGTTTGGCGAGAAATCATAAAAAAAATGGCAACACATTCTGCTTTTTACGGGGACGATGGAAAACGTTATGTTTTGATTTCAAGACCACTTAAAAACACCGCTTTAACGCTCATTATTTTTCAGCAAGAGTCTGAATTACTTTCAGAAAATAACCCTCAATATTTTGGGTGGGTGATTGTCATTTTTGTTTTAGGAAGTGTTTTAATTGCTACAATGTATTGGCAGATTGAGAAACCGCTTCAAGATTTGTCACAAACACTTACAAATGGACCACTTCAAACAGAATCGGGCGAATGGATATGGGAATTTTCTGATCAAGGAGTTTTAGAAATCAGAACGATGGCAGAACAATTACATCAAATGTTAGCATTGCAGTTAATTCAGGTCAAAGAAATGACCTTTCGTAAAGAGGGTTGCGTCGCCGAATTAAAACAGTGCCAACATGAAAAAACTGTTCAATTTTCAACGCTAAATAAAATGAAAGAACGTTTGAAAGAAACAGAAACGGCTTTACACCATTACAAAACCTTATCACAGAAATATGATAAATATGTGCAACAGATCAAATTAGAAACGCAAAAATTGAGAGCATTTGCTCAAAAGTCTAAAATCAATGCGGAGAATTATCGTCAGCAAGCCGATGTTGCAAATCAAACCCGTAATCGGTTTCTAGCAAACATGAGTCACGAATTGCGTACACCTATGAACGCGATTATTGGTTATACTGAAATTTTGCAAGAAGATGCAGATGAATTTGGTTATTTGGAATTAGCTCCGGATTTACAGAAAATTCATGGTGCAAGTTTCCATATGTTGGATTTGATTAGCAACTTATTTGATTTGTCGAAAATTGAATCAAACCGTATGGATTTGTACTTAGAAACGTTTGATTTAGTCCCTGTTTTGCAGGATATTTCAAATACCGTGCAACCGTTAATTGAACAACAAGAAAATATTTTGAAATTGAATTTAGAAGGCGCATTAGGTACGATGACGGCGGATTTGGCAAAAATTCGTCAAATCTTGATGATTTTGCTCAGTAATGCCGGACGCTTTTCAAAACAAGGGGTTATCACATTATTGGCGCGCCGCCACAAACGTCCGCATGGCGATTGGATTGTTTTGCAAGTCAGCGACGAGGGCATTGGCATGACCGCAGAACAGGTTCAACAATTGCGCCTGTTTTTCGCGGATTTGAAAGACCCCGCCGGACAGGTTTATACTCAGAAGGTCGGTTTGACGCTCACCATGCAGTTTTGTCGTTTGATGGGCGGCACGTTTGACGTGGAAAGTCACCCCAACGAGGGCACGACCTTCATCATGCAATTACCCGCCGACGTGAGTTCTTCACATTAAAGGTTTTTTATGGATTTTCAACAACTTGGCAAAGGCATGATCACCGCCGCGTGGATTGGTGCGCTAATCATTCTTACATGGTTTTTCAATGGCGTTCTCGAACGGCGCAATAACCCCAATTCACATATTATTTCAAATGGTTCACAAACCGTTATTCTTCAACGAAACCCTCAAGGACATTACGTCGCAAATGGTCAAATAAATGGACAGCCCGTGACCTTTTTTGTCGATACGGGTGCAACCAGCGTGGTTGTTCCACAAAAGATTGCTAAGCAATTAAATTTAGAAGAAAATTTAGAAGTCACTGTGAGCACTGCAAATGGGTTGGCAAAAGCCTATTTAACCCGACTAGAAACCGTTACATTAGGCGATATTACTTTACAAAATGTCGGCGGACACATTAGCCCAACCATGGACGGTGATGAAATCTTATTAGGCATGAGTTTCTTAAAACATCTTTCTTTCTCTCAACAAAACAACCAACTCACGCTTAAAACCCCGCAAAACCCATAATTTATTTGGAAACAGTTGAAATGGAAACCCCCGACATTCGCCATAATTGGCAATTATCTGACGTTTTAGCTTTATTTGAAACCCCGCTTAACGACTTGATTTTTAAAGCGCAAACCGTTCATAGACATTATTTTAATCCGCAGGAAGTGCAATTAAGTACCTTGTTAAATATTAAAACGGGAAAATGCCCCGAAGACTGTGCGTATTGTCCGCAAAGTGCGCATTATGATACGGGATTGGTGACGGAAAAACTGTTGCCTGTTCAAGAGGTTATCGATGCCGCCGTTCAAGCCAAACAACAAGGCGCAACCCGTTTTTGTATGGGCGCGGCGTGGCGACAACCCAACAATAACGATTTTCCTCAATTACTAGAAATCATTAAAGGTATTAAAACATTAGAGATGGAATGTTGCATGACATTAGGTATGTTATCAGAGCAACAAGCCATACAATTGAAATCCGCTGGATTAGATTATTACAACCACAATTTAGATACTTCAGAACGTTTCTACGCACAAATCATTTCTACCCGCGATTATCAAGAACGATTAACCACTTTAGAAAACGTCAGAAAAGCCCATTTGAAAGTTTGTTGTGGCGGTATTTTAGGCATGGGAGAAACCATCGAAGATCGAGCAACTTTACTAATGACATTGGCAAATTTACCTCAACACCCCGACTCTGTTCCTATCAATCAATTGATTAGAATTGAAGGCACTCCTTTAGAGAACGCAGAAGCCCTCGATTCATTTGAAATGGTTAAAGCGATTGCCATTGCTAGAATTATGATGCCCGCATCGAGAGTGCGTTTGTCAGCGGGGCGCGCAGAAATGAACGATGAATTACAGGCTTTATGCTTTTTAGCGGGTGCAAATTCGATCTTTTATGGGGAGAAACTCCTCACCGCAGATAATACCGATACACTTCACGATCAACAACTCTTAAAACGCTTAGGTTTAAAACCCTGCTAATTCACAGAATGCAATAGCACGAGTTATTGCATTTTCTTTTCAGTTGTTTGTCCAACCGCTTTGATATTTTTGTGCGGCACAAATAAACCCAATCCCATCGTTCTACCTTCGCCTAATCCTTTGTTTTGTAACAATAAAGAATCTTCTGGGCTTAAATCTGCTAACATTAAACTACGTGTAAATAACTCGCCATTGGGGGTTTGAAAAGTGTGACTTAAACCTGCTAACATTTTACGGCATTGAATACCCATTTTTCGAATTTGTTGTAATGCAGTTTCTATAAAAAGTTCTTCACTTTGTTCGCTATCAGCTAAAACATAACGTGCAAACAACACAGGCGATGGTAAAAGCGGTTTTGTATGACTTTCTTTAACCGTCATGAAATGCCCGTCGATATTGAATTGCGCGCCACATAAAAGCTGTGCTTGAGAAACATATTCTAAGGGGATTCTTAGTTGTAATTTAGTGCGTTTTGACAAATACAAAAAGTTTTCTGGACGTTGCCAGCCATTACCTGATTCCGCAACATGAATCAAATGCAATCCTGCGTTTTCTAATTGATTAAAAAAAGGTAACGCTGTTGAAATAGCCTGAGATAACAACCAAGCATGATCTAAAGGTAAGGTTTTGCAATCTAAATTAAAGATTAATTCCACCAAATCATTGCTCGAAGGTAAAAACGTTTCTTCTTCCTCTTCCCACATGCTCAATTCCTCTAAGGTAACCGTTCGCGCAAGGCTTGTCGATCAAACCACCAGTTGTTTTGACAGATGATTTCTAAAATTTGCGCCAAACGGGGGAGAAACTTGCTCGGATCATCTAATTCAAGTTGTTTAACCCATGCTTGAAAAGTTGTTTGATCTTCAATACGGCTGTGACGCATTGCAACTCTGCCCAATAATTGGTCGGCGAAGAAACGTAATGCTTGATGTTTTTTCTCATCGGTGACGCGCAAATCAATGATATAACAAGCAGTTGCGGCGGCGATTGCAGCCCCATCGGCGTTTTGCGTGGTTTCATCGACCAAATGTTCTAATAACACCGCAGTGATTTCTGGATCGATAGGAAAAGTAACGCCCAACCAAATCCCATTTGCTAAGGCAATTAGAGCATTTTCTTGATGAGTGTTATACATAACATCACAGGCTTGTGCTGCGCCTTCCCAATCTTCGACTTTGAGAAATAAAACAAACGCACTTTCGGCATTTTCCCACGCGGCTTCAGGGTGTTCTAATTCTAATTCAGCCTGCCCCATTTCCAATAACAAATAAGCCCGTTCGACATTTAAGTTTGGAGATAAGGTTTGTAATCGCGCAGTGAGCAATTCTAAGCGGCTTAACCAATCCATATCCTTTGATTCGTCAGCATTTTTGAAATCTTGAAAAGACATTTTCTTCTCCTTAATAAAAAGCCGCTTCTAAACGGTCTTCCCAATTATCGGGGGTATCCGCAAAAGGGGGTTTCACGTCCATTCTGAAAAACCGCTCGTTCTTCTTAATTTCTTTGAGCAACTTAACCAGCTCTTCAAACGATTTCAATTCATGATGTTTGATGAGTAGTTCACTTAAATACAGCATGATTTTCTCCTGTCTAATTAGAGAAAGTTAAAAATAAAAAAGGAGCAAATGCTCCCTTTTTATGGTTGTGGTGGATTAGTTGTTTTCTTTTTTAGTCTTAGGGACTTTAATCGCTAAGAATAACGCCGATCCTTGACGTTGTACTAACAACGGAACGGTTTGACCTTCTTGTAAATTGTCGGTCAATTCTTTGAATTGTTTAGCATTTTCAACTTTGACGCGGTTAAATTGAGAAATCACGTCGCCGTTGCGCAAACCGGTTTCTTCGGCGGGGCTATTTGCATCGATTTTGCGAACGATCACGCCGCCTTCCGGCAATTCGAGTTTTTTGCGTTCGTCGTCGGTCAAATCGGCAATCGATAATCCCAACCGTTTGTCTTTTTCGCCGCCCGCTTTGCCACTTGACAAGCCGTTCATGCTGTCGAGTTTGCTGTCGGGGGGTAATTCAGCGGTGGTGACTTGCAAGGTGATTTCTTTGCCTTGACGAATAACTTTGACGGGAACAGTTGTGCCGACTTCGGTTAAACCCACAATTGGCGGCAAATCATGCGAATAAACTACATCTATCCCGTTGAATTGTAAGATAATATCGCCAACTTCAAACCCTGCTTGTTTCGCGGGACCGTCCATAATTTTTGAAATCAACGCGCCGTAAGGTTTGGGCATACCGAATGAAATCGCCAAATCACGGGTAACATCTTGAATTAACACGCCTAACCAACCGCGCGAGACTTTGCCTTTGTCTTTGAGTTGTTTTAACACATTGACCGCGATGTCGATGGGAATTGTGAACGATAAGCCCATAAATCCGCCGGTTCTGCTGTAAATTTGCGCATTTACGCCGACCACTTCGCCTTGTAAATTGAACAACGGACCGCCTGAATTGCCGGGGTTAATCGCGACATCGGTTTGAATGAACGGAATGTAATTGTTGTTGCCTTCGGGAAGACTGCGCCCTTTCGCGCTGACGATGCCGGCGGTGACGGAATGATCAAAGCCAAACGGTGAGCCGATCGCCAACACCCATTCGCCGACTTTCAATTTTTGAGATGAACCGAATTTCACGGTGGGTAAATCGGTGGCTTCAATTTTTAACAACGCTAAATCGCTGCGTTCGTCGCTGCCGATCAGTTTGGCTTCTAATTCGCGGCGGTCGCTCAATTTAACGATAATTTTATCGCCATTATCGACAACATGATGATTTGTCACGATATAACCGTCGGAGGACATGATGAATCCAGAGCCCAAAGACGCGCCTTTGCGACGGGGAGAAGGCATGGGAATTTCGCCGTGATCGCTGTTGTCATCGCCTTCGTCCATGAAGCGGCGGAAGAAATCAAAAAACGGGCTATTTTCAGGAATCCCGAAATCTTTTGGGGAAGGACGTGGACGTTTCGAATCGCTTTTGTCTTTGTCTTTTTTATTGTCGGCGGCGGGTTTATTGGACGTTGTGGTGCTGATATTGACAACGGCGGCACTATTTTGCTCAACTAACGCTGTAAAATCAGGCAGTTCCCGCGCGGGAGGATTGGCACACGCGCTGCTCGACCAAATGGTTACGATGCTTAATAACCAAAAAAGTTTTCGCATAATTACTCCTTGTTTTCCATATAAATAAAGGGTGAATGATAACATCGATCTCGAAGGCACGCTTTGATGCCTTGCGCAGATGGCTTGAAAGATATTGTCTTTTTGCGGTTTCTCAAGCCCTGCCGCTTTAAACCCACCCATTTTCAAACGAAGAAATTGCTACAATAAACTTTTTTTCTATGCTCAGTTGGGAAAACAACCATGAACCAATTTAACTTTGATGTATTGATTATTGGAAGCGGCGCGGCGGGTTTAAGTTTAGCGTTGGAAGTGGCTGATATTGCAAAGGTTGCGGTGCTTTCTAAAGCCAGCATCAATGCTGGTTCAACCAACTACGCACAAGGGGGCGTGTCGGCGGTTTTAGATCAACACGATTCGTTTGACGCGCACATTCAAGATACTTTAATTGCCGGCGCGGGCTTGTGCGATAAAGATGCGGTCAATTTTACGGTTTCTCAAGGTCCTGAGCGCATTCAATCCCTCATTGAACAGGGCGTGCCTTTTACGCAAGAGGTTGATTCTGAAGGCAAACGCAGTTATCACCTCACCCGCGAAGGCGGACACAGCCACCGCCGCGTCATTCATGCCGAAGACGCAACCGGCAGCGCAATTGGAAATACTTTAGCCGATCACGTTAAAAAACATCAACATATTCAACTCTTTGAAAACCACATTGGCATCGACTTAATTACCGGTCAAAAACTCAATTTGCTCGGCAATCGACGTTGTTTGGGTTTGTACGTTTTAGATAAAAATGATCACAAAATCAAAGTCTTTGCGGCGAAATTTGTCATTTTAGCAACGGGTGGCGCGGGAAAAGTTTATTTGTACACCAGCAATCCCGATGTTGCAACGGGCGATGGCATTGCAATGGCGTGGCGCGCGGGTTGTCGGGTTGGAAATATGGAGTTTATTCAATTTCACCCGACCTGTTTGTATCACCCGCAAGCGAAATCCTTTTTGATTTCTGAAGCGGTGCGCGGCGAGGGAGGAACATTATTGCTTCCTGATGGTTCTCGTTTTATGAAACGCTTTGATGTGCGAGAGGAACTTGCTCCAAGAGATATTGTTGCACGCGCCATCGATCATGAAATGAAAAGATTAGGGGCAGATTGCGTTTATTTAGACATTTCTCACAAACCCGCCGACTTTATTACATCGCATTTCCCCAACATTTATGCAGAGTGTTTGAAATGGGGGGTTGATATGACCAAACAACCCATTCCCGTCGTGCCCGCTGCACATTATACTTGCGGCGGCGTTGTCACCGATTTGCACGGACAAACCGATATTGAAGGTTTATTTGCAATTGGAGAAGTGGCTTTCACGGGATTACACGGTGCAAATCGAATGGCGAGCAATTCCTTATTAGAATGTTTAGTATTTGGGCATTCTGCGGGGCAATTGATTCGTGAGCAACTCAGCAAAATTCCAGACCCCCCCGAATTACCTGCTTGGGACGAAAGTCGAGTGATTGATTCTGATGAAGAAGTGGTGGTTTCTCACAATTGGGACGAGTTGAGAAGATTTATGTGGGATTATGTTGGAATTGTCAGAACAACCAAACGCTTACAACGCGCTCAACATCGGGTTGAATTATTGCAACGGGAAATCCAAGAATATTACAGCCATTTTAGAGTGACCAATGATTTGATTGAATTGCGTAATTTAGTCGATGTGGCAGATTTAATTATTCGTTCTGCATTACAACGCAAAGAAAGTCGCGGATTACATTACACCTTAGATTATCCATTTCAATCGCCTTTAGCCCATAATACGCTTTTAATCCCAGAATAAAAGAAAAAACATGAGCAAAAGTTATAAGTTTCTTTGTAATTTGAGCGAGGATTGGGTAGCGACATAACAACCATTTTCTTCATTAATTCCTTACAAAAACAAAACAAAAAAGACAGGTTTTAACGCCTGTCTTTAATTAATTCAAAAACAAAGAAACTTACTTGGCGTTCATTAACGCAACGCAGGTATCTAACATACGGTTTGAGAAACCCCATTCGTTATCGTACCAAGAAAGCACTTTCACTAAGTTTCCAATCACGGTAGTTTGCGTTGAATCAAAGGTAGAAGAAGCGACTGAATGGTTGAAATCAGAAGAAACTAAGGATTCGTCATTGTAATATAAAACGCCTTTCAATTCGTTTTCAGACGCGGCTTTCAAAATAGAATTAACTTCATCTTTGGTAGTATCACGAGAAGCAATGAACGTTAAATCAACGACAGAAACGTTCGGGGTAGGAACGCGCATTGCAAAACCTGATAATTTGCCGTTTAATTCAGGTAATACAATACCAACCGCTTGAGCTGCACCAGTTTTGGTAGGAATCATGTTTAACGCAGCGGCGCGAGCGCGATATAAATCAGAGTGATACACGTCGGTTAAGACTTGATCGTTGGTATAAGAATGGATAGTGGTCATCAAACCCGACACCAAACCAATTTTATCGTTCAAAGGTTTAACCATTGGGGCTAAACAATTGGTGGTGCAAGACGCATTTGAAATGACGGTGTGTTCTGCTTTCAAAACGTGATGATTTACGCCATATACAACGGTTGCATCGCATTCATTTTTATCGGCGGGGGCAGAAATGATCACTTTCTTTGCGCCCGCGGTTAAATGAGGTTGGCATTTGGCTTTGGTGCGGAAAATTCCCGTACATTCCATGACCACGTCGACACCCAATTCACCCCAAGGCAATTTTGAAGGATCACGTTCGGCGCAGACGCGGATTTTGTCGCCATTGACGATCATGAAATCGCCGTCGACTTCGACCGTTCCGGGGAATTTGCCGTGCACGGTGTCGCGTTTAGTTAAGTGGGCGTTGGTGTGCGCATTGCCTAAGTCGTTGATTGCAACGATTTGAATGTCTTTGCGACCGCCTTCATACAGCGCGCGTAACACGTTGCGTCCGATACGACCATAGCCATTGATTGCGACTTTTATTGTCATGAGTCTCTCCTGTCAGATAGTGAAAAAACTAAAACGCATATCATAGCCTAGTTTGGCGAGCGATAGAAATAAAAAAATCTAACCTGTGGCGGGTTGCATTTTATTGGTGAGGAACGACAGGGCGGGAAAAGCGGGTTGTAAAGAGAAAGAAAGTTGGTTTGTAAGCCGGGTTCTGTCTATTTGGAAAACCAAACGAGGCAATCATTCCTCTAGGCAAATTATTACTAAGTTGCTCAAGCGACCTACCCAGAAACAACGCAGGACACGTTTGAGGAAAATCCTCAGTTTCTCTATTTGGTCTTGCTTTGGACGGGGTTTGCCATGCCGTTTCTGTTACCACAAACGCGGTGCGCTCTTACCGCACCATTTCACCCTTACTGATTGCTCAGCGGTTTCTTTTCTGTTGCACTTTCCGTAAGCTCACACTTCCCAGCTGTTAGCTGGCGTCCTGTCCTATAAAGCCCGGACTTTCCTCTCTATTTCAACGAAATACAGCGATTGCCCAACCAACTTTCTTCCAACAGAATAAAACACTTTTCTTAACAATGCAACACAGAAAATTTGGCAGTGATATTAAAGTTAGGTGATAGGATAAAAATTAAGAGGTAGTGATCAAAAGCAAAAGGTAATTTTGCCTATTTTGGGTTTATTTTCAGTAAATTATAGATTTAATGAGCATCTCAATTTGATCACTACCGAGTTTTTTAGCTTTTAGGCAAGGCGCGGGCGAGGAGTTTTGTAATGTCGCTCAACCAAGCGATAACTTCTTCATTATCACGAAAATAACGGTTCGCCAACGGTCCGATGACGCTTAATGCTGCACTATTGTTGCTATGAAGTAGTTGATAGGCTTCTTGATAGGCTTCAGCGATTTCTTCGGGGTCGGTTTCTTCCGCATAGTTGCTCACCACTTCTTCCTCCGTTAAACCCTCAGTATCAGGAAAGTAAGCGGCTAAACAACTGTAAAAGCGCGGATATTCATGTTGAAATAACATAAAATCATACATTTCTTTAACATTCCTTTAAGTTTCTACTGCGGATCGGGGTAAGCAAGTAAAACAAACCAATGGTCATCTTTCTTTACTAAAATCACGCGGACTTTAGTTTCTGATATTTCACGGCTGCGCGTTGATCGTCCATGTTTTTCAAATAGATAGCGACTAATCATGCGAGCTTTTGTATTAACGGTGGCAGAAAAGGCTTGGCGCGGCGAAGTACTTATCCACCAATTCGCAATCGCTTGACGGTTAATGGCAATCACTTCATTAACGGCTTTTTGCGCGGTTTCTACATCAACAAAAGTACTCGCAGTTGCAATATCTTGCTGCATTAAACGATTTAACAAATAATTATCGCTTTTTCCTACATATTGTGAAATCGTGCGTCCTCCCATTTCTTCATCAACAACCAATGAAACATTTATTTTGCGAGAGGGATCACCCAATTCATGGGATTTTTGAGCAAAAACATTAGGCGACAAACCTAACAACCCAATAAGTAAAAGTTTGGGCAACATACTACTTATTCCTCCAGTGGTTGTTCAATGTCTGCAAGGTGTTTTGAAAGCTTGCAGTTTTTATTATAGATTACCGCCGTGCACTAAATCTGAAATCCACATATTTTGCACGTTGGTGCGTGGGTTCAAAATGATTGGGCATAATCACTTCTAATGAAGCCGGTTGCACATTAAAGAAAGCAAAATCATCGCCGCTACAAACACTATCCATTTGCAATGACAAATAATTATCTCGAGAAAAAGGTTTAGTCGGGACAAACTCCATAAAACGTGCTTGTAATTGAGAAAGTTTGTCGTTCAAACCAATCACGGTGCGTTTCAAACCCATCATTTGTGCAGTCAATTCAACTAATGCTTTCAAGGTGTAAGTTTTCGATCCACAAAGATTGTAACTATGCCCAAAAGTTTCTCTATTTTCAAGGGCTTGCGCCATCACTTCCGCCACATCATTAACCCACACAGGGGCAAATTTTGCATTCGGACACGCGAGAGGAAAACAGCAAGGTATCAAATCTAATAACAGAGCAAAACGATTAAAGAACGAATCATCAACACCAAATATCACTGACGGGCGAAAAATCGTCACATTCAAATCCTTTGCTTGCATTAAATATTGCTCTGCTTTGGCTTTTGTTTTCAAATAAGTACTTTGCACCTCTGTTTTATCTGCGTGCAATGCACTAATATGTAAAACTCGGCTAACCCCGTTGTTTTGACACGCCTGTGTCAGTTTCTTTACCAATTCAAAATGATTTTCTTCAAATGAGCTTTGGTTAGATTCATTTAGAATTCCTACCAAATTGATCACTGCATCACAACCCTTTATCAAATGATTCAGGGTTTCTGGATCGTGAATATTTGCTCTCACCGTTTGAACATTCGGTAAAACCTCAATTGAACGATGACGTTCGGGGCGGCGACTCGGCACAATAATGTGCAATTTAGGATTTGCCAAACGGTTCAACAAATGTCTGCCGACAAACCCACTTCCACCTAAAATACAAATTTTTTTCAACATAAGTTTCTTTATTCCAAAAGGGTTAAAATTACTGACCAAAATCCGCCAAATCAAATCCCAATCCATTTGAATCATTAGCGGGTTTTAATTTGAGCCATTGTTTGTTTGAACGTCCCACATAAACGCAAGGAAAATGTACACCAGAATTGTTATAAGTTGCACACGTTGTTGCTTGAGGATTTGTAATCACTCGCGTGTCGTTAGGTTGTAATGTAAAACGGGTATTATTGCTTTCAATTTTCAATATTGTTGAAAACAATGTTCCATTCACATTCACGCAAGGAATATTAAATGTTTGTGAAAAGCTATCAACATTTGCACACTGCGCAGTATCTTCAGATGTTCCCAAATCAGGCAAAGGTTTATTCGCATAATAATCATGAACATATTTTAAGTTTGCTTCATGAACAACGCGATAAGGTTCAAATAAAGTGACCCAGCCTTTTTCTAAAGAATCACCAATAATATCTTCTAACGTTATTTGCAAATAATTTGGTTCTTTTACACGCTGAATCATGCGCGTAATATAATTGATTGTTGCATCGATAAATGTTTTGTTGTAACCGCCATTTCTAATAACGTTAGGATTACCGTGATTAGGATAAATCTTTGCAATATCCATTGCCTTTAAACGTTGGAGTTCCTTTAAGTGCGTGGGTAATTCTGGCACATGATCTGAAACCATATAAGTTACCGTATCTTCCAATGCGTCACCCGCTAATAAAATCTTATCTTTTGGAAGATAAATTAAATTAGCATCGGGGCTATGAATATTGAATTGGTGTAGCTCTAATTTAATATCGCCAACATACATATCCATACGGGTTTCAAAAACGGCATTGGGTGCAATCATGGGATTGATTTCTGGCGGACCCCATTCTGCACCCGATTCTAATGCCGCTTGTTTCTCTTTCATAATTTCACGGGTTTTCTTCAAAGAAACAATATCGCAATCTTTATAAATTTCATTACCCGCAATATGATCTAAATGCCAATGACTTTGAATAACGGTGATATGTTTAATTCCCATTTGTTGCTCAAGATAATTTCTAATCCACCGTGCGTGTTCTAATGAAAGAAACGTATCATAAATAACCGCTTTATTTCCTTGATGAATGGCATAAGAACCGATCCCCAGTTTCAATGCCGAACCAAATAACCAATTATCCGGATCAGTGGGTTTGGTATTTCGTCCATCATAAAAGAATGTCAAATAATCATTTAATTGAGTTACCGTGATTTGTGGTGTAATCCCACTTTCTACCGCCCAACTATTTGAAAATAGAAACCCACTTAATAGAAAAGTGAGTATCCAATTGCGCGTTTTAAGCATTGCATTGCTCCTAACAAAGTAATAAAGAAAACAACATTTTGCCATAAAATTATGAGGCTGTGGTATTTAATTGAAAAAAAGCCATCATTAGTTGTAATTGCTTGGCTTGATCATCTAGCATTTGTGCACTTGCAGAAACTTCTTCAGAAGCCGCTGCGTTCTTTTGAGCTGCATTATCAATACGTTCCATTGCAATTTCAATTTCACGAATAGCTTTCGCTTGTTCATCGGAAATGCTTGCAATTTCTTGAACAAAATCGGAAGTTCTATACACGCTAGGAATAATGTGTTGTGATAACAACTCGCTGGCGGTTTTTGAAATATTAACGCTTTCTTGGGTTAATTGATTAATGCTATCGGCGGCGAGATGACTATTTTCAGCCAGTTTTCTCACTTCAATAGCAACCACTGCGAAACCCTTTCCTTGTTCTCCAACGCGCGCGGCTTCAATTGCCGCATTTAATGCTAAGATATTGGTTTTATAAGCAATATTTTGAATAATATCGACTTTTTCAGCAATTTTTTGCATCGCTTGCATTGTATTTTCAACAGCACTTCCACCTTTCTTGGCTTGTTCTCTGGTTTCTATTGCAAGGGTGTCGGATTGCTTTGAATTTTCTGCCGTTTGAGAAATCGAAATGCTCACTTCTTCTAAAACGCTCGTGGTTTCTTCTATGTTAGCCGCTTGCTCTGCAGCATCTTTAGTTAAATCAACCGATGTTATAATCAATTGCTGACTGGCAGTTGTAATTTGTTCTGCGGTTTCTAGAACTTGTTCAACAACTTGTTTGAGTTGATTTGCCATTTGTTGCATTGCATTAAACAATAAACCGATTTCATCATAACGTTTTTCAGTAATGTGTATATTCAGTTTTCCTTGACTCATGGTGTTCATAATATTAACGGCTTTTTGTAAGGAAGTAGTAATCGTTTTTGCTAAACTAAAACTAACGGAAAAAACCGCCAATGTAACAACCGTCCATACTAAAATAGAAATATAGAAAACAGTTTGGTAATTTTGTTTGGCATTAGCATAAAAATTAGCGGCTTCAGAAACCTTATGTTTTTGCCAAGCACCAAACTGTTTAAATAACAATTCAAATTGTTGTTTCTCTGAATTGTTCACGTTAATAAAAGCCGCTTCTCGATAACCATCTAAAACATGTTGAGCCGTATAATCCACTAACTTTGTATATTGTCTCCAACTTCCCAATAGTTTCCAATACATTTCTTGTTCTTCAGGGTGAAAATTCACGTTATATTTAGCCTGTGCATCATCAAAATAATCATTCAATTGTTTAATTAAATTTGTAGATTGTTCATAAATTTCCAACTGCTGTTTTTTATTTGGTGACATCACAATTGATAACGACAACTCTCTCAATTTAGATAACGGAAGACCTAAATCTGAATTCATTTCCTCAATGATAGCTGCACCTTGATAAACTTCGCCGATCCATTGAAAAGTAGAACGCAAATTATAGAGGCTATAAATACTGCTTAAAATCAAGGCACTCGCTGAAAATATTGAAAGTAAAAACAACTTTTTTGAAATGGTAAGATTCATGTAAAAATTCCAAATTATTAAAAATGTTTTTTGAGCATTTGTACGGGCTTTTTCAATTCATCAGGATAATCACCTTTACGCAAAGAAACATGACGATCACTGAGTTCAATTTCCCACAAAGGTAGCACCGCTTGTTGATAAGGCGTGAAAACAACTTCTTTATTAACAGCAAATATTTTATGCGGCGCAGGTAGAAATAACATATAAGCATTGTCTGAAGCGTAGTGCATTATATTATAAATGGTTTCAATAAAAAGCGGTTCATCTGTTTTTGCTCTAAGCAATTCCTCCAAATAATTATCCATAATTGCATCGCTAGATAATGTACTCCAATAATTATGCGTTCTTAACACCATAAAAACCGACCAAGGGTGCAATAGAAACCAACCATCATTTGTCCAACTTAACAAATCCCATGCTTGGGTATTTTTACCGATATTGGTACTTAAAAGTTGCTCAAAAAGTGCTTGCTGATTTTTAACCACAGTTACTTCTAATGTTACGCCGACTTTTTGTAGTTTATATTCAATTCCTCGCCACAAAAACAACAAATGTTCTTGCGTTAAAACTTTTAATTTTAAGCCATCTAAAATATAAAATAATTTTTCCTGTTGCTCAGATTGATAAGGGTCGATTTGTTCTAAAAATGCTTTATGTTTTTCTAAATTTTCTTTAACGCCTATAAAAGCAGGTGAAGCGAGTGCAGGCACTAAATCTCCTTCATCTTCATATACGAATCGCAATAGGTTTGTTCGATGAATTGCTTGATTCAAAGCAACGCGCACTTCTTTATCTAATAAACGGGGATTTCCGGTGCGCATATTGAAATGTATCATATAGGCTTCTGTTGAAGGAGAAATGAACAATTTTGCATACGGTGATAAAATCGTTTCTATTTTATAATTAAAATCTAGCGGTGCAATATCTAATTGACCTTCATGATAAAGTACCATTTCACGGGCTTGTTGTTCTGATAATTCTGTGTAGATGGTAATGCTTTCAATTTTAGGATAATTTTTATTCCAATACAGCGGATTTGCAATCAATTCTATTTTAGATGTTTGACGATCTCCTTCTGCATAACCTTCTTTCAAAATATAAGGACCTAAACCATACAATCCAGCGGCGGCTAAATTAGGTGGAGTGGGTTTTCCATTCCAACCATATTCCAATAAATAATCTTGCGTATAAAACTGAATCCAAACCACATCATTTATAAAAGCACCGTATTTCTCTTTCAAATGAAATTGGACGGTATAATCATCTATTTTTGAAACCCGATCATAAACCTCATGTATTTTGCTATAAACAGGGGGTTTCCTCTTAAAGAATTTCATATTTGAAATGATCGAATCAGCATTAAAAGGAGAACCGTCTTGAAATACCACCCCTTCACGCAATTTGAACTCGTAAGTGGTGTCATTAATTTGTTGGTGAGAAATAGCTAAATCATACTCCCAACCTTGAGGATTATTTGCGGGTCGAATTAGCGCGCCATTGATTGCATGAGAAATGTACAAATAAGCCACGCTGGGGAGAAACACATTAAGATGAGAACCTTTTGTTCGCGCGGGAGAAATATGTTGTGCCGCATCGTCCTTACGCAGTTGCAATGGTTCATACATAAGTGGCGGGGTTTCATTTGCAACAGAAATCAACGTAAGCATTTCTAAAGCGATAAACAAAAAAAATTTTTGCATAAGAGATTCAATACAGTGTAAAAAATACGTTATACTTAGTTTTTAAGCATATTATTTTGGTGGTCTTATGTCAATATATCATGATGTTTTACGTTACTTTTTAGGAACAATTGCATTAGGGGCGGTTTTTGTGCAACCCCTTCAAGCCGCAACAGATGTGCGTTTATCTTTGGTTTCATGGGTGGGTTATGCACCTTTGTATGTTGCTGATGCACAAAAACTATTTGCTCCTTTCCACGCAAATGTAAAAGTAACAAGTTTATCTGATAATGCGTTATTGGTAGAGGCATTGAAAACGGGTAAAGCCGATGCCGCAACTTTAACGTATGATCAAGTGATTTCTGCCATTTCAGAAGGGCTAGCAATTAAGGTTATTTTACCTATCGATTATTCTAATGGAGGAGATGCGATTGTTGCTCCAAAAACCATTTCAAATATTGCCGATTTAAAAGGTAAGAAAGTCGGTTTCAATTTTTTAGCACCGCAAGATATTTTGCTCACTTATGCGTTGCAAAAAAATGGTTTAACACAAAAGGATATTATCGCCGACAATATTCCCGCAGATAGCATTCAAGGCATATTAGAAAGCGCGAAAATTGACGCGGGAGTCACGTATGAACCGAATGTTTCAACCATTGTGGGATTAGGAGGCGGACAAAAGTTTCATGTGATTTTTTCCTCTAAAGAAGCTCCCGGACTGATTACTGATGTGTTGGTTTTCACGCAGGCTTTTATTGATAAGAACCCAGAAACCGTTAAAGGGGTTGTTCAAGGATATGTAGAAGGTTTGAAATTCTTGAAAGAAAAGCCAGAAGAATCTCAAAAAATTATTGCCACTGCTTTAGGTGTTACAAAAGCTGAAGTGCCTGCGCAATTAGCAACGGTTTATATTCCGAATGTAGAGGAAATGGGTGCAGTTTTTCAACCCAGTGAAGATATGCGTTCTTTATTTGCAAGCGGTAAGTTAATTAGCGAATTATTATTGAGCAAAAATGCGATTAAAATGATTCCAAAAACCGAAGAAACCTTTGATGCAAGTTTTATTGCGGCATTAAGTGCTAAATAGAGCAACTCAACAACAACGTTTAATACCATTCCATTTGCGTTCTTGCTCTTGTTTGAAGAATTCTTCACAACTTAACAAAGGGGCGGTCGGGTGATGTTCTGCGTGATGTTTCAAATAACGTTCATACGCATCATCGCCCGATAGTTCTTTAATAAAACCCCAAACTTTTTTGAAGGTGATTTTAAGCATTTTTCCTCTCCGTTTTATTCAAGCCCCAACCATTCAATAATTTCACATAAATCATAGCAGTCATTAACGCATCATTAAACGCATCGTGCTTTCCTAAAACAGGCAAACCCATTTCTGCCATAATGGTATCAAAACGTAAATCAATATGCGGGTGCGGTAATCCAGCGGGATAGCCGTGTAATTTCTTGTTGTAATACAAACCAGAAATATCAATTTGGGGGTTAGGTAATGTCACGCCAAGCAAGGGTTTCATATATTTGTTGATCATTGCAACGTCGAATTCTAAATAATAGCCAACGAGCTTTCTTGAACCAATAAAATCGAGGAATTTCAAAATCGCTTCTTTAGCATCCAAACCGTTTTCAACATCAACATGTCTCAAACGGTGAACTTTAATACTTTCGCTATCGATTTCCTCTGTGGGTTTGATGAACAACTCCAATTTCTGACTGGTAAGAATTTTGTTATGGGAAATCTTTACCGCACCAATAGAAAGTAATTGCGCTTTTCTTGGATTTAAACTACTGGTTTCACAATCAAAGCAAATGACTTCATCGTCGGGTGCGTCTTCAAATAAAAAGCTATAACGCGGGTCTTTTAATCTTGAAAGTTTCCATTGAAATTGAAATTGCCACCAAAAACCAAACATTTTACGTCACCATATTAAGTTTGAAATGATAAGAAATGAACGTTTTGAACTTATTAACGATTTTCAAAGAATCGCGCAATAAATCTCGTTCTAGTTTATTCAAACGGTTGGGTTGAATGTAATTATTGTAAGGTTTTCCAGCTCGATGTTGCATGAGCTCCTCCTCCAACCGCAAATTCAACATACAGGAAAATGCTTCACGCAGTTCCTCTGCAAATTCTGCATCAAAAACACCCTGTTTAGAAAGCGCGTCAATGCGAGAAATGGTGTTAGTTTGCGACAAACGGCGTTCTAATGCAAGCGTCCTCACCCCGTGCACAATTGGAAAAAGCCCACCTTTCTTAATATCTAAACCGTCTTTGTGGGTTTTATCTAAAATAAAATTTGCAAACCAACTTAATGGCGTTTCAAATGATAATACCGGTTTCGCTAAACGGGTAAAATAACCCCCATTTTCAAATAGCGTATTAAACAAATATTCTTTCGCTTCTTTTAACAAAGCACTATCACCCGCTGCAGTGGTTGCATCATAGAAAATAGTTAAGGGCATTAGTGCAAATTCTTTGGGCGCATTTACCCACTGATAAATCGTATTTTTGAAACCCTGCAAAGGTTTAACCCATTCTGGATTTGTAACCATCACATTACCTTCGCATAAGGGATAGCCAAAATCCACCAAACTATCCACAAATTCTTTTAGAATATTAGGTAACTCGGGATAATCAAAACCATCTCTAATAATCAGAGCATTATCTTGATCTGTTTTGAGGATTTGCTCTCCGCGTCCTTCACTGCCCATGACTAATAAACAAGTGTTTTCGATCACGATTTTGGGTGCAATTAAACTAAAGAGTTTGTTATAGACTTTGAGATTTAATTCGTTCACTAATTGCGTAATGGCATGAGTTTTCACACCTTTTGCATTAAGTGTTTGAATAACTTTCAAAATACTTGCGCTAGCTTTTTTGAGTTGTTCGGTATCGGCGGCGCGATCTATTTGAACGCTCACTAAATGAGAATGGTGTGAAAAATAGCTCAATAAATCCATTTGATCTAACACACCGATAATTTTATCATTTTCTTTAATAGCAACCCGTTTAATCGAGTGTTTGGTCATTAACAATAGTGCATTAAATAAATAATCATCGTATTGCATTGTAACAACCGGATAAGTTGCAATATCACCAACGGGATCGTCCACTGATTTTCTTTTCAAAATGGCGTAGTTTCTAATATCAGTATCGGTAACAATACCAATGTCGTCGTTGTTACGGACTAAAATAGAAGTAATTTTGTATTTTTGCAAGGAAGAAACCGCGTTATAAATGGAGTCACGATAATCAATAAAGAAAGGAGGGCGCAAATACGCATCATAAATGCGTGCAACCATAAATGAGGCGAGTTCTTTTGCATCGCGTTGTTCTAACATTCTGTTTAGGCGTTGAGAAAGCGTTTGGTAATAAAAATTCTCAAAACGGGGGTTATTTTTTCCAATGCCAATAAAAATATCTTTGGGTAATAAATAACAAAGGGTTTCTTCTCTGACAACAAATTCTGCTTGACAGGAATTGTTTAAAATACCAATTGCGCCAAAAGTATCTTGGCTTTCGTGCAACGTGATTTCACCGTCAGCACTGCGTTCTTCCACGATTCCTTTAATGACGATGTAAAGATAACTAGGAATATCACCGCGTTCAATTAAGCATTGTCCCGATTTGTAATATTCAATATCTAAGGTTTGCGCAATGCTATCTAATTCATGGTCATTCAAACGATCAAAGGGCGGAATGTTGGCAATAAAAGCCTTTTGTTCCAAAATACTCAAGCGATTTTCTCCATTTTGTTAAAAGTAAGTAAATTCCATTATAACTTATAATTTTAATGAAAATGTGGCGTACAATGTCAGATATGATATTTATAAAGATAGTATTTTTTAATAAACATTTGTAAAATACGGGCGGGTGTTACCCATTTAAGATACCCGAGCGTTTTGAATGTTTTTTTACAGCCAAAGGAGTGCAAAAATGAAAATTCAACTCAAGAAAATGTATTTGATGATGGCGGGTGCGGCTTTGTTAGGAAATTCTGCCGTGCAAGCGTGTGGTCCTGACTCCTATTTGGGGTCGATTTGTTTGACCGCCGCCACATTTTGTCCGCGAGGGACTTTTGAAGCCAATGGACAACAACTCAGTATTTCTCAAAATTCTGCCCTCTACTCGCTACTTGGCGCAACTTATGGCGGTGATGGACGAACCACTTTTGGGTTGCCAGATTTGCGGGGGCGTGTGCCGGTGGGCGTTGGGCAAGGTCGGGGATTAACTAACGTGAACCTTGGGGAAACGCGCGGATTCGAAACCATCACGTTAACTGTTCCTCAATTGCCCGTGCATTATCATTCGCAAACCGTTGTTCAAAGCCAAAATCCCACGAATGCCACGACACCCGATGCGGTTTTGGCTAATGTGGCGACGACCGCTCCAGCCAATACCGACAAAAAAATCGCCATCAACAATAATAACGCAATTGGAAATACCGGCGCGGGTGCTCCTGTTCCAACTATTCCTCCTCAATTAGGTATGCGCTATTGTATTGTTTCTAATGGAATATATCCGTCGCGCGATTAAAATTCATGCGAAAAATGAAATCCCGTTCTTCTTCTTTAATGATAGGAAAAGAATGGGATTTTTTTTGGGATTTATGAGATTAAATCTTGACCAGACACGATAGAAAAGCCGTTGTGCGCCCAAGTAATGATCCCGCCGCGTAAATTAAAAACGTTTTGAAAACCATGTTGTTGCGAAAGAAACAGGCAAGCCTGCGCCGATCGCGCGCCACTTCGGCAATAAAAAACCACCTGTTTATCACGGGGAATTTCCGCAAGGCGCATCGGCAACGTCACCAGCGGCATCGCCAATGTGGTGCCCGGAATAATCCCCGCGATAATTTCATTGGGCGTGCGCACGTCAATCAATTCAAAATCGTGGGAGTGCGCAAATAACGCCGATAATTCAGATACTTCAATTTCTTTGACCAGCATAATCAAACCTTTTTAATAGAGTAATCGTGACATTTTAGCGCGATATTGGCTTACAAGGGGATCATGACCCAATAAAGCAAAGATTCCCAACAAGCCCTTTCGCGCGGCATCGTCGTGGAATTTACGATCTTTTTGTAAAATAATCAATAAATTATCCATCGCCGCTTGCAGTTCGCCCTTTAAAACTTGATGCGCGCTTAATTGATAACGGGCTAAAAAATTGTTTTCATTTTCAGCTAATTGGCGTTGCAAAGTATCTAAATCAGGGGCATTTTCCGCCGTTTTCCCAAATTCGAGGCGAGCTAACATTTTGGGTAAATTATCATCGGCTTGCGCGGCGGCAGGAAGATTTTTGATTGTCTTTTCAGCAACTTGGTAATGTCCCGCGTTCACCAATAACTGCACCAAATCTAATTTTAGAGGATAATGGTCGGGATCAACGCTGATGGCTTGATGAATCGCGGCGAGGGCTTCTTCGTGCTGATTTTGTGCATTTAATTCAAAGGCTTGGCGACGAAAGGGATCGGACGGACGCGGCAAATAACGCGCTAACATTTCTTTGATGACGCTGTCGGGTTGCGCGCCGAGCAGTTCGTCGACCACTTCTCCCCGATAAAACAACTTTAAAGTCGGCACGCTGCGCACCCCAAAATCCCGCGCCAAATCCGGTTGTTCGTCGATGTTGATTTTGGCGAGAGTAAATTGTCCTTGAAATTCAACCGCTAACTTCGTCACAATCGGCATCAACATTTTGCACGGCGCGCACCAGTCCGCCCAAAAATCCACCAAAACTGGCACTGTTTGTGATTGGATTAAGACTTTCTCTTCAAAATTATTTTGCGAAACGTCCACTATAAAATCCTGATCAGCCATGTTGCGTAACCTATTTTTTGAGGAAAATTGCCTTTCTAATGGGGTAAATTTGCGCCACTTTCAAGATAGTTGGGATTGATTAAGCCCGTTTGGGAACGTAGAAAACAACGCTTTTCAAACCCAAGAAACACCGAAAAAGAGCTATTCATTTAACAATGCTTTATACTAAACAGATTTAATTTTATGATGGTTTTAAAGGGCAACTGCCTATCAAAAAGGACATTCTTATGATCGATCGCAGACGTTCTAAACGGCGGGAATTGTTGATTTTTTTACCCGCCTACGATAAAGAATCCTCTGAATTATTGGGATATATTGCCGATATAAATCACGGGGGATTGATGTTATTTAGCGAAAAATATTTGGAAGTGGGCAAAAAATACACCCTGAAAGTGTGCGTGGAAGATTTACGCGCCGCGCTGATTTTGCGCCCCGACGAAGGGCACGAAGGCTGTTGTTTGGAGTGGACAGCCCGCAGCCGCTGGATCGCCATTCACCCCGAACTTTACCGCATTGGCTTCATGTTTATGGAAATGACCCCGCAAACCCAAAGTACGCTCGACCAAGTCATCGCACACCTAGACGCACTCGCGGGCGCGGCAGATCGCCCCACCGCCCCCATGAACGCTTGCCCTAAATACCCATCACAGGATATAACGACTTAAATCTTCATTTTTTACCAAGTCGCTCAAATATTTATCGACATAATCCACATCAATTTCGACGGTATCGCCCGCCCGATTGGGGGCTTCGAATGAAATATTTTCCAGCAAACATTCCATCACCGTGTGCAAACGGCGCGCGCCAATATTTTCAGTTCTTTCATTGACTTGCCACGCCATTTCGGCAATGCGTTGAATCGCCCCATCGGTATAACGCAAATTCACCTCTTCGGTTGCCATTAACGCGGCGTACTGTTCGGTTAATGATGCGTCGGGTTCGGTCAAAATGCGCACAAAATCCTCGACGGTCAAAGCGTGCAATTCGACGCGAATCGGCAGTCGCCCTTGCAATTCGGGAATTAAATCAGAGGGTTTCGCATAATGAAACGCGCCCGACGCGATAAATAAAACGTGATCGGTTTTGATCGTGCCGTATTTGCTGCTGACCGTGCACCCTTCAACCAAGGGCAATAAATCGCGTTGCACGCCTTCTCGGGACACATCTGCACCACTACCGTGATCGCCGCGCTTGGCAATTTTGTCTAATTCATCAAGAAAAACAATCCCTTGCTGTTCAACCCGTTCGATGGCGCGCGTTTTCAAGTCATCATCATCGACCAAATCCGCCGCTTCCTCTTCCGCCAACACTTTGAGGGCTTCTTTGACTTTCATTTTGCGCGCGCGGGTTCGATTGCCCGTGATATTTTGGAGCATATTTTGGAGTTGATTGGTCATTTCCTCCATGCCCTGCGGACCGATAATTTCCACGCCGACGCGGGACGATTCGCTGACTTCGACCTCGATTTCCCGATCATCGAGCGATCCGTCGCGGAGCATTTTGCGAAATTTATTGCGGGTGCGGGTCGAGGTGGGCGTGGAGGTTTCGTCGTCGTCGCTTCGTTTGGGCAGCAGCGCATCTAAAACCCGTTCTTCGGCGGCGGCGGCGGCTTGTTCGGTGACTTCAGCCATGGCTTCTTCGCGCACCATTTTGATCGCGATGTCCGCCAAATCTCGAATAATCGACTCCACATCGCGCCCAACATAGCCGACTTCGGTAAATTTAGTCGCTTCGATTTTGATGAACGGGGCTTTCGCTAATTTCGCCAACCGGCGCGCGATTTCGGTTTTGCCCACGCCGGTCGGACCAATCATGAGAATATTTTTGGGGGTAATTTCGTTGCGCAGCGCGGGATCGACCTGCATTCTGCGCCAACGGTTTCTCAACGCAATCGCCACCGCCCGTTTCGCTTGGGCTTGACCAACAATATGTTTATCTAATTCGCTCACTATTTCGCGGGGTGTCATTTGGCTCATAATCCACTAAAATCTCGTTAATTTACAAAAAGTTACACGTTACAAAATACTTCTTCGTGAGAATAAACCCGTCCTTCACGATAATCTTCGCGTGCTTCTCTAATGCTTGCTAAATAATCTGGGCTAATTGCTGCTAATAAATCCTCAATGAAATCTTGTTGTTCGACTTCATCTAATGCTTTAATTGCATTGATAATTTGCTCAGGCGTGAGATTTATTTGCATGACGGTGTTCATGAAATATCCAATGTTTCGATGGTGAAATTGTGATTGGTATAAATGCAAATATCGGCGGCGATGTTCAAACTTTTCTCAACAATTTCTTTGGCGGATAAATGGGTATTTTCTAATAAGGCGCGGGCGGCAGATTGGGCAAACATACTCCCCGAACCGATTGAAGCAATAGGGATTTCGGGTTCGATGACATCGCCTGTTCCAGAAATTAAAAGCGAACAAGTTTTGTCGGCAACTAACAGCATCGCTTCTAAACGGCGTAACATTCGATCCATGCGCCAATCTTTTGCCAATTCGACCGCGCTGCGGGTGAGATGTCCTTGATGTTGTTCAAGTTTTGCCTCGAAGCGATCGAATAACGTGAACGCATCGGCGGTCGATCCCGCAAACCCCGCAATAATCCGATCTTTGTACAAACGCCGCACCTTGCGCACATTGGTTTTCACGATGGTATTGCCGAGCGTCGCCTGTCCGTCGCCCCCAATCACAACCGTATCATCGCGGCGCACCAACAAAATCGTCGTTCCATGAATCGCGTCCAAAAAAAACTCCCTCTTCACAATAATCCAAAATTTTAGAAATGATCATAACATTTTGGGAAACTATTTTCTAAAATAATGCGGTTTTTTTTTGCTAAAATCCTCTAAAAACTCACAAGGAAAACCTAAAATGGAAGCGTATACCCAATGGGAAACTGAAATCGCCCTGTTTATTTTGGTGGGATTGCCTGTTTTATTTGCGGTGGTTTTGAAGTTTTTTCTCGGTAAAACCCCGCCGCCCAAACCTGATCAAGAAATCAGTGACGAATTGTTTGATGAACTAGAAGAAAATCCTACCCCTCGTCGTCGATCTCGCAAATCTAAAAAAAGAGGAAAATCAAATGGAATTACCTAAAATAAATGAAGAAGTTTCTCTCGAAAAATTAAAAGATATTTGCGCATATTTTAATTTACCCGCATTATGGAAAAAAATAGAACAAGACCCGCCGCCGCGACCGTTCAAAAGCGATGGTTGTACCTATTGGTTTAATGAATGGAAAGGCGTGGACATTTATCCCGCATGTTTTCTCCATGATTTGAAATATTGGGCGGGTTATCCTCATGAAGAGGTAGAAAGGTTAATTGCTGATGCGGAATTGATGATTGATGTTGCAAAATTGCTTCATTCAACAAAAATGGCAGAAACCATGTTTTTCGGCGTAAGAATCGGAGGAAACGAAGCATTTAAACGGTCTTTTTCGTGGGGATTTGGACGCTTTTAACCGCTTTAAACTTCCATTCACCACACAAATATGGTTAGGGATTTCTAGCCATATTCGCATAACTAAACGTTATTGGAAACATTACAGCGCGATCCCTATAAACGGGTGAAGCGCAGCATAACCGTTTGTTTTTAGGTGACTTTGACGATGCGCATGGAGTTTGTGCCGCCGCCTTGTCCTGCGATGTCGCCGCGCGTGATGATGATTAAGTCGCCGAGTTTGACCGCGCCTTGACGTTTGAGTTCTTCGAAGATTTGCTGATCGGCTTCTTGCTGCGTGACGCTGCGCAACACGTCAAAACTGACGGGATAAACCCCTCGATACAAGGTAATTTTGCGGCGGGTTTCGATATTTCGGCTCAGCGCGTAAATCGGAATGCCCGACCGACTGCGCGACATCCACAACGGGGTCGATCCCGATTCGGTCAATGCCGCAATCGCTTTGACGTGCAAATGGTTCGCCGCGTACATTGTCGACATCGCAATCGCCTCATCGATGTGCAAAAAGTCCGTCGCCAATCCGTTGATAATCGCTTGTGAGGAGATTTGCTGTTCTGCGCCGATGCAGATGCGCGCCATCGATTCGATCGCTTTGTCGGGATATTTTCCGGTGGCGGTTTCGGCGGACAACATCACCGCGTCCGTGCCGTCAAGCACCGCATTCGCCACATCAAACACTTCCGCGCGCGTGGGAATGGGATTTTCGATCATCGATTCCATCATTTGGGTCGCGGTGATGACCGGACGTTTCAAACGACAAGCCCGTTGAATGATATTTTTTTGGGCGGGCGGCAACGCTTCATCGCCAATTTCGACCCCCAAATCCCCCCGCGCGATCATCACCGCATCAGAAGCCGCGATAATCTCATCTAACACTAACATGGCTTCGGCGCGCTCGATTTTGGCGATAATGCCGCCTTTTCCACCCGCTTTGCGCAATAAATCACGGGCTTCCTCAATATCGGTCGCGGCGCGCGGAAACGATACCGCCACATAATCTGCGGAAATTTCTGCCGCCGACAAAATATCTTCCCGATCTTTATCGGTTAGTGCCGCCGCCGACAATCCTCCCCCCTTTCGATTAATCCCTTTATTGTTCGACAACACGCCGCCGTTCACGACTTTACATTGCACTTGGGTGTTTTGAATTTCTAAGACTTTCAAGACGATACGCCCATCATCTAATAATAAAATATCATCGGCTTTCACATCTTGCGGCAGGGTTTGATAGGTTGTGCCGACCATCGTTTGCGTGCCTTCCAACAACGGATACGACGGATCAATGGTGAACAAATCGCCATCGGTTAAGGTAATTTTGCCGGTTAAAAAGCGTCCGGTTCGGATTTTAGGTCCTTGTAAATCCACGATAATTCCGATTTGCCGCCCATTCAACCGCGCCTGTTCACGCACCAATTCAGCGCGCCGACAATGCTCCTCAAAACTCCCGTGTGAAAAATTCAGCCGCACCACATCTAAACCCGCCCGAATCATCGCGTCCAACATTTTAGGATCGTCGGTTGCCGGTCCCAAGGTTGCGACAATCTTTGTCCGTTTTAACGGCATATTTTTGCCTCTTTAGTAAATTAGTAACTTCTTATTTTACCGCATCTAAAATCCTGTGAAAAACTTTATTTATGGTTATTATTAAAATTCGCAAAGATTATTTTTCCAAGCCATCTGTTTCGACGCACAATCGCCCTCTATGATTGAGATGTTAGTTAAATCTCTTGCTTTTGATCACTACCATTTAACGTACATCGATGGTAACAAGTTGCTCTAAATATTGACCATAACCGCTTTTCTTTAAAGGGGAGGCTAATTCGAGCAATTGTTCAGTTGAAATATAACCTTGTCGCCACGCAATTTCCTCTGGACACGCAATCTTTAATCCTTGACGTTTCTCTATGGTTGCAATGTAACCTGCGGCTTCTAAAAGTGAATCGTGCGTGCCCGTATCTAACCACGCCATTCCTCGACCCATAATTTCAACTTTCAAATCCCCATTGTTCAAATAAATTTTGTTTAGATCGGTGATTTCTAATTCTCCACGCGCAGAAGGTTTCAATGCTTTGGCAATTTCTACCACTTTATTATCATAAAAATACAAACCCGTTACCGCATAAGATGACTTAGGTTGCTTTGGTTTTTCCTCTAAACTTAAAACCTTTTTTGAACCTTTCTCAAATTCAACTACGCCATAACGTTCTGGATCGCTAACTTTATAGGCAAAAACCGTTGAACCTTCTCGACAATTTGAAGCATTTTTCAACTGTTTTTGAAACTCATGACCATAGAAGATATTATCGCCTAAAATCAACGTGCAATTATCTTGACCAATAAAAGATTCTCCAATAATAAAGGCTTGCGCTAAACCATCGGGTGACGGTTGAATTTCATATTGAATTGAAATCCCCCATTGAGAACCATCTTGTAATAATTCTTTAAAACGAGGTGTATCTTGGGGTGTTGAAATAATTAAAATGTTTCTAATTCCCGCCAACATTAACGTCGTAAGCGGATAATAAATCATCGGTTTATCGTAGACAGGCAACAACTGTTTTGAAACCACTTGTGTAGCGGGATGTAATCGCGTTCCAGCTCCTCCCGCTAAAATAATTCCTTTCCGTTCCATTTGAAACTTCCCTATTCTAAATTTAATGAATCAGACCAAAGAAAATAAACACCTTTAAAGGTAGTGATGCACAGTGAAATCCTGTTTTAAATCATTGAAATATAAAGATTATCACTCAAAAAATGTACCGCTATCCCTTTCTCTATTTTCCTCTATTTTTTCTTAAAATCACATTATAATATATCCTCTTAAATTATGCACTACCAATTAACGTTGCCCGTGATGACGGGTGTTTTCGCGCGTCCTCTGTTAGAATTAAACCTTTCTTTGTTCTTAAAATCAAGTGGGTTGGGTGTTTTGAATTTATATCGTCGATTATTAAATTATGTGAAGCCTTATCGGGTGAGATTTGGGTGGGTGATTGTTGCAATGATGGTCAGTGCGGCGACCGAACCGTTAATCCCTGCGTTATTAAAGCCTTTATTAGACGAGGGGTTTGTCGCGAAAGACCCTGAAATCATTAAATATTTACCGTTGTGGTTGATTGTTTTGGCGACGATTCGCGGATTGAGCACGTTTGCGAGCCAAGTGGGTTTGACATGGGTGGCGACGCGGGTGGTGTTTGATTTGCGCCGCGAGATGTTTGCGCGATTATTGACCTTGCCGACCGCCCGTTTCGACAGCGCATCGGCGGGCGCGCTGCTCTCCAAAGTCACTTACGATGCCAACCGCGTCATGTTGTCCACCACCGAAGCCATTATCGTCATTGTACGCGATTCTTTAGCCGTCGTGGGTTTGTTGGCGTGGATGTTTTATTTGAATTGGCAATTGTCGTTGATTTTATTTAGCATCGTTCCGTTCATCATATTAGTCGTCAAATATAGCGGAAAGAAACTGCGGCGAGGAAATCTATTACAACAAGAAAACATGGGACAAATGACCCGCATATTAGAAGAAGCCATTAGTGGACATAAATTAGTGAAGATTTTTGGCGGTCAAGATTACGAAAATAATCGTTTCAAAAAAGCGAGCAACGGGGTGCGTTTTTGGGAAGTTCGATTAAAAACGATTTCGCATTTGAGTATGTTTGCTGCAGAAATCTTAATTGCATTAGTATTAGCGTTAATTATTTACATTGCAACGTCACAAGCAAATCATGATCAAGTTTCGGTAGGAAGTTTTATTTCATTATTTGCGGCAATGGGTATGTTATTTTCACCCATTAAACGTTTAACCAAAGTCAATGAACAAGTGCAACAAGGTTTAGCTGCCGCGCAAACTGTTTTTGAATTAATTGACGAAATTCCTGAAAAAGAACACGCTTTCATTGAACATCAAAAAATCATTGGAAATATCGAGTTTCGTAATTTAAGTTTTGGTTATTATCAGGATAAGCCAGTTCTTTCAAATATTTCTCTAAAAATCAATGCAGGCGAAACCATTGGTTTGGTGGGTATTTCGGGCAGTGGAAAAACCACTTTAACTCATTTGTTAGCGTATTTTTATCCCGTCGAAAAAAATAAAATCTTCTTAGATAACATAGATATAAATGATATTTCATTAAAAACCTTGCGCGATCATTTAGCATTAGTTAGCCAAGAAATTATTTTATTCAACGATACCATTGCAGCCAATATTGCATACGGTTCAATGAGCCATGCGTCACGAAAAGAAATTGAGAACGCGGCAGAGTCTGCTTTTGCAATGGAATTTATTAAACAAATGCCCGACGGTTTAGAAACCATGATTGGAGAACGTGGGGTTAAATTATCGGGAGGACAACGCCAACGTTTAGCGATTGCACGGGCGTTATTAAAAAATGCCCCGATTTTGATTTTTGATGAAGCCACTTCTGCATTAGATAGTCACGCCGAACAACAAGTGCAAATGGCATTGGAAAATTTGAGGAAAAATCGAACAACTTTAATGATTGCTCATCGTTTGTCGACTATCGAAAAAGCCGACCGAATTATTGTATTAGAAAAGGGGCGCATTGCAGAAATTGGCTCTCATCAAACATTGTTAGCACAAAACGGAGTTTATACTCGTTTGTATCACGCTCAAAAACTTTAAGGTTTAATGGTAGTGATCAAATCGGAAAATACAATTTATTAACGTCTCTTGTTGATCACTACTAAGATTAAATTATGCTGTTAAGTTTCTTTCCATTTAATATTACAACCAATGCTTGGAAGTTGGGTTTCTAAAATGCTTTGATCGGTGAGCAAATGATCTAAAGCGTTTCTCAAATCTGCACCATTAACGGGTTGATTATTTTTAGGTGTTGAATGATCAAAACGTCCTCGATAAACGCATTTCAAATTCCCATCGAAAACATAGAAATCAGGCGTGCACGCCGCTTGATAGGCTTTTGCAACGTTTTGCGTTTCATCGTACAAATAAGGAAAGGGATTTCCCCATTCTGCGGCTAATGTCGTCATTTTTTCAGGAGAATCATCGGGATAATTTGCAACATCATTGGAATTAATTGCAATCGTTGAAATCCCTCGTTGTTTATATTCATTGACCAAATCCACTAAAGTTGGCAAAATATGTTTCACATAAGGACAATGATTACAAATGAACATAATAATTGTGCCTGTTGGGGATTTTAATTGTTGTAAAGAACGCATTTCTCCGCTAACGGTATCTAATAAATTAAAATTGGGTGCAAGTGTACCTAAAGGTAGCATTGTTGAAGGGGTTGCTGCCATTTGAATATTTCCTCTAATTGAATGTGAATTAAACGGATATTAACCATGCTTTTGCATCTTCAAGCGTGGTGAACATTTGGACGGTAAAAGCGTCCTTTTCGGTGGTATTTGAAACATAGCGTTTGACTGCCATTTGTCCAAAGGCATCTTCTGAAAGAACAAATGCTTCAAATTGTGCGCCTGCTTCCAAATATAAGGGATTGATTTTATCGGAAACCCATTGCACATCGTCACGAGAAACTACACCTAAAGTTCGCGTATCTGCTAATAAATGTAACTTAGGATAATGGGGGCGATGTTCTTTGAGCAATTCCACTAATTTTAGGATTGCATCACGAAAATGTTTGCTCGGAACAAAACCACTCCAAACATTGACCAAACAAGGTACGCTTTCATCAATATACATCTGCACATTTTTGGTTTCGTACAGTATTTTATTTGCCATTTGATTCTCCTTTTATGATTTCAATTATCGTGGTTAATTACAACGGGGGTGCGGCGTTGAGCAATTGCATTACAAATGCGTTGCTTTCAAATGTGCCCGTAGAAATATTTGTCGTTGATAATGCGTCGAGCGATCAAAGTATTGC
The DNA here is from genome assembly GCA_041161065.1 of Pseudomonadota bacterium. Taxonomy (GTDB): domain Bacteria; phylum Pseudomonadota; class Gammaproteobacteria; order Beggiatoales; family Beggiatoaceae; genus DYRG01. Next base: position 20,044 of record JBEAVE010000020.1, on the reverse strand, counting down.
GCACTTACAAACGGCTTTTGCGAAAGAAACGCGCTTGAAAATTGTAAAATCCATGCAAAATCAAGGGTTTGCAAAAGCTGTGAATTCAGTTTTACCGCAAACCGTCGGCGATTTCGTGCTTATTTTAAACCCTGATTGCTTTATAAAAAACGACACACTGCAACAATGTAGGGTTTTTATGGCGCACACGCCGCGCGCGGGAATGTGTGGGGTGTTGGTGTGTGATCCCGACGATACGCCCCAGCAAAGCAGCCGTCGAGCCGATCCTGTGCCGCTCAGAGCCTTTGTGCAAGGGTTTGGTTTAACGCGATTTCTTCCGAAATATGCCGTCGATTTGAGTCAAACGCCATTGCCGTCGCAACCCATTGAAGTTGAAGGAATTTCGGGAGCTTTTATGTTTGTGCGGCGCGAAGCCTTAGAACAAATTGGCGGATTAGATGAAGGGTATTTTTTGCATTGCGAAGATTTGGATTGGTTCAAACGAGTGCGCCTAAGTCATTGGCAGCTTTGGTTTTTACCGCACATCAAGGTGATTCACTTAAAAGGCGAATGTAGTGCCTCGCAACCTTTAAAAGTCGAATTCTATAAACATCGGGGAATGATTCGCTATTATCGCAAATTCTTTTCTCAACAATACTCTAAAGTATTGTTAATATTCATTATTTTTGGAGTATGGCTGCGTTTTAGTTTGTTGGCAAGTCGTCGTTTGTTATCTGGTTTTCTTATGCGGAAGAAATAAATTTTGTAATTAAGGCAAATCCCCGCGACGAAATAACCAATACCCCATTATCGCCGATAATGTACCTAAAACAAGCGGATACGTAATCGCATACATTAAATAACCGTTTTGCCCAAAATAATCCAAAATAAGATACGCGGCAGGACCCAATAAAACTAATTGCGGATCAAATAATAACATTGCTGCTGTACGAAACACTTGTAATGGATTAAGCAATGCAATTGTAATCACGGTGTCGGCGGGTAATTGTTGGCGAATCATAATGCCTAATAAAATCAAATCTAGAAATAATAAGAGAACTAACCATACAATAAACGCCAAACCTTGTGCAATATCAACTGATCGCGCAAAACTAGAAATCAACATACTTAGCCCTAAAAAGCACCATGCTAAAACAACGAGTAATGCTATATAGAAACCGACTTGAAACCAAGGAATTTGCAACCCTTTGAATACGCCCCAACCAATCGCTAGAAACATTGCTAGAAATACAGGGAGAAATATCGCTAAAAACCGTCCCATTAAGCGTCCCCAATACCACCCACTTAAAGAAACTGGTAATGATAACAAATACTCAAAAACTCCCGCTTCTCTGTCGCCAGCCACTGATCTAACCGTGCTAATTAACACGAAAACAGGCAAAATTGCCATACATAATTGAATGTAAGTAATGAGCAATCTTGAAAGTCCCGTGAAACCAAAAACTCTCGACTCGGTCAAACCAAATACTAATAATAAAGCAACAATTCCACCAAATATCAAACTATACACCCAGAACCATCGAGCGCGTAAAGATTCTATTATATCTAATTGTGCACATAACCATAAATCTTTCATTTATTTTGTAATGCCTAATGTGAATGGTGATGGGTTTTTGTTAAAATGGTTTTTCTCGCCGCGTCAAACCCAAGCGTGAAATCAGTTTTCTTCATGGTTGCTCCCAAACCGTAATCCATTGGCGTGGTTTGATTGGGCACATAAAAAGCCTTTTGAGCATCTAACCATTGTTCGGTTTGAAAATCCTTTACCCAGATTTCAATATTTGAATCATTTTTCCAATCTTGTTCTTCAAGCCAATGCAATGCACAACCCAAATCATCAAACTTAAAAATATCCGCATTTTTTCCTCCACGAATTTGCACAGCAAAATGTCGATCACTTAATGCCATTCTGCATTGCTCACAAGCATCACGATCCCATTTTATTTCAATAGGTCCCGTTTGAGGATTTTTTGAGCACGCACTTAACAATATAATTAAACTACACCACAACAGTTTCATCTACTTTTTCCTCGATATGAATACTTTTCAAAATACCTGCATAACGTGACAAAACACCTAAAAATTTTAACCGATCAACTGATGAAATCTCACCAAACCAACTATAATTATTCTCTGCTTTGAAATGCCAATTTTCTAATGTTTTTATAAAAGCGTTTTCTTCACGATTAACAACCAATTTACACGTCAATATTTTGCTCAAATTATTTTCAGCGACTTTGTCATCTAAAATCACTTTTCCTCGATCTAATTCAATCACACGATTCACTAATGCAGCAATCTCATCTAAACGGTGACTTGACATTAACATAATTGCTTGATTTTGGCGTTCTGCTAACAATTCAAAAAACACCCGCCGTGCAATCGGGTCTAAATTAGCGGCGGGCTCATCTAAAATTAAGATTTCACTATTTCTACCTAACGCAATTCCTATCAATAATTTTTGTTTCTGACCACCCGATAATTTAACAAAAGGTTTATGCCAAATGCTCTGCGTTTCTAATCCCAATCTGATAGACATTTCCTCCATTTTAGAACGAGGCGATCGACATAAATTTGCAGCAAAATCAAGTAATTGTCCAACTGGCATTTTAAGTGGGGGTGGTAATTGTGGTACAAAACCAATTTTAGCTAATAAAGTTTGGCGGTGATCTTTGACAAATAAATGATCAATGGTAATTTCACCACTATATTGATATTCACCTAGCAAACAACGAATGAGGGTTGTTTTACCTGCGCCATTTGATCCAACTAATGCAATTCTTTCACCTTTTGAAATACTTAAATCAATACCGTCTAATACATTTTGACGATGAAAATTTTTAACTAGTTTCTTAATGTTAATCATGAGAAGTTGCTCAAGCCTTTTAGATGAAAGGTTAAAGAATTGGTCGGACAAGTATCCACACATAAACCACACCGCGTGCAATCCGCCCCAATAAACATTTCCTCATTTGATGCTCGCCCTTTCTTCACACATTCTAATACATGAGGAACTAAACAAACTTTCAAACATTCTCCTTCGTGTTGGCAATTCTGTAAAGTGTATTTGATTTGCAAAGGAGAAAACACGCCAATTACACCATAAGTAATACCAATTGGACAAATATAACGACACCACGCTCGTCGAGAATAAAATATTTCAAATAGCAATAAAATTGCAACCCAACTTAACGCCAAACTTGCTCCATAAATTAACGCGCGACTTAAAATACCAACAGGGTTGATCGTTTCAAATACGGTGTAACCGGTTACAAATGCCAAGATAGCAAAAATAAAATACAAAACCGTTCTCAAACGTCGATCAAATGGGTGATCTTTGATTATTTTCTTTTCAACTAATTTGAGGTGAATTTTCTCTGCAAATTCTGCCATCAAATGGTAAGGACAAACCCACGAACAAAAAGTTCTTCCTCCTAACAACCACCATAAAATTAAAACGGTCGTTGTTCCAATCAATAAATTAATCAAAACTTCCTTAAAAGCTAACATCACTTGTAATGCAGAATTCAAATCCGCAAAATGAAACCCAATGAAACGCGAAGCAGTAAGTGCGCCTTCCAATATTTGAATATCTAATCCAAAAGAAACTACAAACAATAAATTAGTTATAATTAACACTATCCAACGCCGATTTCTCCAATAATGATGGCGACGACTTTTGATATGCTCTGCTTCCATTTCTGCAAGTTTTTCTTTGGTAAGTTTTTCTTCTCGTTTGATAAAATGAATTTGCTGTGCCTGAGAACTATATTGTTCTACTGGAATTTTACGCGGTTTTCCTCCCAATAATACCCGTAATGATTCCCACATTTTCATAACATTTCTCCCGTTTTACGCGCATCAATAACAATTGCAGGAGGTTCGGTTGGACAAATCATTTCACAAACCCCACAACCCACGCAATTTTTCTCTATAATTGGGGTACTTTTGTTATCTCCTATAGAAACCAATTTAATTGCTTGGGGAATTGGACATTGTCTTACACACAAATCGCATAATAGTAAATCATAAGGGTGCTCACGAATTGCAATAGGTTTCCAACGATCAATTTCACTATAACGTAATTTGCCTTTGAAATCTGATCCGCGCGCTTGTCCTTTAAAGTTTTTACCTTGTCTTGCTAAACATTTTTCAGGTTGTGCTAATCGAGCAAAACCCATTTTAACTTGCTCTTTTTTGCTCAATTCATGAGAAAGCGCACCCGTTGGACAAGCTAAAATACACTGCAGCGCATCACAAGAAAAATCACAGGCTTGCGTGCGCCCATCAATAAAAGGTACACCAATTCCAAAACCATCAATTACATCACCTAATTTAATCGCTTGAACAGGGCAAACTTGCACGCATTGACCACATTTAATGCAAGAAGCTAAAAAGCTATTTTCCTCTAATGCTCCCGGTGGACGTAGACGTAAGGTTTGGGATTTCAACGTGGGTATGAAACCTAATAGTGAAAAACCCAATACTCCAACCCCTAAACCAATTGAACGGAGAAATGTACGACGGGCTTCAATTTGACGTGGATTACGCATTTTTCTTATCCTATTTTTTGAGCAATGGACGATTATCTTGTAATAACAAAATGGGCTCATTAAAAGGAGCTAATTGCTCTAAAAAGTTTAATAATTCTAACAGTGGTGTTCCTTTGAAAAACTTGGTTTGTGGTGAAATGGTCATTAATTGATCCGCATAAGAATATAGTTGATAGGGTGTATCTCCAATGCTATCTTTATTCTGATCAAACCCAATATAATCGTCCCAATAATTACCTTCCCAACTATTTCTATTTGCGGTTCTTGCTCCATTAACAGAAACCTGATTAATATTACCTTTGAAATAATTTTCCTTAAAAATATTTCCCGCCCAGTCGTTATGAAATAAAACCCCCGTTCCATTATAAGCAATTTGATTATTTTTGATTTCATTAATCGTATCTGGTTGAAAGGGAGAAACATCTAAATAAATACCCGATGCGCAATATAAAATTTGATTATTTTCTACGGTAACACCACTGGTTTCTTTAAAGCCAATTCCTACCCCAGTTGCTCCCGTTGCGTGAGCAATATAATTATCACGAATCTCAACATTATCGCTATACATTAAAAAAATACCCACTGAATTATCGACGTAGCGATTTCTTTCCACTTTGTTATGCTGAGAATACATGAAATGCAATGCGTAACGTCCTCGAGTGGCTGTATTTTCTGCAATCAAATTATCCTTTGAATACCAAACCACCGTATCTCGAGCATCTTGAATTGTATTTTGAGTAACTTTGTTATCATTGCTATACCACAAACGAATGGCATCTCCCCGCAATCCTAGTTCTACCGATTTTGAACTAATTTTATTACGTCTTACAACATTATTATTCGATTGCTGCAAATCAATACCAATTAGACAATTATCCAATAAGTTATCTTTAACAATATTGAAATGTCCGCGTATTTGTACACAAGCGTCTGTGTTGTTATGTGAATTACCCGAATTTGTAATGTGTACATTACGCAACTGTGCACCATCAGTATCTAAAATAACCACTGAACCTTGATTATCACCATCGATAACAACTTTGTTCCCCCCATCAACGGTCATTCCTTTAGAAATAATCAGCTGACCTTTGTAAATTCCTGCAGGCAATATAATGGTTTCTCCCATATTTGCATTTTCTATCAACTCTTGCAAAGGAGAAACCGCTGCTTGCAATGCAGTACTTATAAAGAAAATTAAAACAAAACTGCTCTTAAAATTAAGCATTATTCTCACTTTTAAGCTGCTTTTTTCTAAACAATGCTGCAAAGATAAGCAATGCCGTAGAAATGAGCATTAAAAAGAATCCATAGTAAGGATAAGAATAGGTGGTAAATTGAGCAACTTTACCCTGACCAAAAACCGTTGGCATAAACGGTTTCACTGTAAATGCACCCATATCATTTAAGGTATGACCAAACCACCATAACCAACCCGCATAATCTAAAATAAAAAACACGGGTAGAAATATAGGAACGAGAACAAGTAACCAATAAAATAACCGACTAAATCCAACGCCCACAATAAAGATAATCATTGCAACGACCAATGCAATTGAAAGAGTGAAAAACGCCATTTCAAGAAACTCAACTCGTTTAGCAATTTCTACGGGTTCTCTGAAATAAATACCAAGCGTATCTTTATAATTTTCTAATAGTGCTTGTAATCCACTCCAGTTTTGAATATCTTTACGATCTAGCTCTAAACTTTCTTGCAGAGAAGCAATGTAACCATTAGAGAAATAATTAATGCCTCCTTCCATAAAAAACGCTATGCCCATCCAAATAATAATCCCTAAAAATCCGATAGTTAGCGTACTTACTTGTGAAGATTTAGTCGGCATCATAAAAGCACTTAGCAATACCAACATGAAAGCAAAAAGAAAGCAAGATAGCGTTCGTTCAATAGGTGCGCCCGCAGAAATTGGATACATTCCCACATAATGGTTTATCGTATCCATTTCATGGCGACAATTTAAGGCTTCAAATTCGTTGAGTTCTTTTGTTGTTCTTTTCTGGCAACCATTGAAAACGCCGTCCATGTGGAAATGAATTCTTACCCCATCAGGAAAGGCTTCAGGTGGATAGTTAGGTGCTTTCAGAGAAACCCACCAAATCGGTTGAAAATAAATGACGACTAATATCGCCATTGCCGCTAATGTTAAAATCCGAAATAACCAGTTTGTTATCATAATTTTTATTACTACACATTAAAAAAGAAAGCGGACATGAAACCAACTTCAAATCCGCAATTGACGAGAGAAAAAGACTATTTGTAATCAGGATTTTTCCACCCCGGGGCGGCTAATTTTTCTTTAGGCGGTTTTAAGCGCGAAGCATAATCAACGACAGCTTTAATATCCTGATTGGAAAAACTTTGAATTTGTTTGACCATTTCAGGGTTTGAATTATGGCGTTTTCCAGTTTTAATCCATTCAAACTGACGCAACATATATTTGTAATGTTGTCCTTGCACTTTTGGATAGAATTTTTCACTATTTCCTTCGCCATTTTCACCGTGACATTTCACACAGTTTTCTTTATAGAGTTTCTCTCCTAAAGCCAAATCAGTTCCTTCACCCAAACCATTACTTGGATTCATAGGTAATGCTTCAATGTAAGCAGCCACATCTGCTAAGGCTTGTGCGCCACCAATTTCTGAAGGTAAAGCAAAAGGATACATTGTTGGATTATCGCGGTTTTTTGCACGAATATCGGCGAGTTGTTTTAAGGTAACTGTAACGTGTTGTCCCGCTAATTGTGGAAATGTACCGTCCTCAGAACCCCAGCCTTCAGGCAAATGACAAGCCGTGCAAACTTCATAGACATCTTTACCGTGTTCTTTATTCGGTTTTAAGTGCATTGCTTCATCTTTTTCTCCCCCTGTTTCATTCCAAGCAACAACACTATTAACTAAAGCAAGACTTATTGCAACGGTCAGTGTACGTAACACGATTTTCATAGAACTTTCCTCAAAAAATTAGGTAATTTGTTTAAGTTTAAGAAATACCCAAACAAATCACCTTGATGTTTATCAACTTATTGCAAACTAGACAACCAAGTTGCAATGCTGGTCATATCATCTTCAGATACTAAGTGCATAATGCCTTTCATTGCAGCCGTTTGACCATTTGATCGCGCACCACTTTTAATATCTTTCATTTGAGCAACCAAATACTCTTTGCTCTGTCCATTTAATTTAGGATAGGTTGGTAACAAACCCTTTTTTCCTTCCGCGCCGTGACAAGCAACGCAGGTTTTGGATTTGTAAAGCCCTGCGCCATTTTCTTCTGCGATCGCGGTTTGTCCAACGAGAGCAATACCTAAAAATATCGATGTGATTATGGGTTTCATGGTGAGTATTCCTTGTAGAGAAAAATGTGAGGAAATCCTCCTCCTTTACATGAAAGAAAGAGGATAAAAAGGTTATTTCTGAGCGATGGGTTTTGAACCGTGTTGTTCGAGGTAAGTTTTAGCTCTTAAACCAATGTCGGCGGCTTTCACTTGATATTGCCACCATTGATTTGCCCATAACATAGCATTTTGCCAATCTTCTTTTGCAGCAGCGGTTTCTGATTTGGTTTTTGCTTCCTTAGCAAAATTCAATTGATCGGTAGCATCTTCCACTAATTTAACGACATCATCAAAGTCTTTGTAATTTTGACCCGTAATAAACCCAACTACTTGATCAATAACGGCTTGTGTGTCGTTGTTAGTTTTCACTTGCTTATCATAATCGGCTTTGGTGTAAGAAGTAGTGGTTTTACCTTCTTGAGTGACTGCTTGATAGCCTTTGGGTTTAACTAATAAATAGCCTTCCATTTCTAAGTGCAACGCAGAGCAAAATTCAGTGCAATAATAAGGAAAAACTCCCGCTTTATCTGCAATAAATTTCGCACTAGAAACTTTACCCGGTTCGATAGAAAGTTGAACGTTTTGACCATAGAGAGCAAACCCATGCGTTTCATCTTGAGCACGCTCTAAGTTTGTGAAATGTAAATTGACTTCATCGCCTTCTTCCACTTCGATGATTTCTGGCGTGATATGCGAACGAATCACCGAACCCAAAACATTAACCACACATTTGCCATTTTGATCACAGTTTCTCTCGGTTTTCTCACGTCCCGCTCTCACTGCATTAGGCGATTTTTGATCGGTTCTGCTATCCCAACCTGATTTGTAATTAATCACCGGTTTTAATTTGCTAGCATTGATTGCAACGGCGTAATGGGGTTCTCCCAATGGCAATGGCATATCATAAAGCAATTGCATTTTATCGCCAGAAATGTCAATTAATTGGTGATTTTGAGGGTGCAAAGGACCGACTGGATTAAAACGATCAATTGCTAATTTGTTTAAAGCAACTAAATATTTTCCTTCAGGTTTTGCACTATCCCCTTGCATCGTCATCAAATGACCAATGTTGTAATGAATAGAAACCTTGTCCAATAGTTTGCCTTGACAATAATCCCATTTCGCCACCATTGAATCCACATATAAAGAGGTATAAGCGATGCAAGCCTTTGAATCATATTGAGTATGTAGAGGACCTAAACCCAGTTCGACTTGATTATGTAATGCGTCTTGCATGGCAATGATGGGCAATCCGTAGGGGTCTTTTCCTTCAAATTTTCCTTCCGCAATGGCTTTCTGGATTTTCTCAAAACTATAAACTGATGTATGGGTATCTAATTTGCCAGAAACGACGATGTATTTTCCATCGGGAGAAACGTCGACACCGTGAGGAGATTTGGGTTCTGGAATTAAGAATAAAATACCTTCTTTGGCAGCCGTTTCTAATGTAATAACTTTATGTCCATTAATGACAGTTGTTTTGCCATCTTTAACGGCTTGCTCGGCTTTTTTCCAATTCACAACATGGAGGAAATCGGTATCTTTTGCAGAGCAACCTGCTTCAAAAGGTGGACGACCGCGTTCTATCCCGCCCACATATCGTTCAGAACAAAATGAATTGGTAAAAGAGAAATCCCGACTAACGCCTTTTCCAAAGTCCGACAAATCCTGACTATAAGGGGGTGCCATTACGGTAAAAGAATTGTCAGGTTCTAATCGCCCTTTTTCTTTATTAAACTTCCAATAGGTCATACCGCCGCGATAACGCTCGTTAAATTGTTCTAACGGGACAAATTCGTTTTCATACGGGGTAGGATATTGTGCGCCTTCAATGACATAGTCAGTATTTTCACTGACAAACGCGCCGCCATGAGCGGATTTGAAAACAGGATTTACAACGATTTGTTTGGTTTCAAAATCGTGCAAATCAATCACGGCAATTCGAGGATTTGCTTTATCATTAATGAAAACAAAACGCCCATCATATTCTCCATTTGTTTCAGAGAACGCGGGGTGGTGAGTGTCGCCGTATAAAATATCTTTTCCATTGATGCGTCCTTGCGCCAGAACGGCTTTGGATTCTTCATCAAAACCATAGCCCTGCCAAGGTTCGGGAGAAAACACCGCAATGTATTTCAAAAGCCGCATTGATGGAATGCCATAAACAATAACTTGACCGCTTTGTCCACCTGAGCTAAACACAAGATATTCATCACGTTTTCCAGTTGGAACATAAGTCTTGGCAGCGGCTAAAACATCGTTTTGTGTTAAACCGCGTGCTTTCATTACTTCCTCTAATGAATCCAATGCCCAAACGGCTTGACTCGTTAAAAGAAAACTCGACAATCCTAGAAATAATTGTCGCAAATGTTTTGATTTCATACCGCCTCCTCACTCTAGTTAAAAACTCAAAAAAGTATTCCATTTTTAACACGAAGGAGACAATTTACCTTTGACTTATATCAACATTTTCTATCTAATGAAATAAAATTGGTCAAACTTTCTTTCCCAGTTTCTAACATACGGGAACGTTTCTTGTCCATCGATTGTTGCTATAATATTCGAGAGGTTGATAGTGGGTTTTGTAATTCATTTTTCGGCAGTTTTCTACCCAATAACCTAAATACAACCATTCCAATCCCAATCGCTTAGTTTCTTCAATTTCCCACAACACCGCAAATGTCCCCAAACTTCTTTTCATTGCAATCTGTGGATCAAAGAATGTATAAATCGCTGACAAACCCGTTGCTAAAATATCAACCACTGCAATTGCAACGAGTTGTTTCTCTAAACGAAATTCATAAAAAACGGTTTCTGACCAATGGCTCGTTAAAAACTGCAAATAGGTTTCTGGGGTTGCATCGTCCATTCCTCCACCCCGATGCCGTTCAGAAATGTAGTTGTAATACAATCTGAAATGTTCTGGGCGATAAATAGGCGCAACGGCTTTAACTGTTAAATCTTGGTTTCTCTGCCAAACCCTTTTTTGATTTCTACGGGGTTCAAATTCATATACGGGTACACGCACCGACAAACAACTTTGACAACCTTCACAATGCGGACGATACAAATGATCCCCACTGCGCCGAAATCCTTGTGCAGACAATGAGGTATAAAGACGAGTATCTTTTTGAATATAAGGATCGACAAATAGCGTAGTGGCTAATTGATCGGGTAAATAACTACATTCATGTGGTGGCGTGACAAATAAATTCAGTTGCCGCTGTTGTAGAAATGGACGCATAAATATTTTCTTTTAAGTTTCTTTAGAGAAAGCCGTTGCCCAATTTGGGGTTGGTGCGTGACACCCATTCAAATACCCCAAGAAATCGCGCCGACTAATTTCTACCGCTCCTAAACTCTCCAAATGATTGGTATGAACTTGGCAATCAATTAGAGGAAAATTCCACTGCTGTAATTGCTCACAAAATCGAGCAAATGCGACTTTCGATGCATCATTCATTAAGCTAAACATCGATTCTCCAAAAAAGAGCTTTCCCAAATTCACACCGTAGAAACCACCTACTAATGACCCTTGAAACCAAGTTTCTACCGAATGCGCAAATCCTTTGTGATGTAATTTAATATAGGCTTTTTGCATTTCTACATTTAACCATGTTTCTTTACGAGTTGCTGCACACTGAGAAATCACTTGTTCAAATGCCTGATCTAAAGTCACTTCAAACCCTGCGTTGTTCATTCTTTTCCGCAAACTGCGTGTAATGCGGATTTGTTCTGGAAATAACACCAAACGCGGATCAGGCGACCACCAGAGGATTTCTCCATTAAAAGAATCCCAAGGAAATATTCCTCGACGATAAGCGGCTAATAATCTATTGGTCGACAAATCTCCACCAATTGCAACAATATCATTAGAAAGATGATGTAAAACGGGAGGAAAAGTATCCGCAGGTGATCGACGAGGAATATAGAATAAACTCATAATGATTTTATTGGAAAGGTGGAAAGAAATTCCCAATCAATTTGCAAATCAGGAAATATAGCAACTTGTGAAGTCTTTTCTAAAGGAAACATTTGATAATTTCCATATTTTCCTTGTAAATCAAGAAAGTAAATCATCAGCCAGCGTTCAGTTGGGTGAATAATCCAATATTCACGAACGCCATGCCTTTCATACAATTTACGTTTAAGCTCCATATCTCTAAATGCGCTTGATGGAGATAAGATTTCAATAATCCAATCTGGCGCGCCGCGACAACCTTTTTCATCTAATTTTTCTTCATTACAAATCACTGAAATATCGGGTTGAACAACGGTATCAATTTGTTCATCTTTTTCGTTTCTAGTTGGCAAACGAACATCAAAAGGGGCAACATAAATTTCACAAGATTTTCCTTGCAAATAATTGCCGATTTGGCGTGATAATTCTGAAACAATTTTTTGATGAAGTCGTGACGGCGCAGACATTGCGTAGGCTTCGCCGTTAATCAATTCCCAACGTTCTTCCTCAGACCAGTTGCAATAATCTGCATAAGTAAAATGAGCGGATAATTTTAACACGGCGTTCATTGTTATTTCCTTTAAATTTCCTCTAATCAAGAAACCAATGCGTCGAGGAATTTCTCTGCATCTAATGCCGCCATGCAACCCGTTCCCGCAGAGGTAATTGCTTGGCGATAGATATGATCACAAACGTCACCGGCGGCGAAAACACCAGAAATACTCGTGGCGGTTGCATTTCCATTTGAACCCCCTTGCACTTTCAAATACCCATTGTGCATTTCTAGTTGTCCTTCAAAAAGAGTTGTATTAGGGTGATGACCGATTGCAATAAAAACCCCCATTAAAGGAATTTCTTTGATTTCTCCTGTTTCAACGTGTTTAATTTTGATACCCGTCACGCCGCTTTTATCGCCGACCACTTCTTCTAAGGTATGAAACCACTCGATGCTCACATTTCCTGTTTGAGATTTTTCGATGAGTTGATTGGCTAAAATCTTTTCTGAACGAAACTGATCTCTTCTGTGCACAACAGTGACTTTCTTTGCAATATTTGAAAGGTATAAAGCCTCTTCAACAGCGGTATTTCCTCCCCCAATTACGGCGACATCTTGATTACGATAAAAGAAACCATCACAAGTGGCGCAAGCAGAAACCCCTTTTCCTTTGAATTTGGTTTCAGATTCTAAACCCAAATATTTCGCCGATGCACCGGTTGCAATAATCAACGCATCACAAGTATATGAACCATAATCCCCTATTAATTCAAAAGGTTTGGTTTGTAAATTAGCGGTATGAATATGGTCGTGGATCATTTCAACATTGAAACGTTCAGCGTGTTTGCGCATTCTCTCCATCAAATCAGGTCCTTGCACCCCGTTGAAATCCCCGATCCAATTATCTACTTCAGTGGTTGTCATCAATTGTCCACCTTGATCCAAACCAGAAATCATCACGGGTTGTAAATTAGCGCGCGCCGCATAAACAGAAGCAGTATAACCAGCGGGTCCAGAACCTAAAATTAACAAACGACAATGTTTTGTAGTCATCTTACTTTTCCTCAAAGAGTTTCTCAAATATAACCTTTAATTAGATTTAAAGGAATGGGTTAGTTGTATTAACGATTTGAAACGGTGATAGGCTTCGCCGCTAATTAAAACATCGAGAGCCATTTCAATGCCGCCGCGCAAGGTATTGGCTAAACCCGCCACGTACAAAGCTGCACCTGCATTTAATTGCACAATATCTCGGGCAGTCCCGCGATGGTTTTGTAGAACACTGCGGAGGATTTCTAAACTCTGTTGCGCGTTCTCCACTTTAATGGTTTCTAAAGATTGCGTTTTCAAACCAAAATCTTCGGGAGAAATAGTGTAATGTAGGATTTCATCGCGATCTATTTCTGCCACAAACGTCGGCGCGGCTAAACTGATTTCGTCCATGCCATCTTTTGCGTGAACAACTAAGGCTTTCTCACACCCTAAGTTTCTCAAAACTTCCGCTAAAGGAATCACCCAATGACGGCTAAAAACCCCTAACAATTGGCGGGTTGCACCTGCGGGATTTGTCAAAGGACCGAGCACGTTAAAAAGCGTTCGAATACCCATTTCTTTACGGGGGGAAATTGCGTGTTTCATTGCGCCGTGATGCGCGGGTGCAAACATAAATCCAACCCCAATTTTTTCAATACATTCAGCGATTTGTAAAGGAGTTAAATCCAATTTAATCCCTGCGGCTTCCAACACATCGGCACTGCCCGATTTGCTCGACACCGACCGATTGCCATGTTTGGCGACTTTTCCACCCGCCGCCGCCGCCACAAAACACGATGCCGTCGAAATATTAAAGGTCTGCAAACCGTCGCCCCCAGTTCCAACAATATCAATCACTTGCGAACCATCGATGGGCACGGGCGTGGCTAATTGTCGCATCACTTTCGCGGCGGCGGTGATTTCAGTGACCGTTTCGCCTTTCATGCGCAATCCAATCAAAAATCCTCCAATTTGAGCGGGCGTGGCTTGACCCGTCATAATAAGTGTCATGATTTCACCCATTTGCTCAGCGTTCAAATCCGTTTTTTCAACGATTTTTTCAAGTGCTTGTTTCATGTCCATGTTAAGATTCTCCTACCTTTGTTGAAATAACTTTTTCTAATTAAGATGATAACATTTTATTTTAACCTGTGAATTCATCGCGCGCGGTTTTTGCTCGGCTAAATAAGGCTTTAATTTGCTCACTGTCGGCGTTTTGAATAGCGTGGGTTAATGAAATCAAATGTTGTTGGTAATCTTCTAACATTTCAACGAGGGGTTCTTTGTTAGCAAGACAGATGTCGTGCCACATTTGAGGGTCGCTCGATGCAATGCGGGTGAAATCCCGAAATCCTCCCGCTGCGAAACGGAATATTTCTTGATGTTCTTCCTTTTGTGCTAACAAATCAACCAAGGTATAAGCTAACATATGGGGCAAATGACTGGTTGCCGCTAAAACGTTATCGTGATGTTCTACATTCATTTCTATCACTTCTGCACCGCACACTTCCCACATTTGTTTTATTTTTTGTAATGCGTTGAAATCGGTTTCAGAAATGGGAGTTAAAATCACTTTTCTTTTAATAAACAAATCGGGTTGTGCAGCGGTAACGCCACTACGTTCTGCGCCGGCGATGGGGTGTCCTGCGACGAATTGCGGTAACAAATCCCCCAATTCCGCGCGCGCGTCGGCGATGACGCTCCCTTTTGCGCTGCCCACGTCGGTAACGATGGTTTTATTTGCTAAATGGGGGCGGATTTCACGCAGGGCGGATTTGATCGTGCCGAGCGGAACGGCTAACACCACAATGTCTGCGTTTTCAACCGCTTCCGCCATCGAGTGGGTGTAATGATCGATGACACCGAGTTCGACGGCGTGTTGCAAATTGGCGAGATTGCGTCCGCAGCCGACAATTTCCGCGCATTGATGCTGCAACCGAAGCGATTTAGCAAGCGATCCGCCAATTAACCCGACCCCAATGACGGCTAAACGTGAAATTAACATAGCGATAACACCTCGTCCAATACGGTTTGATAGGCGTTTTGCACCCGCTCCTCAAACACCACAAAATAAACGGTTTCAAGTCCTTCATTTGCCTGCACAAAATCCCAGACAGTTTTAATCGCAATCTGCGCCGCTTCATCAACCGGATAACCATACACGCCACACGAAATGGCAGGAAAAGCGATGGTTTTACAATGGGTTGTCATTGCCAGCGTCAAACTTTCCACATAACACGATGTTAATAAATCCGCTTCGCCGTGCCTGCCACCTTTCCAAACGGGACCGACCGTGTGAATGACATAACGCGCAGGTAATTGATAACCTTGAGTAATTTTGGCTTGCCCGCGCCGACAGCCCCATAACGTAAAACATTCTTGCGCCAATTGAGGACCTGCCGCCCGATGAATCACCCCATCAACGCCGCCCCCGCCCATTAACGTTTCATTCGCCGCATTGACAATCGCATCAACCGCTAATGTTGTAATATCTGCCCGAATAATCTGTAATTTTGTTGTCATCATAAAAACTATTTTCCCATCGCCGCGGCAATCCAACCCCTATTCTAAAGCGCGCGACATACTTTCTGCAAAGTGTGTGACCCTTTTACTCCCCCGCGTAAGGTTCAACCCTCCTGTTACGCATTGTTTTTCTTAATGATAATCGTATCACAGAAATCCGTTGCTCGTTGGATTCGTGATACAACTCCCCCGTTTGTTTATCTCTGATTCAAATCGTTTTGTGTTGTGAGGTTTATGACAAGGATTTTGTATTGTTTGCGACATAGTGATTTGTAAAATTCTTATAATTCAAACAATTAGGAGATGGCGTTGGCTTTGCTTTAGGGTATGTTGAATTGTTCAAAACTCTAGGAGAGCTGTATGGCTAAAGCAAAAGTAACTTTTTCGGATATTGGTTTGACCGTCACCGTGCCGGTTGGGACGCGAATGATTGAAGTATCGGAAAAAGTGGGGTCGGGAATTGTGTACGGTTGTCGGGAATGCGACTGCGGGACGTGCATGATGAAGGTGGAAGAGGGCTGGAATAATTTGTCTGAGCCGTCGGTTCTCGAGGACAAAGTGCTGCGCGACAACATGGCGGGTCGCCACAATCGCCTCGCGTGCCAAGCCCAAATTTTGGGCGACGTGACCGTTAAACCCGTCTAATTTAGGAGCAAAATCATGGCGTTAGTAACCTTCTCAAATCCCAACTACAAAGACAAAACGGTCTACGCAATCGCGGGCAGCCACACCGAAACCCTTTTAAAATTGGCGAAACAACACCAAGTACCGCTCAAATTCGATTGTGGCGACGGCGAATGCGGCAGTTGCGTGGTGCGCGTGATCAGCATCGACCGCAAACCCGTCCGCATGGGCTCGCATCTCACTGAAAAAGAAAAGGAAGTTCTCCGCCAAATCGGCAAAGTCTCCAAAGAAGACATGGAACGTGTCATTGTCGACGATTTGCCGTGCGAATGGCGTTTGGCGTGCCAAATGATCGTTCGTGATGAGGATATTCTGGTCGAGTATTAATTTTATAACACCCTGAAAATCCTCTCTTTTTTGTTTGAAAAGAGGGGATTTTAAATTGCAAAAAATAAAGGAAAATACCATGAGCGCGGCTTTTTCAACTATTTCAAATCCTGCCATGCAATTATACAGTCAATTATTACAACATCGGCAGCATTTACCTAATGAAGAAATCTTCGCATCAATGATTGCAAGCTGGCAAAACAACAGCGGCGTATTACCTCTAAATTTAGGTTTGTCGAAAGCAGCATTTGAAACCTTATTTATTCAGCATTTTCCGCATTTCAATATCAACCAATTAAAACCCATCAATCGAGTTTTTGATCCGAGCCGTTTTCCTGAATTAACCGAATTAAAAACGCTCTTACAAAACCACCTTGATCACGGTGTGGTCGGCAGTGTAGAAATGGTTGAAATTGTGGCAGTGGGTTGTTTAGGTCATAACCATTTGTGGGAAGATTTAGGTTTGTGGTCGCGTCCACAATTATCCGCGCTGATGCAGCTTAATTTTCCAACCCTTGCTGCCCTTAATACAAAAAACATGAAATGGAAAAGATTTCTTTATAAACAGCTTTGTGAATCGGAAGGAATTTATGTTTGTCGATCTCCGTCTTGTGAGGTTTGTACGGACTATAACATTTGCTTTTCTCCACTAACCACATAATTCAATTTTCGGTTTGGAAAACGGGTAATTTAGTGTTACACTATAAATAATCGTAACACTACTTTTGAGCGACAGAATGAAACCCGTCATTTTTATATTTTTCATATTAAATTCAATATGTTATGCGCATGAAATATGGTTTCTTGATGAAGGCAATGCGCAAGTTTTGCATTATGGGCATTTCACCGCCGCGCATCAAGGTGCGCAAACCATTGATTATCCTGCAACTTATTTGAAACAAACGCTTTGTTTAGATCAAAATCAACAAACACTTTCTCCGCAGATTTCTCAAACCAGCCCCATTCAAATCGGAGGAAATTGTGCTTTAACTTATGCGTTGTTATCGTCTGGATTTTGGACAAAAACGTTAGAAGGTTCAAAAAATCTTCCTAAAAATCAAGTTAATCATCCACTGAAAAGTTGGCAATCTTTTGAAAGCATTAAACGTATTAAAATCTGGCATACTGGTTTCATAAAACCCGTCACACAAACCCTCGAATTACTCCCGTTACAAAACCCACTTTCTTTAAATCTGAATGACAAAGTTTCTCTAAAATTAGTTCACAATGGACAACCCGTTAAAAATGCGATTGTTTTATATCTGGGACAACCGCGCGGTCAAACCGATGATAATGGAGAAATCAATATTCGTTTGAAAGAAAAAGGGTTGCAACTTATTCAAGCAACTTATCGACAACCTTCCGACGGTCTTCAAGCCGATGAAATCGTTCATACCACCCATTTATTATTTGAAATAGCGGGAGAAAAATCATGAGAAAATATTTCTTTATATCATTTTTTATATCCTTTCAAGTTTGCGCACATCATGGGATTGCATCATTGGGAGTCGCTGGATTAGAAGGACCCGGTGCACCAATAGAAAGTTCGAGTTCTGCAACATTAAATCAACAAGGAACTTTAGCTTATTTGAAATTAGAGCAAGTACGTTTCAAAACCTACACGCCAGAAATCGATAACGAAATGAAAAACCATTCTTATTGGATATATGGGGCTGGTTATGGTTTTACGCCTTATTTTTCAGGTTATTTGTTTGTACCGTATCAGAGCAAAAATGTTGAAAATAATAGTTTCAACACCTCAGGTTTTACAGATATTTCAGTGCAAGGAGTATTGGGTTTCAAATATGATCAAGGACTGAAACTTATTCCGGTAAAAGAAAGTTTAGATGATTTAGAGGATTGGCATTTCACTGTATATAGTGGATTAAGTTTGCCAACGGGCGATGCAAATACAAAAAATTCAAATGGTTATATTGATGGTGGAATGTCATTAGGCTTTGGAAAACCGCATTATTCATTGGGAGCAACGGCAACGAAACAGTTTGGAAAATTTACTTTAACATTAGATAGTAGTTATTTGTATTTTAACGAATACCAATATGCAGATAAAAATAAAGGAAAGTTTGGCTCAGAATGGCGTTTTAATTCTGCATTAAACTATCGTTTATTAACAAATGCAGAAAACAAATTGCGTTTGGATAGCATTCTTGAATTAAACTATTTGAATTTGGGGAGAGATAAAACAAACGGTGAAGCAGAGCAAGCAACGGGAGGAAATATCTTATATGCCACTTCAGGATTACGTTTATATTATGACAAATTTAGTTTGGGATTGGGATTAAAGATACCGATTAAAACAAACTTAAATGAAGAACCCTTGCAACAAGGGAGCGAAGGTAAAGAAAAATATCGACTTTTATTTAGTTTCTCCGCATTGTTGTAATTTACGAAAAAAGCACCAACCCCCAAGTGGCGGCGGCAAACATTAGGGCGATTAGAACGGCGGTTGATGCGATGTCTTTGGCGCGTTTGGCGAGCAAATGAAAATCGGGCGACGCGAGATCAACCACCGCTTCAATGGCAGAATTGAGCAATTCAACCATTAAAACAATCAAAATACTCCCTATCAATAAAGCGCGTTCTATTGACGTTTTTCCTATCCACAAACTGAGAGGAATTAAAACTATTGCAATGAGCATTTCTTCTCGAAAAGCTGCCTCATTCTTCCAAGCTGCTTGAAATCCTTCGCTGCTATGTTTTAATGCTCGAAACCACCGTTGTAATCCTGCGTTTGTTTTTTGTGTATTCATCGTAAATGTTCTTATTAAAAAAATGGGGTAGTGATCAAATTGAGATGAAAATAAAAGAGAAGAATTGTAATGTTGGATAAAATGAACAAGAGAAGCGATGTGATTGATAAGTTTCTTAGGAACTAAAAGAGAGTTTTTCTTCCTAATCTAGAAACTCTCTGTCTTAACGTATTATTAAACCTCTCAATAGGATTCGTTTCTCGCTTATTTTTCTCAACGATTCTCTGCCGATTGCTCGGGATTATTCCTTGGTAAGCTTCCCATTTATCACTAGGGGTGGAGCAACACCCCATCTACAACGGCACATTGGCGATAAACGGGTGGTAAGGATTGCCAAAACTTCCTT
>JBEAVE010000009.1:0-138333 GCA_041161065.1 Pseudomonadota bacterium | reverse complement strand
GTTCTCTCTATAAAAACTATTACTTTTTTCCTCAAATCTATACTGTAACTCATCTCTTCTTCCTTCTTCACTTATAAAACTATAGCAAATTCTATCTTTATAGGAATCTTACTATAAAACTCGCCTTGTATTTGAAGGTATTTAATTGTTAAAATCATTGCTCTCGTTTTTAATCGCGTATTAGAAACGGGAGTATTTTTTGGGCTTTTAATTATCTTAAAATGGAGAAAAACAATGAAAAAATTAACCCCATTGGGCTTTCTATTCTCAATAAGTTGTTTGGCGTTGCTCGCAAATAATACAATCGCCCAATCTAACGATAAAACATTTGATTATTATGTGTTGGTTTTGTCGTGGTCGCCGGATTTTTGTGCCACCAATAAAAAAGCTCAGCACGATTCTCAATGCGATATTGGGCGGAAATATGGCTTTGTTTTACATGGGCTTTGGCCTCAATATGAAAAAGGTTATCCCGCCGATTGCAATAATGAACCAATCCCCAAAAACCTTAAAAATAAATGCGAGGTTTTTCCAAATGCCGGATTATGTCAGCACGAATGGCAAAAACACGGGACTTGTTCTAATTTGGGCGCGGCGGGTTATTTAGATTTTACTACCCAATTAAAAAACAGCGTGGTGATTCCTGATGCTTACAAAGCTCCCGAGAAAACTTTTCGGGTTACTTCAACGCAATTGAAAGCAGATTTTGTAAAAAAGAATCCCGCATTTTCTCAAGATGGCATTGCCCCTTATTGTTCTGGATCGGGACGTTTTTTGAAAGAAGTTTTCTTTTGTACGGATAAAGCTGGAAAACCCCGCCATTGCAGTGCTGAGGTATTGAATCGGTCGGCAAAAAGTTGTGCGCAACCCGATGGATTTGTGGTGAGAAACGTTCGATAAAGCTCAAAGAAAACGCAAGAAAAAACCCGCCAGACTAAAACGCTGACGGGGTTTCTGTTGTTCTATTATTGGATTTGGATAGTTAGCGCATATTCGGCATTTCCGCGCGTGCCGCCGACAACAATTTTGTATTTGCCTTTGAGAGGAAGTTCGCCGTTCCACTGGGTTGCATCGTCACCTTCGCCCGCATTAGGCAAGGTGCTTCCGTTGGGTGCGTAAATCGTGAACGCGGCGTTATCTTGCAATGACGCAAGCTCAACCGTCATGGTTTGATTGGCTTTCGCGTACAAAATGTAAGTATCTAGATCGCCGCGAATGACTGAACCCCGCAAAATGGTGCTGGTTTCTCCTTTGGGGAACACCACGTTGTGTTTAAAACCTTCGGCGATCACGACATGAGATAACAACAAACTCAGCAACATTGCCCATTTGAAACGTCGCATAAAACCTCCTTTTAGGGGCAAAGCGGGGCAAAGTCAGCCAACGATTTGCGCACCGCAGCCCAACCCATTCCTAAATTGGCTTTACGGTTTGTAATTAACACCACAAGGGCGTTGGGTTTGTTGGGGACGACCGTCATGAAGTGGTAGGTATTTTTGGTGGTCATTTGCACTTCTTGAATGAGATTTTGCTCAACCTCGCCGCGCATTTCGCCGATCATATTTTCAACGGCACGGATTTTATTGCCGCGCATCATATCGACGGCAGCGGCTGCCACTGCGTCCAAATAAGACTGCGTGAAATAGTGAACTTTGTGCGCAACGCCCAGCAATAAACCCGATTCTAAATCAACCACCGCACACCCTAACGCATTGTTTGCGTCATTTAAAACATCTGTGCAAACATCCTCGATGCTCTTTGCCATTTGATAAACTCCCTCTTTCTTGAAAAAAATGAATAATACACGCCTATGATGCCACGAAAGCCTCGAAATTAAAAATGGAGTTTTAAGGCAATAAAGCAATCTGTTGCAATCCGATTGTTTCGTCCCATTGGCATAATAAGTTCATGTTTTGAATCGCTTGTCCCGCCGCGCCTTTGACCAAATTATCGATGACCGATGTAATGACGACCCGTTTGCCGTTTTGGGGGCGATGGACGGCGATCCGACACATATTACTCCCACGAACACTGCGGGTTTCAGGATATGATCCCGACGGCAACACATCGACAAAGGGTTCATTTACATAGCGTTTTTCAAACAAATCCTGCAAATCGACGGATTCTTTCAAATTGGCGTACAACGTCGCGTGAATTCCCCGAATCATCGGCGTTAAATGCGGAACAAACGTTAATTCAACGGGTTGCGTGCTCATTTGATTCAAACCCTGCACAATTTCAGGCAAATGCCGATGACCAGAAATATTGTATGCCTTAAAATTATCGCCCGCTTCAGCCAGTAACGTGCCGATGTCGGCTTTTCGCCCCGCGCCGCTCACGCCCGATTTCACGTCCGCAATCAAACTATCTGTTTCGATTAAGTTTTTTTCGATCAGCGGCAACAATCCCAATTGCACGGCGGTCGGATAACACCCCGGGTTGGCGATCAACCGCGCCGATTTGATGGTTTCGCGGTGCATTTCAGGCAATCCGTACACCGCTTCCGACAATAATTCAGGGCAAACGTGAGGGATTTTGTACCATTGCTCCCAAGTTTGTGGATTTTTTAAGCGAAAATCTGCCGCTAAATCAATCACTTTCACGCCATTTTTTAATAATTCGGGCACACTTTGCATCGCTGTGCCGTTTGGGGTCGCAAAAAACACCACATCGCACTTTTTGAGGGTTTCAATTGACGGTTCGGTAAAAGCCAAATCAACGTAACCTCTTAAATTTGGAAACATTTGCGCGACTTTTGTCCCCGCATCAGAACGCGACGTGATCACGCTTAATTCCACATTGGGGTGTTGCGCCAATAACCGCAGCAATTCCACGCCCGTATAACCCGTCCCCCCAACTATGCCCACTTTGACCATCATTGCAATCTCAAGTAATCTAATGAAACCATTATTTTAGCAAAAACGACGCTTATGTTGGAAAAACTCCTCAACGCATTTAACGCTATCTTTCAATTTATTGTTAAACTCGCGCACAATTTTATTGAAAAAATCGATCAACTTCCTATCAAAGGCGGATTGGAATATTTGGTTGTTTTTTTATTACTAGGCGTTTTATTATTGGCGTTGATCAGTGGGTTATCGAGTTTTTTCCGCGCGTCGGGGGAATTTCTCAGAAACGTTACACGATGGCTAAGACTAATCGTTTTAATCAGTCTTTTTGCAACCCTGTTTTTACTTTTTACTTATTGGTTATTTTTCTCACAACGCCCTTGTTTTCCTCCCAAAGCTGACTTCGATAAACAATGGACAGCTTGTAAAGAAAAAGTCCCCGCTCAAAAGAAACCTGAAAAAACCGAAAAAACCAAATAAAGGATATTTGTCATGCTTAAAAAACTGTCTTTTTTTTCTCTCACTTTAATGATTTCACCCACATTGCAAGCAACTGAAGCCGTGAATCGTTGGATTCCGCGTTTAGCTTTAGAAAATACTCAAGAAGGTTGGGGGATTGGTGTGGGCGGAAGAATTGAAAGCCCCATCTTAAAAGAAACGACCCCTTTTGGGGATACCCTTCCGCTTATGTCTTATCATAATCAAAAGTTTTATTTATTTGGCTCGAGTTTAGGATTTCACGCCGTTAAAGAAAAAGATTTCAACGTGGATTTGATTGGGCAATATCGATTTGAGGGTTATAAAAATGATGATTCGCCTTATTTGAATGATTTGAAAGGTCGAAGAAATACTTTTGACGCTGGGGTTTCATTGGGTTATCAACAAAACTGGGGAGAATTGCGTGTTGATGCGTTAATGGATACTTTAGATCGACATCAAGGTTATGAATTCACCGCTTCTTATAGCAAACGGTTTCAAATGGGTGATTTTACTTTTGAACCTTATTTGCAAGGAACGTATCAAAGTCAGAAACTCACTAATTATTATTATGGCGTGCATCTTGATGAAATTAAAGCGAATCGTCCGTTTTATGAACCAAAAGCCGCGTTTAATCCTCAACTCGGTTTGAACGTGCGTTATCAATTAACCCAGAATTCATTATTATTAGCGAATTTTGCTGCTACTGCGTTAAGTAATGAAATCCAAAATAGCCCTTTAATTAAAGAAAAAACCCAATTAAGTGGATTTCTAGGTTATCATTACAACTTCGGTGCGTACAAACAACATAGCCCAACATTAGGATTAAAAGAAAATACGGGTAAATGGTATTTCAGAATGATCGGAGGATTGGGAACAGATACCAAACTGAATGAAATCATACGCGGCAAAATCAATACCCACCCCGATAAAATGGCGATTTTTGGGTTTGATATTGGGAAAGTTTTGATAGAAGATTTTTATGATTTGCCGCTTGATTTTGTGTGGAAAGCGGGATTTCTGCGGCATTTTGAAAAAAACCATCAAGCGGATTTCAATCAATATAATTTAGCTTTAAAAGCCTATTACAAATTGGATTTGCCGATTAAAACCCGATTGGGGATTGCACAAGGTTTGTCGTATGCAGAGAAAGTGCCGTATTTAGAGCTTTCTGATGCGAAAGATAAACCCGATGAAGTTTCTCATTGGTTGTTACATTTAGATGTGAGCATTGATGCGAATTTGGGCGATATTTTTCAAAGCAAAAAGGTGGACAATTGCTTTTTAGGTTTTGCGATTTCGCATCGGTCGGGGGTTTTTGGGTCGGTTGAGTTGTTCAATCGTATTTACGGCGGGTCAAATTACAATTCGCTTTACATTGAGTGCGTGCGTTAATTATCAGTTAAGTATTATTTTTAAATATTGATGTTAATGAGGCGTTGAATAACGTGGATAAGTCCTTTTTTGATTTATAAAACAAAAAGTTAAGCTGTGGATAACTTGTGGAAAAAGTTGGCATAACGGTGAAAAACTTTCCATTTTATTGTCGCCAACGGAAGTTTTCAGAAGTTATCCACCACTTATTCACAACTTATCCACAGGTTATTCACCGTTGGTTATTCGTAACGGAGCGCGTCGACAGGCTTCATGAGAGCGGCTTTGCGGGCGGGGTAAAATCCAAAGAAAATCCCCGTGCCTGCCGAGAAAATGAACGCCAACGCCACCGATGTCCCCGTGATCACGATGGTCATGCCGGTTAAATTTCCAACCAACCACGCGCCGCCAATCCCCAACGCCAACCCGATCAATCCACCCAATGTGCAAATCATGATCGCCTCGACCAAAAATTGCCACAAAATATCGCGGTGTTTTGCACCGATCGCCATGCGAATGCCAATTTCTCGGGTGCGCTCGGTGACGGAAACCAGCATGATGTTCATGATGCCAATGCCCCCAACTAACAACGAGATAGACGCGATCGCGCCCAACATGATCGACAAAACGCCCGCTGCCATCGCTGCCATTGCCGCCATCGCCGATAAATTGCGAACACTAAAATCGTTTTCCACGCCGTCGACGATGCGGTGGCGCGTGCGAATGAGTTGCGCGATGTCGGTTTCGGCTTCTTCCATTTGATCGGCGGTGCGGGCTTGCGCCATGATGAATCGCACCGTGCCGGGAAACGGATTGCCAAACAACCGACTTTGCGCAGTGCTGAGCGGAATCATCACCACATCGTCCTGATCGCGTCCGTCCAAACCCTGCCCTTTCGCGTCGAGCACCCCCACCACTAAAAACGGCATATTTTTGATGCGAATGGTTTTGCCAACCGGATCGTCGCTGCCAAACAGGTTTTTGATCACGGTCTGCCCGACCAACGCAACTTTATTGGCACTGCGTCCGTCGATGGCGGTAAAAGCCTGACCCAACTCAACCCCCCAATCACGCACCGTCAAATAATCAGGGGTTGTGCCGTAGACAGTTGTGCTCCAATTGTTTGATCCAACAGCGATTTGTGCCGTTCCGGTGTAAATAGGCGCGACGGCTTTGAGTGACGGCAATGTAGACAATGCCTCCGAATCACCGATGGTGAGTGTGGGAATCGTCCCGCCGCCAAACCGCAATCCCCCCGATGTCGCCGCGCCCGGCATCACAATCAACAAATTACTCCCCATCGACGCGATGGATTGATTGACGGTGTGCTGCGTCCCTTGCCCGATCGCCAACATCAGCACCACCGCGCCAACCCCAATCACCATGCCCAACATCGTCAAAACCGTCCGCAAACGGTTCACGGTGAGCGCGCGCCACGCTTCAACTGGCAAAACATACCATTTCATTTGATTGCTCCCTTTGTAACCTATTTAATATAACGCAGCAATGTTAAGAATCAAGCATGAGATACGAGAATTTTTACTGAGCGTTTGGATTGCTAGATAACGCCGCGTCATTATAAAAAGTCAGTAAATTTTCTTTAACTTCATTAAAAACACTTTTCCAATCATTTGCAATCGGTTGTCTAAACAAACGCAAGGTTGGATACCAAGGTGATGTTTCTCGGTTAATTAACCACCGCCAATCCGCCGCAAATGGCAATAAAACCCAAGCAGAACAACCCAATGCACCCGCCAAATGAATAATTGAGGTATCCACTGAAATAATTAAATCCAAATTTTTGAGAACAGCTGCGGTTTCTGAAAAGTTAATTAATTCTTTTTCCAGTGAAATAATCGGCATGTCGGGGGTTAATTGTTGAGTTTGTGATCCTTTTTGCAAACTATAGAACTGAATGTTTGGAAATTCTTTTGCTAAATTTGAGAAAAAACTAACGGAACAAGAACGATTCCGATCATTCGGGTGTTTTGGATTTCCCGCCCATGCAATACCTATTTTCAATTGATTAGTCGACAAATGATTTTTCCACTGCTTAATTTTTTCTGGATCAGCAAATAAATAAGGTATATTTGCAGGAATATTGCTCAAATTAGTCTTAAACAAATACGGAAGACTTAATAGAGGAATCCATACATCAAATTCTTGAGAAACGGGAAGCATATCTGTTTGAGGAATAAGGGTTTCAACGTTGGGAAAATCCTTTAATAAAGGTTCAAGATTTTTTTGACAAGTGAGCAAAATAGCGGCATTGGAAATGAGCGGAATATAACGCACGAATTGCATCGTATCGCCAAGTCCTTGTTCCCATTGAATTAATAACCGTTTTCCGTTTAAAGGCTCTCCCATCCAACGTGGTTTCTTATGCACAGAATATTTGGCTTTTTCAAAAATACATCGCCATTCATACTCTTTCCAACCATCTGAAAAATTGGCTGTTTTTAACAATGTTAAACTTAAATTCAAATGCCCAAGCGCATCATCAATGGTTTCTTTTGAAAGGTGCAATGTAATGGCTTGGCGAAATGCCATTTGCGCGTCATTCATGTAATTTAAGTCATTGAATGCTAAACCTAAATTATTATACGCTCCCCCATAATTTTCATCAAAACCTAAAGCAACTCGACACGCCGCAATCGCTTCATGAGGTCGCCCCGCATTTTGCAAAATAAACCCACGATTACTGTAGGCTTGCACGGAAAAAGGATTTAGTTTTAGAACTTCTCCGTTACAAATCAATGCGTTATTAAAATCTTTGATTGCACGATACGCGCCGCCCAAATTATTCCAACTCGCCTCATCTTCCTTATAAATCAAGGCATTACGATAATGTTGAATGGCTGATGAATAATGTTCTAAGGCTAAATAACTCGCCGCGATTTTGAAATTTGTAATGAAATGATTTGGCGTTTGCGTTAAGGCTTTTTCATAAAAATCAATCGCTTGTGAATGATTGTTTTGTTCAATCAACGCATCGCCTTGTTGCAAAAATTGCGCGGTGTCTTGATTAACAGGAGGCAACGTGGTTTGTTTTTTAATAACTAGTTGTTTTAACTCAGTTTTAATAATGTCAATGACGCTTTTCCAATCTCCTTCGCGGGATTGCCGAAATAGTTTCGCATTCGGATACCACACCGAATCTGGGCGATCCATCAACCATCGCCAATCAGGCGCAAAAGCTAATAAAATCCAAGTGTTACGACCCAATGCGCCCGCCAAATGCGCCGTCGCCGTGTCCACAGAAATGATCAAATCCATATTTAACATTGCAGCAGCGGTGTCGCTGAAATCATTTAATTCCTTTCCACACGCCACAATTTGCACCGGCGAATTGATTTCATATAATTGTTTCTCCGCCTCACCTTTTTGCAAACTAAACCATTGAATCCCAGAAACCTCAAATAATGGCAGAAGTTGCTTTAAATGACACGACCGATGATGATCATTTTTATGACGAGGATTTCCCGCCCAAATTAAACCTACTTTGAAACCTGTTGTTTGAATACTATGCTGCCAAATTAAGGCTTTCCTTGAATTAGCATATAAATAAGGTATTTGATTAGGAATAGTGTCTAAAGTTGTTTGAAAAATTCTTCCCAAACTCAATAGTGGAATCCACACATCATATTCAACCGCTGGTTCTTTATTTAATCCATTAACAATCAACTCATCAACACCCGCCATATTTTCTAAAAGATTTTTTAATAACGTTGGACACGCAAAAATAAGCGT
Organism: Pseudomonadota bacterium; assembly: GCA_041161065.1. Classification (GTDB taxonomy): domain Bacteria; phylum Pseudomonadota; class Gammaproteobacteria; order Beggiatoales; family Beggiatoaceae; genus DYRG01. The sequence goes on along the minus strand of JBEAVE010000009.1, from coordinate 129,883 downwards.
TATGTGATAGGTTTTTTTGAGCAAAGGCAAATAGCGGAGAAATTGAATTGTATCTCCATAACCTTGTTCAAAGTGAACCAATAATCGTTTATTATTCAAATAATTACCGTCCCATAATGGTTTTTTTAAGTGCGGCATACTTTGAGCAATAGCCACACTCCGATGCTCATATAAAGCCCACGCTTGTTTCCAATCGCCTAATTTAAGCAATAAGAGTGCAGAGTTAAACAAAATTTGTGCATAATCCGACTTAAATGATAAGGCTTGTTGATAAAATTCAGCGGCTTTTTTCAAATCATTTTTTTGATCATAAAGTCGCCCTAAATTATTTAACGCTTCTGGAAAATCTTGTTTAATATCGATGGCTTTTTCATAACAAATTTTAGCTTGCGTTGTTTGATGTTTTTTTTCTAAAATTGCACCCAAATTTAACCAACCATGCGGATAATTTGGACTCACCTCAATAGCTTTTTGATACCATTGCAAGGCTTCTTCTAAGTTGTTTTGTTTTTCCAATAAAGTTCCTAAATTATTCATTGCCTCAACATAATCAGGTTTTAATTGCAAAGCATAACGATAAAAAACCGTTGCTTGTTTTAATTTTTCCTGACGTTGTAATGCCGCTCCCATATTTGTAATGTTCTCAATATTTAGAGGTTGCAATTGCAAGGCTTTCAAATAATGTTGTATGGCTTCTTTGATATTTCCACTTTCAAATAAACTTACCCCTCGATTGTGCCACGCATCAACACATTCATTATCTAAATCAATTGCTTGCTGATATAAAGTTAGAGATTCAGGGTATTTTTTAGAAATATGCGCCTGATTGCCCTGTTTTACTAAGTTTTGAGCTTTTTGAGGTTCACGAAATTGTCGATGTTCCAAAAGAGCTTTTAATTCATTTTCAATCTGTGTAAAAACGCTACCCCAATCTTGAATGGCGGGTTGTCGAAAGATTTTAATCGTTGAATACCAAGCCGTTTCTTGACCACCCATTAGCCATCGCCAATCAGGAGAAAAGGGCAATAATAACCAAGTTTTTCTTCCCAATGCGCCTGCTAAATGCACTAAAGCCGTATCGACACAAATGATTAAATCTAAATTAGCTAATATTCCAGCGGTATCACTAAAGTCTTGTAATTGTTGATCTAAATCGATAATCCAATCAGGTTTTGGGTCATTTTTATTTTTTTGGAGGCTGTATACTTGAATATCTGAAAAACTGGCTAAAAAAGCAAACTTTTCTAATGAACAGGAGCGATTTTGATCATTGGGGTGTTGCGGATTGCCAGCCCAAGCAATCCCCACATTAAATTTACGGTGATCAAGTCGTGATTTCCACGCTTTAATTTTTTCAGGATCGGCAAAAAGATAAGGAATATCAGTTACTAACGGCGGATTAATTTGTTTTGATAGCAATAACGGCAAACTTAATAAGGGAATCCACAGCTCAAATTCGGTTTGTTTCCAACCCTGTTCTTTGGGCGCGGCGATGAGCTGATCGATGCCCGCAACCCCTTGTAAAACAACGCCTAATGCGGGCTGACAGACCAAAATCACCGTGCCGTCCGAAATATACGGCAAATAACGTACAAATTGAATGGTATCTCCGTAACCTTGCTCCCAATAAACCAACAAACGCCGCCCTTTCAACGGTTCACCATTCCAACGGGGTTTGGGTAATTGTGGATAGCGATCGGCGTATTTCTGGATTCTCGATTCATAGTGTTGCCAACCTGCAAACCATTGTCCTGCTTTTAAAAGCGTTAACGCCCGATTCCAGCGACCTGTCAAATAAGTAGAATCTAATTGTAATGCCATTTGATAGGCTTGATCGGCGTGAGCAATTTGATTTAATCCTGCGAGAGCATTTCCTAAATTACAATAGGTATCAATTAACATAGAACTGGGGATATGATCCGCGTGTTTTTTAGAAAGCACAATGGCTTGTTGGTAATATTTCACCGCATCGGCGGGTTTGTTATGATTTAAATACAAATTACCCATATTATTATAAGTCATAGGATTATCGGGGTCTAAATTTAAGGTTTTTTGATAACAAAAAAGTGCATCATCAAAACGTTTTAGCTCCTGATAAACATTGCCTAAATTTCCCCACGCAGGTAAAGAATCTGGATTAACTTGCAAGGCTTTCTGATACCAACCAATTGCTTCATCAAATTTGTTTTGTGCTTTGTAGGAAATCCCTAAATTTCCGATTGTTTCCAAATGATTAGGTTCAATTGTTAAAATATGTAAATAGGTTTGAATTGCCTCATCAAATTTGTTTTGTTGCCGATATAAATCCGCTAAGTGGCTGAGTGTTGTAAGATTAGGTTTTCGGTGAGCAATTTGTTCTAAAGCAACAGTTGCGGAAGGATATTTTTTTAGCTTAAAAGAAGCGCGCGCAAGATTCTCAAAAATAGGGATTTGAAGTTGTGAAGAAAGTGGCTTATTTGTAATCATATCTAATTGGTCGACAACCATTTCTAAATCGAGGAATTGCCAAAGTTTTTGGACGGTTTCAACGGGCAAATCCTTTTCCATACGATGTTTGCGGTAATAAGGCGACTCTTTTGCGCCCGCCAATAAAATACCAATAACCGTTGGATAATAACGAATTCTTAAGGGTGGATCGATGCTGCTAAACAGAGCAACTGTTGGAATATTGAATGCGTCTGCGATATGGTAAATTACTGTATCTGAACATAAAATTGCATCACAATGCGCTACAATACAACATAATTCATGAAAAGATTTTGAAAGAGTTGAAATGTCCTGAAATCGCTCATTTTCAAAAGAAATTGGCGTGATAGAAATAATAAAATACTGGGTTTTTTCTATTAAATAGTTTAAGAAACGTGCGTGATATTCGGGAGGAATACTGCGGGTTGGACTACTGGTTTGCGGGTGGAAAAGTAATAATTTTCCTTTCGTTCTTAAATTAACCAATGTAGGAATAAGTGATTGATCTGCTTCTTTATTTATTTCTAAAATGTTGCGTTTATGTAAAGGGGGAATTTTAGCAGGATCGACTCCAAATTTTGCTAAATAGAAATCAATCATTGCCCAATTTGAAGCCCATTGATCGTAACGGCTGATGATGCCTGAAAAGTCAATAATTGCGTTATATTTCAATAAGGTACTTACATTAACGGGCATTCCAGCAATATGATCAATCAAATTAAATTGCTGATAAACCAATTTTAGGCGATCAACCGCATCGAATCTTAAAAAAACATCTAATTGAAGTTGCTCGAATTGTTCACTCAATATTTGATAGAAAGTTCTAAGGGCTGTCAAACCCATAATTGAATCACCCATTGCAGAGCCAAATCCATTCATGACGGCGATTTTAAGTTGTTTAGTTTGAAATACGCTAAGTTGTTCTAATAATTGTGGTTTCCAAGTAGTTCCTATCGGTGGTGAAGGGTTTTCTGGAATCCCGATTTCGATAGGAAAATGGGGAATATTTTTAATAGATAATGCGGTGAGCAAACGGGTTTTAATTTGAGCTTGTTGAAATGCCCGTTGAATAACCTCTTGGTATTCTCCAATCGAGGTTGCATAAATGAAATCCGAATGCAGCGCATTCCCCTCAAAATCAGGGCACGCCTGAAAAGAATGCTGATAATTGCCCAATTGCAACTGAATTGACTTTTCAACCGTAAAAAAAATCATTTTGAATAGTAGACGTTTTTGTGAAGTCCAAATTATAGTCGAACTTTTAAATAAATAGCGATCCCCGTTTTTATAACAGATTGATTTATAATGCTTAAATTAAAATTTGAACGCCGACAATGATTAACCAGAAATCAAATTAAAAATGAGGTAGATTTTAATACTAGGTTTGCTCACCACGAGTGGATTATTTATTTAAATAACGGTATTTAAGGATTTTGGTAGATCGACTAGAATAGACGCTTTTTTGCCATTGGGCGTTTTATTTTGGGAGAACAACAGTGAAAGAATATGTGATTTCTTTTCAACAACTTGGCATGCACGACGTGGGGAAAGTGGGTGGAAAAAATGCGTCGTTGGGAGAAATGGTCAGCCATTTAGCCGCCGCCGGCGTGAAAGTCCCCGACGGTTTTGCCACCACCGCCGACGCGTTTAATGATTTTCTCCAACAAAGCGGTCTAAAATCTCAAATTGATCAACAACTTAAAACGCTCGATGTCGATGATGTCGATACCCTCGCCAAAGTCGGCGCGCAAATCCGTCAATCCATTCTCGACACCCCCTTTCAACCCGAATTACAAGCCGCAATTACTCAATCTTATCAATCACTTACTCAAGAATCGGGCGAAGAAGTCAGTTTTGCGGTGCGTTCTTCTGCAACCGCCGAAGATTTACCCGATGCGTCGTTTGCCGGACAACAAGAAACTTTCTTAAATATCAAAGGCTTGCAAAACATTCTCGACGCGATTAAACACGTTTTTGCGTCGTTGTTTAATGATCGAGCGATTTCGTACCGCGTCCATCAAGGCTTTGAACACAGCGAAGTCGCGCTGTCGGCGGGCATTCAACGCATGGTGCGCAGCGACATTGGTTCGAGCGGCGTGATGTTCACTATCGATACCGAATCAGGCTTCCAAGATGTTGTTTTTATTACCTCTTCGTATGGTTTGGGCGAAACCGTCGTGCAAGGTGCTGTTAATCCTGACGAATTTTATGTTCACAAACCGACTTTAGAAAAAAATTGTCCCGCGATTGTCCGCAAAAATCGTGGTAGTAAATTGATCAAAATGATTTACGGCGACGACAAATCTCATGCGAAATCAACCCAAACCGTTGATGTTGAAGAACAAGATCGGATGAAATTTTCTTTGACCGATCAAGAAGTTGAAACCCTTGCGCGTTATGCGTTGATCATCGAAAAACATTACCAACGCCCAATGGACATCGAATGGGGCAAAGACGGCGTGGACGGAAAACTCTATATTTTACAAGCACGTCCCGAGACCGTGAAAAGTCGTGCCGATGCCAACGTGATCGAGCGTTTTCGGCTCAAAAATCGTGGAGAAGTTCTCGCCAAAGGGCGCAGCATCGGACAACGAATCGGGGCAGGCACAGTTAGAATTCTTAATAATATCAAAGAGATGTCAAAAGTTCAAGTCGGCGACGTATTAGTCACCGACATGACCGATCCCGATTGGGAGCCGATCATGAAACGTGCGTCGGCGATCGTTACCAATCGCGGGGGAAGAACTTGTTTTGCGGGAGAAACCTTATTGCTCACCAATAAAGGATTTCTCAGTTTTGAGGAACTTTATCGACGCGGCGCGAGCAATTTAACCACGCCTTCTTTAAATCGTCAAACGCTTAAAATAGAGTGGAAACCCATTCAAGCAATCATGAAAAAAACTGCAAAATTGCTCAAAGTTGCGGTTTCTCAAACGGGAAGAATGCAGGGAAATACTTTAAAAGTCACGCCCGACCACAAAATGCTTAATTTATCACGAGCAACTTTGGTAGATACAGAAATCAAAGATATGTTGCAAAACGGTGATAGTGCATTATTAGCACAACATATTCCTCAGCTTTCTACTTCTTCTGATAAAGCGCGTTCATTAGCGTATTTGTTGGGTGGTTTGATGAGCGATGGACATATTCATTTGTCGAGAACGCATGGTGAAGTGGTTTTCATTCAAAAACCCACCGTTTTAAAAGCGCAATTTATTGCAAAAATGAATCATGCCTTAGAAATCAATTACGGTAAAGCATTTAAAGTGCAAGAAAAAGCCGTTTCGACAGGTTTTATTCGTGGTGCACAAGTGGTGGGTCAAGCAAACGCATATCATTGTTATTCCAAAGAAATTGCTCAATCTTTACAAACCGAAGAAGATAACATTGTTAGCACGTTATTGAAAAACGATGTAGAACTTTCTTGTGCATTTCTGGCGGGTGCAATTGATGGCGATGGTTGTTTTCAAAAAGGGCGCGTTAATTTATATGTTTCAAAACCTGAAATGTTAGAAGCGGTTATTGTTGCTTGTTTGAGAATAGGGATTGTCCCACAAGTTACTAAGAATCGTCATATCTACAATGTTCAAATTGTTGAGAAACTGAATTTGTTGGGACAATATACTCAGCGGGTTAAATGTCATGACGAACGTAAAGTAGAAAGTCGCTTTTTTAATACTCGCCAATTGTTTGAAGAAAATATCAATGGCGATGTTAATCATCGGCGTAAAAAAGGTTATTTAATTGGAGAACAATCCGTTCGTCAATTATTAAATGATCTTGAAGATCATCAGCTCAAAGAAAAATTAGAGAAACTATTGGTTTCTGATCTTCGTCAAACCCGTTTAACCTTGATTGAAGAACTGGGTGAAGAACCTGTTTATAATATTACTGTTGGTGATCATCATAATTATATTGTATTTACCGACCGCTATTCGCCTGTTTTAGTTAATAATTGTCACGCGGCAATCATTGCGCGGGAATTGGGCATTCCGGCGGTGGTTGGGTGCGGCAACGCGACCGCAACTATTCCCGACGGCGAACAAGTCACGGTGTCTTGTGCGGAAGGCGACACGGGGTTCATTTACAAAGGAAATTTGGAATTCGATGTGGTTCGTAGCGAAACCAATAATATGCCAAATATTCCTTTCAAAATTATGATGAACGTTGGTAATCCTGATCGAGCATTTGATTTCGCCGCGATTCCTAATGCAGGCATTGGTTTGGCGCGTTTGGAATTTATTATCAATCGTATGATTGGCGTGCACCCCAAAGCATTACTCAATTTTGAGGAACAATCTGAAGAACTCAAAGCAGATATTAAACAACATATCGCAGGTTATGCTGATCCCGTGAGTTTCTATATTGATAAATTAGCGGAAGGCGTGGCAACCTTAGCATCGGCATTTTATCCCAAACCCGTGATTGTTAGATTATCCGATTTCAAATCCAATGAATACGCGAATTTAATCGGCGGAAAAAATTACGAACCACACGAAGAAAATTCGATGATTGGTTTTAGAGGCGCGTCTCGATATGTATCTGATTCATTTAAGGATTGTTTTGCATTAGAATGTAAAGCGATGCGAAAAGTGCGCGAAGAAATGGGTTTGGATAATGTTGAATTGATGATCCCGTTTGTGCGAACCGTCGATGAAGCTAAACAAGTCATTGCAGAATTAAAAGAAAACGGATTAGAACGCGGTAAGAATGGGCTGCGTTTAATTATGATGTGTGAAATCCCGTCAAATGCACTTTTAGCAGAGGAATTTTTAGAGCATTTTGATGGTTTCTCGATTGGTTCAAATGATATGACGCAATTAACGTTAGGATTAGATCGGGATTCGGGTTTGATTGCCCATTTATTTGATGAAAGAAACGGTGCGGTGAAGAAACTTTTAAGCATGGCAATTCAAACTTGCCGCAAACTCGACAAATATATTGGCATTTGTGGGCAAGGACCGTCGGATCACCCTGACTTTGCGAAATGGTTAATTGACGAGGGGATTGGAAGCGTTTCTCTGAATCCCGACACAGTGATTTCAACGTGGTTATTTTTGGCGGGAGAAAATAGCTAACTTTTAGAAGCACTCACCCTTTTTGAATTGAATCGAAAGGGTGAGAAAAAGAGGATTAGATGTACAAGCAAATGTCTGATTCACCAGCAAATTCAAAAAATGTTGCTGCACCGCCGTATTCAATGTCCCCGATAAAATCTTTGGTATCAAATTCAAATAAATCAACTGTCATTTGACACGCGATGAATTTGACTTCTGCTTCTTGGCACAAACTCCGCAATTCACCCAGTTCTGCCACGCCTTTGGCTTTCATGGTTTTTTTCATCATCATGGTCATGAAAGATTCCATGCCGGGCAGGGCTTGCATCAACACGGGGACGGGCATTGGCATGGGCATCGCGGGATTGCCGAGCGAGCTCACTTTGAGATTCAACTCTTTACGCAGCAATTGTAAGCCGTAGAAAGTAAAGAAAATTTGCACTTCATAACCCAATGCCGCCGCCGTCGATGCCAAAATGAAAGGCGGATACGCCCAATCGAGCGTGCCTTTGGTGGCGATAATAGCGAGTTTTTTCATGATGTTACCCTGCTTTTTTGATTAAGAAGTGGTATTTGCCGCCTTCTTCGGTGGATTCGAGCAATTCGTTGCCAGTTTGTTTGGCGAACGAGTCGAAATCCTTCACAGAGCCCGGATCGGTGGCGATAACGTGCAGCACTTTGCCCGCTTCCAAGCCCGCTAAGGCTTTTTTCGTGCGCAAAATCGGTAACGGACAGTTTAAGCCGCTGGCATCGAATTCTTGATCAAAATTTCCCATAATGAACGCTCCTTTCAGTTTTTCGAATGTTAGAAAACAACAGTGTTCTTATATACTAAATGACGCTTTTTCGCAACTTTTTAATTGCCCTTAACCCCATTTTTTTCACCCAAATACATCAATTTCAAATACCGATAATAACACCCTTCCGCATTTGAAACCGCTAAAATCAAACCCGCTTTCCCATCTAAAAAACCTAACCTTAAAATATAACTCTTTAGAAATGTTGCAATCCCATGCACCATCGCTTTGCTTAAACTGCTTTTCTTCCCTTTCTCAAACGCCATTTGCGCACCCAACGTGGAATAACGATTTAGCTTTTCTAACACACTTTCTAAATTATCATAAGCATAATGTAATAAGGGCTCTTTCAAATAACCTATTTCTCCCTTTTCAACAATGACTTTCTCATGCACTATCTCATCACTAAAACGTGCCGTTCCTCTCTTCCACAAACGCAAAATATAATCAGGATACCAACCCCCATGTTTAATCCATGTTCCGCAATAATTTGATAAACGCGGCAGATAAAAAGCAGTATATTTTTCTTCTCGAATGACCGTTTGAATTTCTAATGCCAGTTCTTCAGTAATTTCTTCGTCCGCATCAATCGATAAAACCCAATCCCCAGTAGCTTTTTCTAATGCTCGATTTTTTTGAATGCCAAACCCTTGCCAGTCGGTTTCAAAAACTAAATTTGTAAATTGTCGACAAATCTCTTGTGTTCGATCAGAACTGCCCGAATCCAACACAATAATTTCATTTGAAAATTTCAATGAATTCAGACAATTATTAATTGTTTTGTCGGCATTTTTTGTAATAATAATTATCGAGAGAGTCGGCTGCTGCATAATAATCCTACCAACCAAGCAAACAAATGCGCTTCCGTAAAATCTAATAACGCAGAATTAAACAAACAAATGACCCCCATTGTTAGTGCAAGCCCTTGCGCAACATAACCTTCAAATAATGGTAAAACTTTCGCCATATTCCACAAACTAATTAGCATTCCTATAAACAAAATAACCCCAATTATTCCCCATTGTGTTCCAATCATTAAATATTCATTGTGTGGATTTGAAGTGGGGCGCGGAGAAATCTTAGCATATTCTTTTTCAAAACCACCTGTTCCTTTCCCAATTAACGGGCTTTGTTTAAACAATTCCCAGCTATATTTGTAATATTCTAATCGCATTCCCAATGAGGTATTTTCGGGGTGTCCTTGCTCATATTTTTCTATGTCGTTGAAACCCGCAATTAAGCGATGTTGTAAGGTGGGTGAGAAATGATATAAACCAATTGCAATGATGATTGCTAGAACAATCCCAGAAATTAAGCCGTGTATTGTAAAAAGTTGCCAAAGTAGCAATAACATTAAAATAAAGAACAAAATATAGCCCGTTCTTCCAAATGATAAAAATAATGTATCAAATAAAGCTAACATTGCAAGAAATAAGGCGGGATAACGATATTTTTTATTCAAAAAAGCGAATAAAATCAATATGTAAGCCGCAAAAACCATTATAATGCTTTGAGTAATATAATTTTTAAATGCGGGGGCATTGGAAGTTGCTTTTCCAGAAATGGGAAATCCTAAATAATAGAAATAAGAAACAATTAAAGTAATGATTATTGAAACTAATAAAGCCAACCACGCATATTTTTTGTTTTCTAGTTGGCTAAAAGCGATCACAAAAAGTGGAAGCAAAAATAATTCTTGGTATTTAAAAAATATATCGGCACTTTCTTCCCAATTAGCTGATGTATAAAGAAAACTTATCCCGATCAGAAAAAATAAACTCAGCGACCACAAAGCAACGGGTTGTTGAGTTAGGATAACAAGCCGTAGATTTCCATTAAATAGCCAAATTAAAAAAATTAAAAACGTTAAACCATTTGTGGCGGCGGTAGAAACTGGAAGAACTAAGCCCAATAAAATGATTGCAAGCGCGTTAATTGTAGATAAAGAAAAAGTCATTGGATTTTTGCGCATTAAGGCGAACGGGGCGACCAAACGGATTCGCGGACTTCTGCGCCCGCTTCGACGCTGATGCGTTGGCGGACGCGCCCGTCGACCGATACGGCGGCTAATGCGCGTTGCGTGGCGTATATAACCATGCTTCCATTGGGTGAAAAGGAAGGGGATTTGTCCATCGAGGTTTCGCTCAAATAGCGCATTTGACCGTTTTCTAAAACGGCGATTCGATACGTGCCGCCGTTGCCGTTGATTAAGACAACCCGTTGATCTATTGGAGAAAAACTTGCCCGAGCGTTATAATTTCCTTGAAAAGTTAGCCGCTGCGCTGATCCGCCCGAACTTGACATTTGATAAATTTGGGGTTTGCCGCCTCGATCTGAGGTAAAAATGAGGGTTTTTCCATCGGGCGACCACGCGGGTTCGGTGTCGATGGCGGGATCATGCGTTAAACGTTTCAAGTTTTTTGTTGTTAAATCAAGCACATATATTTCTGCATTCCCATCTTTTGATAGCGTCAAAGCCAGTTTTGAACCATCGGGCGACCACGCAGGCGAACTGTTCAAACCTTGATGCGCCGACACTTGATCGCGCGAACGGCTCGCAATATCCTGCACATAAATCGCCATCTTCTTGTTTTCTAAGGAAACATACGCCAAACGCCGACCATCGGGCGACCACGCAGGCGATAAAATGGGCTCATCACTTTGCATAATTATTTTTGGATTAAAACCATCAGAATCAGCAACTTGAAGGCGATATTGTTTTCCACGCGGGGTTTTGTGAGTTGTAATGTAAGCAATTTGTGAATCAAACGCCCCCATTTCTCCCGTTAAAGCATGATAAATTAAGTCACTGATTTTATGAGCAGTTTTGCGTAATTGAGTGCGCGCCGACGGCAAACTTTGCGATAACAACATTTGTCCGTCCAATACGTTAATCAAATGAAAAGAAACCGCATATTGATTTCCCGCAGGCTGCACATTTCCTAACACCACATAACGGCTGCCAATTTCCCGCCATAACATAGTATTTAGCATCGTTGGATTGCTAGGTTTTTCAGGATATTGCGTGGTCGATAATACATTAAATCGCCCACTTTTTGCTAAATCACTGCTAATGATTGCTGCGACATCTTCTTGAGGAGGTAATACATTGATTTCTATACCAAAAGGTACGATTGCAATCGGCATTGTACTCTCCATCACTTGCGTAATGTCAATATTTAATGCTGCAAACCCATTTTGAAATCCTCCTAGAAATACCCACATTAAAAGAACTTTTCTCATTGTGATTTCCCTTTGTAATCTAAAATAATGTCATGAAATTCGCCCAATTGATAGATATTGCTATCGCTTCCTTTTGGAACAGGCAAAGGTGAAGATTTTCTTATCCCTATTTCAACCAATCGATCAAACTCTTGATCACCACTACTTTCCAATAATAAAACCTCTAAAATCTGACCATTTTCTTTGGTTTTAATATTAAATTTTGCAACTAAATCTTTTGAAAAACCTTTAATTAAAGATCGAGTATTTCTTTTAATCGTTTCTTCAATCCCATTTTTATAGGTTTCAATTAACGATTTTTCACGATCGGTTTGCACTGTTTGTTGAGGAATATTAGCATCAGATTCCAATATATCTCTAAAACTATTTTTAAGGGGTGGCAAGGGAGGTTCTACTGCGTCAGGTTCTGGAGATTTTTCTTCCACAGGTTCTTCTTCTTTAGGAGGAAGTTTTTTAACAGGTTTTTCTTCAGCCAATTTACGTTTTTCATCAGCTTTTTTTTGTTTTTGCTTACGTTTTTTCTCTGCCTGTTCAGCCGCTTTTTGGGCGTTTGCTGCTTTTTTCGCGTCATCAATTATTCGCTGATTTTCTTCTTCACGTTGTTTATTTTCAAGCGCAAGTTGTTGGTCTTTTTCTTTACGTTTTTGTTCTGCTAAATGCGCCTCTTCTATTTGTTTTTCTTTTAGAGATTTTTCTAATTCTTTCTGAATATGATCTAAGCGTTCTTGTTCTTGTTTTTTCAATAATAACAAACGCTTTGATTCTTCTTGTTCGCGTTGTTTTCTCTGTTCGATGAGGTCTAGTTCTTTTTGAGCGATTTCCAACTCTTTCTTAAGTTGATCGGCGGCTTGTTTTTGCTTTTCTTTTGCCAATTTAGCGTCTTCTTCGATCTGCTGTTGTTGTTTAGCTAAAGCTAAGGCTTTTTCCTCGAGTGTTTTTTCTTGTTGCGCCAAATTTTTTTCAAGTTCTTTACGTTGTAATTCTGCTTCTTGTTGCTGCTTTTTTAAGGCTTGTTGTTTTAGTTGTTCTTCCTGCTGTTTTTTAGCAATGGTTTCTTGAATAATTTTAGGATCAACGGGTTTCACATTAACAGGTTGAGAAACCACCGTGCAATCATTTTGAAAAGACTTTTTTGAACCCCAACTAAATTGAGTATTAAACAACAGAATAACCGCCGCACACAAATGCACGACAATGGCTAATAGGAAATTCCAAAAATAATGACGCATTTCTTTCACTTGATTGAAATATTGATACCTTTTGATTGCAAAACACCGATGAAGCTTTCTAATTTTCCATATTTGAGTTCTTTATCGGGATCGAGTGTAACCATACTATTGGTAGATTCCTTAAGAATTTCTTTTAATAATTCAGCGATTTCTTCTGCATTTTCAATAGTTTTATTTAGAGGATTATTTTGGAGTTGTACATTGCCTTGTTCATCAATAATTAAAACAACATTACTAATCATTTCGGTGGTATCTACTTTTTGAGATTCATTAGACATAAGCGGTGAAGTGACCATAAAAATTACTAACAACACCAACATTACATCAATATAGGGTACGACATTCATTTCTACAATATGTCGGCGCGGACGATAATTCACAATGTTTTCTCCGTTTTCTCTACAATTTTTTCATTTTTTTCATTCGCCAACATTTGATGAATTAAACGCTGTAAAATAACGGTAAATTCCTCGATAAAGTTTTCATATTGTTTATTCAAAAAATCGACCTTTGTAATGTAATCGTTATAAGCCATTACCGCAGGAATTGCCACAAATAAACCCATTGCCGTTGCAATCAACGCTTCAGAAATACCCGGTGCAACCATTGCTAAGGTGACTTGTTTTACGGTCGACAAACCATGAAATGAGTGCATAATTCCCCACACAGTTCCAAACAAACCAATATAAGGACTAACCGATCCTAACGTTGCTAATGTCGGCAAATTTTCCTCTATTTTATCCAACTCTTTTTGCATAACAACTTTCATTGATCGCTGTGCGCCTAAAACAGTATCCATTGGTAAAGTGGTTTGCTGTCGATGTAATTTTACAAATGTTTCATATCCCATAATAAAAATCTTATCCAATGCGGTTTTTTTATAATGATATTCAGAGAGTTGTGAATATAATTGATTAAAATCTTTCACGTAATTAAATCGCTCAAGAAACTGAATACTTTGCGAACGTTCATAATTAAGTTCTTTACGTTTTACGAAAATAATTGTCCATGAATAAATTGACATGGTTAGTAAAAGAAACATAACTATTTGCACTAATAAACTGGCTTTAAGAATTAATGCTAATGTATCATCCATTTGTTATACCTTTTAAAATCATTTCAGGAATTCGACGGGGTTTGAAAGTTTGAGGATAAATAGCGGCTATTTTAATGGTTGCCTTACAAAGCAATTCGTCGCTTTGATGATGAAGAATATATTGAGATAAATAAAAGCTAGCGTGCGCAGTTTCTTCCAAATGAGTTATCACCGTTAATATATCATTGAAACGGGCGGGTTTTAAGAAATCTATTTGCGCTTTTCTCACAACAAAAATACAATTATGCTGTTCTCTTAAAACGTCTTGTTCAAATCCTAAGTTTCTCAACCATTCCGTGCGCGCCCGCTCCATAAAATTCAAATATTGGCTATGATAAACCACGCCGCCACTATCCGTATCTTCATAATACACTCGAATGGGAAAATTAAAATCAGACATTAACATATTTCCTTACCCAAAGAAAAAACCGATCGCTATTTCTAGGATCGGTCTTTTAGGTCAGAGCAAACGAGATTATCTTAGGGGTAATAACCGACGGCGCAAACTTGCTTGCCTGCTTGAGCAACAATCGCCACTTTCTTTTGAGGAGCGGTTGCACCGGGGAGGGGCCATTGATAAGTCACTTCGCCGCCTTTTGCTGCCGCTTTGTAGAACGCTTCGCCCACTGCAATAGGAGGTGTTGCTTTGTCCATCAAGCCTTTCATGCTTTTGCCAACCAACGAAGGGTGCGCGGAGAAATTACCGTCTTCACCACCGCAGAAAACGTACAAATCTTTTTGAAAGAAATCGCCACTTTTGGCTTTCGCATCAGAAACAAATTGCGCTAAGGCTTTTGCTTCATCGGCTTTCACCGCCGCCACCGCTTTGTCGAGCATGGCTTTGGCTTCTGCTGCTGTTCCGCGTTCGTCCGCTGCTTGTACGCCGCCCACAAATAACATGACGGGTAATGCAAATGCTGCGACTGTTTTTACAAATTTCATTAGGATTCCTCCAATTTTTTGATTTTGAACGAATTAAGTCACTATTGACCTTAAAAGTTAAGCAGTTAAAAAACTACCCTACCTAGTATCTAGCCTTTTAGAATCACTGTCAATTGACATAACGATAAATTTGTTACAGTTGAAAATTAACGTATTTGATAGTCTTCACCATAAAGTACGAAAGGAGGCAGTGAGGCAAAATAGCGTCAAACGCTGTTCTAACCTCTTGAAATATAAAAGTTATTACATTGCTGTCCCTAATTTTCTACTCTTCTGTAAAAACGTAATCTAGGGTTTCTAGCGGTTCTTGAATGTAATGCCCTTGTGCGAAATCGACTTCACATTGCCACAACACCGTTAAACTGTTTGCATCTTCAACGGCTTCAGCAATGGTTTTCTTTTCATAACTATGCGCTACTTCAACGATTTTCTTTACTGCATTTTGGTGCTCTGCATTGGAAGAAAGTCCTTTCGCATACGAAGAATCTATTTTTACAAAATCCACCGGCAAATGCTTCAAAATAGTTTCCGAATTCAAACTCGTTCCAAAATGCTCTAAAGCGGTTCGACAACCCATCTTTTTCAACTGCATCACAAAGGCTTTAGCATATTTCACTTGACTAATTGCTGTTGCTTCACTTATTTCAATGGTAAAATGTTCTCCCGACAAATGCGTTGCTCTCAATAATTTATTAATATACAACACAATCGTTTCATCTTTAACCACTTGATCAGATAATTTAATAAAGAAATGGGTTTTGTGCCCCGCTTTTTGGCGATTTAAACAAATGGTTGCTGCCTCTTTGAGAACCCATTTATCGAGTTTAATGCTCAAATTTGCTTTCTCAGCAGCGGCAAACAATGTGCCTGCAGGCACTAATGTCCCTGCTGTATCCACCATTCTCAAAAAGATTTCATAAATTTCCTCAACTTCTCCTCGCAAGTTGACAACCGGTTGATACACTAATGACAAACGTTTTTCTTCTTCTGCTGTTTCAATCAATTTAGTTACATCTTTTAACGCATCTTCACCGCCGCCTGTTTTAACGATAGCTTTGTAAATTTCAACCCGATTTCCACCCTGTTGAACTGCCGATTTACAAGCCGTGTGTGCATCACTTAAAACGCTTTGTGGTGTTCCCGCTGATGCTAAAACCTGTGCAATCCCAATGCTACAAGTTAAAATAATGGATTTTTCTTGCACTTCAGTGACGCAATTTTCTACTGTTCGACGTAACTTTTCGGCAAAATCTTGTGCATTACCAATATCACTGTCGTGCAATAACAATGTGAAAGCCCGATCACCAAATCTTGCAATGACAGTTTCTTCTGCGACAGCTTTCAGTTGTTTTGCAATATTAGCGAGAACGGGATCGCTTCCACCAATCCCAATTTGCTCACGAATTGCATTAAAATTATCCAATTCAATGTAAAGAATTAAACTACGAATATGAGACTCGATAGCTTTTGAAAGTGCTTTTTCTAACAATTGCAAAAAATATTGCGAATTGTACAAACCCGTAACTTGATCTAGTTTGGTCATTTCTTTGAGCTTCTTTTCAAGCTCTTTGCTATTATCTGATTGATCACGAATGATAATTTGAATGCACCGTTCATTTTCATACAAGGCTTGGCTAACTTCCATTTTCAATTTAAATTTAGATTTTTTTCCTTTCAAGTTTCTCACGCCAATGAGTTCAATATCGCGGTCTTCTTGGTTTTCGTCGGTCATATATTCGCGCATAAATTCTTTGAATTTAGAATGGTGTTCTGTTGCAACCAAATTCATAACAGGCATTCCTTCCAATTCATCAAAATTTTGATACCCAAACATTTCTAAATAAGCGGGGTTTGCGTGAATGTGCATTCCATCATGGACATAACTAATAGCATCTCGGGAAGTTTCTAAGAGCATTTTGTTATGTTGTTGGCTTTGTCGATAAAGCTGTTCGACGCGGCGTAATGATTGACGGTTCTCTAAATCTTCTAATTCTTTTCTAACTGCGATTTGTAAGCAAGCATCGTTTTCTGAAGGCAAGACTTGACGTGCGCCGTTGCTCAAGAGTTCCACTAAAATTTCGGGAGAAAACTTACGGCTTAAAACAACGAGTGGAATATCTTGTTTGGAGTTTTTAATTAGTTCAGCAATTTCTTTAACGGTGAAATCGCCGACAAACGGCACAGAAACCACCAAATCCCATTCTTGTTCACTGAGGGCTTTTTGGAAATCTTCCGCATCTTCGACGTGACGGGGACGGATAGGAAAACGGGCTTTGCGCAACGCATTTAAAATTAACTCCGCATCATTGGCAGATTCTTCCACCACAATAAGTCGAATAATATTGCTTTGAATCACTCAATTTCTCCTTAATGACCTCTAATGAGGGTTCAGCATTTGAAAATAACGAAAGGCAATGACTTGATTACGACCTTGTTCTTTCGCTTGAAATAGTGCATCGTCGGCGTTTTTGATCAGTTCTTCTAATCCATCGACATTATCTTCTGGAAAAGAGGTTACACCAAAGCTCGCAGAAAAGTGAATATGTTGAGAACCGTCTTTCACGATGGTTTCAGAAATTAAACGTCGAATGTTTTCTGCGATATCGACGCTGTCTTCTCTCGATGCACCGGGCAACGCGATTACAAATTCTTCTCCGCCATAACGTACCACAAAATCGCCTTCTCTTAAAGCGCGTCCACAAGTTTCTACCACTTTACTTAAAACGCGATCGCCCACTAAATGTCCATAGGAATCATTCACGGATTTGAAATGATCTAAATCCATTAATAAAACCCCCAATGGCGTGCCGTTTCTCAATGAACGATTAAACTCTTCTCGCAATCGCATGAAACCAAAACGGCGGTTGTATGCTCCCGTTAAAACGTCAATGGCTGCCATGCGTTGTAATCGGTCGTGCACTAAGGCGTTGTTTAATGCTAAGCCAAAGCCTTCACGAAACAATTGTAATAAATGGGCTTTTTCGTTGCTAAACGTTTGGGTGCTCGCCAAAATCACCACGCCGAGCGGGACTTCCTTAAAATCAATGGGGACAACTAGGATTTCTCGCGGCACAAAATCGGTTAAAACAGCTTCAATATGCACGTCGTCGGGGAAAACCACCCGCTGACATTCACCCGTTCGCATCGCGCGCCGAACGTGATCGCTTTCGCTGATGGTTTGCGGGTGTTTTAAGCCATAACGCGCCAAAATTGCCAAATCGCCGTTTTCTTCAATGAGCACCACGCCCGCCAGCGCACCGGTATGTTGTATCAATAAATCAAGGGCTTGCTTGCACAAAGCGTCCAAATCCAATTGACTCGACAAGGTTCTTGAAAAATCCCGCACCGCCGTATCGACATCGTGCGCTCGAAAGAGTGCCTCGACTAACTCATTGAAGGCTTGGGCACTTTTCCCCAAATCATCGTCTGAATCGACGGTTACGCGGCATTTGTCGACATTGCAATCCGACCAATCTCCGCTATAAGTTGCATTTTTTAGTGTACTTTCAACGATTTGCATATGGTGCGCGAGAACTTGCAATCGGGGTTTGACGACCCGCTGCGCGATCCAAAAATTGACCGCGCCCATCGCAATGCCCGCCGCCAAGGTCGCTCCCCAAAAAGACGGCGATAACCCCTTTTCAATTTGCAATGCCAACACAAAAAAAGGGAACATCGCCCCCATCAACACGCCCATGCCGATCATCCAAACGGCTAAGTCTATGAATACTTTATATGTAAAACGCGGCATAGTCCCTCCACCTGCCGTTGATCCCCGCTATTCTATAACAAATTCCGCGCCGAACTGTGTTTTAACAAAATGTTACAATATTCTCACAATAACACTGCAACAAAGGGGATAACATGAAAACATTAACACTTTATTCGCGCGCGGGTTGTCATTTGTGTGAACGCATGATCAATGATTTGATGATGTTACAACAGCATCAACCGTTTCAGATTTTGGTGATCGACATCGATGGCGACGACAAATTGCGCGATCGTTACAATGAGCGCGTGCCGTTGTTGATGGGCGGAAAGCAGGAACTTTGCGAATATTGGGTCGAAAATGCGCCTATTTTAGATTATTTACAACGTCACGAAGAAACCTATTAACATGATTATGTGGATATATTTAGCGTTGATAGTGTGGATTTTGACGGGTTGCGCGCCGCAGCCTTTGCAGCCGTCAGCGGGACATTTGAACACCCGCAGCGAAACGCCGCCGCCCGCCTCAAAAATCCCCCCCCCTGTGTTGCACACGCCTTATTTGCCGCCGCCGTCCTCCAAATCTCCAAAAACTGAATTATTTACGGTGGTCGTCGATCAAGTACCCGCCAAAGAACTCTTATTTGCTCTCGCCCGCGATGCCAAATTAAACGTCGATATCGACCCCAGAATTAAAGGCTCGGTGACTATGAATGCCATCGATCAAACATTATCACAACTCCTTGATCGAATTGCTAAACAATTAGATTTACGTTACCAATTGCTCGACAATCAACTGAGCATTTCCTTAGATTTACCTTATGTTCAAAGTTACAAAATTGATTACGTTAATATGAGCCGAGATACCGAAAATCGCGTCACCGTTTCTACCCAAGTTTCAACAGGAGGCAATGCCGTTTCAAATACCTCCAATAATGCAACAAGCAGTGCAGGCGCATCGAGCAATAATTCTCAAACCGCATTAGTCGACATTTCAAAAAATCATTTCTGGGAAACCCTCGAAAAAAATATTCAAGCCATTTTATTAACCGAAGAACGCATTACAACTACTCGTCGCAAACAATTAAAAGCATCTTCCAAAACTAATGACACTTCTGTAACCGCAAAGTCCGCCGATGTTGATGAAGAAAAAGAAGAGAAAGTTATTCAACATAATGTCATGACCAACCCCGAAAGTGGGATTATTTCTGTTCGAGCAACCTCGCGCCAGCACAACGAAATTAAAGCCTTTTTAGAAAAGGTAACTAACAGTGTTCAACGGCAGGTTTTAATTGAAGCAACTATCATTGAAGTTACGCTAAATGATAGTTATCAATCAGGGATTAATTGGCAACGATTAGGTGGGAAGTTCAATATTATTCAAAATTTCACGCAAACAGACAGCAATATACAACCTTTTTATGGTATTAGTTATGCGGATAAGAACTCGGGAATTGGAGACATTTCTGCGGCGATTAAGTTGCTCGAAAGTTTCGGTAATACAAAAGTGCTTTCTAGCCCGAAAATAATGGCATTAAATAATCAAACTGCTATTTTGAAAGTCGTTGATAATCATGTGTATTTTACGGTTTCAGTGCAGGATTCTGATGCAACGACTACTTCTGCGAGACGTGTAACTTATGAAACCCAAGTGCACACGGTGCCCGAAGGCTTAATTATGAACATAACACCACAAATCAGTGCGGACGATAATGTGATGTTAAATGTGCGCCCGACAATTTCTCGAATTATTGGTTATAAAAACGACCCGAATCCTGCCCTAGCCAATGCGAATGTCGTCAGTCAAATTCCTATTGTGCAGGTGAGAGAAATTGAATCGTTATTGAAGATAAGAAGTGGGAACATTGCAATGATTGGTGGCTTAATGCAAAATGCTGCAAAACAGGGAACAAATGGGATTCCGGTGGCTTCTCAATTACCAATGATTGGAGATTTGTTTAGTCAGCGCGACGATCAACATAAGAAAAGTGAACTCATTATATTTCTCCGTCCTTTGGTGATTAAAGATGCGTCGATAAAGGGAGATTTTCAAAATTACCAACCCTATTTACCCGATTTGAACCACCTAGAAACGCCACCGGATACAAACCTTTTACCGCCTAATTTTTGATTTGTTTTTGGGCTGCGTAAAGTTTATAGAAAACATAACCAAAAGCGATCAACAAACACAGAACAACCACGCCATCAATTAACGTATGATATTTCATAATGCTTTGCCAATTTTCTCGCATCACAAACCCCACATACGTTAAAATTGCATTCCACATTGCCGCGCCCAAAGCCGTGTAAATGACAAATGGCAATAACGGCATTTTTCCAGCCCCCGCAGGAATAGAAATCAAATGTCGAACCACTGGAATAAAACGGCTGACAAATATCGTAATCCACCCATAACGTTTGAAGAATTGCTCAGTCATTTCTAAATGATGAACGTTTAGTAACAAATACTTTCCCCATTTCTCAACTAACGGCTTTCCTCCAAAATATCCCATATAGTAAGAAAGCAACGATCCAATCAAACTTCCTAAGGTACTAAAAAAGATCACGCCTTCCCACGTAAACTGTTTCTCAACGATAAGAAAACCTGCAAACGGCATCACCGCTTCGCTGGGAACAGGTGCAATCATACTTTCTAATGCCATGAGAAATGTCACGCCCGCGTATCCTCCCCAACTAATTAACGCGGTTGCTTGCTCGGTAATCCAATGTGTTAATCCCATAAAAGTTTCTATCCTTGAAAGGTTTGCCAAATGTTTTCAATTGAAGCCGCTAATTGCATCGGATTGAAAGGTTTTGCAATCACGCCAATTGCACCAATTGCTTGATAATTTTCTATTTCAGATTGCTCTGCTGTGCCTGTTAAAAAAATAACGGGAATAGATTCCAAATGCGGTTGTTTTTGAAATGCCTGAAAGGTTTCAATGCCATTCATATTAGGCGGCATCCACATATCTAATAAAACCACATCGGGTTGAAAATCTGAAATACATTCAAGGGTTTCCTCACCGTTTGCACAGACTTTAATCGTATAATGATGGATTTTTTCTAACACCGTACTAACCATTATGCGTAATTCTGGCGCATCGTCGATGTAAAGAATTTTCTTGAGTGGTTTCATGAGATTTCATCTTGCGTAAATTGTTGCAAACAGTTCAACCAAACGGTGTGCTGTTGATTAAATGCAATGAAATGCGGATTCAATAAAGATTCTTTGGTGTTGTAACGCAAACTAGAAAGGCGTAAATCGGTTAAATGTCCGCCCGCTTCCTCTAAAATACATTGCGCGGCTGCTGTATCCCATTCAGAGGTTAAACCTAAACGAGGATACAAATCCGCTTGACCCTCCGCAATTAAGCAAATTTTTAAGGAACTTCCAATGTTTTTCATATCGATGGTGTTTCCCAAACAAGCAATGAATTGTTTTAAATCATCGGTAATGTGAGAACGGCTGCCAACAATACAAAGTTGCTCTTCTTGTAAAAGCCGCACAGAAATAGATTTGGAAGGTTGTTTTTTTTCTTGTTGATATGCGCCAATTCGATGCGCGGCGAAATAGGTTTTTTGGGTCGTTGGCATATAAACAACGCCTAACACGGGAATATGGTTTTCAATGAGCGCGATATTAACGGTAAATTCGCCATTTTTCTTCACGAATTCTTTTGTGCCGTCTAATGGATCAACTAACCAATAATAATCCCAGTTTTTTCGTTCTTCAAAGGAAGGTTTATCGGCGGATTCTTCTGAAAGAACCGCCCACTTTGAAATGTTTTTCAAACCATCACTAATGATTTTTTCCGCCATTTGATCGGCTAATGTCAAAGGCGATTGATCCGATTTGGTTGCGACGCTAAAATCCGTATGATAAACCTGCAAAATGGCATCGCCCGCCGCGTGCGCCAACGCAATCACGTCATCTAATAAAGGTTCAAAAGCCTGTTTCATACCGTTCCTTTCGCATTTGTTTTAAGTTGAGCGCGGATATTTTGTTCTAATTCATCAACAAGGTTTTCATTACTTAATTTATGATGAGGTTTGCCGTTAATATAGAGCAAGTTGCTCGGAGTTCCTCCCGTTAAACCGATAGCAACTTCCTTTGCTTCGCCCGGTCCATTGACAATGCAACCAATCACGGCAACATCTAACGGTTCTAATATATCTTCTAAGCGATTTTCTAACTCATTAACCGTTTTCACCACATCAAAATTTTGTCGAGAACACGATGGACAAGCAATTAAGTTAATGCCTTTTTTTCTCAAATGCAAACTTTTAAGAATATCAAATCCCACGCGGATTTCTTCGACAGGGTCAGCCGCTAAAGAAACTCTCAACGTATCACCAATCCCTTCCGCTAATAACATACCTAAACCGATAGCGGATTTCACCGCACCACTTCGAAATCCTCCCGCTTCAGTAATCCCCAAATGCAAAGGTTGCTCTATTTGTGTGGCTAACAAACGATAAGCAGCCACTGTCATTAAAACATCGGAGGATTTTAGGCTAATTTTGAAATCCGGAAAATTCAATCGATCTAAAATATCGATATGACGCATAGCGGATTCAACGAGGGCTTCTGGTGTGGGTTCGCCGTATTTTTTTTGTAAATCTTTCTCTAATGATCCGGCGTTCACACCAATTCGAATAGAAATGCCTTTTTCTTTTGCGCAATCCACCACTGATCTGACGCGGTCTTCCCGCCCAATATTACCCGGGTTAATTCTCAAACAATCTACCCCTAATTCGGCGACTTTCAAAGC
Organism: Pseudomonadota bacterium; assembly: GCA_041161065.1. Classification (GTDB taxonomy): domain Bacteria; phylum Pseudomonadota; class Gammaproteobacteria; order Beggiatoales; family Beggiatoaceae; genus DYRG01. The sequence goes on along the minus strand of JBEAVE010000009.1, from coordinate 106,570 downwards.
AATTTTGTAATCAAAATGAATATCGGCAATTAAGGGTAAATTGGGAACAAGTTTGCGGATTTTTCCAAAAGATTCTGCCGCGTTCATATCGGGAATTGAAATACGTACAATATCTGCGCCGACGTTTTGTAATGCTTGAAGTTGTTTAACCGTTGCTTCAACATCACAAGTATTGGTATTGGTCATGCTTTGCACTGAAATCGGTGCATCGCCACCAACCTTTAATGTACCGACGCGAATTTGACGCGATAAACGGCGAGAAATCAAAGGAAAGCGCATATTATTCCTCTTCCTCGTCTGGGTTTGTTGCACTGTTTGGAGAATCGCCCACTGAAAGCGTGACGGTGCGATCATTTTTGTAAGGGGCTAAATCCATTAATTGTCCTTTGTAAAACATTTCAACGGTCGCCACTTTATTAAAGGAAACTTCATACGGAGGAACGCCCTCTTTGATAATCACCGTTTGCCCGGGTTTAGATGTGCCGTCGTATAATTTTTTCTCTTTGCTGTCGACCACGCGCGCCCACGATACCTCTTTGAATTTTAAGATTAATCCACTTGCGTCTTCGGTTGGAGCGGGAGGTGTTGGGGTGGTTTCCGACGGCGAGGTAGTTGTTGAACCTGTTGAATTCATTGAAGTTGTGGGAGATAATGCGGCGGAAGGGGTGGGCGCGGACGGCATCATGCCTGTCATTCCCGTCATCGAGGTGAGCGACATTGAAGTGGGCGGCGCGATCATCGCAACGGGGGCGGGCGTGGTGGATAAGGCGGGCGTTCCGGCGGGCGCGGGCGATGAAGCAGTCGATTTTGTGCCGCCCCCTTCGGACGGAGGCGTGTAAGGCGCGGGAGGTGCGATGAGGGATTCGGAAGAAGAATTGCTGGTGTTTTCAATGGGAAGCGAATCACCATTGCGGGCGGGCGGGGGTGTTTGCATGGTGTAACGCCACGCAACCAGCGCGGTCAAACCCAGCAATAGTGCCCACGTTGCATAAAACCACCATCGCCCCGATGCGTGTCCGACCCCGACTTTGGGCATTTGGACGGTATTTTCTGAAGCCAAGGCGGGCGGAAGGTGTGCGTTGGGGTTATATTTCAAATACGCGGATAACAAGGGTTCTTCGGGCACTTCAAATAGTTTTGCAACGGCGCGCAAATAGCCTTGAACGAAGATCGGGGGCGGCAAATGGGCGTAATTATCGGCTTCGAGGTTTTTGATCATTTGGGCATCTAAATAAAGCCGTTTTGCCACTTCCTCGACGCTCAGTTTGCGGGCTTCGCGAAGGGCTTTCATTTGCGTGCCCGGGCTCTCGGTGGCGAAAGGGCGGGAATTTGAAACCGGAGAGTCTGGCAAGGGTTTTTCTTCTTTGGCGAAAAAAACCTCGTCATCTTGCGGTAAATAAGTGTGGTTTTCCAAGTCGTCGGAATCGCGGCGTGATGCTTGTTTGTTCATGAAAAAATGACCGTTATTGTCTTCAATTGAGTGAAAATCCTGTTATTTTACCACACCTTTTCTGTTGCGTAGCACTTTTGCCGCGTCAAAATCGCAATCCTCTCTTTTCAACCCCTCCTTTTCACCAAAATAAGATGAGTTTTTAATCCTACCATTGTACAATGGGCTTTTAACATTTGAATAACAAACCGCTTAAATTGTGAGAGAAACAAAATGAAAAAATTAACCTTTTTAGTGCTTTTTTTATTGAGCAGTTGTGGATTTCAATTGCGAGGAACTTTGGATATTCCAGAATATTGGCAACCCGTTTATATTTCCTCTGAAAATGCTGACGACGTGACTAATGCTTTGAAACAAAATTTTGAAGCCGCCGATATTCAACAAACCTCCGATCCAAATCAAGCCAAACTCATTCTGCGCACGAAAAACCAAAAACTCACCAGTCGAATTTTATCGGTTTCTAGCACTTCCGCAAAAACCCAAGAACGTGAATACATTAGCGACGTGGAATTTGAATTGAACGATCCCAAAGGCACATCGATTTTACCTAAACAAAAACTCACCGCGCGCCGTGAATTAAGTTTAGATGAACGGGCGGTTTTAGCAAAATCTGAAGAAGAACAACTGTTGTTAAATGATTTAAACCAAGAATTAGCTGGAAATATCGCCCGCCGTTTAATGATTTTGCGCACTAAGAAATAAGGTCGTGGTGTAGGATCGAGTTTCTAGCACTACCCATTTTAGAGGAACGCCGCGTTCTTTTTTGTGAGGAAAATGCAACCAACCCCGTTTTAAGGGTTATTTTGCGTGAATGAGACGCGCGAAACAAAAACTTGAATTTAAAGGCGGTTTCGTTTAAAACCATTGTTTTTTTCAATAACAAAACGGACGGAGTCTTTGATATGAGTTCTAAAAAAGAAGTGGTGGTTTTAAGCGGCGTTCGCACCGCGATTGGCACGTATGGTGGCAGTTTGAAGGATTTTGCGCCGACCCAATTGGCAGCAATGGTCGTCAAAGAAGCGGTTAGCCGCGCCCACATCGACCCAAACCAAATCGGACACAGCGTGTTTGGCAATGTCGTTCACACCGATCGCAAAGATATGTATTTGGGTCGAGTCGCGGCGATTAATGGCGGATTATCCATCGAAACGCCCGGATTGACTTTGAATCGTTTATGCGGCAGCGGTTTGCAAGCGATTGTTTCTGCAGCACAATTAATTCAACTCGGCGACACAACTTCAGCAGTGGCGGGCGGCGCGGAATGTATGAGTCGCGGGCAATATTGGATGCCAAGTTTGCGCTGGGGACAACGCATGAGTGATGCGCAAGTGGTTGATGCGATGGTCGGCGCGCTCACCGATCCGTTCGACGATTGCCACATGGGCGTGACCGCTGAAAATATCGCGCAACAATGGGGCATTTCCCGCGCTGATCAAGATGCGTTAGCCGCCGAAAGCCACCGTCGCGCCGCGCAAGCCACCCAAGAAGGACGTTTCAAATCCCAAATTCTTCCCATTGAAATTAAAGAACGCAAAGCCACCCGTTTATTTGAAATCGATGAGCATTTCCGCGCTGAAACAACAGTGGAATCGTTAGGAAAGTTGAAACCGATTTTTAATAAAGAAGGTTCGGTGACAGCGGGCAATGCGTCGGGAATTAACGATGCGGCGGCGGCAATCGTGATGATGGAAGCAGAAACCGCGAAAAATCAAGGCTTAACGCCAATGGCGCGATTGGTGGATTATGCGTTCGCAGGCGTTGAACCCAAATATATGGGCATCGGTCCCGTTCCTGCGGTGAAAGCATTATTAGCAAAAACAGGCTTAAAAATCAGTGACATCGACGTATTTGAAGTCAATGAAGCTTTCGCCGCGCAAGCTCTCGCCGTTTGCCGTGATTTAGAATTACCGATGGACAAAACCAACGTCAATGGCAGCGGGATTTCTTTGGGACATCCCATCGGCGCAACCGGTTGTATTGTCACAATAAAATGCCTTTACGAATTACAACGCACGGGAGGACGTTATGGTTTAGTCACCATGTGCATCGGCGGCGGTCAAGGCATTGCGGCTCTATTTGAACGAATCTAAATAATACTTTGATTTTGCTGTCTTTTTATGCAGATAGCAAAATCAATTTGAATAACGAAAGAGAATGAAGAATAACGGTTGGATTAAAAAATAAAGGAAATAAATCATTGCAATTTAGAAGAAAAACAACCTAAGGAAACTTACCATCATTATGGTATTAAAAACGAAGAAAACTTGTTGTTTTTTAGCAAGCGTCAAATAAAGCATTCTTATTTACTGTTTTAGAAAAAACACACTATAAAATCACTTGAAAAAAGAGCAATTATCCCAAACACTAATGCTCCATTGCTTATTTTTGAGAAACGCTTATGTCGCATTGTGCTTTTAGTTTGAAACGCCGCCAATTTATTCCAACTCTAAAAATAGAATTACAAGAATATCAACATCTTGTAACAGGTGCTCGCCATTTTCATTTGCAAGCCGACGATAATAATAATGTGTTTCTCGTGGCTTTTCTCACCGTTCCGCAGGATTCAACGGGCGTGGCGCACATTTTAGAGCATACCACATTATGCGGCAGTCAGCGGTTTCCCGTGCGCGATCCGTTTTTCATGATGACACGTAGGTCATTGAATACCTTCATGAATGCGATGACTTCTTCAGATTGGACAGCTTATCCTTTCGCCAGTCAAAACAAAAAAGATTTCTACAATTTATTAGAAGTATATTTAGACGCGGTGTTTTTTCCGCATTTGTCGCCATTGGATTTTGCTCAAGAAGGTTGGCGTTTGGAATTTGAGAAACCCAATGATCGTTCCTCTCCTTTAGTGTATAAAGGAATTGTTTATAATGAAATGAAAGGCGCGCTAAGTTCACCGAATCAAGCGATTTGGGAAGAATTAAGTCAATTATTATATCCAACGATTACCTATCATTACAATTCGGGCGGCGATCCAAAAGAAATTCCTCAATTAACTCACGAACAACTAAAAACATTTCATGCCGCGCATTATCACCCTTCAAATGCGATTTTTATGACCTATGGAAATATCAGTGCAGACAGTCATCAAAACTATTTTGAAGAACACGCTTTAAAACATTTCAAAAAGCTCGATATTGATTTGAGCATTCCCGATGAACAACGTTACCATGTTCCTCTAAAAGAAGAGCGTTTCTATGCAGTTGAAGAAAATGAGGAATTGGAGAGCAAATGCTATGTTTTAATCGCGTGGTTATTGGGTAAGAACACCGATGCGCGAGAATGGTTAAATGCACATTTGTTGTCGGGAATGTTGCTGGACGATAGTGCATCGCCATTACGCCAAGCTCTTGAAATTACTGAACTTGGAACTGCGCCGTCGGGTTTGTCGGGATTGGAATCGAGCACTCGAGAAATGAATTTTTGCGCGGGTTTAGAGGGTTGCAAAGCGGAAAATGCCGATGCCGTTGAAGCGTTAATTTTTGAGGTTTTACAAAAGGTTGCGAATGATGGCGTGCCGAACGAACGGTTGGAAGCTGTCCTTCATCAAATGGAATTGCACCAGCGCGAAATTACGGGTGATCATATTCCTTACGGTTTGCGGTTGCTTTTGAACACGCTCACGCCGATTATTCATGGTGGCGATCCGCTGTCGATGCTCGATATCGATCGCGCGCTCGAACAATTGCGCAAAGATATTCAACATCCTGATTTTATTAAGCATTTAGTGAAAACTCAGCTCATCGATAACCCTCACCGCATTCGATTGGTTATGAAACCTGATCCCGCATTAAATGCGAAAAAAATTGCAGAAGAAACCCAGCGTTTAGCGGATTTGAAAGCGCAATTAACATTAGAAGAACAAACTCATATTATTGAGCAAACTCAACTACTTAATGAACGTCAGCATACCCAAGATGATCCCGAATTACTCCCAAAAGTAACCTTAAAAGATGTTGCTGATGAATTATTTATTGTCGACGGGATTTCAAAAGAGGTTAAAAAAATGCCGGCGACTTGGTTTGCGCAAGGCACAAATGGTATGGTTTATCAAGAGGTTGTGCTAGATTTGCCCGAGTTGAGTGAGGATTTACTTGATTTAATTCCGATGTTTTGCGACGCGATCACGGAAGTGGGAGTGGGCGATCGGGATTATTTGGCGACGCAAAGTTGGCAATCGGCGGTCAGCGGCGGGATTCGGGCGGGCGTGACGGTGCGCGGTGGCGTGCATAATGTCCAGCAAACCCGTAATTTATTTATGCTTTCTGGAAAAGCCCTTGCGCGCCATCATGCTGATTTAACACAATTAATTCACGATACTTTCACAAAAGTGCGGTTTGATGAGTTGTCGCGGTTGCGAGATTTGGTGGCGCAATCTCGTTTGGAAGTTGAAAATTCGATTCCGTCGCGCGGGATTGCGTTGGTGAACAACACCGTCGTGAGCCGCATGAATCCGTCGTCGGCGTTGGCGGCGCGTTGGAGCGGTTTTGCGGGGATTCGATATTTGAAACAATTGGACGATGCGCTAAACGATCCAGCACAACTCAATGAATTATCTCAAAAATTAACCCATTTGCGCGATATTTTGGTTCAAACTCCTCGTCAGCTTTTGGTAATTAGTGAAGCGGAACGTCAAGCAGAAATAGCGCAATCTCTTGAAAAATACTGGGATTTTGAACCACAAGAAACCCCTTTATTACAATTGCCAACCGTTTCTGGGCAAACCCGCGAAGCATGGGGCGTGAATACGCAGGTTAATTTCACCGCAAAGGCTTATCAAACAGTGCCTTACGCGCACCCCGACGCGCCTATTTTAACCGTGCTGGGCGATTTTTTACGCAACGGATATTTGCATCGAGCAATTCGTGAACAAGGCGGCGCGTACGGCGGCAATGCTTCTTATGATTCTGATAATGGCGCATTTCGTTTCTTTTCTTATCGTGATCCGCGCTTAGTTGAAACCCTTGCGGATTACGACCGTTCTTTACATTGGCTGCAAGAAACTTCCCACGATTCAAGGGTTTTGGAAGAAGCGATCTTAGGTATTATTGCTCGAATTGATCGCCCGAGTTCTCCCGCTGGTGAAGCAAAAACGGCGTTCTTTGGTAATTTACACGGTAGAACGCCTGAATTACGTCGTGCATTTCGTTCAAAAATCTTACAAGTTTCTCTCGCTGATTTGAAACGGGTTGCAGAACAATATTTGCGCCCTGAATTAGCTAATATTGCAGTCGTGAGTAATCCTAAAATCCTCGACGAATCCGCTAATCAATTAGATTTGAAACGAGAAACCCTATAATGCCCTGCGTTCTTATACTAATCCTATAAGAACGTGTGTTGCTTTTGAATCGTTTTGCTCTAAAGGTTTTGTTATGGATAAATATGCAGTTTTTGGTAATCCGATTGCTCACAGTCAATCTCCTTTTATTCATCACCAGTTCGCGCAACAAACCGGTGAAAATTTAACTTATCATGCGGAATGCGTGCCTTTGGACAGTTTTGCGCAACAAGTGGGCGATTTTTTCAAAAATGGGGGGAAAGGTTTAAATGTGACCGTTCCTTTCAAATTAGAAGCCTTTGCGATCGCCCAATTTCAGACGGATCGAGCCAAAATCGCCGGTGCAATCAATACGTTATGGATTGGAAAATGTGGCATTTTGAGTGGCGATAACACCGACGGGGTGGGTTTATTGCGCGATTTGACTTTAAACCAATCCTTTGAAATAACAGGTAAAAAACTGCTTATTTTGGGCGCGGGCGGCGCAGTGCGGGGAATTTTAGCTCCTTTATTGTCCGAGTGTCCTCAAAGCATCATAATTGCAAATCGAACTGTCTCAAAAGCCGCAGAATTAGCCACTTTATCACCAAAAACTATCAATAGTTGCGGGTTCGATGATTTAAGCGGACAAACCTTTGATTTAATCATTAATGGTATTTCTAGCGGTTTGCATGGAAAAATGCCAAATTTACCTAAAAATTTGTTTAATAACAATGGATTAGCTTATGATATGGTGTACGGAAATCGTCCAACCCCTTTCATGGAATGGGCAACAAAACAGGAAATTCGCGCCGTCGATGGATTAGGTATGTTGGTTGAGCAAGCCGCCGAAGCCTTTTTTATTTGGCGAGGGGTCTATCCACAAACCGCATCGGTTATTTCTCAATTACGACAAATTGTTTCTGGCGTTCATTAAGATTTTTCCAATGTTCAATCATATTTTCTCCCCGCTTTTTTTCTTCATTATCAGAAACATCTTCAACAACATCTTCTAATGTGCTTTCCTCAAAAAAGATAGGATCATTTTGTTTAGTGGATTGGGGTAGATTTTGTTCAATTACTTTGAAAACTTCTTGACGTTTTTGTTCAACAGTTTTTAATCGTTCTGCAAATGCAGACCATGTGAGGGTTGATTTTTTAGTTTCTTTGGGGGGAATTTGATTATGAGAAACAGGCGGGGATTTGGGTAATTCTATCTTTTGTTCGGGACTATTTTTCTCTACTTTTTTCTCTGGAAAGGAAGGCAGTTTTTGAGGTGTTTCTATCGTTAAAAAACGTTGCTGAAGTTTATCAAAAATAATCGCCGAAACAATAATAAAAGCAAACAAAACAGATAAAAAGACAGGTAGTTTTTTTTTAGGCAATGGGGGAGCTTTTTCTTCAGTCATAAAAGGGCTATTTGTGTAATTTTTCCAATAGTTTTTTCTTTTCTTCTTCGGAAAGTTGTTTGATATCAGGAGAAATTCGAATACCTGATTTATCGATGCCTTCAAACTCGAGGTATAAAAAAACAATTGCAATGCTGGTTAAAATAATCGCAAACACTGCAATGAGGAGAAAATTGCTCGAGCCTTTTTGATGAAACATGACAATATCCTACGGATTGGGTTCTTTACCAGTTGCATTAGGTTTTTTCTTAAACCGCCGCCGTTTTTTAGGTTTTGCAGGAGTAGTTTGTGGCGGTGGTGAAACTAAAACAATTCTTTCTTCAGGTGAAGCCGCATATAATCGTTTCCAGAAATCCGCAATTTCTTCTAATTTTGAATCTGCTTTTGCGCGCAATAAAAAGAAATCAAACGCTGCTCGAAAACGGGGTTGTTCTACTAATGTTAAAGCGCGTTTGCTTCGCCAGATTTGTTCTAAACGCGGTTGAAGACTCCAAATATCTCTCATACCTAAAACAATCCGTCGAGGAATAGAAACCCGCTTATGTTGTTGGTGAGAAACCTCGTGCATGGCTTGATGTAAGGCAGAAAAGAATCCCGTTTCCTGTTCGGAAGTTATTGTTTTAGTAGTATTTTCAACCGAAGTCCATAACAACGCTGCAAACAAAAATGTTGGCGAAATCGGTAAATTTTGTTGTTTGCGGTCATCGGTATTTTCTAATACGATTTGAATTAAGTTTCTTGCGTGAGGCAAGTGCTGTTCTAAACTAGGAAATAAATAGTACAACACATTGTAATGTTGCAATAATTCAAAACTTTTCCAACCGTGTCCACTTAAAAACAATTTCAACACTTCTTCATATAAACGAGCGGAAGGAATATCTTTTAATAATCTTCCCATATCAGAAATGGGTTCAGCGGTTTCTGGGTGAATTGTAAAATCTAATTTAGCCGCAAAACGAATGGCGCGCAACATTCTCACGGGGTCTTCTTGATAGCGTTGTAATGGATCACCAATTAAGCGAATTAAGCGGGCTTTCAAATCGTTCATTCCACCGGTGTAATCAACAACGGAGAAATCGTAAATATTATAATAAAGAGCATTGATGGTGAAATCCCGCCGCCAAGCATCTTCTTCTAGAGTTCCATAAATATTATCACGCACAATTCGCCCGTTTTTGAAAACCCTATGTTGCTCGTTATGGCTTTCAGTTTCTTCATCGGGTTTGAAATGGGAATTATGGTGAGAACGAAAGGTTGCGACCTCGATAATTTCCTCACCAAAATAGATATGCGCTAATCTAAAGCGTCGACCAATCAATCGGCAATTGCGAAATATGTCGCTAATTTCTTCGGGTGTTGCATTAGTTGCAATGTCGAAATCTTTAGGGTTTCTTCCCACTAATAAATCTCGAACGCCCCCGCCCACCAGAAAGGCTTGAAATCGGGCTTTTTTGAGCTGATACAAAACCCACACAGCATTTTTGTTGATATGTTGTCGTGAAATGCAATGATCATCACGAGAAATGATTTGTGGGGCGTGAGAAAGGGGGGGTTGTAAAGGCAAACTGCTCATAGAAACAGGCGCAGCGGGTGTTTTACCTAAAAGGCGTTTCAAACCGTTCATCATTAAGCGATAAGGCGACATTTATTCAATAACCTGATAAAATCGTTCGTTGTTTTTAATAAGACCAAAGTCCAAACGGGCGCGTTCTTCAATGGTTTCTAAGCCATATTTCAAATCGTTGACCTCAGCAGTTAGGGTTGCGTTGCGGGTTTCTAAAACGGCAATTTCGTATTGACGTTCAAGGGTTTGCTGTCGTAACTCGCGCCATTCAAACACGCCCCCCGCGCCCCACCAAAGTTGATATTGTAATCCTAATAACAAAACTAGCAAGCCATTTGTAATCAAGATTTTTAATATTTTATTACGTTTCATTGCAATAGAAAAGTGAAAGAGATTATAAAATCCAAAAATGAAAAGTCGCGCAACCCAAAACCGCATACGGTATAATAGGCGCAACTTCATTTCCCTTGAAATATTTTTCGTACTATGTCAAATACAACTTACGACGCAAGTAATATTACTGTTCTCAAAGGCTTAGATGCTGTTCGCAAACGCCCCGGAATGTACATTGGCGATACCGACGACGGCAGCGGTCTTCACCATTTGGTATTTGAAGTCGTCGACAATGCAATCGATGAAGCCTTAGCAGGACATTGCTCTGAAATCCGCGTTTGCATTCACGCCGACCAATCCGTCAGCGTGCGCGATAATGGACGCGGCATTCCCGTCGATTTACACGCCGACGAAGGGCGTTCCGCCGCCGAAGTTATTATGACCGTCTTACACGCCGGCGGCAAATTTGATAACAATTCCTACAAAGTTTCTGGCGGTTTACACGGCGTGGGCGTTTCTGTCGTGAACGCACTTTCCGAATGGTTGAAACTAACTATTTTTAGAGAAAATAAAATCCACTACCAAGAATATCATGAAGGCGTTCCACAATTTCCACTCGGCGTGATTGGAGAAACCTCAGAAACCGGCACGTTAATCCATTTCAAACCCAGCGCACAAACCTTTACCAATATCGAATTTCATTACGATATTCTCGCCAAACGATTACGCGAACTTTCCTTTCTCAATTCGGGCGTTAAAATCGTTTTAGAACAAGAAAATTCAGAGAAACATGACATTTTTGAATATCAAGGCGGGATTAGATCATTTGTTGAACTTTTGAATAAAAAGAAAACCCCTTTGCACGAAACCGTTTTTTATTGCCAAGCTGAACGCGATAAAATCCAAATTGAAGCCGCGTTGCAATGGAATGATTCTTATCAAGAAAATTTATTTTGCTTTACCAATAATATCCCCCAACGCGATGGCGGTACACATTTGGCGGGTTTGAAAGCGGGTTTAACCAGAACCTTAAATAATTATTTGCAAGACAGTGGGTTATTAAAGAAAGCGAAAGTCGAACCGGTCGGTGATGATATTCGTGAAGGTTTAACCGTTGTTCTATCCGTGAAATTACCTGATCCAAAGTTTTCTTCTCAAACCAAAGATAAGTTAGTTTCTAGCGAAGTGAAAGGGATCACAGAAAGCATTATTTCCGAGAAACTTGCGTCATTTTTGCTCGAAAATCCTAATGAAGCTAAAAACATCGCCGATAAAATTGTCGATGCGTGTCGTGCTCGGGAAGCCGCTCGCAAAGCCCGCGAAATGACTCGTCGCAAAACTGCACTGGATATTGCTGATTTACCTGGAAAATTAGCCGATTGCCAAGAAAAAGACCCCGCAAAATCTGAATTATTTATCGTCGAAGGCGATTCGGCGGGCGGTTCGGCAAAACAAGGGCGCGACCGCAAATATCAAGCCATTCTCCCTTTGAAAGGAAAAATCCTCAACGTTGAAAGAGCACGATTTGATCGAATGCTTTCTTCCGTTGAAATCGGAACGCTAATTACCGCCTTAGGTTGCGGGATTGGAAAAGAAGAATTTGATTTAAAGAAACTTCGTTATCATCGCATTATTTTAATGACCGACGCGGACGTTGATGGAAGTCACATTAGAACTTTACTTTTAACATTCTTTTATCGCCATTTGCCAGAGTTAATTGAAAATGGTCATTTATTCATTGCACAACCGCCGTTATATAAAGTGAAGAAAGGCAAACAAGAACGTTATTTGAAAGATGATAACGAATTTAATAACTATTTATTAGAAATGGCATTAGATAATACGGCTTTGCACGTTAATGCGACTGCACCAGCCATTTCAAGCACGGCTTTAGAACAACTCAGTCGAGAATGGTTACAAATTTCTATGATGATGCGCCGTTTAAGTCGTCAAATTCCCATGCCTGTATTATTTGCTTTATTAGAAATGCCTACGCTATCTTCAGATGTTTTAAGTGATGAGAATAAAATAAAGCAATTTTGTGAACAACTGATTCCTCAACTTGAGAAAAACTTTAACGGGGCAAATCATTTTATTGTCGTTGATAAACTATTTCAAGCACTCGATCATCATTATTCGATTGAAATAAAATTGCTTGCAAACGGGATTGAGCATCGTTGTAGTTTGCGGAAGCCTTTTTTTAATTCAGGTGAATATCGAAAATTAGTGGAATTTGGCAATAAAACCCGCGACTTTTTAGAGAACGGCGCATTTGTTGAACGTAATAACAAACAACGTCCAGTTAAGCGTTTTCATGAAATGATGGATTGGTTATTTGACGACGTTAAAACGGGTTTGAATATGCAGCGTTACAAAGGGTTGGGAGAAATGAATCCCGACCAATTATGGGAAACCACTTTAAACATAGAAACTCGACGTTTATTACAAGTTAGAGTTGAAGATGCGATTGCGGCAGATGAAATCTTTAGTATTTTAATGGGCGATCAAGTTGAACCTCGCCGAGATTTTATTGAAACCCATGCGCTTTCTGTATTAAATTTAGATACTTAGACGTTTATAAACATTAGCAATATCATTTCAGTGTTTCTTTAATGTATTAAAAAAGGGAGGAGGAAACTATGTTGCAAGCATTGGAAGGTTCGCAGGCGATTGCGCAAACGGTGGCGTTGTGTCGTCCGCAAGTGGTGTCGGCGTATCCGATCACCCCGCAAACCCATATCGTTGAAAACATTTCAAAATTAGTCGCCGACGGGTTATTTAAATGCGAATTTGTGAGTGTTGAAAGTGAATTTTCGGCGGCATCGGTGGCGTTGGGCGCGGCAATGGCGGGATCGCGAGCTTATACCGCAAGTGCGTCGCAAGGCATTCTTTTAATGGCAGAAGTGCTTTACAACATCGCGGGAATGCGCGTGCCGCTCGTGATGACTTGCGCGAATCGGGCGGTGTCTGCGCCGTTGTCGATTTGGAATGATCAACAAGATTCGATGGCGGTGCGCGACGCGGGCTGGATTCAGCTTTATTGCGCCGATAATCAAGAAGCTATCGACACCACGATTCAAGCCTATCGAATTGCTGAGAAATGTGAATTGCCTGTGATGGTTTGTGTTGATGGATTTATTTTGACGCACACATTGGAAACCGTTGATGTGCCCACGCAAGAAGAAGTCGATGCGTTTCTTCCCAAATATAATTTTTCTCGTGCGCTTGATCCGCGTCACCCGATTAGTATTGGAACATTGGTTTCTCCCGATTTCTTTACCGAAGCGCGCTATTCTCATCATCAAGCCTTACTAAAAGCCCAAACCGAAATTATTGCCGCCGATGAAGATTGGGCTGCGATTTCTGGACGGCATTACGGTGGTTTATTATCGGTGATAGGAAATCCTGACGCAAAAATTGCGATTTTAACGTTAGGATCGGTGTTAGGAACATTAGAAACCGCTTTAGAGGAAATGCCCCCCGCTGAACCCGTTAAGCTCATCAAATTACGTTCTTTTCGACCTTTTCCCATCGCCGCTTTGAAAGAAACTTGCAAAAATTTAGAAACCCTTATTGTTTTAGAAAAAGCGATTTCTCCCGGGAGTGGAAGTATTTTAGGAATGGAAGTGATGTCGGCATTAAGTGGTTTAGAGAAACCGCCAAAGATTTATAATTTCGCGGCGGGTTTGGGCGGACGCGATATTCCTCTCGAAGTGTTATCACAATTGCTCGCGGCAATTCAAAAAGTCCCCGACGGTGAGTTTCATATTTTAGATGTCAATATTGAGAAACTCCCGCCCGAAGATCGTTAAGTTTTTCTCAACATTTCCTCACCAAAAAAGCCCGACTCTCGTAATGAATCGGGCTTTCTTTTTTGGGATTACAACTTAGCGTTTGTCCATCATAACAAAATCACGTTTTGCGTGACCGGTGTACAATTGACGCGGACGACCAATTTTCAAACTGGGGTCTTCCATCATTTCTTTCCATTGTGCAATCCAACCTGCGGTTCGAGCAACGGCAAACATCACGGTGAACATCGAGGTAGGAATACCTAATGCACTTAAAATAATGCCTGAATAGAAATCGACGTTTGGATAGAGTTTGCGTTCAATGAAATAATCTTCACTTAAGGCGATTTCTTCGAGTTTCTTCGCAATGTCAAACATCGGTTGTTGAGTTTCTGCATTTAATTCACTGAGCAACTCGTGACAAATCTTCCGAATAATGGTGGCGCGCGGATCAAAGTTCTTATAAACGCGATGACCAAAACCCATTAAACGCGCTTTCTTATCTTTTACGTCATCAAGAAATGCTGGAATGTTTTTCACATCACCGATTTCTTGAAGCATTTTAACGACGGCTTCATTTGCGCCCCCGTGAGCGGGACCCCACAAGGTTGCAATCCCTGCGGCAATACAAGCGTAAGGATTTGCTTGAGAACTTCCTGCCAAACGCACGGTTGAAGTGCTCGCATTTTGCTCATGATCGGCGTGAAGAATTAACATGATTTCTAATGCTTTAACCGCCACCGGATTCATTTCAAATTGACGATTGGGCAACCAAAACATCATATTGAAAAAGTTTTCTACATAACTAAATTTGTGGCTAGGATAAACGTAAGGACGACCGAGCAAATAGCGGAAACTTTTGGCAGCAATCGTTGGCATTTTTCCAATTAAACGAGTTGCGCACATCATACGATGATCGGGATTATAAATATCCATTTCTTCGTGATAATAACTCGACATAGCACCGACCACCCCAACTAACATTGCCATCGGGTGAGCATTGGTTTGAAAACCGTTATAGAAATTCAATAAACCTTCGTGAAGAACAGAAACCCGTCGAATACTATAAGAAAACTCTTCAAATTGCTGTTCATTGGGTAATTCACCGTTGAGCAACAGATAACAAACTTCTAAGTAGTTGCTATGTTCTGCCAACTGTTCAATGGGATAACCGCGATGTAATAAAATACCTTGGTCGCCATCAATGAAAGTAATCGCGCTTTTGCAACTGGCGGTTGTCATAAAAGCGGGATCATAGGTGAACATTCCCAATTCTTTGGAAACGCCTTGACAATCAAAAACAGGCTCGCCGTGCGTGCCTTCGTACACAGGACAATCGATTGATTTACCAGAAGTATTATCGGTAAGTGTGACAATTTTACTCATGAAACTCCCCCTCTCAGGACAATGTCTGTTGAAGCGTACATTAAAAAAAATCAGTATCCCATAAATCTCTATTATAGTGCAACGCAACAAGCCTTTCGAATGTTAAAGATCGCCCGTCGTTAAAATAATTTTTAGTGCTATTTCAATAGCTTGTAGCCGAATCGCCCGCCGATCACCCTTGAACAGATATTTTTTTGCCCGCGCACTTTTGGTCGTCGCCCACGCGATCCACACCGTGCCAACGGGTTTTTCTGACGAACCGCCCTCGGGACCCGCAATACCACTAATCGCAACACTTAATTGCGCCGCACTTTGTTTTAATGCACCCGCCGCCATTTCTAATACCGTTTCTTCACTGACCGCCCCTTTTTGCTCAAGCGTTTGTGGAGAAACTTTTAACATTTCAATTTTTGCTTGATTTGAATAGGTAATAAAACCCCGATCAAACCACATTGAACTCCCAGAAATCGACGTAATTTCCTCACCCAATCCACCGCCTGTACAAGATTCTGCAACAACCAATTTCCAATCTTTTTCTAATAAAAATTGTCCAACTTGTTTAGCGAGTATTTCCATTTCAACGTTTCCCCAAAAACAAACGCCGAGTAAGACTATATTTACCAGCCAAATTATGAACTAAAATACCACTCACGATGCCCGCACACAATTGTAAAGAAAAATCAATAAAATATGAAAAATTGTGAATACCAATAATGTTATTAATTTTACCCATTAGTGAAATACCAAATCCATGAAATAAATACACCGTATAAGAATACCCCCCTAAAATAGCTAAACTAGGTATTGTAAAACGATATCTAAAAAGTAAAAAAGTTGAAGTAATTCCTCCACATATACTAATAACACTAATCTTATCATGAAATAGATTAATATAACCAAACCAAATAAGTTGATGAATGACTGTATTTACAATAAAAGCAACTGACATAACCAATATAATGGGTTTAGTGAAAAGCTGCTGATTAAAACGATTAAAACCGTAACCTAAGGTAAAATAAGGCAATAAATACAAATATCCAACGAAACTCAAAAAATTAGATTTAGGTAAAAATAAACTTAATAAAACAACTAATACCATTAAAATAAACCATTTTTCAACAGTTTCTATTAATTTGAAGCGATCAATGATCAAATAGGTTAGAAAGATAAAAAAGATTGCCTGTAAAAACCAAAAATGCTCATAAACAAAAAAATAAATTTCCCACATTTTTGAAAACTCATTCCAATTTCCTCGAAAAGTATTGCTCATTACAAAATATAATGTTTCAACTGCAATCAACGGTACAATAACTCTCCTCACTTTTCCTAAGAAAAAAACCCACTCACTTCCTACATTAACCGGTCTAAGCGCATAAATAAAACCAGAAATAATCGTGAATAGCGGCATTCGAACATAGTTAAAACTATAAATAAAATATTCATAAATTTGGGGATAACCCTCTTCAACCGCATGAAATCCGACCAATAAAATCAAAGCAATACCTCTCAATGTTTCTACGGATTGATCTTTAGTTGTTTCACTCATTGGATTGTCCCTTTTGAAGCCATAAAAAACCCGACTTTTACATCGGGCTATTTGAAGAAAAATTAAGCTAGAAATTGCTTAATTTCAGATGCAACATATTCAATTTGCTCATCAGTTAATTCGGCAAACATCGGTAAAGAAACTTGCTTTGCTGCCAAACCTTCTGCGATAGGAAATTGTCCCGCTTTGTAACCTAATTCTTGATAGGCTTCTTGCAAATGCAAAGGGATAGGATAATGAATACCTGTTGCAATCCCTTTTCCTCCCAAATATTGCATAAGTTCCTCACGTTTTTCTACAAAGATGGGATAAATGTGATAAACGTGTTTCGCCCAGCTTTGTTCTTTTGCTAAAGTTACCCCCGCCACATTAGCTAATAATTCATTATATTTCTTTGCATGGGCACGACGTGCTTCTGTCCACGCGGACAAATGTTTTAATTTCACACTTAAAACCGCCCCTTGAAATCCGTCCATTCTCGCGTTCCAACCCACCATGCCATGATAGTATTTTTGTTTCTGACCGTGATCACGAAACATACGCATTTTCTCTACTGTTTCACTATTATTTGAAACCACTGCACCCGCTTCTCCGTATGCACCTAAATTCTTTCCCGGATAGAAACTAAAACAACCCGCATCTCCTAAAGAACCAGCCCGTTTTCCATTATATTCTGCACCATGCGCTTGGGAAGCATCTTCTATTACAAACAAACCGTGTTTCTTTGCAATTTCTAATATCGGTTGCATATTCGCCATTTGTCCGTACAAATGCACTGGAATAATTGCTTTTGTTTTCGGTGTAATCGCCAATTCAATTTGCGCTGGGTCTAAATTAAAGGTTTCTGGTTCTACATCGACAAAAACCGGTTTTGCTCCACAATAACTAATGGCTTCTGCCGTTGCAATAAAAGTATTTACTGCTGTAATAACTTCATCACCTTTTCCAATACCTAAACCAATTAATGCAACCCATAAAGCGTCCGTGCCATTGCCAACGCCAACCGCATGATTTACTTGGCAAAAAGGAGCAAATGCTTTCTCAAATTCTGCCACAAACGGACCGCCTGCAAATGCAGTCGTATCTAATACTTTTTGCAATGCTTCCGCGATTTCATCTTTAATCGTTAAATATTGCGCTTTCAAATCAAGAAAAGGGACTTTCATTTTATATCTTCCTTTATTTTTCGAGGTTTCTTAAAATCTTTGCTGGATTACCCGCCACAATACAATTAGCCGGAACATCTTTTGTAACCATACTTCCCGCTCCAATAATCGCATTTTCTCCAATTGTAATGCCACATAAAATCGTCACGCTAGAACCAATCGATGCACCCTTTTTCACTAATGTAGAAACACATTTCCAATCATCAGCTGTTTGTAAAGAACCATCAGGATTAGTTGCTCGAGGAAATACATCATTTATAAACGTTACATTATGACCGACAAATACATTATCTTCTATGGTCACGCCTTCACAAATGAAACTATGGCTAGAAATCTTGCAGTTCTTACCTATTTTTGCGCCACGTTGGATTTCTACAAATGTACCAACTTTACTATTTTCTCCAATTTCACAACCATACAAATTAACAAAATCAAAAACCTTTGCACCTTCCCCGATTATCACATCAGGGGCAATCTTTTGTAATGGAGAGTTCATTTCAATTCCTTATGTCGAGAATGACGATATTTTCTTAATGGATACCAAATGATTAATATTGCAATAACTAATCCACCTAAACCCATTAATACTAAACCTTTGAAACCACCTTGATAAGCATCTGAACCATAATAAGCGCGAATGAAATATTGCCCGATGAAATTACCTGAAAAGGTAATATCTCTGAAATCAGAAATCCATCGTAGAAAATTTATTGAAAAATTAGGCTTTGAAACATCTTCTGCTTTAATATTCAAATCATTTGGATAAGTAAAATCTAACTGAGCAGATGAATGGGCAGCTAGAGAAATAGTTGTTATAATTTCATTATCCTGTTGTTCATAAGGCTGAGAAACGCCATTTAATGCTAACTTAAATGTTTTAGCGGTTTCAGGTTTTCTGATATGAAAAACAGCTGGTTGTTCCGTTTTGTTTTCTAATTGAATGCTTGAACTTAACATTTGTATTTGGTAAGTATTTTCTTTTATTTTTCTTTGAAGATACAAATGCCGCGCAATTTCTCCCAATCCAGCCCATTTAATCTTCGGTTGCAAACGATTAACTATTGAGGCGGTTTTATTAAATGAATCAATCCCTTCTGCAAACAAAATAATATGCTCAAAAAACAAAATCGGATTACCTAAAAATAAATCTAAGGCGATTTGAGGTTCTTCATATTCCGTTACACCATATCGATTAACATTTGTAAAGTTTGCAAAATCTAAACTTGTTGCTCGAAAATAAAATAAAGGATCAATAGGGTCTTTGCTTTCTAATGGAATATTTCCACCATTAAATGTTGCAATAAAATTATATTTCTTCAGCAATCCTAATGTTTGTTCTGGCGCGATTTCATGTGGAAATATGAAAACAGGATCGTAATTCAAACCCGTTTTTGTTTTGAATTGCTCCATTCTTGAAATAGCTTGACGGATATTTTTTTCTTGAAGTTCTAATGGTTTTGCAACCCAAGGATCGCCCTTTTCTGTTTGGTATTTATAAAACTCTCGATGATCATGATTATTTCCATGCACACTTAAAGAAAAATATTGAGGATTTTGCTTAAAAATATCAATCACCTTCTTTTGATGATCTCTGTCAAAATTCCAAGGTACAAATCCAATCGTTGTGTGGAAATTTGTTTTATTCATTTCCTCTAAAAGTTTCTCATAATTCAATAAACCATAAGGCTCAACTAACCAGGGATCGTCAATTGTTAAATTTGCATAAGAACTTTCACTGTACCAGCATTTCTCATTGCAATAAGTTTTGGTAAGCATCATTAAGCCTGCAATTTCTAAAAATCGCCGCAAATTCAAACGCCAAATAGGATTTCCATTCAATGGAGAAGGCTCAACGTAAGCCTGAAAAAACAATTCTTGATTTAATGTTGAAAGATTAATAAAAAATGGGAGCTTTTTACTATCTTTTGAAATGAAATTAATCAACGTTTTTATAGAAGATTGTTCTGCAAATTCAAAGCCCGCTATTTGTTTATTTTGAAAGGGTGTTTTTATTCCACCTAATTGATGAGTTAAAGGAGATTTTTCTATTTGATAAAATCCTTCAAAATTGTTTGAGGTTGCTTGAATATTATTTATTTTTCCTTGACTCCAATCGACCAAAATATTTTGAGGTGTTTTATTTGTCAGTCCTAAAACAAAAACGGGTATTTTAGGGAATTTATGTTGGACAATTTCAAAGAAAATTTTTGCAGGAATTTTGTTAATACTTTGCTCTGTTAAAACTAACAAAAATATGTCTTCGTTGCTAGGGAGTTGTTCTAAATTTGACGGCACATTTTGCACAGTAAAGCCATAAAAACGACTCACCAGTTCTAATTGTTGATGATAAATGGTATTTGTTTCATCGCCAATCATTAAAACAGTCGGATTCGCAAAAACCGTTTCAGAAACAAATAAAATAATAAAAAAAGCAATTTTTCTTAACATAAAATACTCACGAAACGAAACGTTGAACTAATTTAATAAGATGCTGTTTTTCATTTGTCCACGCATGCGGTTCAAATACTTTAATTCCAGCCTTTAAAACCATTTCTCTACGTTCAGGATTTTCATATATTTCCAACATAACACGGGCTAAATCATCTACATCATCAGGTGTGAAGAAAAATAGGTTATTTTCATTAAAATAATCTAATATCCCATGGGTTCGCGGTGCAATGACTGGTTTATTCATTTTCAAACACTCAAAAATCCGCGTCGGCATATTGATTTGAGTAAAAGGACTTAACTTATTTGGAATAACACCCAAATGCGCTTGTTCTAATGCCATTGCAATCTTTTCTAATGATGTATGACCATAATATTGAACGATATTTTCTAATTGCAATTCTTTACGGATTTCCAAAAAGCGAGAAACAAAATCGCCTTCTCCATATACTTGAAATATTAAATGAGGGATTTTTTCTTTTAGTTTTGCAATTGCATACAAAGCCGTATCCAATCCATTTCTTTCAACGATTGTTCCATGATACATAACGATAAATTGATCCGATTTTGTACCAAGATTTCTAGGCGTAAAAATGCTTTCATCAGGAGAATTCATTAACACTTGGATTTTATTTTGTTTGCAACTTCGTGAAACAAACAGTTTTTCAAATGCCAAATTAGGTGTTAAAACTTGATGAGAAAAACCAATGCTTAGTTTCTCCAAAAATCGTAATACACGAATAATAAAATGGTGTTCTGGTAGATTGTACTTTGCAATAAAAACTTCTGGCATTGGATCATGTAAATCTAAAATAACTTTTGTTCCCAACAAACGCGGAATTAAAGCAGTAAAAACCAATACATCTGGCATATTATGAACATGAATAATTTGGTACTTCTTTTGAAAATGCAATATTGTTAATTTCAGAAATGCTAAAAAACCAAAATACGCATACTCCCACAAATAACGAATTTTTCCTCCCCTTTTCTTTTGAAGAGGCAAGCGATAAATATTAACGCCATGCACCGTTTCTTGTTTGGTTTCTGTTTTATTGCGCAAACAAATCATATCCACTTCAAACCCCGCATCAATCAACGCTTCCGCTTCACGGCGAGGGCGCGGATCGGCTGGATAATAAGAAAATACCACCATTGCAATACGATTTGACATTATCGTGTTCCTCTCAAATATTAAGGGCATTTGCTTATGCCCTTTAGTTGAATACTAGATTAGCTTAGTGTAACGCGCTGTCAAATCATCAGACCATTGCAATTTTTGTTTCAGTTGTTCATTGCTATAAATCATATCACGGGTCGATGTTGCTATAACATATTCTATGTCACCGCCACCTGATTTTCCTAAGATTTTTTTAAGCAACTTTACGCCTTTATCCATAATGCGCATTAACGTTGGTGGTAAAAAAACGGCTCGCAAATTCAAACCTTTATAACGTCCCCAAACTTGAATCCATTGCTTTAAGGTTAATTGCTCAGTTGAAACAAGATTAAACACATCATTATCTTGGGCTTTTTCTACCCCTAAAGCAATCGCATTTGCAACATCTTTTACATGAATATAAGCCATGCGATTTTTACCATTTCCAATATTTAATCCAAACCGCCAGAAAGCGAGTTTGAAAGTTCCTTTAACAGGTCCTTTGCTTTCGCTAAAAATAGGTCCGGGGCGATAAATAATTAGAGCCATATTTTGACGATTTTGCTCTTGTAACCAATTCTCCATTGCAATCTTTTCAGCGGGATAAACGAAATCCGCTTGTTCACCTTTTGCTAAGGTTGATTGTTCAGAAATCATTTCTTGATTTTGAGGTTGCATTCCATACACAGCAACAGAACTGAGAAATATAAATTTCTTCACACCTGCTTTCACACTTTCCTCAAATAACAAACGTGTACCTTGCTCATTCACAGTGGGGCGAATTGCATTAGGTTTGCTAAACGACCAAGCACTATGAATAACCACATCAACATTAGCCACCGCTTGCTGTACTATTTCAGGTTTATGAAATGTGCCCCAAATCACTTCAACATCGCCCAATGCTTTATATTCTTTGCGCGTAATTGTGTGACGGTGCAATAAGATGCGTAAAGTATGACCTTGATTTTTAAGCATTTCTGCCACTTGATGCCCGACAAATCCAGAAAAACCTGTAATCAAAATTTTCATAAATAAGTTCTCCTTGTTTTAATCTTGCAATGGGTGGTTGTTTATATCAGTCCAAATGTCATCTAACATTTGCGTCATTTGAAATGCAACATTTTCTCTCACAATTAAACGAGAGCGTCCTTCAATCGTTTGGTAGAAGTTTTCTATCAAGTTAAAAATACCCGGAGCTTTACGCAATTTACCGGTTGCAACTTTAAAGACATTTCCAATCGAACCGCCTGCCGATGCAAACCCACTTGTAATGCCTGAAAGTGTTTTCTTAATGACATTAGGAGGACCGCTTCCTTGAATTAAATTAAAAAGCTGCCGCGTCATATCAATTGTAATCGTACCTTTCTCTAAATAATAATTCGCCACGCGATGCCCATTTCCATGTCCTAAAGAAAGCGTAAAAGAACCCATTTGATCGGCGTTTTGCATACTGATATGTAATAAATCAGGGCGGTTGTGTGGCAATAAGTTTCTATGCCCATAATGATATTTATATTGCAAGGTTTCTGGCGCATCTAAAACATCGACAATTAAACTCGCGGGGTGATCAACCATATTTTGAAGAACGCCGCCTTTGGACGTGTAAGCCCAATGGTCGGGTTTTCCATCGGGAATGCTATTCCCCTCCCACGCGCACATGAAATCGCAATGAACCGCAATTAAACGCCCTAATTTACCCGTTTCAATTAGCTGTTTTGCTTTCATAACCACTGGCATGCCTAACGTGCTATAACCAATGGCTAAAATACGGTTGCGTTCTTTTGCCAGTTCATTTAATTGGCGAAACTGTTCAGGGGTTTCTGTGAGGGGTTTCTCCAAATACACATGACAACCCGCTTGCAAGGCTTTTTGAGCGGCATCAAAATGATTTGAAACCGGTGTTAAAATATGCACCATATCGGGACGTTCTTGTTCTAAAAGTTCCTCTATTGTTGTATAAACACCCCCTTGCGCATGAATCTTTTGAGCAAACTGACGCGCTGTTTCTATATTCGCATCACAAACCACCAAATGCGCTTGGGATTTGATTTTCTTCAAAACCATTGCGTGTGTTGCTGCAATGACACCACAACCAACTAAACCTACTTTCATTTGTTATTCCTCAAAAATATTTCGTTATAAATTACGCATATTGTTGCAACCACATTTCCATGCACAATAGTAAAAAGATCAAACGCCCATGATCAACCGTTTGTTTGTTATGTTCTTCTAAAATTTTTTCTAATGCAGAAGGAGAAAACAATCCCCGCTGCCGACTTTGCTCTCCCAATAATACGTCGTATGATAACGATTTCATTTGATTTCTAAACCAAGTTCCTAATGGAATAGGCCAGCCTGTTTTGCGGCGATTGGTAATGTTTTCTGGGAGTTTATTTTTAACAATTTGACGTACCGCCCATTTCCCCGTGAAATGATGCAATCTTAAAGACGGCGGCAATTTCAAACCAAACTCCACTAATACATGATCTAGAAATGGAACTCGCGCTTCAATAGAAGCCGCCATTGTCATACGATCTTTCTTTGTGAGCATGTTTTCTGGCAACCACATGTTTCTATCCATCATTTGCATTTGATTAATCGGATTTTGAATACCCGCTAATTGTTTCTGCAAATCCTCTAAAAAGGCTTCATTTGCTTGTTTGAAATCTATGTCGGGCATTAAAAGATTCTTTCGCATATCTAAAGAAGTTAATGAAGAAACTGCTTGCCATTTTGCAGCCATATTTTTCTCTGTCAAAGCACCCAGAAAACGGGATTTATAAGAACCAGATGAAAACATTTTAGAAATCCCTTGAAACAACTGTAAATTCCAATTTAGAAAGGGTGCAATTTTATAACGATCATACCCTGTAAATATTTCATCTGCCCCTTCACCACTTAACAAAACTGTAACGCTTTTCTTTGCTTCTTGACAAATCAAATATAAGGGCAAGCCGGTTGGATCAGCAAGCGGTTCATCTTGAAACCAAATGAAATCTTGTAATCCATTGAGAAAATCTTGTTCATCTATTTTTAGAATAACGTGTTCAATACCAAAGTGTTCTGCAACTTGTTTTGCATAATGTGTTTCATCAAATTCACCACCCTGTTTGAAACCAATGGAGAAAGCCGCTTTGATGCTATTAGATTGTGCTTTTGCAAAGGCTAAAATCGTGCTTGAATCTAATCCGCCACTTAATAGCACACCTAAAGGAACATCTGCATCTAAATGTAATTTAACGGTTTCAAATAAAATCCTTTCTAGTTGTTCAAGATATTGCTCAGTTGAAATGGTTGTATTGTAATCCTCAAAAGAAGGTTTCCAATAAGATTCAATTAATTGTTTATTTTTTGTTTTAATTAAGCGATGTCCGGGTTGTAATTTTGAAACCCCTTTCCACATGGTTTCTGGACCCGGTACATAACGATAAGTTAAGAATCGTTCTAATGAAAATAAATTCAAATCTAATTTCTTTGGTAATCCTTCACGCAAGGCTTTTAATTCGGAAGCAAAGACAAATGTTTCTCCATCATCATAGAAATAAAACGGTTTAATTCCTAAACGGTCTCTTGCAGCAAATAATTGTTGTTTCTTTGAATCCCAAACAACAAAAGCAAACATTCCTCTCAATTTGTGGACACATTCTTCACCAAATTCTTGGTAAGCATATAAAAGAACTTCGGTATCAGAACGGGTACGAAATTGACAACCTCGTGATTTCAGTTCCTCTCTTAAACTTTCATGATTATAGATTTCACCATTAAACACTAACCACAAATCTTTTTGAGCATTTGTCATGGGTTGATGACCGCCGCTCAAATCAATAATAGCTAAGCGTCTGAAACCCAAACCTAATGCACCATCAAGATAAGTTCCTTGATCATCAGGACCGCGTTTTTCTAAACGCTGTTTCATTACTTCAATTGTTTGCGGATCAACTGTTTTCTCGGACTGATAATGCCAAATTCCACAAACCCCACACATATTATTTTCCTCTAAAAGTATTTTTTAAACGCTGTAACTGTTCTGTTCTCAAAAAAGCAGCGACTTCTTTTGGGATCGCCAAAGGTTCTCTTTTAACCATTGACACGAAATAGCCTAGAAACCTTGCTGCACTTCCCGTGAAATAGGGTTTTTCTTTAATTCTAAAAATACATTTTGCGATTTCAAATAAGGGGTGATAACCAAAAGAATAATCCAATTTTCCTAACCCATATCGTGATTTCAAAACGTGCCCTTTTTCTGTACCTGCATGACGATGGTGCATTAAATGTAATTCGGGGAATGATTGCACTTTCCAACCGTGCATTCTCGCCATTAAATCGGCTAATGCGTCCTCTCCGCCACGCAATAAAGGACGATACCCTCCAATTTGCTCATGACAAGCCTTTCTAAAATTCTGATTTGCTCCCGCGACATTCCACTCCATTGCATTATCTTGGGGAATGATTTTTCCTTGATGATCTTCATAAGCAACACCGCCCACAATTCCTAACTGAGGATCATTTTCAAATCTTTTCAAAATTTCACTAAAATAATGAGCTTCAAATGTAATATCTGCATCTAAATTACCAATAATATCATATTCTTCATTTTCCAATAATTTCAAACCTATTTTCAAAGCATAAACTTTTGACGCAAAATTACGATCAATCGTGGGTTCTGTTCTCAAATAATGAATAAAAGAATGCTGTTTTGCATATTGCTGGATAATTGCGTCGGTATTATCGGTTGAACCATCACTAATAATTACCCATTTCTTAGGTAAAATGCGCTGTGAAATAACCGATTTTATAACGCCTTCGATATATTTACTTTCATTTCGCGCAGATGTCATTAAAACATAAGAAAGTGCCATATAATATTTACCTTATTACAAATTAAACTTTTCTTTCAACCAACGCATTTGAAATCGCAAATTATCTACAATTTTTATTGTGATTTTGCTCAAAGGATTAAAACAAATATCAAATTGTCCAATGGGTTGCGAATCTATACCGGTTTTTCCCGCCAAACCATATTTGAATTGCGCGGTTCCGGGTACTTTCTCGGGATCAATTCCTCCCAAATCATACCAACGATAGCCTTCATTTTTTAACCATTCAATCATTTTCCAATGCAATAAATAAGAACCGCGATTTTTCAAACCGTCATCACTGGTTGCTCCTAGAACATAAATCCCCATATTTCCTAACGCCGCACAAATGATCGCAGCTTGAGGAATATTATCTAACTCACACGCCAATACTTTCATCTTAAATTGTGAAGGTAAATCAAACTGTAACTTACGATATTCCTCAATATCTACATATTCTAAAAAATTTTTACGATGGTGCATTTCTTTGTACATATTTGAAAAAATATCGTAAAGTTCTTCTTGTGATTTATCAATTATTTTTAAATGACTTTGCTCAACCTTTTTTAAATAATTTCGCCAACGAGATTGAAGGTTTTTTCTTAATTCTTCCAATGATAAATTCAAATCAACATACAACGTTCTTCCTCCTTCAAAAGGAAGGGTATATTGAAATCCATTTTCTTCCATTATTTTAATATAATTTCTACCTTCTGTTTCTCTAATATTGGGTAATATTCTTAACCACAATCCTCGTTTTTTTGCATATTCCTCTTTTAACGCTGAAATCATTGCACGAAAAACAGCAATATCTTGTTCTTGATTTTTCTTTTGCCACAAACCACCCCAACGTAAATAAGCAATGCCGCCCATTAACGGTTTTCTCACAATTCTTAACTGCGCCATTGCAACCACTTCATTGTTCTTTTTTAATAGCAAATGACTTAAGTTTTGCTCTCCCCAACGCACAGCCCCATAAGACCATGTTTGATATAAACTAGCATCATCAAATTGTTCTAATAAAACCGACCACTCTTGCGCATTGATGTTATCTATTTCTATTTCAAAATTTAGCATTCAATATTTCCTTTAATTTCTTCTTTAACAAAATAGCTTTCGGCAACCAAGCATAAGCACCATAAATCTTTAAGTAGAACTCAATCTGCCAATCATCAGGAGAAACGCTAATTCTTCCCATAAAGAAATCACTTTCCTCAACAATCGGATCAGCATTAAATACCCGCTTGAAACCCACTTTTTTAGCTATATTTCGCGCCCGTTCATCAGAACGCCCATAAGGAAAAGCCAATAAGCTAATTTCTTTATTAAGCAATTTTTCAAGTTGTTTCTTAGATTCCACTAATTCGTGCTCTACATTTACATTTGAATTAGTCAAATCAGCATGAGTTAAACTGTGCGACCCGATTAAAACATTCTCAAAAATACGTTGCAATTGTTCTAAAGACATTAACCGTTCATATTTATTTTCATGGGTAGTTTTCTCTAACCAAGCAGGGTATTTTCCTAAACAAGCAGTTGGAATAAATAGTGTTGCTGGAACATTCTTTTCTTTCATGATAGGAAAGGCATTTTCTAACAGATTTTCAAATCCGTCGTCAAATGTCACTGCAACCCTTCTATAAGAACTTTTCTCACAATAAGGCGCATCTGCAAAAACAGGTTTAGTTGCTCTATTTAGAATCTCCAGTTGTTTAACGAAACGAGATTGCTGATCTTTAGCTATTTCATGATAACACAAAACCAGCAACTTTTCTTTATTTCTAAAGGTTTTTCCTATTGCATAAAATAAGGCAATGCTCAATTTTAGAAGTCGATTAATCATATTTTAGGCGTTAATTGTGATTCAAAAATTTGTTTCAAAAGTTGTATGTTTTTTACAATATGAAACGATTGGTTAATTTTTTGTCGTCCTTTCAAACCCATTTCTTTTCTTAGCATTTCATTATTCATAAAGAATTCAATGGTATTAGCAAATTCAACAGGTTGATTTACGGGAACTAGAAAACCATTTTCCTTATCGTCAATCAATTCTGGAATACCTGTAATCCGTGTTGCAATAACGGGCAAACCTTTAGACATCGCTTCCATTAAAACAACAGGGATTCCTTCCGTAATACTGGATAACACAAACAAATGCGCTTTATTATAATATTTTTGGATTTCTTCCTGCAATACTAAACCCGCCAATTTGATTTCTTTTTCTAACCCGTATTTTGCAATAAGTTGCTCTATATTTTGGCGTTCATCGCCATCACCAACAATGATGCATTGAAATATTAAATTTTTGTTTTTTAGAATACGGCAGGCTTCAATTAAATCAGGATAACTTTTCTCCCATGTTAAACGCCCAATTGCAAGAAAAGTAAAAATGTTTGGTATTTCAGGATTTGGCAAAAATTGTTCGGGGTCTAAACCACAATGCACCACAAATATTTTCTCACCACAAGTTGGAGCAGTTTCTAACAATTTTTGTTTATTGTAATTAGAGATAGCAATAAGAAATTTTGCGTGCTGAATTTTTTCTTTTTGTAATATTTTATCCATTGGCAATGTACTATTATGAACAGTAACACTATAAGTAATATTTAGGAATTTTGAAATAAGCATTGCAACCGTTGCATTACCTTGTAAGAAATGCGCATGAATATGTTTGATTTGTTGTTTTTTCATTTCAACCGTCAAATAAATTGCTTCTAAAAAATGCACAGCACACCGCAAACGATCTCTTAACTTTGTATTAGGGCGACTAACTATATACCAAAACCAATACAAATATTGAAAAGGATTTCTAATTAACGTCATCAAATGAGATTTGACAAATGCCCATTTATTTAATGGAAAGAAATAAAAAACATTACCCTTAAAATCGTCATCTTCTTTTGCTACTTCATGCGCGGGCGGGGTATGAATTGCAAAGCAGCTAATATGAACGCCTAACGCCTGCATTTCTTTTATTTCCCGTGAAATAAAGGTATGGCTAACCGATGGAAAATCAGTCATTAAATAAGCAATTTTACCTTTAATCATTTCGCACCTACTAATAAATTAAAAATACCTGTTATTTGAGCTGACAGCTTTTCAATTGAAACATCGTCACTACCACTTAAAATATTCAATTGATAAGGATCGGTCTTTATTGTATTCCAACCAAATTCAACTGTTCTCGCAGAGGAATAACCTGCTTCTTTCAAATAGGCAATTTCTCTTTGTGTGTAATCGCCATTTGGATAAGCAAAATGTTTAATGGGTTGCTCTAATAATTGCTCTAAATCTGTTTTACAATTGTGAATTTCAGCGTGACTTTCATTATTTTCGCACATCGTTAAAATAGGGTGAAAACAAGTATGTGCTTGAAAATCAATAAAAGGTTTCATTTCCTCAATTTCTTCTAAATTTAACGCTTGACGATCTTCATAATTTTTTTCAGGAAAATACCCTACTTTTTCTAATAAGCGTTGCAACATTTCTTTACGAGGTATTTCTTTTAGTTCATAATGATTTGGATAGTTATTTTTCCACCAAAAGTGGCGATGCGTATTTATAATTTGGCTGCAAACAAAAATTGTTGGTTTTACATGGTATTGCTTAAAAATTTCCAATAATAAATAATTACTTTGATGTCCATCATCTAATGTAACAATTAAGGCTTTTGGCGGTATTTTAGACCAATCTTGCTGACAAATCGCTTCAACTAACAAATCAAGCGTAATAAAATTATAATGTTTTGTTAGAAACTGCAAATGTTTCTCTAATTGCTCAGGGGTTGGTTCATGATAAAGCAAAATTCCCGCTTTATTTCTCATTAAAACCTCTCGAACAAACCAGATCAAACCCGAGTAATTGATTAATTTCCAGAAAAAATCTTTTAAGAATTTCATTTGATAAATTTAAGCTGTGGTTGGTAAGTTGAAATGCTAGGAGGAGATTTGAAAAAACCCATCACAAAACCATAAGCAGAAAGAGAATAATCCACAATATAAAGCAAAGTATCTGTTATATTTCTTTTAATTAATGCTCTCAAACTTAGAAATCCAAATAATAGAACAAACCATATTAAAAAGTAAGCAACATCTACAAAAATACTCACAATTCCTATCAAATAAAATAAGGTAAATAACAACGATTTCCAATATGATTTTATATATTCCCCGACAAATGGGTTGTTCCATAACAAAGCTAATACTTGTCCTAGTGCAACATAACGTCCTAAAAACCAATCTCTTTTCATTTGACGGAGAGTTAAACCACTTGGGTTTTCATTGCTATAGTATTTGGTGTAATGAACGGTCATTGAAATAGGAATACGTTGTAATTCATAGCCATCTGCACTTAATCTTAAACCTAATTCTAATTCTTCTTCATTTGCCAAATAGGGATTAAAACCTCCGACTTTTTCTAACGCCGTTCTTCTATATAAAACGGATTGCCCCAAATGTTTCACTTGATGGATTTGATCGCCGACACTGAAACGATCTAAATTCTCACTTTTTATTTCTTGAAAATAATCATCAAATGTTATTTCATGACATTTCCCAGCAATCCCCGCTAACTTTGGATTATTTTCTATAATGGGCAAAGCAACTTCAAACCATTTTTGATCTAAGTGCATATCACCATCTAAGAAATAAACAAATTCTCCCATTGTATATTTCAAACCAATAAAACGTCCTGCCGACGGAGAAATAAAAAAGTTTGGATCAAGTTGAATGATTTTAATCGGGTAATTTTGAGCAATTTCAATAGTTTTATCGGTAGAAATGGAATCAATTAAAACAATTTCGACATTACCTAAATGGGCGGTTGCTTCTAAAATCGATTCAATCCCGCGTGCAATGTTTCTTTCTTCATTTTTAGCAATAATAACTACAGATAATTTGCTCATAATAAACCTTTTGCAGCTAAGGCTTGTTGCAAATAAACACCACTTAAATTAGATTTCTTTTGGATTTCTGGAATACGCTTTTTTAGGGTTTCTACAATTTCTAGATTTTTCTCAATCATTATATTGAATTTTTCTACCAAGCTATTAAAAGAAAGTGCTTTAATTGGCAAAACATAATCGGTATGACCAAAAATATCTTGATTAATACCAATGGCTTTTGCACTGTAACCAATACTTAGGGTCGGAATATGACTTGAAAGTGCAGCAATAGTTGAATGAGTTCTTGCACCAATAAAATACTGACATTGACTAATAACATATTTCATTTGGCAAGTATTCAATTCAGGGCTAATGATTTGTAAATTATCAGGATTTTTTAATTTATTTGCCAAGATTTCACACACAGTCAAATCATTATTATCGGGAGAAACAACGTGGGGAATTAAAACAAGATGATAGTTGTTGTTCTTCAATAAAGTTTGAGCAAATTCTACAAATGCGTCCATGTAGAAATTATGATCCGAACCGTAATCCGCCACAATTGCACTCATACCTAAACCAATAATCGTTTTTTCTTGAGGAAGCGGCGGCGTTCCTTCGGGGTATTTTTCCAATAAAAAAGCAGGATCGGAAACCGCTTTAACATTATCACTAACCCCCAAAGATTCCAAATAATGCAGCGTATTTTTTTCTCTCACAGTAATTAAATCAATTTGTTTTAATTTTGTTGCCCAATGTTGTTCTAACTTTTTGAAAGGTCCAATTGAAGCCGCCCAAATCATCGTGAAAGCCCCGTTTCTTCGCGCTAAATCTAATTCACCAAAATAAGCGGACGGTCCTTCATAATCATCAGAGAAAGTATCACCACCAATACTAATAACAATATTCATATTTTTGTAGAAACGACGATTTAACCATGTTGCATAAGCCGGCAAACCCGGATACAAACGGCGAATAATACGAGATTCTACCCTTTCTAATATCCAACTGGGTGTAAATTTTCCTCCCATTTTTGGTAACGCATTATGAATAGAAAGTTGCGGCAAATCGTGAGCAATTGCTTTCCTATCAGATTGCGGATCATCAGACATTAGAGAAATACTTTGGGGGTGAAGATGACGCTGAACAATATCAATAGTACTGCGCACTAATGCTTCACAACCTTTATTAAAAGAACCACTATGTCCTACCAATAATATTTTGCTCATTATTTGTTCCTATGTTGAAACCGTTTTACGGGTAATTTTTGCCCATATTTGTTGTCCGTCTTCAGGGTGGATTATACTATAAAACAATCCAAAACAAAGCAAAATGGGTATGCTCCATAAAACCAAAGCGACATATCCCTGAATGAGAGGAATCCACTGCGGAGAATGGAAAGGAATGCTTGCCAATAGAACTGCTAAAAATAGCGGCGGTAGCAATGTTGAAACATAAGAAATTAATGGAACATCAACAATGCGTGTCAAATACAATGGTTGTAAGATTAATTTAACGAAAATCATAGGAATTGCTGTTCCCAATGCAACCCCAACAATACCATATTTAGGAGCTAAGTAAATGCTCAATAATAAATTAGCAATTCCTTCAACAAGAGAAACCACTGCAAATATTTGATGTTTGTGCAACGCATACATCATAGCAACACTGCTACTTTGCGCCATTGTGAGAGCAAAACTCGCCGCCATTAACCACAAAACAGGCACTGCTTCAATAAACTCTTTGCCTGCCCATAATAAAACAAATTGCTCACCGTACATAATAATGGGTGTTGCAATCCCAAAACTTAAAAATGCACCAATGCTTAATGATTTCAAATATAACGCTTTTAATTCTTGATAATTTCCTTCACCTTCTAAACTCGCAAATCGAGGTGTAAAAGTAGTAATTGTTGCAGAATTGAGAAACATCACATAATAACGCATTAATAAACCCGCCACTGCAAATGTTCCTACCGCTGATAAATCGAGCCATTTTCCAATCACAAAACTATCTAAATCAAACCGTAAAATGCTCGCAATTTCCATAACCATCGTTGCTGCGCCAAATCCCATTAACATCTTGAATGTTTGGAATTTTGCGCCCAATAAATTGAATTTAATCTGCGGAAATAGTTTTAAGCATAAAATATAATACAGTATTAGATTGAGAACCGCACTTGCAACATTTGCATAGCCTAATCCTTTAAGTCCCAAATCCATATTCAGAAATATAATGACTAATATTGTTCTAAATAAAGTGACCAAAATATTAACCATGTTTGCAACAAAAAATTGCTCATGTGCTTTAAGAATTGAACCAAAAAAATTACCCGGAAATAATAAACTCATGCTTATCCCAAGCATTAAGATTAGAAAGCTAAAATCTGCTTGAGATTCCATTTCAACGTGAAAAAAATCAATTAACGGCGTTGCTATCCCAAAAGAAAAACTAAAAATCACCAATCCAATGACGCAAAAAAAGACCAAAGTTGTATTAATCGTTAAATTGAGAGAAATAAAATCTTTCTTTCCTGCATCTCGAGCAACGTAACGAGTTAAAGCCGAGCTTACGCCCAAATCTAATACGTTGTAATAACTAATGATCGCATTGATAAGTGTCCAAATACCAAATCCGGTTTTTCCTAAATGTCCAATAATATAGGAAGTTAAGAAAAATCCTACCAAAACGGCTACTAATAATGCCGCCCAGTTGCTCAGCATATTTAAGAACAAATTGCTACGTTGTAAATTCATAATGTAACCATTTCTTTTTCTTTTTTTGATTGGAGTAATTCTAGTTGCCTTACTGAGCACGCGGCGTAAATAACAACAGAAGAAATATGCGCCAAATGATCGACAAATCCCTTTCCCGTATGCGCCTGTAGAAATATGGTAGAAATCGCCAAAATCATACTTAAATGAACGGAACGTTCTAACATTGTTAAATCAGGCGACATTGCACAACGCAAGGCTTCCCACATTGTTAGAAATAAAATACATAAGAAAAAAACCAACCCCGGAAGACCAATTTCTGCGGCGTAATAACGATATAAATTATGCACGGGCAACGGTAAAACATAGGAAATTTGTTTCTCCGTGTTATCGTATTTGTGGTGCACGGCGACGTAATTTGTCCAACCAATTCCCATGATGGGGTGTTTTTTAATAATATTATCAGCAACTTGCCACATAGGTTCTCGGGTTTCTGCCGAACCATGATCGTCTTTCATGCGGCTTGCCAGTTTATCCCCCGCCATTGCCGCGACGACCCCCGCTGCGATTGCAATTACTAATAGAAATGCTGAGAACAGAGGAATCATTGGACGAATAGGTACAATTCTGAGAAACATTAAACCAAATGGAAACAATGCCGCTGTGAACAACCAACTCGCCAAACCCGCCCTTGAAACTGTCAAAGCCAGTGCCGCCGCCCCAATTAACCAAACACCAAGCCCTGCGACTTTGTAGAAACGCGGCGCAAAGAAACCATAAGCCAATGCAACGGGCAAAATTTCGCCACTTATCTTTGCGTAATTGCTCGAATGTCCCATCGTCCCCGAGGGTCTAAAACCAATCCCATCAACGTCATCTTTCTCTGCATCTAAACCGGGTAATTGAATAAGCATATCTTGCGCAAGATGCTGTGCAATAACAAGCAGAGTTTGAAACATTAATGTTGCAAATAATCCCGCCATTATAAAATGCACATCTTCTCTTTTTTGCACATAGTGGAAGATAACAAAATACGTTAGAATTGCCCGCATCATATCCCACGCACCAATAAAAGTTGCAACCTTATCAACGGCTGGAAACATCGACAAATAAGTCGTAATTGTCCATAACACAACAAATATAAATGGTTTAGCTTTCCAAACCGAAAATCGCGGGTTTTCTCCCTTATAAATAACCGCCATTCTAATCGCAAGCAACACAAACATCAAAATGTCAGATAATTTTAACAAGAAAAAGTGTTTGAGAGGAGGGTTAGTTTCTCCCATTTCATCATAAATAGCTTTTCCTGTTCCTAAACTAATGGAAAACAAGAAAAGCCCCATCAAAAATCGCTCTTTATTAGGCACTAAAACAAACAGCGGCGCAACACCCAAAATAGCAGCCACTTTGAAATACTTTTCATCGCCACTTAATAAAGCAACAACAACGTAAGAAAACGCTAACGCAATAAAAAAAGTGGCGGAAAATTGAGCAAATGAACGAACAGAAAAATTATCTCGAAATTCTGCTCTTATCCATCGAATCATAATGTATTGTTAATAACAACTTGTGCCCCATTTTGTTTCAAAGATAATGAAGAAGCCTCTAAAATTTGCACCACTTTCAAACCCTCTTCACCACTGGTTTCTGGCTTTGCCCCAGAACGAATACAATCTAAGAAATGTTGCGCTTCTAGCTTTAATGGTTCTACCATTTTCAATGACGGCGAATACATATCACCATTACGGTAAGCAAATACAAAATCTGCAAAGGTAGAATAACCCGCAGGCGGCATATCTACACCTTTATCGTAGATTTTAATTTTCTCAAATTGTTCTATGTCATTAAACACGAGCATTTTCTTTGTCCCGACAAATGTCATATCGCGAACTTTGTTTGGGTCTAACCAACTACTTTGAATATTCGCAAAAACCCCATTTTTGAAATTCACCGACAAATTAGTAATTGCTTCAATTTTATCGGAAATATTCGCTGCATCAACGCCCGTGCAATTTACCGACTGTGCATCGCTTTGTAAAATGTAAAGCATAATCGCTAAATCATGCGGAGCTAAATCCCACGCTACGTTAATATCCTTTTGAAATAAACCCAGATTTAAGCGGCGAGAACTCATATAAATAATGTCGCCCAAATCTCCAGAATCAACGATTTCTTTAATTTTTCTTACCGGCGCAGAATAAATAAAAGTATGCCCGACCATTAAAGTTAATTGTTTCTGTTTAGCGAGATTAACTAATTCTGTTGATTCCGCAACTGAAGCCGTCATTGGCTTTTCAATTAAAACGTGTTTTCCCATTTCTAGCGCAGCCTTTGCTATCGGGTAATGCAAATGCACAGGCAATGCAATAATAATCGCGTGAATATCAGGATTAGAAATCACTTGTTTGTAATCAGATTCCATTTGAACATGGGGATACAATGCTTTCATTGCATTCAAACGATCTGGATTTGTATCGCATAGGGTTTTCAACGTACAATTTGGGGCGGCATTAAAATTACGCACTAAATTAGGTCCCCAATAACCACAACCAATTACCGCTACATTTAAGTTTGATGACATCGTTTTTCTTCCTCAAAAAAGTAAAAATATTTACACCGACAAATGGGCTTGCAGAAAAGCCTTAATGGTATCAACCATGTTATAATTTCGTGTCCAAGTTGTTTGCAGTTTTGCAATATCAGAAACAAACGTTAAGTCGGTTGTATTCGGAGCTAAATCTACAAAATCTGCCTGAAGTTTTTTGTTAGTGATTTGCTCGAATATATTTGCAATCTCTGCATTCAATATTTCTTTACCGCTTACAATATAAGAATGTTCTAATCCTTGCCACGCAGCATTAATAATCAAATCTGCCGCTTCTTCAATATACAACAAAGCGGTGGTGTGTGGTGCATTTAGGCGAATTTTTTTTTCATGAAAAGCACTTGCATAAAGCTGACTTAATAACTGCGCAGGGTGTTCTCCAAACGAAGCAACAGAACTCAATCTCAAATGGGTTATTTGTTGAGGAAAATGGCTATTTAGAAACAACTCCGCCGCAATTTTTGCAATACCGTAGGGTGAATTTGGAGACGGTAAAGTTTGCGAAGAAATTGGATTGGGATTGAAATGGCTAAATACCTTAATCGAGGAAAGATTCACGATTCTTTTTACATTAGATTTTTGTAATACATTCCATAAAAAATTCAAACGGTGAATATTCCACTCTATTTCATATAATAGTTGCTCTGTAAAAGACAAATCCCGTTTGACTTGCCAATGTAAATGGATTAAATAATCAGGTTGAGGAAGTTTCTCTAAATCTTCTTTGGATTTAGCTTGAATGGGTTGGGTTTGTGCGTACCATTTCAAACGTTTGGGTTGTAATGGATAACCAGCGAAAACCAGCGGCACAACTTGCTCTCCAAGTTGTTCTAAACGGGCGGTAATTTCGCACCCTAAGCGTCCTGTTGCGCCCGTTATCCAAAACGTACTCATATTTACTCCCAACTCCGCAAAACTTCTTGAGCAAGCAATTCAGCGGGTTTGTAAGGCAAATGCTTAAACCATTCAATGGTTTTTTGAATGCCTTCTTCTATTTCAACTTGGGGAGAATAACCTACAATTTCTGCAAAGTTTTTTTGATCGCCCAAATGTCGCATAACATCACCCGGACGTGGGGGCTGACTTTGAATAAATTCTTCGGGATCAAGATCAAATGCCTGACAAATCAATTCTGCAATCTTTCTTACCGATGTTTCTTTACCCGTACAAAAGTTCAATGTGTGCCCCCGAGAAAGCGGATTATTTGCTACATCAATCACCGCTTTTGCTGCCTCTTCAACATAAAGAAAATCTCGCGTTTGCTCACCCGAACCAAATAAAACTAATGGTTGTTTGTTCATTGCACGGACAATCATTTTTGGAATCAATTCTCCTCTAAATCCTTGCCAGTGAGAATTAGGTCCGTACATATTAAAGGGGCGAATGGTTGTCCAAGGCAGACCATAAGTGCGACCATAGCTGAAAGTGTACATATCTTGGGCAACTTTGGCGGCGGCATAAGGTGTTTCTGGGTGCAAAGGATGTTTCTCATTCATTGGAACATATTCCGCTGTTCCATACACTTCGGAAGAAGAACAATTTAAGAACAATTCAATCTTATTTTCTTTGGCAATTTCTAAGCAATTAATCGTGCCGTCGACAATCACGCTATTAACCCGTTTGGGTTCTTTGATTGATTGACGTAAATCTAAGACCGCCAAATGAATAACTATATTGCAACCTTTAAAGGCTTGAACGACATCTCCTCGATGAGTAATATCGCCGCGAATAATGGTTAATTTAGGGTGCTCACGCATTTGTGCCAAATGCACCATTTTACCATTGGAGAAATCATCTAATACCACGACTTCATTATTGAGTTCTAATAAGTGTTTTACGACGTGTGAACCGAGAAAGCCTGCGCCACCCGTCACCACAATTTTTTGACCTTGCATAACATTGTCCTCTCAAACAAAATTAAAAGAAAAAAGCAGAGGCAGGTATTACACCATGCCTCCGCAGGGAGGAGAAGAAGTTTGTAATCGTTTAGCTCTGTTTTCTACGTTTCAAGCGTTCTAATACTTGTTGAGCAATTGTAATCGGTGTTAGTAACAAAATCTTTACATCTAACCAGAAAGAAAAACTATGAGCGTATTTTATATCTAGCCGCATCATTTCTTCATAACTAATGTTATTTTTGCCGCTCACTTGCCACAAACCCGTCAAACCGGGAAACGCATCGCTGCGCGCATGATACCAAGATTTGTAATTTTTAATCGCGTAAAAAACATCTGGACGCGGTCCAACAAGGCTCATTTCTCCACGCAACACATTGATTAACTGCGGTAATTCGTCAATACCTGTTTTTCTTAACGCATTACCGTGCGGAATGATTTGTGGGTCAGCGTCTTCTAATTTGTACATAGGCTTACCATTTTTAAGCAATTGCTCAATGTAACTTTGATGTTGAGAAACATTAGCGTTCACTTTCATGGTGCGAAACTTCCAAATAATGAAAGGCTTACCTAAATAACCTGCTCTCGGTTGGCGAAAGAAAATCGGACCCGGTGAAACCATTTTAATATAAATAGCGGTTACAACTAGCAATGGCATTAAAACCAATAAGCCAAATGTCCCACCAATAAGATCAATTGTGCGTTTCCACCAAGGCATTCCGTGAGGAAACAAATGCCCTAAAACGGGTGGATTCTTCATTTCAATAATAGGTAATTGAATAGGATTTTCTAAGGTTGGACAAGGCGAACTTTTCCTCACCGTGTTGAAATATTGAAAATCAGCCGTTGTTTCACTTTCTTCATGATTCCATTTCTTAGCATAAAGATGAATATGATATTCTGGCAATGCAACCTCTCGGGATTTCATCATATTATGGATACTTTTTACAAAACAATTAGCATTTTGTTGTGAACTTGCATTAGATAACAACACGCCAATGTATTCATGACTAATCCAACCTGCGGCATCACTTGTTCTCAAACGACGCGCTAATACTTGCAATAAATGTTCAAATGTTTGGTCATCTGTTTTTTTGAAGGTGACTAAGGAAAAATCCTGCTGAAACCGCTCGCTACGCAGACACTCACGGTCAATGATAGCGTTAAAATCAGAAATATTGGCTAATAAATTTTCTTTAGAAGAATTTAGATCAAACCAAGGTGTATTTTTTTGAGCAAGTTCTCTAAATTCTTTTGAATGTATGGCGTATGAACTGGACATTATTCCTCCTACCGGAATGTTGTTTAGCGGGCTAGAGCAATATTTTTGCCAATTGTAATTATTCTGCAACAGATTGTTTTATAACGAAAAAAATCAAAGACAGCAACCCATTTTCGATTGAATGTGGCTTTTTTTGCACAATAACCCGCATTCTGCAATGCAACCCATAAAAACCTCAATCAGGAGGAGAATTTATGTCGTCGGGCAATCGCCAATCTTTAGGGTAAAGGTAAATTTGATAAGCGGGTAACTCTACGTTTTTATTGGATAATTTTTTGAAAACATCGTAAATAAAGCTCTCCGCGCCACTTTTTTGAGGTGTTGCAAATAAAATCACGCCAAGATACTGTTGCCCGCCCAACCAGCCCGCTTCGTCCGTTCCGCGCAATCGATAACGCAAAATATCAATCAATGCTTGGGTGGTCGGGTGAGCAAGTTCTTTTAATTCAAAAACCGCCAACGAAAAACCTTGTCCATTACGATCTGAACGCGCACTTTCTCGCCGTAATGCTTGTTGGAATTTGCTCTCCGATGTAATGTGCGTTGCTAATCGAGATAATTGGCGATCTTTCCAATTTAATCGTTTCAAGATTCTTTTCAAAATAGACACCGTTGTTCCCCCATATTAAAGTAATCGATCATAGATAAATTTAGGAATATAAAATCGCCGTTTATTAAGAATTACCCCTAACACATTACCACCCCGAATTTCTATATTTTCTTTAGTTTGTTGAACAATTTGCCAACGGGTACTTTCGGCTTCGACCACTAAAATAACGCCATCGACTTTATGAGAAAGCGTTAGACCATCAACGGAAATTGTACCGGGTAATGTATCAATAACAATAAAATCAAATTGTCGTTTTAGTTCTTCTAAAATAGCTTCAATTTCAGGGGCATGAACAATTCTGGTCACCGATTCACCGGGCATTGCCATTTGGGTGACAAAGAGTTTTGAATGAGCAATTTGATTTAAAGTATGTTGAACGGGGTTATTATCAAAAACAACGTCTTTCCAACCGGTTGATCGGGCGATGTCAAAGTGAGCAAGTTGTTCGCCTTGCGGATCAGCATCAATTAACAGAACAGACATATCTAATCTGCGCGCCAATACTTTAGCAAATTCTCGACAAATAACCGATGTTCCTTCGCCTTGTCGTGAAGCAATAAATTGAATACTTCTTCCCCAGTGTCTTTTATTTGGAAGCAATGCGCTAAGACTTCGATACAAACCGATCATTTGCTCTTCAACGAAATCACTCGATGTTTTCAAATAATCCTTTGTTTGTTCTAATGAATCACGCGACTTTCTTTTACCGATGAGAAATAGGCGTTGTTTTAATTTTGATAAGAGCGGGGACAATTTATTAAGCATCGAAACTAGTATCCATTGCAATCAGTTTAAAGGGTGTGTGGCTAAAAAACTACCCAAATATTAGCGCATTCCGTTAATGAAAAGAATTAACTTTTTAATGTAGGTTGGTGAAAGAACAGGACAATTTGTAACATAATATACCCCATCACAAACTTGAAAAAAGAGGGTTCGCCCATAGATTGATGGTTTTTGAAGTGGGTAGAACTAGAAATTTTTGGGATCAGGCGGCAAACTCCCCAACTATAGACTACACTTAGAGGCAAGTTTTAACTTTTCGTGGGTATCGAGGCAATATGAACCAAGAACAACAAAAATCGCGTTTGAAACTGTTGATCGCCCGAGGCAAAGAGCAGGGCTATCTCACTTATCACGAGGTCAATGATCACCTTCCCGACGACATCGTCGATCCCGAACAAATCGATAATATTATCTGCATGATCAATGATATGGGTATTACCGTGCATGAATTTGCGCCCGATATTGATGCGTTGTTGATTTCTGACGATACGAGTGTGGTCAGTGCCGACGAAGATGCCGCCGAAGAAGCCGCCGCCGCGTTAGCAAGCGTCGATAGCGAATTCGGGCGCACCACCGACCCCGTGCGAATGTACATGCGCGAAATGGGCTGCGTTGATTTGCTCACCCGCGACGGCGAAATTAAAATCGCTAAACGC
Source organism: Pseudomonadota bacterium (assembly GCA_041161065.1). Classification (GTDB taxonomy): domain Bacteria; phylum Pseudomonadota; class Gammaproteobacteria; order Beggiatoales; family Beggiatoaceae; genus DYRG01. The sequence goes on along the minus strand of JBEAVE010000009.1, from coordinate 64,772 downwards.
ATCGAAGAAGGCATGACCCAAGCCCTTTCTGCTCTCGCCAGTCACCCCGATATTATCGCCGAGTTTCTCAATTTATATCAAAAAGTCGAGCAAGGTGAACTTAAATTAGTAGAACTCATTAGTGGTTTCATGAATTCTAGCGTGAGCGACGAAGATATTACACCCATTGATGATGCACAAGCAACGATTGAATTAGATGCGCGTTCTATAACAACCGCGCCCGTTGATGATGACGATGAAGAAAATAATATCGTTATCGACGATAATGAAAGCGTTGATATGGAAGAAGCAAGAATCCGTTTTGGGAAATTAAATGAGGTCTTTCTAGCCAGCGTTAAAGCAAAAGAAAAACATGGGGCTGAACACCCTAAGTATTTGAAATTACGCCAAGAAGTCGCGCAGTGCTTTTTAGAGTTTAAAGTATTGCCGCGGGTCATTGAAGATTTGACAATTCGGTTGCGCAGCGCGGTTGCATTGATTAGACAACGTGAAAACTTTATCCGTGAAATTTGCGTGAGAGATATTGGCATGGATAAGAAAGAGTTTCTCGCTTCATTCAAAAACAATTTGACTAATCCACAATGGGTTGCTAGTTTGTTGAAAGCGAATAAATCTTGGAAAAGCCGTTTAGATCGATTTGCTCCCGATATTCAAGCCGCTCAACAAGAGTTATTAGATTTAGAGAAACATTGCCGCTTAAGTTTAATGGAAATCAAAGAAATTAACCGAAGAATGTCGATTGGAGAAGCCAAAGCACGGCGCGCAAAAAGAGAAATGATCGAGGCAAATTTGCGTTTAGTGATTTCAATTGCCAAAAAATACACCAATCGTGGTTTGCAATTTCTTGATTTAATTCAAGAAGGTAATATCGGGTTGATGAAAGCGGTTGATAAATTTGAATATCGGCGCGGTTACAAATTTTCGACTTATGCCACGTGGTGGATTCGTCAAGCCATCACGCGCTCCATCGCCGATCAAGCCCGCACCATTCGCATTCCCGTGCATATGATTGAAACGATTAACAAATTAAACCGCGTGCAACGCCAAATTCTCCAAGAAAAAGGGCGCGAAGCCACCCCCGATGAACTGGCAGAACGCATGGATATGGGCGAAGATAAAGTGCGCAAAGTGCTCAAAATCGCCAAAGAACCCATTTCGATGGAAACCCCAATTGGCGACGATGATGATTCGCACTTGGGTGATTTTATTGAAGATGTTGCGATTCCGTCGCCGGTCGAATCCGCCACATTTGAAGGATTGCGCCGCGCCACCCAAGAAATGCTCCACAGCTTAACCCCGCGCGAGGCAAAAGTGTTGCGCATGAGATTCGGCATCGACATGACCACCGACCACACGCTCGAAGAAGTCGGCAAACAGTTCGATGTCACCCGCGAGCGCATTCGCCAAATCGAAGCCAAAGCCCTGCGAAAATTACGTCACCCCAGCCGTTCCGAACAGTTGCGCAGCTTTTTGGACTAAACCCAAAAATGTGCTAAAATAGCCCTTTCCCCTCATTTGGGGCCCGTAGCTCAACGGTTAGAGCAGGGGACTCATAATCCCTTGGTTGTAGGTTCGAATCCTACCGGGCCCACACTTTAATCAAACTCTTACCTCGTCTTTAAAAGACTTTTCTCACATTTTCGCCGCGATTTTATTTCTTCGGCGATATTCAATCATTTCTAATTCAAGCATTTCCTCGAGCGGCATTTCTTTCAACAATTTCACAAAAAGCGGCACGCAAAAATGGTAGCGATTATTATCTAAATCCTTTTTTATGATATAAGCAATTTCTAAGCGAATTAAAGCGTATTCTAACTGTAAAAAAGTGTACTTATAATCATATTTCTTCAACGCCTGTTGAATGTCTTTTTTGTTCAATTGTTCCTTTGATTTTATGCACATGAAAATGATCATTCTATCAAGCTGTGCTTCATCGGCATTATCCACCAGATTTCCCCAACTCATCGTAATTTTTGCATAAATTTCAGAACTGTTGGCTGCTTGTCGAATGTAATCCGCATTAACCTTTGTTTTATTGGAAGGTAAAATCTGCAAAATTTCATGACAAACGGCAGTAAGCAAATTCGCACGACGACCCACTAAACGACTGATTTCATAGGGAAGTTCTTCGTTTTCATAGCCAATATTAAGTAATTTCATTGGAACAGTAGTAACATCATAACTCGCACTTTCTTCTAATGCCCCAACGGGATAAATTCGGTGGTGATCAAAAGCAAGAGATGATTTTGCCTGTTTTAGGTTTATTTTCAGTCAATTATAGATTTAATTAACATCTTAATTTGATCACTACCCGAAATGAGATGTCGTGATGGTAATGGTTTAGAAATAGTTCAACCCGATAAGTTTTACTCGCATTTCGCCACTACCAAATAAATCTACATTATAATAGAGCGGCAGCAATTATAAAAAAGGGTAGTGCTCAAATTAAGATGTTAATTAAATCTATACAGTCTAATTATCTCTTTCTCTTTTGATCACCCCCAAATTTTTATAGGAATTTGACTATATCACGTATTGGCACATTTAATGATTGCGTAGGATTGGTTTAGGTTGTTTTTCTGATGATTTGTAAAATATTTTATTAGAGGAAATTCTCCATGTTCAACCCAACTGAGGTTATTATTGATGCGTTTGTGCAGCAGTTAGAAATTGCTTACAAACGTAATTACGGCAATTTGGACGGTTCTCACGTTTCAATTATTGGTTGGGCGGGAAGAATGGCATTAGAACATTTCGCCAATAGCGACGCGCTTTATCACAATATGGAACATACCATTATGGTGACAATGGTCGGGCAGGAAATGCTAAGAGGAAAACATATTCGTGAAGGCGGTGTTTCAAGTCGTGATTGGTTGAATTTCATTATTTCGTTATTATGTCATGATATTGGTCATGTGAGAGGAATTTGTCGTCAAGATGGCGAAGGTTTCTATGCGACGGGGATTGGAAATAACACGATTACATTACCCGCTGGTTCTACCGATGCTGCGTTAGGTCCTTATCATGTTGATCGCGGTAAGTTATTCATTCGTGAGCGATTTGGTGGAAATTCCTTTATCGATGCAGAAACCATTGCAATCAATGTGGAACTCACCCGATTTCCTGTCCCCGACGACACCGATCATCAAGCAACCAATACTTACCCTGGATTAGTGCGCGCGGCGGATTTGATTGGGCAATTAGCTGATCCGCATTATTTGAGGAAATTACCTGCGTTGTTCTATGAATTTCAAGAAACGGGCGTGAATGATAAATTGAATTATCAAACCCCTGAAGATTTGCACAAAAGTTACCCGATTTTTTATTGGAATATGGTGAGCCGTTATATTCGTGATGGTTTGAAATATTTGCGCGTCACGCAGGAAGGACGGCAATGGATTGCCAATTTGTACTCGCACGTTTTCTCAGTGGAACACAAAGAAACTCATCGCTAGTTTTTCTTTAATTTTTCTTTGGACTTATTGCAATACCGATTGCGCCATTTAAATTAGCAAACTAGAGACTTGCGCCGCGCAAGTTTGTCCCATTCAAATCCGCGCCACTTAAATTTGCATAATGCAATATTGCACTACTCATATTGGCAAAACGCAGATTAGCTTGTGATAAATCCGCAAAACTTAAATTGCAGCCGCTCAAATTTGAACCCGTCAAATTCACGCCTTTCAAATGGACATGACTCAGATTTGCTCTACTCAAATCAAATCCGCTCAAATAGGTTCTCGACAAATCCGCATTGGATAAATCAATGAATGTGGCGGGGTTTTCTGCGCGCCAATCAAGCCATTGTTTAGCGGTGCTTTCTTGTAGCTTTTTGAGATGTTCTTTATTGGCAGCTGGAAGCGAAACACTGAAACACAACAAACTTAAAGAAAAAACGATCCGTTTCATTTAGAGAATTCCGTTGAGGAGGTGATTGTGAGCGCAAAGAAAAACGCCCAACATTAAAGGCTAAATAGCCCGTCACGTTGAGTTTTTTGAAAAGAGGGAAATTTTGCGCTGTGTTAGAAATGCAAAGCAACGGGTTAATCGCAAACTTGTTTGGCGGCTTTTAACTGGTCGTTACTGCAGCCGCTGTGTTTTGTGCCCGCGCACCACTCTTTGCGTTTATTCCACGCGGAGATTTTACGGGTTTTGCCGTCGGAGCAGAGCACGTTGTAAATGTAGTACTCGCCGCCCAATACGTTGCTTTCTTTTGAGGCATATTTGATGTCTTTGGGAGAGCCCGCGAAGACCGAGGCACTGCACAATAATCCAACCATGCCTACGACAGTTATCATTTTCTTCATTGTTGTTACCTTCTCTTCTCCAAGAAATAGTGATTTATTTTTTACCGCACGCGTGTTGGGCGGTTTTTAATTGATCGGAGGTGCAATTGCTTGATGTGCCGACGCACCATTTTTTGCGGTTATCCCACGCGGTAATTTCGCGCTTTTTGCCATCAGAACAGCGCACGGTGTAGGTCGAATAAACAGTGCCGAGCGCGGTTTTGCCTTTTGCGCAATAGTTAATATCGGTTGGTTGAGCGGCATGGGCGTTGCCAAGAAAAATCATGCCGATTCCCAATAAATAATACATTTTCATGGTCTTTCCTGATGTTATTCAGTGCGTGCGGGTTTTAAAGTCTAACGCCATCGTTCACATAGTACAAGCAAATGACTATACTTGGCGCATGAAACCCGCAAATGTAACTGATTCAAATGTCAAGCAACTTTAATGCCCGCCTTCCCAAACAAGCCGTTTCCCGCTGCCGCCTTTGCCGCCAAAACATCTATATTTTACCCACGCAACACGGTTTAATGCTAGGTTTAATTATCGTGACGGTCGTTTTAGGATCGATGCAATACAGCAATAGCATGGGGTTTTTGCTGGCGTTTTTGTTGGTGGCGTTAAGTTTTGTCGGTTTATTTTACACTTATCATAATTTGGTGGGTTTAACGATCTCGGCATCGGCGGGTCAAGCGGTGTTTGCGGGCGAACGTGGAATCATTCCGCTGTGGTTCGATAATCACGGACAAGCCGCGCGTTGGGCAATTCATGCGCAAATTTTTCAAAACGAACCCCCCCGCCCCCGTTTTCGAGATTTGTTTGATTTGGGGAAGAATCCGCCCTCGATTGCCACCTTTGACATTATCGAAGATCAATTGCAACGGATTGATTTACCTGTTTTAACAAACAAACGGGGCATTTTAAAATTGTCGCGCATTACGTTATCGACCACTTTTCCGTTGGGATTGTTTCGAGCGTGGACGTATTTGGCGTTGTCCGACGCGCAATTGATGGTTTATCCGCGTCCGTTGAATGTGTTGCCGTTTCCGCAGGGGGTGTCGAGTGAGGGACGCAGCGCGAGTTTGCATGGCGATGGCGAGGATTTTAGCGGCTTTCGAGCGTATGTCATCGGCGATTCACCCCGCCACATCGACTGGAAAGCCGCCGCCCGCGAACGAGGTTTTTTAATCAAACAATTTAGCGGCAATGAAGGCGCGCAACAATACATCTTTACTTTACAAGATGTTACCTCATTAAACGATCTCGACAGCGGGCTGTCGCAACTGTGCGACTGGATTGTCCAAGCCCATCATCAAGGATTGCATTACGGATTAGAATTGCCCGCGCTTTCTTATCCCATCAGCAATGAAGAAACCCATTTCCAACATTGTTTATCTGCTTTAGCAACATTTGAAAACATTTCTCCTTAATGATAGTATTTGTCGCGTTGATAAATATCATTTCTTAACAATACCAAAAACATTAAGCTGTTTTTTTACTAACCCCCAAACAGAGGATATTTTATAATGAAGAAAGTACATTGGTTGATCGGGATTTCTAGCGTTCTTTTTAGCGTTTGTGTGAACGCGCAGGAAGAGATTGGAACAGCCGCAAAAGGCGGACATCCAGAATACGTTTTTATCACGAAAGTCCCCAAATCAGATGCGGAAGCAACTGCCCGTTTAATTGCACAAGCCTTAGCGAAAGGACGCTTGATTATTTTTTCTCACATGGGCAAATTAACTGATCCTGAATTAGGCGATAAAGGATTTACCGCAGATTATTTTGCAGAACAATGGCTTGCATCACTCGCTCAAGATTTAATTAATCTTACACCGCAACAACAACTCGTCATCGATAAAATGGTCGCGGCGGGCAAACAAAGTATTACAAATAATCAAGAACGTTTGAATTTGAAAGGCGTGAAATGGAAGAACTTTTTGCCTGCAACTTGGGCGAGAGAAACCGGCGATATTTTGAAAACAAGTACCGGCATTGTGACTAAACAACCTACCATTCATTATCGCCACCCCGCCAATGCCCCCGATGCAATGGAAAAAGATATTTTAGTGAAATTCACCGACCCCAATTATGACGATACGCCGCACGGGGCTTTCACACAAATGGGCAAACAAGCCGTTTATCGTTATTTTGAACCTGTTCGTTTAATGCAACCTTGTTTAGTTTGTCACGGCAAACCCAAAGGTGAATTAGATATGTTAGGTTTTGAGAAAGATGGTTTGGAAAACAACGATGTCATTGGTGCATTTAGTGTCACCGTTGGGATTTCTGAGTAATCCATAACAAGCTGGGGATTTCTCCCCAGTTCAAATAAAAATCTATTAAATGAAAAAGGACATTTACAAATGAATTGGACAATTGAACAAGCGCAAATGCTTTATAACATTCCTCAATGGAGTAATGGCTATTTTGAAATCGGAGAAAATGGTCATTTGTTTGCTTGTCCAAAGGAAAATGCTCAAAAAATTGATTTGTTTGCATTAGCGCAGCAATTAAATAAACAATGGGCGTTGCCAATTTTGGTGCGATTTAATGACATCTTGCATCATCGAGTTGAAAGTTTGTGCAATGCGTTTCAAGTTGCAATGAAAAACAATGATTATTCAGCGACTTACACCGCTGTTTATCCGATAAAAGTTAATCAACAACGTCATGTGGTTCAAGAAATATTAAAGGGCGAAGTCGGATTAGAAGCGGGGAGCAAACCGGAATTATTGGCGGTATTGGCTTTATCGCCGCCCAATGGATTGGTGATTTGTAATGGCTATAAAGATCGAGAATTCATACGGTTAGCGTTGATCGGACAAGCCTGCGGATTAAGAGTGCATTTGGTGGTCGAAAAAGCGGCGGAATTGAAATTAATCATCGACGAAAGCACTCAATTGGGCATTCGACCACGATTGGGCGTGCGGGTGCGGTTGGCGAGCATCGGTGCGGGAAAATGGCAAAATACCGGCGGCGAAAAGGCTAAATTCGGTTTGTCGAGTTCGCAAGTTATTGAAGTTATTGAACAATTAAAACAAGCCCACTTGCTCGATTGCCTGCATTTAATGCACTTTCACATCGGATCGCAAGTTGGAAATATTCGTGATATTCAACGCGCAATCGGAGAAGCCGCCCGCTATTATTTTCAATTATATCAATTAGGTGCGCCAATTGTGTACGCCGATGTGGGCGGGGGATTGGGTATCGATTACGATGGCTCGCAATCGCGCAATGAGTGCTCAATCAACTACAGTTTGCAGGAATATGCCAATAACGTTGTGCAGGGTTTTTCAACCATTTGCCGTCAATATAACCTCCCGTTTCCACACTTAATTTCGGAATCGGGGCGCGCTTTAACCGCCCATCACGCAGTGTTAATTACCCACGTTACTGATGTGGAATACGCCGAAGGTGAACAAATGCCTTCACCCGCAACTCTCCAAGAACATCAAATAATTCAAACACTTTGGGATAGCTTACAACACAATCAACATCGTGCCATCGCAGAAATTTATCACGAAGCGGTGCAGGGATTGAGTGAAGCACAAGATTTGTTCGCACACGGATTATTTGATTTGCAACAGCGCGCGCGGGCTGAACAGCTCTACTTTGCGATTTGTCGACAAGTGAGAAACACTTTACAACTTTCCTCTCGCCATCATCGAGATATTTTAGAGGAACTTAATGAAAAATTAGCCGATAAATATTTCTGTAATTTCTCACTTTTCCAATCAATTCCCGATGCGTGGGGTATTGATCAGTTGTTCCCCATCGTTCCTCTCCACCGATTAAATGAAAAACCCACCCGTCGCGCCACCATTCAGGATTTGACTTGTGATTCTGATGGACAGGTTAAACGTTATATCGAAACAGACGGCGTTGAAACCAGTTTGCTTGTGCATGAAATAAAGAAAAATGAACCTTATTTGCTCGGGATTTTCTTAGTCGGAGCATATCAAGAAATCTTAGGTGATATGCACAATTTGTTTGGTGATACGCACGCGGTTAATGTGCAATTGACAGAAACAGGTTATGAATTGGTTGAACCTGAAATCGGCGATACGGTTGAAGAAATGTTGAAATATGTCCATTTTGATATGGCACAATTTAGAGAACATTATCGATTAAAATTAGCCTGTGCAGAAATAGACCAACGCCGCCGCGAAAGCTATTTTTTAGAACTCGAAGAAGGGTTGCAAGGCTACACTTATTTAGAATAATAATTTCAAATTAAAGCGACACTTTTTACCTGTGCAAACAATGACGTACCGATTTTTAATTCCAAATGATCCCATGATTTTCGAGTAATTCTGGCTAATAGTTGCTCCCCATTATTTTCTAACCTTAACACTACATTTATTTTCGCCGCATTTAGATGTGCAAAGTTTTCAACTGTTACGGGTAAAACATTCAAAATTGAACTCGCATCTGCTCTAAATTTTGCAAGGCTGACATCTTGCGCTAAAATGCGGATTCTTATTTGATTATTTTGAGGAATTTTGCTGGGCAGCCACAATGTTCCTCCTGCAATTTCTACTAAAGTTAATTCATACTGTTCATCATATTGAAGAGCCTTTGCTTCAAATACCGTTGCGGCATCACTTGCTTTGGCGAGTGGCAAATCTAAACGTGCAGCCAAATCCTTTAATTCACCGATTTCTTTAATTTTTCCTTCTTCCAATAAAATCAAATAATCCGCCAGTCGTTCAACTTCAAATACATCATGCGTCACATAAAAGATAGGAATATTTAACGTTTGATGCAATCGATCTAAATAAGGAATAATGTCATTTTTGTTATCACGATCCAATGCCGACAAAGGCTCGTCCATTAACAACAAACGCGGCGACGATAATAACGCACGTCCAATCGCTATTCTTTGACGTTCTCCTCCCGATAATTTGTTTGGTCGACGCTCTAAAAGTTTCTCTATTCCCAACAAATCAATAATTTCTTCAAATTTAATGGTCGATATGTGAGCACAACGCTTTGCACCAAATTGTAAGTTTTCTTTAACCGACAAATGCGGAAACAAACTCGCTTCTTGAAATACATAGCCCAAAGGACGGCGATAGGTTGGAAGAAATGTTTTTTGATCTTGCCAAATATCATTTTCAATACGCAACAAACCGTCTAAACGTTGCAATCCCGCCATACATCTTAAAACCGATGTTTTTCCACAGCCAGAAACCCCAAATAACGCAATAATTCCTTTTGCGGGTGTTTGAAATTCAACATCTAATTTGAAATGCCCTAATTGCCCATAAAATCGCGCTTCAATCATAACGAAAACGCTGCTCTACTAATCGCATAATAACAATCACTAAAAATGAGAAAACTAACATTCCACCCGATAACCAATGCGCCTGTTCCCATTGCAAACTTTCTACATAATCATAAATCGCAATTGAAAGCACTCTTGTTTCATTAGGAATATTGCCGCCAATCATAAGAATTGCACCAAATTCTCCTACCGTATGTGCAAAGGTTAAAACACAACCTGTTAAAAGCCCAGAACGCGCCATTGGGATAACAACTGAAATGAAAGTATCTATTGGCGATGCTCTCAAAGTTGCAGCCACTTCTAACGGGCGTTTTCCCATACTTTCAAAGGAATCTCTTAACGGTTGAACCATAAAAGGTAATGAGTAAATCACTGATCCCAGCACTAATCCTGTGAAAGTAAAAGGCAGCGCATAACCAAATACATCTACAAATAATTTTCCTATAAAATGATTAGGGCTTAATGTAATGAGCAAATAAAATCCTAAAACAGTGGGTGGTAAAACTAAAGGTAAAGTTACCATACTTGCAATAATTTCTTTCCACCAGCGTTTAGAACGTGCTAACCACCAAGCTAAGGGAGTTCCAATCAACAATAAAACCAAGGTTGTTATCGTTGCCAATTTGATCGTTAAAATAATAATTTCTAGCATTAAATTTGACCTTTGAATAAAAGAATAGCAACTGCTAAAACCAGCAATTGCTATTTATAAAATAACTAAGGTTCTAAGGAATAGCCAGCTTTAGTAATTAAAGCGATTGCAGTGGGAGTTTTAAGGAAATCTAAAAAGGCTTTAGCGGCAGTATTTTGAGCACCTTTTTTGAGCAAAATAGCTTGTTGGTGAAGCGGAGAATAGAGTTCTTGAGGGATTTCCCAAAAATACCCTTCTTGCATTGCTTGTGCTAGTGCAATGAAACCAATTTCTGCGTTGCCTGTTGAAACAAATTGTTGAGTTTGTGAAATATTGTCACCTTTAACAATTTTGCTTTCAACTTGTTCCCACAATTTCATTGCTTTTAAGGCTTCAACGGCGGCTGTTCCATAGGGTGCAGTTTCAGGGTTTGCAATCGCAAGTTTTCTAAAGGTTAGCTTTTTGAATTGTTGCTCTGGATTTTCTTTCAAACTCCATAAAACTAATTTGCCCGTTGCATAGGTAAAAAGCGTTTCTGGAACGCCATAACCATTTTGTGCTAATTTTTGAGGATGTTTATCATCAGCAGCGAGAAAAATCTGAAAAGGTGCTCCATTAATAATTTGTGCGTAGAATTTACCTGTTGAACCAAAACTTAATTTAACTTTATGACCTGTTGTTTTCTCAAATTCCTCTATAATTGCTTTAGAAGTTGCAGTAAAATTTGAAGCCACAGCAATGTAAATTTCTTCTGCATTTACATAAGTGTTTATTAAAGACAGTAACGCTATAAAAAATAGCTTTTTCATTGTTTATCTCCTAATAAAAGTCCTATTTTTGAAATAGGGCATGGTAAATATCAATCATCAACTCCAATCATGACATTTGATGCTTTGATTTTCATAATCACATCTATCTATTTGATAGATAAAGCAAAATATCGTTAGGCTAAAAAATACCTAACGAAAGTCTAAAACAATCCCCTAACAGTGTCAAGAAATTAGTTGGCTAAGTTGTGCAAAGCGTCGAGTTGAGCGTGGCAAGCACTGTTCAGGCAGGTTTCAAGCGTCAAATAGTGTTTTACAATGTTTTGTCCGAGCGCGGTAAGGGTTGCGCCGCCGCCGTTTTTGCCGCCCGTAATCGTTTCCACGACGGGGTGACCAAACCCTTGATTAAGCGATTCTAAAAGAAATCGGGCGCGTTTATAAGGCATATTCATTGCGCGGGCGGCGGCGGTAATTGATTGGCTTTTTTCTATTTCTCTTAACAAATCTATTTTACCCGGACCAATAGAAAGATTCTCACCAATATAAACTCGCGGACGAATCATAATTGTTTTTCTAACAGTCATTTGTTATAGCGCGCCCGTTTGTTTTGCATAAACACCGTATTTGTTATCGATGCCCATAATGTGGGTAGAAAGCCAAAATTTGAGAAAAATTACAAATTCACTACTAATTTTTTCATCGTTACTTTGTTTAAAATCATCGCCTAACTTTTTCAAATCATTTAGTAAGTTTTGATGTAATATTTTGTGTGCTTCTAAATTAGGGAAATGAATAGATGCCATAAAGGCTTCTTCTTCCTTAAAATGCTTAATAACAAACGCGAACAATTCCTCGATATGTTCAATAAGTTGTTGTTTTGTTGAATTTGCATTGCTAGCGGTATAAAGTTTATCCATCATGTTAATAAGTATTTTATGTTGTTCATTCATTGCATTTACGCCAACATCTAACGCATTATCCCATTCAAAAAACGCCATTTTATAACTCCTTTAGTTTATAATGAAACTGGTTTGTAGCAAATCTTAACACAAATGCCTGTCAAATGGAGGAAAAACCCACATGATCGCAACGACTTTAAACATTGATCCCAGAGAAGTCAATAAATTCAATCAATTAGCCGCAAGATGGTGGGATCGCAACGGAGAGTGCAAACCCCTTCATGATATTAATCCATTGCGTTTAGATTATATAAATCAATATGTTACATTATCTGGAAAAAATGTCCTTGATGTAGGTTGCGGGGGCGGTATTTTATCCGAAGGGCTCGCGCAACGGGGTGCAAATGTAACCGCAATTGATATGAGCGACGCGGCTTTAACGGTTGCAAAATTGCATTTGTACGAGTCTAATTTACAAATCCATTATCACCAAACAACTGCCGAGCAATGGGCTAAAGAAAATCCTCAACAATACGATATTGTAACTTGTATGGAAATGTTAGAACACGTTCCAAATCCTGCGTCGGTTATTTTAGCTTGTAGTCAATTAGTTAAATCGGGAGGAATCGTGTTTTTTTCAACCCTTAATCGTCATTGGAAATCGTATTTATTGGCGATTTTAGGGGCGGAATATTTGCTCCAATTATTACCTAAAGGAACGCACGATTACGCGCATTTCATTAAGCCGGCAGAATTAGCACAATGGTTGCGAGAAAGTGATTTGACCTTAAAACATTTGAAGGGTATGACCTATCAACCTTTTTCTCAAACATATCATTTGACCGATGATTTGTCGACAAACTATTTGGGTTACGCAATTAAATCTATTTGATAAAGAATAAGAAAAATCTGAGAACGAGAAAATAAGCAAAAGTCCATAAAAAAAAGACTATATCCTATTGAAAGATATAGCCTTTTAAAGAATGAATTAAAAGAGAATTATTTGAAAACGTGGCTGCAAAGTTGCACTAAAATTTGAGGTGATAAACCTAAAACTAAAATGCCCAACGCATTTACACTAATTACCGCCCGCATTTCTGAAGAAGGTTCAATGGTTGTATTGTCCTGTGATTTGTCGAAATACATTAATTTCACAATGCGCAAATAATAGTACGCACCAATCACCGAGAACAACACCGCCAACACCGCTAACCAGAAGAAACCTGCGGCAACAACTTGACTTAAAACAGACCATTTCGCCCAGAAACCTAACATTGGAGGAACGCCCGCCATTGAAAGCATGAAAATTAACATCAGAAATGCTAACCAAGGACTACGTTCATTTAAACCTTTGAAATCATCTAATTGCTCGGCTTCAAATCCTGCACGACTGAGCAAAATAATCATTCCAAATGCACCCAATGACATGAAACTATATGCCAAAACATAAAACAACGACGCGTTATATCCTTGAATTGTTCCCGTCAAGATTCCTAACATCAAGAAACCCATATGAGAAATCGTTGAATACGCTAACATTCTTTTAATGTTGGTTTGAGCAATAGCAACAATATTTCCAAAGCCCATGGAAAGAATGGCAAGCACAATTAAAACAACTTTCCAATCTGCATGCAATCCGCCTAAACCTTCGGTCAATAAACGCATTAACAGAGCAAACCCCGCAATTTTAGGGGCAGTTCCCATTAATAAAGTCATTGAAGTGGGTGCACCTTGATAAACGTCTGGCAACCAAACATGAAATGGCACTGCACCTAATTTAAATGCTAAGCCCGCTAAAATAAATGCTAAGGAGAAATTCAATAACGAACGATTTAATTCACCTTTCGCAATGACTTGAGCAATTTGATCTAATTGCAAGCTGCCCGTCAAACCATACAGCATTGACATACCATATAACAACATACCCGATGCTAATGCACCCAATACGAAATATTTCATAGCAGCTTCAGCGGCTTGCGCAGAATCGCGGTGCATTGCAACTAAACCATACAAAGAAAGCGCGAGCAATTCTAATCCTAAATACAAAGTCAACAAATGATGCGCAGAAATCATCACTTGCATTCCTAACATCGCGGTTAAAACCATGATGAAGAATTCGCCTTTGTATAAATTGCGATCTTTTAAATAATCTTTAGAATACAGAAATACCCCAGAGATTAGAATAAAAACCGCTAATTTAAGCACCAAACTTAACGCATCGCTCACGAACAAATGGTTCATCAAATACACGGGCGTATTGCTGCTATTTAAGAAAGTTAAAACTGCCGTGATTACAACAGTTCCTTGCGCTAAATGATAAGTTACATCGCGGTGTTTCTCTGATAAAAAGGCATCGACTACTAAAATAATACAAATCATGCCTAACATAAAAATCTCAGGTAATAACAAGTGCATGATGTTCTCCTTTTAGAGTTTAGATTGCATAACGTGTTGCAATAAGTTTTCTACCGAGGCGTGCATTACGTCTAATAATGGCGCAGGGTACAAACCAAAAAATAACACCGCAATCGCTAACACACTTAAAATAAAGATTTCACGATAATTCAAATCTTCTAATGTGCCGACGCTCGACATTTTCTCAGATGGCACTGCGCCAAACATGACCCGTTTCACCATCCACAACGTGTAAGCTGCACCTAATATCAACGTGGTCGCGGCGAGAAATGCAATCCAAGGGTTGGCTTTGAAACTCGCTAAAATAACGAGAAACTCACCCACAAATCCCGATGTTCCAGGTAATCCAGAGTTTGCCATACCAAATAACACCGCAAACATGGCAAATTTCGGCATCATGTTCGCAACCCCGCCGTAATCAGCGATTTGGCGACTATGCAAGCGGTCATATAAAACCCCAACGCATAAGAACATTGCTCCAGAAATGAAACCGTGAGAAATCATTTGGACTAATGCCCCTTCAATACCCATCGCAGCACCGTCGATTGATTTGGTATTTGCAACAATGAGAAATGCCATGAAAAAGCCTAACGTCACAAATCCCATGTGCGAAATTGAAGAATACGCAATGAGTTTTTTCATATCTTTTTGCACTAACGCGACAAATCCAATATACACGACTGCAATTAAAGAAAGCACAACCATGAACATTGCAAGTTCTTTGCTGGCATCGGGAACAATCGGCAAACTAAAACGTAAGAAACCATACGTTCCCATTTTCAACATAATTGCCGCTAACACCACTGAACCGCCCGTCGGAGCTTCAACGTGCGCGTCAGGCAACCAAGTGTGAACGGGCCACATCGGAACTTTCACCGCGAAAGCTGCAAAAAAGGCAATAAAAATAAGGATTTGCGCATTCATGCCTAATTTCAAATGATGCAAATCTAAAATCGCAAAACTACCCGATTTGCTATACATGTACAACAACGCGATCAACATCAACACCGAACCAATAAAGGTATAGAGGAAGAACTTAATCGCTGCATACACGCGATTCTGACCGCCCCACACGCCGATAATGATAAACATTGGTATCAACATCGCTTCCCAGAAAACGTAGAACAGCATCGCATCTAAAGCCGCGAAAACGCCATTCATTAAGCCTTCCATAATTAAGAACGCCGCCATGTATTGGGCTGGTTTTGTTTTAATCACCGACCATGCCGATAAAATCACCAAAACGGTAATAAAAGTCGTGAGCAAAATCAACGGCATAGAAATCCCATCGACACCCAACAAATAGAACATATTGAGCGACGGAATCCATGAGGCTTTTTCTTGGAATTGCATGACGGCGGTGGTGCTGTTGAAATTGAAATACAACGGCAGCGACAACAAAAACGTCAAAATAGAAACCGTTAAAGCCATAGGTCTGACGGCGGTTTCATTACGACCCTGCAATAAAATCCACGCGCCACCCAAAATCGGTAGCCAGATTAAAAGACTTAAAAGAGGTAATTCAGCAAACATTTGATTTCCTTAATAATTTTAAGTCGGGATCGAGAACCACCACAACATGATTAACAAACCAATAATCATGGTGAAAGCGTATTGATACAATAATCCACTTTGCAAAACTCGCAAAGCCTGAGAAATGCGTCCAACTAATGCCGCAGAACCATTCACCAAACCATTGTCAATGATTTTAACGTCACCCGTTTGCCAGAGTTTATTTCCAATGTTTCGTGCACCGCCTGCAAAGAACCATTCATTAAATTGATCAAAGCCGTATTTGTTCACTAACGCTTTGTGAATTAAGGAGAATTTCTCTTGGATCATTTCAGGTAATTCAGGATTGATCATATAGAGATAATATGCCGTTGCAACCCCAGCCATTGCTAACCAGAAAGGTGGTTGCATTATGCCGTGCATGACAAATCCAAGCATTCCGTGATATTCCACTTTAGAAAGCGCATTTGCAGCAATGACATTAGTGCTGAAGAAATCACCAAACACCACTGATCCAATGCCTGCCATTCCCGCAAAGACCGAAGGAATTGCTAACATAATCAAGGGGATAGTCACAACCCAAGGCGTTTCGTGTAAATGTTCTTTGGTGTGATGATCCATGCGTTCTTCACCGTGAAACACTAAGAAGAACATTCTGAATGAATACAATGCCGTGATAAAAACACCAGATAAAACAGCATAATACGCATAATGCGCACCTGTTCTTCCGTGTTCAGCCGCTAAATGCACCGCTTCGATGATCGCGTCTTTGGAGAAGAAACCTGCAAAGAACGGGAAACCAATTAACGCTAAAGAACCAATTAAAGAAGTAATATAGGTAATCGGCATGTATTTTCTCAAACCGCCCATTTTACGCATATCTTGTTCGTGGTGCATTGCAATGATCACCGAACCCGCACCGAGAAATAAAAGCGCTTTGAAAAAGGCGTGGGTGAACAAATGGAAAATACCCGCTGAATATGCCGATGCACCTAAAGCAACCGTCATATAACCTAATTGAGAAAGTGTTGAATACGCGACTACTCGTTTGATGTCGTTTTGAACTAATCCCAACAAACCCATAAAGAAAGCAGTTGTTGCACCAATAATTAAAACAAAACTTAATGCCGTTGCACTCAATTCATATAAAGGCGACATCCGAGCAACCATGAAAATCCCCGCAGTCACCATTGTGGCGGCGTGAATTAACGCAGAAATCGGTGTTGGACCTTCCATTGAGTCTGGCAACCAAACGTGCAAAGGAACTTGTGCAGATTTACCCATTGCTCCAATGAACAACAGAATACAAATCACCGTCATTAACGACCAATCAAAATTGGGGAAAACGTGAATGACCGTATTACTCAAGTTCTTTGCGTTTGCGAAAACATCAACGTAATCTAAACTATTGAAATACATCACAATTGCAGCGATTCCTAATAAGAATCCGAAATCCCCAACGCGATTCACTAAAAACGCTTTCAAATTAGCATAGACGGCTGTTTCTCTTTGAAACCAGAAACCAATCAACAAATAAGAAACCAATCCCACTGCTTCCCAACCAAAAAACAGTTGTAAGAAATTGTTGGACATTACCAACATTAACATTGAGAAAGTGAACAATGAAATGTATGAAAAGAAACGTTGATAACTGTTATTACCCGCTAAACTGGGTTTTTCCCAATTATGTTCGTCGTGATCCATGTAACCAATGGTATAAATATGTACCATGAGAGAAACAAAAGTGACAGTGACCATCATAATGGACGTTAAGCTATCAATCAGAAAGCCGACTTGAAATTTGATATTTCCGCTGACTAACCAAGTGTAAAGCGTTGTTTGAGAGGAATCACCAAAGGCTGTTACCCCATCAATTGCAACCATTTTGAAAATATATGCGGATAAGAAAAATGCAATGCCCACACCGGCAGTTGTTACCCAATGCGCGATTTGTCGAGAAACCCCAAACAAACCCGCCACAATTGAACCAAACAACGGCGCAAGCACAATGATTAAAGCAATGGTTTTCATGCTAACCCTTCATGCTGTCAAGGTCTTCTACGTTAATTGTTCGTTTATTACGGAACAACACCACTAAAATCGCCAAACCAATTGCAGATTCGGCGGCAGCAACCGTCAAGATAAAAAAGACAAAAATCTGTCCGTGAATGTTACCGTTGAAATGCGAAAATGCTAAGAAATTCATATTGACTGCTAATAGCATTAATTCAATACACATTAAAAGCACAATCATATTTTTACGGTTGAGGAAAATCCCCGCCATACTAATGCAAAATAACACTGCGCCTAAAATCAAAAAATCAGATAAAACTAACACATTTCCTCCTATTCAGATTTCTCAGCCGGTAGTTTCAACAAACGCACTCGATCCTCACGTTTGATTTTCACTTGTTCGGAAGGATGTTGATATTTCGTTTGACGGGGCGGACGCATCGTTAATGTAATCGCTGCAACCATTGCCACTAATAAAATGACCGCCGCAATTTCAAATGCGTACACATAATCATTATATAACGCCCGTCCTAACAATAAAGTATTAGAAATATTCTCAGTTGCAACCGCCTCAATTCTAAAGAACTTAGAACCGACAACCATCACTATTTCCAATAAAATTAGCGCGCCCATTAAAATACCAAACGGCAAATAACGATTGAAACCCTCGCGCAATACCGAAATGTTAATGTCGAGCATCATGACGACAAATAAGAATAAAATCATGACTGCGCCGACGTACACTAATAATAATGTAATTGCGAGAAACTCTGCGTGTAATAACATCCAAATTGCCGCCGACGAGAAGAACGCCAACACCAAATGTAATGCCGCATGAATAGGATTTCTAACGGTAATAACTCTCACCGCAGCAAAGACCAAAATCGCTGAGAAGAGGTAAAAAATGATCTTTAACATCATAATGTTATATTCCTAACGGTAAGGGGCATCTAATGCACGATTAGCGGCAATGCTGGTTTCTAGTTCATCACCGATGGCTAAGAGTTTTTCTTTAGTCATGATCAAATCGCCGCGCACTTCACCGTGATATTCAAATTTACTGGTTTCGACAATCGCATCGACGGGGCAGGCTTCTTCACAAAAACCGCAGAAAATACATTTGTACATATCAATGTCATAACGGGTGGTTCTTCTGCTACCGTCAGCACGCGGTTCGGCTTCAATGGTAATCGCTAAAGCGGGACAAACGGCTTCACACAATTTACACGCGATGCAACGTTCTTCTCCATTAGGATAACGACGCAACGCATGGTGTCCACGAAAACGATGCGAAAGCGGGGTTTTTTCCTCTGGATATTGAACGGTGATCTTATGTTTGAACAAATATCTGCCCGTGACCCCCATTCCTTGAAACAACTCAGAAAGGGTTAAACGTTGCAAATAATCCATTACATTATTTGACATAATTAAACTCCTTTGGTAACAAACCAAGGCGGCAAATGAACCAACACAAATATCGCTGTGACAAACAACCAAACTAAGGTAATGGGAATAAATACTTTCCAACCTAAACGCATAATTTGGTCATAACGATAGCGAGGAAATGTCGCGCGAAACCAGAGGAAAAAGAATAACAAAAATGCCACTTTCAAAAACATCCACACAACACCCGGAATCCAATTGAAATACGCATCTAAAAATGTCCCGTGAAAAGGCGATAACCAACCCCCGAGAAACATAATCGCAGTTAAAGCAGAAACCAAAATCATGTTCAAATATTCAGCTAAGAAAAACACCGCGAATAACATTCCAGAATATTCAACGTGAAATCCCGCCACGATTTCTGATTCACCTTCTGCAACGTCAAATGGTGCACGGTTGGTTTCCGCTAATCCAGAAATAAAATACACGACAAATAACGGTAACAACGGAATCCAATACCAACCGAGAAACCCGTAATCATTTGCTTGCGCTTTGACAATGTCGCTCAAATTCAAACTGCCCGCCGCCACTAATACCCCAACGAGAGCAAATCCCATTGCAATTTCGTAAGCAACGATTTGTGCCGCCGACCGCATTGCGCCTAAGAAAGCGTATTTTGAATTGGAAGCCCAACCCGCAATAATAACGCCGTACACGCCCATTGAAGTGAGAGCAAGAATGTAAAGAATTCCTGCATTGACATTTGCAAAAACCCACCCATCATCAAAGGGAACAACCGCCCATGCGGCTAATGCAGGTCCCATTGAAAGTACGGGAGCAAGAATGAAAAGAAAACGATTTGCGCCCGATGGAATAATGATTTCTTTGAACATCAATTTCACGGCATCCGCAATCGGTTGCAACCAACCTTTCGGACCGACCCGATTCGGACCTAGTCGAATCTGCATATAACCGATGATTTTACGCTCAGCATACGTCAAATACGCAACCATTAACAACAAACACGCCACCGTTACGACAAGTGCTGCTAACATCGTGAGTTTCAAATGAATTGCGACGGTAATTGCGCTAATCACTAAAAAGAGCAAAAATCCTGCAAAAGACGCTAAAGTAAGCCACATAATTAACTTTCTCCAACCGTTAAGAAACCGTCCCAATCACCAAGCATTTGTCCACCAAAAACTAATGCACAATTTTGAGGAACATTGTCTTCTAAACGAAATGCCATTTCAAACGTTTGACCATTTTGAGAAACGTTGATTTTATCGCGTCCTTGTAAATGAGCAAATTGTTGAGCATTTAAGACAATGCCAGCGGATTTCTGCGCGTCGGCGGTTTTTTGTAATGCACCTGCTCGACGAACCATTGCATCGACGGCATAAATCGGCATTTCTGTGAGGCGTTGCAAGCCATTTGAAGTGGGGATTTCAAACGTATTTGGTAAAGCATTGCATTGTGTATTGTCCGCGAGTGGCGTTTCGGGAAGAAACGTGCCAATTTCACGGCGAATATCGTCAGTCGAAGCGTATTCAAAATCCTCAACTTGCAATAAATTTGCTAATACTCTCAACACCTTCCATGCGGGACGTGCGTCGCCAGCGGGAGAAACCGCGCCGTTGAACGCTTGCCAACGACCTTCGCCATTAATGTAAGTACCTGATGTTTCAGGGAATAATGCGATAGGTAATAACACCGTTGCATATTCTAACATCGCGGGCGTTTTGAACGCGGTTAAGCTAACGACACATTGTGCTTTTTTGAGGGTTTCTAACGCAGTTGCGCCAAAACGGCTATCTAATTCAGGTTCGAGTCCTAAAAGTAAATATCCTTTTAACCCTTTAGTGAGCATTTGTTGTGCATTCAAGCCTTTGTTTTCAATCGCTTTTCCAGACACACCTCGATGCGGTAAAATCCCCATCAAATGCGCCCCAGCCGCGTTTCCAGACTCTGCCAAATAACCAATTTTCGATCCGCTCAATTTTCCGATCGTCGAAATAAGTGATTTTAAAACAGCAGCTTGTGGATGGTTCTGAACGAGCTGACCCACTAATAAAGTTTTATTTTGACCATTTTTGAGCGTTTCTGCGATGAGTTGTCCATTTTCACAACTTTCCGCTTGAATATCCGCACCCAATGCTTTTGCAACACTCGCTAAAGTCTTGATTAAATTAGGATCGATGGCTTTAGCTTTTAACGGATAGTTAAAATCATAATCGACAGGATTAATCGCCATCATGTTAGCTTTCACGCGCTCACTGATCAAACCACGATCCGCAAGGGTTGCTTTGCGAAGTCGTTGATTTATAAGGGGTTGTTCTTTGCGTAAATTTGAACCGATAATTAATGCAGTATCGAGTTGTTCCAAATCGCTCAAACTTTGAGCTAAATATGGGAACAACGGCGCAACGTCTTGATCGCTAAAATCGGCTTGGCGCACACGATGATCGATGTTTTGGCAATTCATGCCGCGCATCAATTTTTGCAATAAATACAATTCTTCCAATGTCGAAGTCGATGATGCCAACGCGCCTAACTGTGCAGAAGTATGTTGACAACTCACGTCGTGAAGGCTTTTCACCGCAAATTTCAGCGCGGTTTCCCATTCAACGGTTTGCCATTGACCATCTTTTTTGATCATCGGCGCAGTCAGACGATCTTCCGCTTGCAATGCCAAATAACTGTAACGATCCCGATCCGCAAGCCATACTTCATTGACGGCTTCGTTTTCTTTGGGAACGGCACGCATCACTTGATTACGACGAACGTGGAAGTGAAGATTCGCGCCAACCGCATCGTGCGGAGAAACGCTATCGCGCTGTTGTAATTCCCAAGCGCGAGCAGTAAATCTGAACGGTTTTGACGTTAACGCGCCTACAGGACACACATCGACCATATTTCCAGAAAGCTCTGAATCGATAGTATTTTCGATGTAAGTGCCGATGCGCATATTTTCGCCTCGACCAGTTGCACCCATTTCGCGAACGCCCGCAATTTCCGCACTAAACCGCACGCAGCGCGTACAATGAATGCAGCGTGTCATTTCAGTGGAAATGAGAGGACCAAGATATTTGTCGGGGACAACCCGCTTAAGTTCTTGAAAACGCGCCACATCGCTGCCGTAACCGACCGCAATATCTTGCAATTCACATTCGCCGCCTTGATCACAGATCGGACAATCGAGGGGGTGGTTGATTAAGAGAAATTCCATCACTGCTTTTTGAGCAGTGCGGGCTTTGTCGGAGCGAGTGCGCACGACCATGCCGTTCATGACGGGGGTCGCACAGGCGGGGAGCGGTTTGGGGGCTTTTTCAACATCCACCAAACACATACGGCAGCTCGCCGCGACAGAGAGTTTTTTATGATAGCAAAAGCGCGGAATATCGATGCCCGCCGCATCCGCCACATCGATGAGCATTTGCCCCGATTCGGCTTGACAGGATTTTCCGTCTATTTCGATAGTTATCATGCGTTCAATGTATCCTTAGAATAGCCGGCACGCAGTAAAGCCACAAAGGATACCTTATTTATGAACACAATCCTAGCCTCCATCAAAACTTTTTAACCAACCCCAATCTCTCTTTATCTCTATATTTGGGGCTTGGTTTATGAAGCGCGATAAATATGCTACTGTTTTGTACTGTTCCATTTATCAAAAGAAAATTGGGTAGTGATGCAGAACAGTCCACTAGCAGCAATGGAAGAATGTGTAGAAAGCGTTAAAAGTCTACTTTAAAGGGGCGCGCCTAAAAAAATGACTGTTCGATGCAACTCGCGCTAAACCGTGTAAAATATGCCCTATTTGTGAAAAGGAACTTTTTTATGACAATGGATGATCGCGACGGCGTGATCTGGTTTAATGGTGAACTGATGCCGTGGCGCGAGGCGAAAATCCACGTTTTGACCCATACTTTGCACTACAGCATGGGCGTTTTCGAGGGCGAGCGCGCCTATCAAACCGACAAAGGCACGGCGATTTTTCGTTTGCCCGAACATACCCGCAGACTCTTTGATTCCGCACACATTTTGAATATGCGGATTCCGTTCGACAAAGATACCCTCAATCAAGCCACTCTCGATGTTGTGCGCAAAAACAACTTAGAAACCGCTTACATTCGCCCTATCGTCTTTTACGGCTCAGAAGGCATGGGATTGCGCGCGGACAATCTAAAAGTGAATGTCGCCATCGCCGCGTGGACTTGGGGCGCGTATCTCGGCACAGACGGCATCGAAAACGGCATTCGAATCCGCACCTCGTCGTACACCCGCCATCACGTGAATATCAGCATGTGTAAAGCGAAAGCCACCAGCAATTACGCAAACTCAATGTTGGCATTACAAGAAGCGTTGGCGTGCGGGGTTGATGAGGCGTTGTTGCTCGACGCGGAAGGCTATGTCGCGGAAGGCAGCGGCGAAAATATTTTTATCGTGCGCGACGGGATCATTTTCACCCCAACTTTAACGTCCGCATTAAACGGCATTACGAGAGCAACCATTATTCAATTGGCAAACGAAATGGGCTTAGAAGTGCGCGAGAAACCCATCACCCGCGATGAAGTGTACATTGCCGATGAAGCGTTTTTCACGGGAACAGCCGCCGAAGTTACACCAATCCGTGAATTAGATCGGAGAATTATTGGCAATGGAAAACGGGGAGAAATTACCGAGAAACTCCAAAGCAAATACTTTGATGTGGTGCATGGACGAAGTGCCGCGCATTTGAATTGGTTAAGTTATGTCTAAGGAGAGGAAAATGCACACGCTCACTGACATGAAAGGCAACAGCACTCCCAATCAACGCAGTCGTTATGAAATCAACCAAACCGATTTGCCGTTGGTTTGTCCGACCGCGGGATCGAGTTTGTGGAATTCTCACCCGCGCGTGTTTCTACCGATTAAAGAAACGGGGCGCGCAAAATGCCCTTATTGCGGCACTGAATACGTTTTAATTGACCCATAGAAAATCGCCCCTCGACGGGGCTTTTTTTTTGATTTGAATTTATTTGACGTAACTAATGACCGTTCTAATGAGGGCGCGCAACACTTCGGGGAGGTCTTCGGTAATGCCGTCGAAGACTTCTTTCTGTAAAAACAACACCATACCATCGGTTTGGGCGGCGGCGGTGGCTTTGCGCGGCGAATCGTCAAATAAACCCAATTCGCCAAAAAACTCGTGTTCAACGGATTCATTCACCAATTGCCCGTCTTTGTAAATTCCCACCACGCCTGCCGCGACAATGTACATTCCATCGGGCGAATCCCCTTTTGAGAAGATTTTTTCCCCTCTGATGAGTTCGCGTTCTTCGCAGGTTTCCGCGATGGTTAAGAGCACTTCTCCGGGCAAACTGGCAAAGAGTTTGACTTTGCGCAATAACATCACTTTTTCGCTAATATTCATCTGTGCCTCGAGCGACGATTGAATAACTTGTTGTAACCAACGATCTTTTATTTCGTGCAACCGCAACACCGACGCTGCAATTTGAACGGGCGTGGGTTTTTCTTCTAAGGCGGCGATCGCGGCTTTCAAGCGACGATCTTTAATGCGGCTGTCCAAAAACTCCAACGCGGCGGCGCGACGTGCCACATCTTCAGGAGTGGTTTGCGCGTGCATTAACGCAGGAATCACCCCAGTAATTTCCCCCGATCGGCTCGCAATATCTAACCAATATAACAACCGTTCTTCCGCCATTTGACGACGTTGCGCGATTTCTAAACGGATAAATTCTGGAAGATTTTCAGCCTGTTGCGCGGCTTTTAATAAACTCACGGTGGCGATTTCTTCCATCACGGCTTGATGGGCGCGCTGCAACAAATTCGCACTGGGAGGGTGACGTTTGACCCGCATTGCCACCGCTTTGGCGAGAAATGTCCGCGTCATCACACTGCCATGATGAATTGCATCGGCGAGAGCCTGATCCGCTGCATTGCCCGCGATTGCCGCCAAAATCCGCACTGCCAAACGTCCCACAACGGGCGGCGATGATTCCAATTGCAACACTTCCGCCACGTGCGGCACGACCGATTCGCCCAATTGCGTTAAGGTGCGGCTGGCAAAATGCGACGTGCGTCCGCGCCCCAACCGCGCCACCAACGCAGGAATCAAGCGAATATGGTGTTGATCCGCCACCGCCCACATCGCCGCAATGCTTACATTTTCATCAGGGTCTTGTAATAACGCCCGCAATTCGCTTTCAAAATTCCCCATCCACAATGCGCTAATTGCATACGCTGCCGCTTTTCGCAACGCAGGATCGGGAGAATTAATCATAATTTTCAATTGATTCGCTGCCAAAATAAGGCTGTCCAAATTGCCGTAACTGAACATCGACACCACCGCCCCCGATCTCGCCAACGGCAGCGGATGATCCAAATAGCGCGGCGCGAGATTAACTGCATTTTCGGGCGATAAGGTTGCTAAGGTTTTGAATAACCACCACAAAACCATGCCGTCCTCTTCAATTTCCACGCGCCGTAGTAATAATGGTACAACTTGGGTGTCTTTGATATGAAACGCCGCCCGCACACAATCGACGCGCAAATCATAATGCGGCGAATCCAAATGCGCGAGGGCGGGTTGAGGCAAATAATCGGTTTGGGTTTTCGTGAGCATATTGAAACCAAAACGCACCATTTCGGGGTCTTTGTCGTTTAATGCCCGTTCAACCACATCTAACAACGTATGGCGATTTGAACGGCTTTCAACAATCGCATCTTCGTAAGGATTGAAGCGTTTAATTCTAATCGCTTCTTCTAATGTATCCTGATAAGACTGGGCGATTTCTCGAGTCACAAACAACCAAATCCCCACCGAAATCAACACCAAAATCGCCACCCATTGCAGCGACAGCCACGCCGTGCCCAACCACAACAAAATTGCGCCCAACGCCGCGCCCAAATAACCCGCCATAATCATCAAGAATTTCCCCGACCGACGAATTCGATTCGGCAGCGGTTTGATCGCAATTTCGCGCCCGACATTGAAAAAACTAAACCGCAACACGTGTTCGCCCATGCGCAATGCCGCCGCCGTCCATAAATTGGGTAATGCTAATAATGCCACACCACTTATCCCACAAAACCAAGGGGTTACCGCTAAAAGTCCCGCCACGCCCGCCCATTTCAACATCGATTGCACGCCCAATAATTGCACCGTGACCATCAAAACATTCGAGAGTCCGTAAAAAGGTCCCATGAATGAGGCGATGTCGGATTTGTCGGTGAAATTTGTCCCCAATTCGGATTTAAGTGCATAATCTGCAAAGGTTTCGACCGCCATTAATAAAAACGTACAAATCGCCACATATCGAAACAGCGGATAATTTAATGGGGATTGACCCTCGCTGCCGCGTTTTCCAATCGACGGGGCAGTTTTCAAATAAAAAAACGTCGATGCCGCCATTAACATTAAAAATGCGAGAATATACAATAGGCTATCTGCGCCGAATTTCCCGATTAAGGTTGGCACGAGCAATCCCACTGTCAATCCCCCCAAACTGCCCGCGACATTAATCCATGTCATCCAGCGTTTGAACGTGCGCACGTCGAAAGCGTCGGCGATCGCGTTGGTGCTCACGACGACCGAAATAACCGGCAAAGTCGCCATCCACATCGCAAAAATAAACGGGAAGTGTTTGATTTGCATGGTTAAAACTTGGCTGCCCGCAATTAAACTCAGCGCGGCGAAGACAAAAATCCCCACATTTATTTTTGCGCTGCCACGAGAAGCCAGCGGGGTCATTGCCAGCGTAATCACCAGAATAACAAGGGTTTGCGCTAATAACAGGGAAGGCAATAAGCTGGTGGGATAAGTGGAGAGAAAAAGCGCATCGACGTAAGTGCGACTGAGAGTCACGGCGGCAGTGACCGCGATGTTGAGGACGATGGCGACGATGACCGTTAGGTGTTGTTCGGACAAGAGCATAGGCTGTGCACGCAAAAAGTCTGGAGAAAAAATTAAGAGGAAGTGGCTTGTGAATCAACGACATGAACGGCGGTTTCGCCCACGGCTTTGAAACGCTGCGCCAACGCTTGGGCTTCGACCAGTTCGGCATACCGCGTGCCCGCGCCCTCTTTGACAAACATATAAAGCACTTCGTTCCATTCGACGGTCTGGGCATCGCGCACGACCTGCACTCGATAACGCCCCACTTTATTGCTCATCGGTTTTGAGTCGGTGATTTTATCGGCGGCGAGTTGTTGTTGGCGTTCGGCATCGTGCCAACCCGTATCCCACCATTTGTTTTCATTGGGCTGATTGCGCCAATCGTAAGGATTGCTGCTGCGCGGTTGCCCTTGATTGAAGGCGGTTTCGCCCGCTTTGAGAAATAAACGCCGCTGATGGTCTTCGTCGGTCACGCCGGTGGTAATTTCCACGATAAGCGTGTCGATTAAATCAATTAAATCTTTACTTGTCCAATTTTTGCGGGATTCGCTTTGCATTCGTCGAACAACGGATCGCAACACCCGCAGCACATCGGCGGCAAAGGTTTGCTGGGCTTTGGTTTCGAGGATCAATTTGTGTTCGTCGTCGTAATTAACTGCCATCGCTATTCTCCAAAAAAAAGCGCACCCGCCGTTCAGTGCTCAACGCGCGCGGCAGGCTATGTTGCGCCCAATCAATGATGCGCTGCGGGTCTGGAAAGATTGACCATAATACGGCTTTTGTCGAGTGGCTGGTGATTAATCGGGTCATTTGACGATTTAAGGCGACAATCGGTGCATTTTGCGACAACGTGGCGATTTCTGTCCCAGTTTTCACGTCCCATAATTTGACCGTCCCATCATCAGCCCAGCTGATCACGCGCGATCCGTCGGCGGTAAATTTTCCTGATAACACCGTGCCTTGATGTCCGCGCAACACACCCAGCGGCGCGCCACTAAATCCGTCCCACAATCTCGCCGTGCCGTCGGTCGAGGTCGTCAATACTTTGTCGCCAAGCGGAGAAAACGCCGCCGAACGCACATCGCCATTATGCCCATTTAAAGTCGTCAAAAAATGACCGTTGTGATTGTTCCACAATTTAGCGGTGTAATCCTTTGAAAGACTTAAAAATTTATTGCCATCGGGACTAAAAACCACTTTATTAACGGTTTGCTGATGCGCGTCGATGGTGCGAAAAACCTCCGAACCTTCCCAAAACGCCACCCGCCCCTGATCGTCCGCCGTAAAAATCACCTGTCCATCAGGACTAAAACCCGCGTCGGTAAAATTTCCAATTAAAAAAAGAATTAAATCAAAGGGTTGCTCGGTTCGCCACACCCGCACCCCGTCATTCGCCAACACCAACAACGACGCTTTTTGCCCATTAAAGGCTAACTTCGAAATCCGATTGCTCCCTTGCGCCGCGTCAAAAACCGCCACATTTTGTCCGCTCATATTAAATAGCCAGACTTTTGCATCGCGTTCAGCAACGGCAACCGTTTGATTATCCACACTAAAAGCCGTCGCCACAATGGGCAATTCGGTTAATTGATCTAAAAAAGTCCCGCTCGCTGCATTCCACAATTGCGCGCCGTTGTCATTGAAAAGACTGATAAATTGCCCGTTTGGACTGAACGCTGCCCCGTTAAAAGTAGGCAACGCGGCTAAAAAGTGGTTGTTTTTGAGTTCCCAAATGCGCAAATGCCCGTCTTCGCCGCCGCTAACAAATTGATTATTCTTCAAAAAAACCACTTCATACACTTCGCCAAAATGTCCCGCGAGCGTGGCGATCAACGTGCCGTCGGGCTGCCAAATTTTGATCGTGCCATCTTCGGAAGTGGTCGCGATCTGCGTGCCATCTGCGTTGAAAATCGCCGATGTGAGCGGTTCATCGTGCGAAAAAGTCGCTAAATGTTTGCCGCTAAAATCCCACAAATCCGCTGTTTGTGCCGCGCCAAAGCCCAATATTTGATTGCCTGAAGGATTGAATAATGCGCCGTTCATTTCTTCTGATGATTCAAATATTTTCAAGGGTTTAGCAGTGGAAGTTTCCCATAAAATCAATGAATTATCGTTGCTGGCAGTAAGAATTTGATTACCCGATGGAGAAAAAGTTGCACTATTAACGCTTGCTCGATGTCCTTTGAAGGTTTGCAATAATTTTCCATTCAAATCCCATTGTCGCGCGGTGAAATCCTGCGATGCGCTCAAAAACGTTTTACGATCAGGGCTTAAGGTTAATTGGTGAATTGCGCCGCGATGTCCGTTCAAAAGGGCGCGCAATTGTCCGTTGGTTTGCCAAATTTTGATGATCCCGCCCGCGTCCGCGCTAATGACACAATCTTCTGCAAAAACAACACTATACACTTCTTTGTCGTGCGGTAAGGTTGCCAATAAGTTGCCCGTATCGACCGACCAAATGCGCGCGGCATGATCGAGTGATGCGCTGATCAGTTGTGAACTATCTGAATTAAAAGCGATTTCCCAGACTTGATCGGTGTGTTGAAGCGAGTGTTTCAGTTCACCGCGCGCTAAATCCCATAATTTTACCGTGCCATCGGCGGACGCGCTCGCTAATGTTTTGCCGTCGGGGCTGACTTTCAAGTGCCAAATTTCACCGCGATGTCCGCGCAAAAGTTTTTTTTCGTAAAGTTTATCAAGGGCTTGGCGTAAATTAATTTCGGCTTCCATCAAAAACGGGCGTTCGGGATTGGCGATATTTTTGGGCAACGCTTCCAATGCCAATAATGCGCCGTCGGTGGCATTGCCTTTGGCGGTTTCGCGCTCGCTTAATGACGATAAAAACAACGATTGGGTATAAAGGGCGTAATTTTTTTCTTGAAGTGCTAATTGAACTTGTTGAGCGGCGTGTTGAGCGGCTTGGTCGGCGAGGGCGGCTTTTTGTTGGGCTTTGCGTTTGGCATCTTCGGCGCGCTGGGTTTGTTCGAGTTGTGCTAAGTAACTGTAAATCCCCGCGATTCCAATTAAAATTGCCAACAACGCCAATCCCCACGCTAAACGGCGGGTGCGGCGAAGAGCATCGGGTGCGGTTGGACGAATCATGCGGAAAATGGGTTTCCTAAAGGGAGGAGCAAAAGGTTATAGAATTTTATTATTTGTACTCTATACACTTTTTTGTACAATGCGTATTGCTTAAACTGTTAGGCGACTATCTTACCATAAAGCAGTACCCACCCCTTAGGAGAAACGTAAATGCCGGATCAAATCCCAGAGAACCCCCGTCCATCGCGGCGGATTCGAATTATTCATGCCTTGTGGATTTTTATCGCGGGGATTATTTTTACATGGGCGTTTAGCGCAACGCTCGATGCGACCAACACCACCGAATTCTGCACCAGTTGTCACACCATGAAAGTGAATCTGGAAGAACTCAAGAAAACCTCGCATTATTCCCATCGAATGGGTGTGCGCGTCGGCTGCGCGGACTGCCACGTCCCCAAACAGCTAGGTCCCAAACTATTCGCCAAAGTCATGGCAGCCAAAGACGTTTTCCACGAAATTATGGGCACAATCTCTACCCCTGAGAAATACGAAGCCCGTCGTTGGCACATGGCAAATTTAGTCTGGGCAAAAATGAAAGCCTCCGATTCGCGCGAATGCCGCAATTGTCACAGCTGGGACGCAATGAAGTTCGAAGACCAAGACAAAAGTGCCCGCAAAAAACATATCCGCGCCCAAAAAGAAGGCAAAACTTGCATCGATTGTCACAAAGGCATCGCGCACACCGAACCCGATGAACCCGATGATGCCGCCGACAAAACCGATAAACCCTCAAAAGCCACCGACAAAAAATCCGATGACGACGAAAAAGATACTCCTAAATCTGGCATGAGTGGAATGTCCGGTATGAATCCAATGAGTGGAATGTCTGGCATGAATCCGATGAGTGGAATGTCTGGCATGAATCCAATGAACGGTATGTCTGGCATGAATCCAATGAACGGTATGTCTGGCATGAATCCAATGAGTGGAATGTCTGGCATGAACGGTATGTCTGGCATGAACGGAATGTCTGGCATGAACGGTATGTCTGGCATTAACGGGATGTCTGGCATGAACGGTATGTCTGGCATGAACGGAATGTCTGGCATGAACGGTATGTCTGGCATGAACGGGATGTCTGGCATGAACGGAATGTCTGGCATGAACGGGATGTCTGGCATGAATGGAATGTCTGGCATGAACGGAATGTCTGGCATGAATGGAATGTCTGGCATGAATGGAATGTCTGGCATGAATGGAATGTCTGGCATGAACGGGATGTCTGGCATGAATGGAATGTCTGGCATGAACGGTATGCAAAGGTAGCGGCAAATGAGGATTTGTGCTATAAACCCCACTGAAGTGAAAAAACGTTTCAAATTAAGAGAAGTTCCATAAACCCTTAGGAGGCAATCATGAAATATCTCCGTAGTTCCGCGCTGGCATTGGCTTGTTGCGGGTTGTTGTTCAACGCATCGTCGGTCTTTGCGGGTAAAGACAAGGACGATGATGATGATCACGATAAACACGAGAAAAAAGAAAGAAAAGCGGCAGAACCTGCAACGCCGCGTGGTGTGATGTTGGCGAATACTTGCGTGGGCTGTCACGGACAGGGCGGATCGAGCATGGGTCCCGCCACCCCGACCATTTCTGGCATGGCAGTGGATACGTTCACCGACGCGATGAAGGCTTATCGTGAAGGCAAACGTCCGTCGACAGTGATGGGTCGGTTGGCGAAAGGCTACACCGATGAAGACATTGCGGAAATGTCAAAATTCTTCGCGGCTCAAAAGTTTGTTCGAGTGGCGCAAAAAACCGATCCCGACAAAGTTAAAGCGGGTAAGAAACTCCACAAAGACAATTGCGAAAAATGCCATGAAGAAGGCGGTTTCAAAGATGAAGACGGTTCTTCCATTTTAGCGGGTCAATGGTTGCCCTATTTACAATTCCAATTGGCGGATTTCCATGCTGAGAAACGCGAAATGCCTAAGAAAATGGCGAAGAAATTGAAGAGCATGGTTAAAGACGGTGGCGATAAATCCTTAGACGAAGTCGCCCATTTCTACGCTAGCCAAAAAGATAAATAAGGAGACTTAACATGAAGATGAATCGTAGAGATTTCTTAAAAGCGACTGCCTTTGGCTCAATGGCTGCGGGTTTAGCGAGTTTTCCTTACATTGCAAAAGGCGCAGGGCATAAAGTCGTGGTGATCGGCGGCGGCGCGGGTGGCACAATCGCCGCTAAGTACTTGAAAATGATGGACGCTTCCCTCGATGTCACGTTGGTCGAAAAAAATCCCGACTATTACACCTGCTTTATGAGCAACGAAGTCATCGGCGGCGAACGCAAACTTGAATCCATCAAATTCAACTACGAAGGGCTCAAAAAACACGGCGTAAATGTGGTCATCGGCGAAGTCAGCGGCGGCGATGTCAATGCAAAAACCCTCAAAGTCGGCGACAAAACCTTGAGTTACGATAAATTGGTCGTTTCTCCAGGCGTTGATATGAAATGGGGCGCAATCGAAGGATACGACGAAGCCGCTTCCGAAAAAATGCCCCACGCTTGGAAAGCCGGTCCGCAAACCGCTTTGTTGCGCAAACAACTCGAAGCGATGGCAGACGGGGGAGTCGTGTTGATCGCCGCGCCCGCCAATCCGTTCCGTTGCCCTCCCGGACCGTACGAACGCGCCAGTTTGATCGCGCAATATCTCAAAGCCCACAAACCCAAATCCAAAGTCATTATTTTGGACGCGAAGGACGATTTTGCGAAAAAAGGGTTGTTCGAGCAAGGCTGGAAAGAAATGTACGGTTACGGCACAGATAAGTCATTGATCGAATGGCGTTCGGCAGCGAATCAAGGCAAAGTGTCTCGCGTTGATGTGGCGAAAAATGCCGTGTATGCGGGTGAAATGGGCGATGAAATTGTCGGCGCGGTCGTCAATGTTATTCCCCCACAATCCGCTGGTCACATTGCTAAAACATTGGGCTTAACAAACGACGCGGGCTGGTGTCCGATCAATCGCAAAACCTTTGAATCGAGCCAAGTTCAAAACGTTTATGTGATCGGCGACGCGAGTATGGCTGATGCAATGCCTAAATCCGCGTATTCCGCTAATTCTCAAGCCAAAGTCTGCGCTGCCGCCATCGTTGCCGCTTTACAAGGCAAAGACATGGTCGAACCCGCTTACACCAACACTTGCTACAGCATGGTGGGACCTAATTACGGGATTTCGGTTGCCGCCGTCTACAATTACAAAGCCGACGACAACACCATTGCACCTGTCAAAGGGGCGGGCGGGGTTTCTGCGAAAGACGCATCGGCTGATGAACGCAAGCGCGAAATGATGTATGGTCACAGTTGGTTCAACAATATCACCCAAGATATGTTTAGCTAAACGTTAAGTAGCATTTTGTGGCATGAACGGGGCTCGAATTGAATTTGAGTCCCGTTTTCTTTTGATAGTTTCTTTGTATTTCTAATCAATCAACGGAAGATTGCAACCATGAATTCCAATCAATTGAAGGCTGAATTTCCTTTGCGAGAAGATATGATTTATCTTAATCACGCAGCGGTTTCTCCGTGGGCGCGTCGAACGGCGGAAGCGGTTCAACGGTTTGCGGCGGAAAACATGACGCAAGGCGCGAAAGATTATCCACAATGGCAACTCAAAGAAACCTTCTTGCGTGAACAATTGCGTGATCTCATCAATGCGCCCAGTTCAAATGATATTGCATTACTAAAAAATACTTCTGAAGCGATTTCTCTCGTTGCTTACGGTTTGGATTGGAAAAAGGGCGATAATGTTATCATTACTGACCAAGAATTTCCTTCAAATAAAATTGTTTGGCAATCTTTACAAAATCAAGGTGTTTTGACAAAGCAAGCAGGGATTTCAAATGGAGAAGAACCGGAAGACGCATTATTTGCATTAGTTGATGAACATACGCGCTTGATTTCTGTGAGTGCCGTGCAATATGCCAGTGGTTTGAAAATGGATTTGAAAAAGATCGGGCAGTTTTGTAAAGAACATCAGATTTTATTTTGTGTTGATGCCATTCAACAATTAGGCGTTTCACCATTTGATGTTCAAATCAACCAAGCGGATTTTGTAATGGCAGATGGACACAAATGGTTGTTAGCTCCCGAAGGATTAGCCGTTTTCTATAGCAATCCTCGAGCAAGAGAAAGGCTAACCTTAAAACAATATGGTTGGAGAATGGTAGAAAATTTATATGATTTTGACGCTAAAAGCTGGGAAATAGCGCACTCGGCGCGGCGATTTGAATGTGGAAGCCCCAATATGTTGGGTATTCATGCACTGAGTGCCAGTTTATCGCTGTTTTTTGAAATAGGCATCGTTGAAATAGAGAAACAAATTTTAGAGAACACCCGCTATTTATTGAATGCTTTGAAACAATCTCCAGAAATTGAAATACTTTCTCCACAACAGAGGGATCGTTGCTCTGGAATTGTTACCTTTCGCCACAAACAAAAAGATACTTTAATTTTATTTGAACAGTTAATGAAAAGTGGGATCATTTGTTCTCAACGGGGCAAAGGAATTCGTTTTTCTCCGCATTTCTACACTCCCCGTCAGCAATTAGAACAAGCGGTTAAGCAAGTTCTTTTATAATCGATTACTCAAATCCATTAGTGGACTAACCAATAAAATTAGAGCAAGTTGCAATAAAATCATTACCGCTAAAGGTGATAAATCTAATCCACTAACGGGAGGAATTAAACGGCGCATTGGTTTTAATAAAGGAGCGTTTAAACGGCTCACAAAAATGTGCAAAGGATTGTAAGGATCAGAACTAACCCAGCTTAAAATCATTTCAATGATCAGCGAGAAAATAAAAACGTAAATTAATAGAGCAATCAATTCGGCTACTGATAAAACAAGAATGCCACCGAAACTAAAGGGTGCGTGCATGAGAAAAGCGATTAGAAATGTTTTTAATGATTCGAAAACAAACATCAGCAAAAAGATTGCAGAATCAACACCATATACGCGCGGCATGAAACGTTGTAAAGGTTTTATTAACGGTTGTGTAACGGCATAAACAAAACGGCTTAATGGGTGGTAGAAATTTAGAGCTTGCGTCCATTGAATTAAAAGGCGGAGCATGAGAACAAAAATGTAAATTCGAAAGGTTACATCAACTAAGAAAGCACCCGCTTGCATTAAATAACTCATAGGTTTCTATCCTAAACTTTATGTTGTGAAGCAAAGATTAAAGCAATTAAACAAACAATAACGATAATTTTCCAGTTTTTTGAAACCGCCCGACTTTTCAAAATGCCGTAAATGCCAATCGGATAGAAAAGAATCGTCCAAAACACCAACCACCCTGTTTTATCATACCAGCGTAATTTAGTTGGTAAAACAGGGGGTTCGGGGGGGTTAGAAAGGGGTGTTTTCTCAACATTAACGTAGCGAATTTCAACGACTTTCTTACGTCCAATTAATGCCGCAAACAAACCAATTAACGCACTGCCTAAAGAGAGGAGAGCAATTAGCAATTCAGTGCTCATAAATGTTATATTTTATCGATGCCTAATTCATCGGCTAATTGCATAGAACGGTCGCGCGCGGCAATAAGAGCTTGTTTTAATAATGTTTCAATGCCGCCGTCGTGCAAAGTTCTAATGGCTTGTTCGGTTGTTCCTCCCTTTGAAGTAACGCGGTTTCTCAAAGTAGAAATATCTTCGTTGCTTTCTAATGCCATTTTTGCTGCGCCAAAAGCGGTTTGAATGGTTAATAAACTGGCTTGTTCTTGCGGCAAACCCAAATCGACGGCGGCTTTCTCTAATAACTCCATGATTAAAAAGAAATAAGCGGGTCCGCTGCCTGAAAGTGCCGTCACTAAATCCATTGAGTCTTCGTTTTTTAGCCAAACGGTCAAACCCACCGCGCGCAAAATATTTTCCGCTAATTCACGTTGAGATTCAGAGACTTGGGCATTCGCCAACAACGCCGATGCACCACTTCGAACCAACGCAGGCGTATTGGGCATTACCCGCACTAATGGAACGTGTTTTCCAAGCCAGCGATTTAAATCACTCAATCGAATGCCTGCCGCGATGCTAATAAATAAAGCTGAAGAATCAAGAAGATGTGGACGTAATTGCGTGGCGACGGCTTGCAACATTTGAGGTTTAACCGCCAACACAACGACTTGCGCGTCGCTAATAGCTTGAATATTATCGGTAAAAACTTGAATAGGATAATGCGCGGTGGCGATAGGGGTGGGCACAACATCGGCGACGCGGAGTTGATCGGGATTCACGCCATTGCTGATCAGCCCGCCAATCAAGCTGCGCGCCATATTTCCGCCGCCAATAAAACTAATCACGCTGTTTTTCATAATCGACCTAAAAATTTTTACGAAGGTCTCGCAGTATACAATTTTTAGCCGCTAAAATCAGCAGGATTTGCTTTGTATTAGGTAGCGGTATAGTGAGTGGGTGATAGTATTTATATTTCAATAGGTTACTTCAAGATTTCACTCACCTTTATATCACTGCCCAATTCTATTTTACGAGATCAATACCTGCTTAAAAGTAATGAAGAAAAATGGTTATAATGGTGGTTTAAGCAAGATTTTTGAGAGTTTTTATGGCTTTTACTTTATTTGTAACGGGCGGTGCGGGATTTATTGGATCGGCGGTAATTCGACATCTTATTGAAAATACAGAGATTAGTGTTGTCAATATCGACAAACTCACCTACGCAGGGAATTTGGATTCGTTAGAAAGCGTCGAGCACCATTCGCGTTATCATTTTGAGAAACTCGATATTTTAGATCGCGCGGGTTTGGATAAAATTTTTCAACATTATCAACCAGATGCAGTGATGCACTTAGCTGCCGAATCGCACGTTGATCGGTCGATTGATGGTCCTGCCGATTTCATTCAAACCAACATTGTCGGCACTTATGTGTTATTGGAAGCGACGCGATCGTATTGGCAAGTCCTTGATGAATCTAAGAAAAATGCCTTTCGGTTTCATCATGTATCGACCGATGAAGTGTACGGGAGTTTGGGCGCAACGGGGCTGTTTTTGGAAACCACCGCGTATGCGCCGAATTCGCCGTATTCCGCCAGCAAAGCGTCGTCCGATCATTTGGTGCGCGCGTGGCATCACACCTTCAAATTACCCGTTGTGACGACCAATTGTTCTAATAATTACGGTGCATTTCAATTCCCCGAAAAACTTATTCCGTTGATGATTCATAACGCCCAATTGGGCAAGCCATTGCCGATTTATGGCGACG
The DNA here is from genome assembly GCA_041161065.1 of Pseudomonadota bacterium. Classification (GTDB taxonomy): domain Bacteria; phylum Pseudomonadota; class Gammaproteobacteria; order Beggiatoales; family Beggiatoaceae; genus DYRG01. The sequence goes on along the minus strand of JBEAVE010000009.1, from coordinate 27,353 downwards.
GTACAAATATTCGTGATTGGTTATTTGTTGAGGATCATGCGAGAGCATTGTGGTTAGTTTTGCGCGAAGGAAAAGTTGGAGAAACTTATAACATCGGCGGACATAACGAAAAAACCAATCTCGAGGTGGTTCATCAATTGTGTAAAATATTAGATGAATTATTGCCCAACTCGCCGTATTTTCCACATAATTCATTGATTACCTTCGTAAAAGATCGACCCGGACATGATCAACGTTATGCAATTGACGCGACTAAAATTGCGCAAGAATTGGGTTGGAAACCAGAGGAAACGTTTGAAACAGGTTTAAAGAAAACCGTCGAATGGTATTTAGAGAACCAGAAATGGTGTCAGCGCGTGATGGACGGTAGTTATCGCGGCGAGCGATTGGGTTTAACCGATTGAATTTAATCAAGTTAAAGCCTCCTCTCATTTAAGCAAAGGGTGCTTTCGAATGAGAGGAACGAATTTTATACAGAAATGCCATCGAGAGCCGCGACGGTGTGAATGTCTTTGTCGCCGCGACCCGATAAATTGACGACGATGGTTTGATCGGGGCGCATTGTCGGCGCGAGTTTGCGGCAAAATGCCAGCGCGTGGCTGCTTTCGAGCGCGGGGATAATCCCCTCCATGCGGGTCAATTCGTGAAACGATTCAAGGGCTTCCGCGTCCGTCACCGCCACATATTCCGCCCGCCCGCTGTCTTTTAACCACGCATGCTCAGGTCCCACGCCCGGATAATCTAAACCCGCTGAAATACTATGTGTTTCAATGATTTGACCATGATCGTCCATCATTAAATAAGTGCGATTACCGTGTAAAACCCCTGCTTTTCCAGCGGATAAAGGCGCAGCATGGCGACCCGTTTCCAAACCGTCGCCCGCCGCTTCGACACCGTACAATTTTACAGAAGAATCTTCAAGAAAATCATAGAATAAGCCCATTGCATTCGACCCGCCGCCCACGCACGCAATCAACGCATCGGGCAATATTTCACCTATTTGTTCGCGGGTTTCTTTGCCAATCACCGCTTGAAAATCCCGAACCATCGCAGGATAAGGGTGTGGTCCCGCGACCGTCCCGATAATGTAAAACGTTGAATCTACGTTAGTTACCCAATCGCGCATCGCTTCGTTGAGCGCATCTTTAAGCGTTTTCGATCCCGATGTCACCGCCCGCACTTCTGCACCTAACAGCTTCATTCGATAGACATTTATCGCTTGGCGTTGAATATCTTCCGCGCCCATATAAACCACACATTCCATGCCTAAACGTGCCGCGACGGTGGCGGTGGCGACCCCATGTTGTCCCGCGCCGGTTTCGGCGATAATCCGTTGTTTTCCCATGCGTTTTGCTAATAAAGCCTGACCAACCGTATTGTTAATTTTATGCGCGCCGGTGTGATTCAAATCCTCTCTTTTTAAGAAAATTTTCGCGCCATTCAAATGCTTTGTCCAACGCTCGGCGAAATACAACGGCGACGGTCTTCCTACAAAGTATTTCAAATCCCGTTCTAAGTCGGCAATAAAAGTCGGATCGTGACGATATTTCTCATAGGCTTGCTTTAATTCTTCCAATGGACCCATTAACGTTTCTGCAACAAATATTCCTCCATAAATACCAAAGTGTCCATTTGCGTCGGGCAAATCAAAAAAACGGCTCATTTGTAATCCTTTAATTAAGTTGAAAAGTAGCAAGATCAGGTTCTGATTTTTGTACCCGATTGATATTGATAACTTTGGGTGATGTGGGATTTGAATTATCAATCGCTGCAATCACGCACCATTTACCGATTTCATTAGAAGTCAAAGGCACTTCAATATGCTCACCCGCATTAGTTTGCAAAGAAACTTTCCCATCATAACGCGCAAAATTATCCCCTTTTGAAAGAAACCCAAAAAAGCGAAAAATATTGGTAGCAATTAAAATTAATTCTATCTTTTCTAAGGAAGAAATGGTGAGATTTTCTTCATTATTTCCTGCACTATTTCCTACCCCCGCATCTTGATCCAAAGCAATAAACGGAAACTGTGTTAAATTCCCTTTATCTGCAAAATAAACTTGCCCCGTTTCTCCCGTTGTTGTTCGATAGAAAGCGTGCAAATCCAAATCAACCCCTGTTGTCCATGTCATTTTAACTTGAATGCGGGTTAATTTTTGAGCAATTTCAGTAGAATCGCCCTTTTGTTTTAAGATAATTTTAGGCTTAATATCCATTTTATTTTACCTCTCTCACCGTTTGAATGAAGTCGCGCATCTTCGAGAAACTTTTAATCCCTTTGCTCTCTTCAACACCACCACTTACATCTACTGCTGAAGGTTTCACTTGTAATATCGCTTGTTTGACATTATTTGCATTCAAACCACCCGCCAAAATTAACGGTTTTATCAAATCATTGGGGATTTGTTGCCAATCAAAAGTTTCTCCCGTTCCACCTTTTAGGTTTGGATTAAACGTATCTAATAAAATTCCACGAGCAGAATGATAACTTTTAAGTTGAGCATTCAAATCTATATTTTCTCGAATATGCAAGGCTTTAATATAAGGGCGTTGAAACTGCTCACAAAAACTAGGTATTTCCTCACCATGAAATTGCAATAAATTCAAAGGAACTTGAGAAAGAACTGTTTGAATTTCCTCGGCAGTTGCATTCACAAATAAACCCACTAATTGTACAAAAGGAGGGGTTACATTTGCAATCATTTTAGCTTGTTCAATTGAAACCGAACGTGGGCTTGGAGAATAAAACACTAAACCCACCGCATTTGCACCTAATTGTGCAGCCAATTGAGCGTCTTCAGGGCGGGTAATTCCGCAGATTTTAATATGTGTTTGCATGATTGGTATTGCTTTTGCTTGAAGCGGTTGTAACGATTTGAATAAGTATAACATAACAGTGCAGGTGTAACATGATATTACGCAAACAACACGCCTTTATTTTAAGCATTTTTCTCTCTTTACAAGGTTGTGGTTCTCATTTGTTGCCGAGTGTAAAAACAACTACCGATTCTCCTTGGGAAAATTTCTCTCAAGCAAAAGCCGCTTTTGATCAAATTGAAATCGGTAAAACGACCACGACAGAATTAAAACAATTAGGCATCGATCCTTTCACCACGCCTAATGTAAAACAAATCACTTATTTAGAGGTGATTCAACATTTCATGCCAAACAATTCTATTCGAGTAAAAGACCTCGACAAATACCTCCAAGAATGTATCAAAGTGCGCAAAGAATGTTATGGCTATGAATTAAGCCCCGATCAAAGAGAAGAACAACGTCATGGTAATGTTGTTTTAGATTTGTTAAATTTTCGTCGACAAACCGAAATTAGTGGGTGGAAATTTGTTGCATTAATTATTCTAAAAGAGGACAAAGTTGTTTATAAATTATGGGGCGGTGAACCTAAGATTTTGAAACACGAAGATCGTAAGAATCCTCTCGGTCCATTACAAAGCGTTGGAAACCTTTTAACCATCGATATGAGAAAATAATTTTTATTTATTTCAAATGTGATAAAATACCGTCATTTCAAATACCCAGAAATGCTTTTTATTTTATAATGAAACAGGAGACTTTTTAATGACGGCAGCAGTTTGTGGTTCGTTTGCATTTGATACTATTATGGTTTTTCAAGATAAATTTGCAAATCATATTTTGCCAGAACAAGTGCATATTTTGAATGTTTCCTTTCAAGTGCCCGAAATGCGGCGGGAATTTGGGGGGTGTGCTGGAAATATTGCCTATAATCTCAAGCTGTTAGGCGGCGATGTCCTTCCTATTGGCACGGTCGGTCATGATTTCACCGCTTATCACGCTTGGTTAGATCGTTGTGAGATTGATTGTCGGTATGTAACTGAAATTCCTGATAATTATACAGCACAAGCCTTTATTATTACCGATTTGGCGGATAATCAAATTACGGCATTTCACCCCGGTGCAATGAATTGTTCTCAACAAAATAGTTTGCTAGAAATCCCCAATCTCAAAATGGGCATGATTTCTCCCGATGGGCGCGATGGTATGATTATTCACGCTAAAGAACTGGCTCAAATGGGCGTGCCGTTTTTCTTTGATCCTGGGCAAGGAACGCCTTTATTTAGTGGGAAAGAACTCCTTTCTTTTATTGATCAAGCTACGTGGATGACTGTTAATGATTATGAGTGGAAAATGATCCAAGAACGGACGGGGCTAACAATTGAAGAAGCCGCAAAGAAACTTCAAGCCTTAATTATTACTAAAGGGGGAGATGGTTCTTTAATTTATCATGATAATCAATGCGTTGAAATCCCCTCTGTGCCGATCAAATCCGTAAAAGACCCAACGGGTTGTGGTGATGCTTATCGAGGTGGTTTATTATTTGGTTTGCAGAAAGGCGTTGATTGGGCAACATCTGGAAGAATTGCTTCATTAATGGGTGCAATTAAAATTGAGCATTCAGGCACTCAAAATCACCATTTCACCTTTGATGAATTTCAAACCCGTTTTAAAGAAAATTTCGGGTATGATTTAGCATTTTAATTAGGTTAAATTCCTCACGCATTTTTATTAGTCATTAAGGGTGAGGAATTTTTAATTTTATTAGAGCAACACCTGCTCGATATTTCCGTTAGTAATTTTTTCTACCGCTATTTGCTGCCAAGTTTCTCCAAATGTTGCTTTCGCAAGTTCCACCACAATGTAATCCACAGAAATCCCTGTTTCCTCTTGATAACGCATTAAGCCTTGTTTGCAAGCTGGACAAGAAGTAAGCATTTTAACTTGTTGAGTATTTTCTCCAAAATTTGAAATCCCTTTCTCAATTTCTTGTTGTTTGCGAAATCTTACCTGAGTTGCAATATCTGGACGCGCAATGGCAAATGTCCCTGCTTCTCCACAACATCGATCAGATAAAATAACTTTTTTTCCTATCAAATCTCTCGCCACTTGCAAGGGTTGATATTTTTTAATCGGTGAATGACAAGGATCATGATACAAATACTCAGTATTTAAAGGTTTCTCTATTTTAAGACCTTTCTCCAACAAAAACTCATGAATATCTAATAAACGGCAATCTGGAAAGATTTGTTGAAACTCATATTTTAAGAGTTGATCCATGCAAGTTCCACAAGAAACTAATACCGTTTTAATATCCAAATAGTTTAATGTATTTGCTACTCGGTGAAATAATACGCGATTAGCCGTTGAAATAGATTTTCCTTTATTCAAATCTCCGCTTGCATTTTGAGGATAGCCACAACATAAATAGCTTGGTGGCAAAACAGTTTGCACACCAATTTCATAAAGCATTGCTAACGTTGCTAAACCAATTTCACTAAACAATCGTTCCGAACCACAACCCACAAAATAAAACACCGCTTCTGATTGTTCAGAGGTTTTGGTTCTATCTCGAATAATGGGTATTTTAGTGGAATTATCCAATTGCAAGAGTTGTCTTAATGTTTTTTTAGGTAATTGATTTGGAAGGGGTTTTCTTAAAAAATGGATCACTTGTTCATGAATAGGGGTTTTGCCAGTGGTATTTCTAGGTGTACTTGTTTTCAATAGACCTATTTTCTTTGAAATTTGATGAGCTAAACGTTGGTTGTAATAACCCATTTGAATAAAACCTTTGCGCATCCATTCAACGGTTGTTTTATTCGTTACATTTAGAAACTGCATTCCCGCCCACGAACCTATGTTGAAATGGCGTTTGTTCATACGTTTAAGGATTTCACGCATTTTAATGGTGACATCGCCAAAATCGATATTAACTGGGCAAGGATTGAAACAACGATGACAAACCGTACAATGATCGGCTAAATCATTCAGTTGCTCAAAATGCTGTGCAGAAATTCCTCGACGGGTTTGCTCTTCATACAAAACCGCTTCGACAATTAAACCCGATGCTAAAATTTTATTACGCGGAGAATAGAGCAAATTAGCGCGCGGAATATGGGTTGTACAATGGGGTTTGCATTTGCCACAACGCAAACAATGTTTCACCATGTTGTTTAACTCGCCCAAATCCGTTGCTTCTAAAATTAAGGCTTCTTGTTGCACTAAACTTAATGACGGCGTATAAGCACGACTTAAATCCGCCCCTTCTAATAATTTTCCTCGATTAAAGAAATGCTGTGGATCAACTTGTTGTTTGTATTTTACAAAGGCTTCTTTTTTAGAAGATTCTAAGAAATTAAGTTTTGTTAAACCAATCCCATGTTCTCCCGTAATAACCCCTCCTAATGAAACCGCTAATTTCATGACTTTTTCAACTAAATGCTCTGCTTCATGCAACATTTTGTAATCATGTGAATTAACGGGAATATTGGTATGAACATTACCGTCGCCCGCGTGCATATGCAATGCAATAAACAAACGACTTGCTCGATATTTTTGATGAATTGTTTCTATGCGTTGGCGAATCGTTTTGAATTCCCGTCCACTAAAAATTTCATTTAATGGAAAAGCAATGGATTGGCGATAAGAAATGCGTAATTCACGACTTTGTAACTGCTGGAATATTTCTATTTTGTTTTTTGAATCGGTTAAAATAGTCTGCCAATTTTCTTTAACATCTTGTAAAAGTTGCAATGCCCGTTCTCGCTTTTGATCTAAGAGATGTTGTTCTTCTTGATCGGTATCTTTTAATTCAGAAATATCACTTTTTAAGAAATCACTGACCGCATCGATAATGTTTAATTTATTGTCTATCGATTGCTCAATATTCATACGTTCAATTTCATCACTATAATCGCCAAGTTTCTCGGGAGGAATCACAACGTCTTCATTGACCTTAAACGCATTGGTATGCGCCGCAATGGCAGCGGTTCTTTTTCTTTCTGCCCAGAAACGGTGTTGCATTTCTGGTGTTCGAGCAATAAAACCTTCACCTTGACGTAATTGAGCATGTTTGATGATTTGTTGAGTGGCTTGTTCAACGGCTTCTTCGCTGTCTCCCGCCACATCTGCCAATAACAACATTTTAGGTAATGTTAAGCGAGTGGATTTAGTGCTGTAATTAACGGCTTTGATATAACGTTCATCTAAATGTTCTAATCCCGCTAAACGTACATTTGATTTGTCTTTGAAATAGGCAATTGTTTCAACAATCGCGGGCACAGCTTCTCGAACAGAACCAAAGAATTCTAAGCACACCGTATATAAACAAAGGGGTTTCTGATGTAATATAAAAACGGCTGAAGTAATTAGCCCATCACAACCCTCTTTTTGCACACCCGACAAACCAAACAACACTTTATCCGTTACGTCTTTTCCTAGCCCCTTTTTACGAAAGGCTGATCCAGAAATAGAAAGGATTTCTGGTTCTTTTAATTTTGTTTTGCGATCGGGGGAGAAAGTTGCAATCTTAAATTGCACGGTTTCTTGATCGTGAATTTTGCCCAAATTGTGATTTAAACGCTCGATTTCTAACCATGCCACGCCTTTTTCATGCGGCACGATCATCGTCCAACTTGCTAAATTATCTAACGTTGTTCCCCACAAAACGGCTTTTTTGCCGCCCGCATTCATTGCGATATTCCCGCCAATCGTTGAGGCTTCTTGCGAAGTCGGATCAACCGCAAAAATCAATTGGTTAGCGGCGGCGGCAGTCGAAACCTGCTGCGTAATTGCCCCCGCGCCCACCCGAATCGTCGGGACTTTTTCCTTTACACCCTCTAATTGTCGATATTCAATTTTATCAATAAAATCAAGTTTTTCCGTATTAATAACCACCGCATTATTATGCAAAGGTACGGCACTGCCTGTGTAACCCGTGCCGCCGCCGCGCGGAATAATTGGCAAATTTAATTTCATGCAAGCGGCTAATAAATCAGGCAATTCTGTTTCAGAATCGGGCGTTAAAACCGCAATCGGGTGCTCGACGCGCCAATCGGTCGCATCGGTCGAATGAGAAACCCGCGACAAACCGTCTAAACAAATATTATCGGGGTGCGTTAATTTGCTTAAAGTTCTTTTGATCGTTTCTCGAAGTTTCTTTTGAGAAAGTAATGTAGATTCAAAGGTTTGAACGGCTAATTTAGCCAATTCGTGCAAGCGGGTTGCTTTATCATTTTGATTGATGCGTTCTTCAAATTGAGCCAGTCGATGATGTAATGCGCCGATTAAAGCCTTTCTACGTTGTTGATTATTCAGTAAATCTTCTTGAATAAACGGATTGCGTTCGATGACCCACATATCGCCGAGAATTTCAAACAGCATTCGCGCGGAGCGGCTGGTACGTCGTTGATTTCGCAGAGATTCATTGAGAATCCAACCCTCATCACCCACATAACGCTGCATAATTTCACGGTCAGAAAAAGACGTATAATTGTAGGGAATTTCACGAATGCGGGGAATATCAGTCATCATGCGCTGCCTTCAAGTAAAACGTCAAATTGTACAATGTTGCAACGCAAAACTCACCCGTTTTATCTTTGAAAAATAAGCCATGTTCATTTAACTAAATATATCAATAAGTTAATTATAAACATGACCTATTTTAAGGAGATTTAGAAAGACTACTTTAGAAATACCCAAGTTACGACGAGAAATAACGGAATTAAAATCCCGCCCGACCATAACAAATAACCACCAAAAGAAGGCATTTTAATCCCCTTTTTCTCGGTAATATGTTTAACCATAAAATTAGGTGCATTTCCAATATAAGAATTCGCCCCCATAAATACCGCACCTAAACTAATTGCAATCAATAAAGATTCTCCATAAGCACTATGATGAATAATGCCACTCAAATCCCCTTGTAATCCCAATACTCCTTGCGCTAAGGCAGTGAAACTCAAATAGGTTGGTGCATTGTCTAAAAAGGAAGAAAGTACACCCGTGTACCAAAAGAACTGAGCAGGCGTTGAAACCCCTAATTCTCCCCCGCGACTTTGAAGAATTAATAAGGCTGGAATCATTGTGATAAAAAGCCCCGTAAATAACACCGCAACTTCTTCTAAAGCGTGAAAAGTAAATTCATTGCTTTGATGTGCTTCATCGGGTGTTATGAAATAAGAAAAAATCGCGGTCATTAAAATAATACCATCACGGGTTAAATTCGCTAAGATATCAGCATATTCTACTAATCCTAGCGCAGCGTAAAAATTGTGAAAAGTTTTAGTTAAAATGACGCTCACTAAAATAATACCCAATAACAAAAAATTACGCTTTCCAATAATAGACAATGGAATATAATGTTGTTGATCTTTCTGTAAATCTTCACGGGTTTCTCGATGATAAGCGACCGAATCAATAATGAAAAATAACGTCAATAAAATCCCAATTGAAAATAACCATTGTGGAAAAAGTTTCAATGTCCATTCAAAAGGAACACCACGCAAAAATCCTAAGAATAAAGGCGGATCACCTAATGGCGTTAAACTACCCGCAATGTTACTCACAATGAAAATAAAAAAGATTGGAATATGTATAACATGATGACGGTCTTGATTCATGGTTAATAAAGGGCGAATTAACAACATACTTGCACCCGTTGTTCCGAGTAAATTAGCCAAAATTGCACCCAATCCTAGAAATAGTGTGTTATTTCTCGGTGTGGCGAGAATATCTCCTTTTAGAAATATGCCGCCCGCCACAATAAACAAACCACCTACATAAATAATAAATGAAATAAATTCCAATCCTGTATGCACTAATTGGTGATAATCGTTTATTACAAAGAAAATAAAGATCGGAATGCTACAGATTGCAACCACCGTTGCTTGATTTTTAAGATTGCCCCACCAATCCTCAAAAAACACCGGCATAATTGCAATACAAAGTAATAACACAATGAAAGGAACTGTCGTATATAATCCTAACGTTTGTCCCATTTCATTCGATGCCCAACCCATTGAAGGAAAAAGCACCCACAAACTCATCAACCATTTTTTCACTTTTTTACCTCGACAAAGATGTATAGAAAAAGAAATATTATGCTACAAAATATCGGGCGGCGTATCTAAATCTGCAATGATATTGGGTGAATTCAGCTCCAAACGGTGAACAAATTGCGGGTGATCGGCGATAAAAGCCCGACAGCCCCCGCGCGGCAAATAGTTCAAAATCGCCTGTCGATGCGCGGCAGAAATGATAATCGGGTGTCCGCGTTGTTGATTAAAATGGGGAATAATCAAAGCGTTAGCAGGTATTTGAATAAACGCATCGATCACTGTTCGCACGTCGGCAATCTCCAAAAACGGCAAATCCGCCGGACAAATCAACACACCATCAGTATCAGCAGGCACGTTTTCCCAGCCAACATGAAGACTGTGCGGGCGACCGTCATGATAACGGGGATTAAAAAGACAACGCAGCGGTAAATCTGCTAATATTTCAGAGATTTGCGCCGCTTGATGTCCCACAACGACGTTTAATTCGGCAATGCCCGCGTCCAACAAACATCGCGCCGTTCGTCGCACTAAAGGCTCATTTTCAATAGAAAACAATAGCTTATTCGAACCAAAACGCCGTGATAATCCCGCCGCCAATAAAATACCAACGATTTTCATTTTATTTTCTCTATCAAATGTTAAATGTTAGAATACTAATGTTCAAAATAAATTTGTAGTGGTTTAGTGTAATAAATTCCGAAGGTTTTTGAAAAGTATTTTGTGAGAAAAACAGAACAATTTGTATTGCCATGCCTTAGAAAATAAGTAATCCGTTGTTTCAAAACAGAGGTTTTGATTGTATGATGAAAATATTGATTGGATTTATCGTTGTATCCTTTAGTGTCGCCGCTTTTGCAAATAATGAATTATCTGATGATGCTAAAGAACGTATTGCAGCATTAAGTAAATTATCTTTAGATGAATTGATGGAAGTTTCGATTACCAGTGCGTCGCGTGTAAAAGAAAAAGTGAGAGATACACCTGCAAACATTATTGTTATTACGCGCGAGCAAATTGAAACCCGCCGCTATGTAAGTTTAAGTGATTTGTTACGCGATTTGGCGGGCGTGCAAATTCAAGAGCGAAATCACCAAATTTATTACAACACTCCCACGTTTCGTGGACATTTGTATAGTAATAAGTTCTTGATTTTACAGGACGGTGTGCGCATCGATTCACCGACGGGCGAAGCATTAGCGATTGCTGAAAACTTTCCTCTTTATTATGCCAAACAGGTTGAAATTGTTTATGGTCCCGCGTCGGCGGTGTACGGCACAGATGCGTTTGGAGGCGTGATCAACATCATCACCAATGACGCAAAAGACGTGGACGGCAGCGAAATCTCGGCGGGGGCAGGCAACCATAATTATCGCTATGGTTATGTTTATACAGGAAAAAAAATCACCGACAACCTGAGTTTAAGCGTCGGCGCGCATCAACATCGTTTCAACGACGCAGAGTTGGCACAGGATTATCCCGCCCCTTTCAAACCCGTCGATGTGAAGAATTCTAATGGTCAAATTATAGAAACTGCCGCCACTCGACAACCTTTTACCGCCCCCTTAAAAAGTGAAAGTTTCTATAGCAAATTAGAAATCAACGATTATCTCACAATGGGCTATCAAAGAAATGTCCTGAGAAATCCCTCCACAACCGGTGAACCACCTAAAATTACTTTATACAGCAATGACTTAATTTGGGAAACAATCACCGACAATGCCTATCTAAAATACAACCGCCATTTTAATGAAAAACTCAGCGGCACAACCCAATTAGAATACAGCGGTTATGAAATCGGAAATCAGAGCAAATTCAAAAACCGTTATTGTGAATTTATTGATTGCTACATTTACGCAAAAGGCACTAAAGAAAGTATCGAGCAACAATTTGATTTCAAACTCGACGATGTTCATCAATTAACGGGAGGTTTAAGTTACGCGCATTACCATTCATTGCCTAAAACAACAGATTTAGCAACTCCCTATAATCCAGACCTTTCTCCCACAGAGCAAAATCTCTTTCATATGGGAACAAATAACACCCTTCCCATCGATATAATTCAATTACGTTATGATACCCGATCCGCTTATTTGCAATTGCAATCGGCATGGGAAGAAAAATGGTCATCAACAATGGGGGTGCGTTATGATTACAACTCGCATTATGGTGAAACCTTTAATCCGCGTTTAGGATTGGTTTATCGCCCAACTAATAAAACTGTCTTTAAGTTTCTTTATGGAGAGGCTTTCCGTGCGCCTTCCGCAATGGATTTGTATGAAACTTATGGGATTTTTACAGGCAAACAAAATGCTAATGGACAATACATTAGTTCTCTTTTCAAAGCACCCAGTCCAGATTTAATGCCAGAAAAAGCAAAAAGCATTGAATTTAACATTTTACAACGGATTAATGAGCATTTGAATTTAACGTTGAGTAGTTATTACACCAAAGCGAGCAACTTGATTTTATCAGCAAATGATCCTGTGCCGAATCAATTTATTTCTGGCGGGGAGATTTTATCTACAAAAAGTAATTACAATTCTGGGCGAAGCAAACGGTACGGTTTTGAATTAGGTTTGAATGGACAATTTCCTCTAACCGGCGTGTGGCAATTAGATTGGTGGGGAAATTACAGCTATTTGCAAGGAAAAAATACTTACCCGGGCTTTAATATTGAATTAAATTTACCTTACACATCAGCCCACGTTTTTAAATTAGGAACAACGCTAAAATACGGTAAGCAATATTTTGCAACATTACAAATGCGAAGTAATAGTCCTGTTTATATGCTGCCATCGAGTTCAAAAACACCCACACAACACACCGATACGGCGGGTAGTGCGGTGTTTGATTTACATTTGGGCGCAGCCATTCATAAGAACTTATCGGCTAATATCGATGTTTATAACCTTTTCAATACCCATTACTACGCCGCTAATTCAAACTATCCAAATAACGGGATTCCTCAAACCCTAATGGGTTGGATAGTTTCTTTGCAATATCGTTTCTAGCGGATTTGAAAAAGGGCGTGGCAAGCTAAGCAATTGCTCATTAAATTTGCCATTTGACCGAAAGATGCGCGGGGATCGTCAAACTCTTTGATATTAGCGGCAAATTCATCAAAAGAGCGGTGGGTTGCCATGCCGAATTGGCGAAATTGAACGGGGAGTTTTTGCATTAATTCTTTGGGGACGGTGCCCGCCGCTGCCATGCCGACTTCGGTGGCTTTTTGGGCGGCGGTGTCGCGATCACCATTTGCAAGTGCTTGATTAATCGACTGTAATGCTCCAACAAACTGCCGCATTTCACTGAGCACAAGGTTGCGTTCAACATCGGATAACGGCAACACTTCGCGTTTGTCGACGCTATTTTCCGCCGCCCAAACAGGTTGTAATGCCAACGCAATCAACCCCATTGCAACGTAATTTTTCATGAATATTTCCTCAATAAGACAAATTAAAAAAGCCGCATTATACAAGCATTATTTGATAACTTTGGCGGACTCATTATCACAAACTTGCGGATTTTAGCCTTGATTAAAATCATTACTTGATAACAAAGCCTCTAATCAATTGAGAGGAAATAAGTGGGGTGGTGATCAAATTGAGATGCCTAGGTAGTGGTATAATTAATGAGCGATAATCTTTATATTTCAATTGGTTAGCTTAATATTTCACCCAGCTTTACACCACTACCATATTTTTGTTTGCCAGCAGCCCGTTGAACCATTTTTCACTACTTCTAAACTATCACCATCACGACATCTCATCTCTTTTCCTCTCTACTTTTCTCTAAATTTCTGCATTATATCACCCATTTTTATATCTCTACCAAATCAGCAATTAACTGACCCGATTGCAAAACTAATGTCCGATAATTCAAACGTTTAATCAAACCCAGCGCGTGTGAAGCCACTAAAATCGTCACGCCCACTTGATTAAATTCAATAAATAACTGCATGATTTCATTAGCTAATTCGGGGTCAAGATTGCCTGTCGGTTCATCGGCTAAAAGTAATGGCGGTTTGTTCACCACTGCTCGAGCAATTCCTACCCGTTGTTGCTGCCCGCTAGAAAGCGTAATCGGATAAGCACGTTCTTTATCCAACAAACCCACTTTATCTAACGCGGCGCGCACTCGACGGCGAATATCTTGCGGACGAAACCCCGCAATCACTAAGGGTAATGCCACATTATCAAAAATCGGGCGGTCAAAAAGCAAGCGATGATCCTGAAAAATCAACCCAATACTGCGCCGAATGAGCGGCAATTGAGAGTCGGTGACGCGAGATAAATTCTGACCGTTCACCACAACTTGTCCAGTGGTGGCGCGTTCAATCAAAGCCAGCAAACGCAACAACGTGCTTTTTCCCGCGCCCGAATGCCCCGTCAAAAACACCATTTCTCCGCGTTCAATATGGAAGCTCAGTTGTTTTAAGGCTTCATATCCATTTGGATAACGTTTGCTCACTTCGGTGAAATGGATCATAAAGGAAGACGTTTCTCGAGATGTTCCTTTAATTTCTCGTGCATATAACGTAATAGTTCCTCTGTGGTTGCCCAATTAATGCACGCATCTGTTAATGAAACCCCGTATTTCAAATCTGCAAGGTTTTTGGGAATCGGTTGATTCCCTTCATTCAAATGACTTTCCAACATAACACCTATAATCGATTTGTTCCCATCTAAAATTTGATGAACGACATTTTCTGCGACTAACGGTTGTAATTCAGGATTTTTATTGGAATTTCCATGACTGCAATCAATCACAATATTTGCTGGCATTCCCGCTTTATGTAATGCCTGTTCACATAAAGCAATGCTCACTGAATCATAATTGGTTTTCTTCCCGCCGCGTAAAATAATATGTCCATACTTATTTCCAGCCGTTTGAATAACCGTGACTTCACCCGTTTGATTGATACCTAAGAAATGGTGAGAAGCCGCCGCAGAATGTAATGCGTTAATAGCGGTTTCTAAATTACCATCTGTACCATTTTTGAAACCCACCGGCACAGATAATCCACTCGCTAATTCTCGATGAGTTTGTGATTCAGTTGTTCTCGCACCAATTGCCGCCCACGAAAACAAATCTGACATATATTGCGGCGTAATAGGGTCTAAGGCTTCTGTTCCCGCAGGCAAGCCTAACTCCGCTAACCATAACAACAATTCGCGGGCTTTCTCTAAACCTTCCTCAATTTTGAAGGAATCATCGATGTAAGGATCATTAATAAAACCTTTCCACCCAATTGTGGTTCGCGGTTTCTCAAAATAAACCCGCATCACAATATATAAACTATCATTAAACGCATCATGCAATCTTTTCAAACGTGACGCATAATCTTTTGCGGTTTGTAAATCATGGATAGAACAAGGACCGACCACCATTAGTAGACGCGGGTCTTTTCTATCCAAAATAGCTTCAATCGTATGACGACCTTTCTTTACCGTTTCTATCGCTTTTTCAGACAGCGGAAACCGCTTTTTTAAAGCATCGGGAGTAATTAAAACTCTTTCAGATAAAATCCGAGTATTATTTATATCATCTTGAAACATAATTTTCTCACAGTTCATTTATAAAAAAACAGCTATCCTTGCTGTTCTTGGTATTCAAAACGTTCAATATTGTAACGCATAAAATCGATATATTCAGCAGAAATTGCTTGCTGATGTTCTTCTTCTAATTTGCCTTTCAACAAATCCGCCAAACGTTTCGCACAATGCAGCATTAATTCAAAAGATACTCGTCCACTTAATGCAGTTGGCAAACACATGAAACAAGCCAACCCGGGGGTATAAAATTCATTTATTTTTTCAGAAGAAAACGTACCCGGTTCTAATAAATTTGCAATGCTAAAAATAGGTTCAGTTGTATTTAATTGTTCTAATCCGTAATAATGAAAAATGTGGTGTTCTCCATATTTCAAACCTACTTGTTCCATTGCTGCAAAAATATCTGCGCCATTAAAACCTTTAGGATTAAATGCTCGAATATAAAACGCAATAATAAGGTTTTCTGTGTGCTTAGTTGTAATCTCTTCATCGACCGCTGTTTCTAAAGAGGCTTCCAATGGCGTGGGCACAATTTGCTCTGGAATATCCGAATCCATTACTTCAACTGTTTTATCTAAAGAAACAGCGTGTTGTTCCTCTAATGTTTCTTGTTGTTCATCAAAATATTGTTCGCCATATAAATTTTTATCTTCCGCCGTTAAATCATGCTCTGTTTTCCAATGTTTTAGAAATCGCCAAACAATTCTTACGATGATTACAACAAACAAAACACCTACCACTGTTAAAATGGGGTGTCTAAGCGCAAAATGATAGAGCCAAGTTATCATGTCACCGTCGCCATTTCCACTGCTAAATCAATATCAACAGAAACAGGTCGAGAAACTCCCGATTCCTGCATTGTGACACCAATCAATTGTTCCGCCATTTCCATTGCAATTTTGTTATGTGAAATAAAAATAAATTGCAACTGATTTGACATTTCTTTCACTAATTTACAAAACCGCCCCACATTGGTATCATCTAATGGTGCATCGACTTCATCTAATAAACAAAATGGCGCAGGATTTAATTCAAAAATTGCAAACACTAATGCAACGGCTGTTAAGGCTTTTTCTCCACCTGACAACAAATGAATTGTACTATTTTTCTTACCCGGCGGACGTGCCATAACTGTAATGCCAGAAACCAAAATATCTTGATTCATAAGTTTCAAAGATGCTTCGCCGCCGCCAAACAAACGGGGAAACATACTTTGAAAGCCTTGGTTGATCGTGTCTAAGGTTTTTTGCAATAATCCACGAATTTCTTGATCAATAGAATCAATCGCTTGCGTTAATAATTTAACACCTTCATTTAAATCATTATATTGTGCATCTAATTCTACTTTTCTCTGATATTCGGTTTGATATTCTTCTAATGCTACTAAATTAACTGAACCTAATTTTGCTAATTTTTGTTCTATATTTTCAAGTTGAATTTGCCAGTCATTTTCATTGGATTCTGGTGGTAAATTTTCCAATACCATTTGAACATCATACATTTCCTCAGTTAATTGCTCTTCAATTGTTTGTCGCCGCACTTGATAATTTTGATGATTTAATTTGGCTTGTTCTAATGCAGATCGCGTTTTTCCAACCTGAGCTTCTAATCCCCGTTGTTCGGTATCCAATTTTGCTAATTCTTGTTCCAGTTGTTCCAAATGTTGTTTAGCATTTTGTAATAGATAGCTTAAGTTATTTTGAGCAGATTCAAAAGAGTTTTTTTGATTTATTAATGCTTCGGGCAATTGAATTTTTGAAAGCGCATTAAGTAACTCATTTTTCTTATCATTCAAATCTTCATTTTGGGTTTCTAAACGTTCGATGGCTTGTTGCAACCGTGTTTTATCGGTTCGCATTGCATTCAAACGTGCTTTTGTTTGTTGTTCTACATCTCTATTATATTGCCATTGCTGGCGATTTCTTTCAACTAATTCACGGCTTTGGGCGCGTTCTTGTTTCAATTGTTCAATTTGTTCAGAATATTTGAGCAACAATTCTTCAGCTTCCTCAAAGCGTATTTGAGATTCTTCCAATGCACTTTGATCAATTTTTATACGTTCTTTTAATTCGATTTTTTCTATTTCTAATTGCTCAATGCGAACGTTAATTTGCTCTAAACGCGCACTTTGTCCACTATGCCCCGCTTGTAATTGGCTTAAATTACGTTGTGTTTCTTGAATCGTTCTTTGTGAATCATTACGTTTTTCTTCATGTTGTTGTAAGGCTTTTTGAATAAACTCATGACGATCTTGTAATGACTCAATTTCCTCTTCTAAATGTTGAATATTTAATTTTAATTGCTGCAACTCATGCTCACGAGCAATAATCCCTGAATGCTGCCCATTTTGCTCATTAATAATAAGCCAGTTTTTACCTATCCACAAACCTTGTTTTGTAATAACCGATTCATTATCAGCTAGATTTGATAATAATATCGTTGCTTGTGCTAAATCATCGGCAATTTGAACACCACCTAATAACGGTATTAAATTAACAGTTGTTTTAATTTTTTCCAATAAAAAAGCGGTTTTCTGAGTATAAGATGAAATGGGCTTTTCATTACTAAAAAATATCAATTTTCCTTTTGGTAATTCCTTTATTTTAGTTATAAATTCGTCCCAGTTATTAATACACAAACCTTGTAAATAATAGTCCAAAACGGTCTCAACTGCTTTCTCCCAACCTGTTTCAACTTCTAACATTTCTAACAAACGGGGTGTTGTTTGAGAAATGTCGATTTTTTCTAACCATTGAGAAATATCTGGATTGTCTTTTCCTAACACAGATTCTTGCAAGGTTTCTAAGGACGCTAATTTACCTTTTGCTTGCTGTAAAAGCGATTGTTTCTCATGAAGTTCTTTAGTAATTGATTGATTTTCTTGACGTTGCTGAACAATCTCTTGTTGAGAAGACTCTAAAATATGTTGTTGATTATTAAGCAAATTTTCTAATTCAAACAAACGTTCATTTAATTCTTGAAGTTCTTGTTCTAACATATCAATATCAACCGCTTGTGATTCATTTTCTAAACGCTGCAAACGGCTGTTATTTTGTTGCAAATGACGATCTAAATTTTGAATATGTGTTTTCTCAACTTCCACTTGACGAGCGGTTTCAGCTAATTTGCGATTTAAAACCTCCCAAGAAACCTCCATTGTTTGAAAAGTTTGTTGGGTTTTCTCAAAAGCTAATTGTGCTTGCTCTGATCGAATAGCTAATTCTTCAAGTTGATTTTCTGCTAAATAAATTTCCGAATCAATATTCTCTAATTGATCACGATCTTTCTCTAAAGTATTTTCATTGGTTGATAATGCACTTTCGGTTTGTTCTAAATCCCACTCTAATTCTTCTTGACGTTGTTGAATATGACCAATTTGATGATCTAACTTATCAATTTCTGCTTGATTTGCATAGAATTTTGCTTGAATTTCATTAAAATCAATATACCATTGACTTTGCGCTTGACGTTTGTGCGTTAAATCCTCTTGCACACCCATTAAACGTTGTTGATTGTTTTCTAGTTCTTCATTAAATAAAACGATATTTTGTTCTGCTTGATCTAAAGATTGCTCAAAACCTCTCCAACGCAAAGCTAAAAGTTGTCCTCGCAACAGATGCGCAGTTTCTTTTAATTCACGATATTTCTCCGCTGCTTTGACTTGACGCTGCAATTTATCAACGTTTTTCTCTAATTCGTTTTTAATATCTTCTAAGCGTGTTAAATTTTCTTTGGTGTGTTGCAAACGCAATTCAGTTTCATGACGTTTTTCTTTATATTTTGAAATGCCCGCAGCTTCTTCTAAAAATAAACGCAAATCTTCAGGTTTTGCTTCAATAAAACGCGAAATCATGCCTTGCTCAATAATCGCATAACTTCTCGGTCCTAAACCCGTACCTAGAAATAAAGTTGTAATATCTTTTTTTCTACACTTTACGCCATTTAAAAAATATTGCGAATCATTATCTCGCGTCAAACGTCGTTTAATAGCAATTTCTTCCATATTTGGGTATTGTGACAAATGTGCTTCATTAAAGACTAATTCTACTTCTGCATATTCAGAAATTGCTCTCGTTTTTGAACCATTAAAAATTACGTCTGTCATTGCACCGCCCCGCAAATTTTTAGCGGAACTTTCTCCCATTACCCAACGCACAGCATCAATCACGTTAGATTTGCCGCAACCATTTGGTCCAACAACGCCAACGAGATTACTTGGGAAACTAATTATCGTGGGATCAACAAAGGATTTGAAACCACTCAAACGAATATGACTTAAACGCATAATTGAAATAAAAAATTAAAACATATTGAGATTACGAACTCGTTTTCCTTTCTGAGCGCGTTCTCCACGATACCCTTCAAGTTGTTTTGAGGAAAGTTGCAAATTTGGCATTTCCAATCCACTGTTTGGTGAAATAATTTGAAATGCCACAATCTTTTCATTTTCTGCTAATTTCATTAATTTCACACCTTTACCTTTTGACAATTCCGGTAATTCATTCACAGAAAACACTAATAAATAACCTGAGTTGCTCAAAATTGCTAATTGTTGCTGCTCGATATTTTCAATCAATTTTGGAGAAAGAGGCAACGCATTTTCTGAAAGATTTAAAAGGGCTTTTCCAGCGGTATTTCTGGTTTGTAGATTCTCTAATTTGCTCACAAAACCATAACCCGCATCAGAAATAAAACACCACACACTTTCATTCTCCCCCATTAAAACATCAATGAAATGCGCACCCGATGGCGGATTCAAATGGCTGGTCAGAGGTTCTCCCGCCGATCGTGCTGAGGGTAAAGTAGTGGTTGCTAAACTATAGCAACGTCCTGAATTATCTAAGAAAATTGCCGGTTGATTGGTTTTTCCTTTGGCACACGCTAAAAAGTGATCACCTGCCCGATAATTCAAAGAGTTAGGCTCAATGTCATGCCCTTTGGCGGCTCGCACCCAACCTTTTGCCGACAAAATTACCGTTACGTTGTCTGCGGCGATAACACTTTGTTCTACAAAGGCTTTTGCTTGTGAACGCACTGCCAATGGCGAACGACGCGGGTTGCCGTATTTTTCGCCATCTTTTTGAATTTCTGATCGCACTAACGCTTTGAGTTCTTTATCATTACTTAATGATAACTCGATATTTTGGCGTTCTTGTTGGGAATTTTCTAATTCTGTACGAATTTTTTGCGCTTCGAGTTTTAAAAGTTGGCGCAATTTTAGCTCTAAAACCGCTTCAACTTGTTGATCTGTAAAACTAAAACGCGCTTTTAATAATGGTTTTGGATCATCTTTGGCTCGGAGGATTTTTAGGATTTCATCGAGATTGTCAAAAGCAATTAAATACCCTTCAAGCAGGTGAATGCGTTGTTTGAGGTTATTTAATCGGAAATTCAAACGCTTACGAACAGTTTCAATCCGAAAATCTAGCCATTCCTGCAAAAGTTGTTTGAGGTTTTTGACCTGTGGGCGGTTATTTAAGCCAATAACGTTCAAATTAACACGATAAGTCCGCTCCAAGTCCGTCGTTGCGAACAAGTGCGCCATTAAAGTTTCAATATCAGGATTTTTTCCACGCGGCACAATCACCAATCTAACAGGGTTTTCGTGATCCGACTCGTCGCGCAAATCTTCAATTAAAGGCAATTTTTTCGCTTGCATCTGCGAAGCGATTTGTTCGAGCACTTTTGCCCCCGAAGTTTGATAGGGCAACGCCGTAATCACAATATCGCCGTCTTCAAGCTCAAAAACCGCTCTCGCTCGCAATGTTCCATTTCCCGTGTGATAAATTTTTAATAATTCCTCACGCGGTGTAATGATTTCAGCGTCGGTCGGATAATCGGGAGCGGGAATTTTTTCGCATAATTCCGCAATAGAAATCTTAGGATTATCAAGAAGATACACGCAAGCATCAGCGACTTCACGCAAATTATGCGGAGGAATATCCGTCGCCATGCCGACCGCAATACCCGTACTTCCATTAAGCAATAAATTTGGCAATCGCGCGGGCAACACGATGGGTTCTTGCAATGAACCATCAAAATTAGGTTGCCAATTAACCGTTCCTTGCTCAAGTTCCTCTAATAAAGTATTTGCATACGGCGTTAATTTTGATTCGGTGTAACGCATTGCTGCAAAAGACTTTGGATCATCAGGAGAACCCCAGTTTCCTTGCCCATCTAATAAGGGATAACGATAAGAAAAAGGCTGTGCCATTAACACCATTGCTTTATAACAAGCACTGTCACCATGCGGATGATATTTACCTAATACGTCACCAACGGTTCTCGCGGATTTCTTATATTTTGCACCCGCTTTCAAACCCAATTCTGACATTGCATAGACAATGCGGCGTTGCACAGGTTTCAAACCATCCGCCAAATGCGGCAATGCACGATCCAAAATAACGTACATTGCATAATCTAAATACGCTTGCTCAGTAAAAGTTGCTAAGGGTTGGCGTTCTGAATTTTCTACTAACATAATTTATTCTACGTTTTGAATTTGTTCGCGCATTTGTTCGATGAGCACTTTCAAATTAACTGAGGCTAATGTTGTGCTGTTGTGCGCGGATTTTGAACCTAACGTATTCGCTTCACGGTGAAATTCTTGCATTAAAAAATCTAACCGTCGTCCAATGGGTTGCGTGCTATTGAGGTTTTTTTTCATTTCAATGAGATGCGCGTCTAAACGATCTAATTCTTCCGAAACATCAATTTTTTGTGCTAAAAAGACCATTTCTTGTTCTAAACGTTCTTGACTTAAACTTTGTTGCAATTCACCCAACCGATTTAAAAGTTTCTCACGTTGAGCGGTTAAAATGAGCGGAAGTTGTTCTCGAACTTTGCTCACTTCTTCTGAAATTAACTGACAACGTTGCGCTAACATTTGAAGAATTTGCTCACCTTCTCGCTCACGATAGGCGACCATTTCATCTAATGCAATTTCTAATGTTTGCAATAAAGTTTCTTTTGTCGTATCGGCATCAGGAACGGGATTTTCCAGCACATTGGGCAATCGCAAAATATCCAGCGGCGAAAGGGGTTGATTGTAACCCGTTAATTGGTTAATTTGTGCGGCGGCGTTCAAAATGTGTTGAACAAGCGTTAAATTGAGATTAAAACTTCCTTCACCGCTACTATTGGAAATTTTCAGGTTACAATCGATTTTACCGCGACTGAGCCGCCGACTGATGCTGTCGCGCACGGGAATTTCTAGCCATCGCCATTCATCGGGTAATCGCAGATTGATTTCCAAATAGCGATGATTGACCGACCGAATTTCCCAACAGCTTTCGCCGAGCGGCAAACGGGCGGCGGCACGGGCAAACGCCGTCATGCTGCGTAGCATATTGTTTCTCCAAAGGATTTTATTGATTATGGATCAAAAAACGATTTTAATTACAGGTTGTTCAAGCGGCATCGGCTATGCGGTTGCAAAAGGCTTAAAATCAAGAGGTTATCGTGTTTTTGCGACCGCCCGCCGTTCCGAAGATGTCGAAACCTTAATCGCCGACGGTTTTGAGAGTTTTCAACTTGATCTCGCTGATTCTGCAAGCATTCAACACGCCGTCCGATCCGTCTTAGAACGCACCAGCGGCACATTGTACGCGCTTTTTAACAACGGTGCTTACGGACAACCCGGCGCAGTCGAAGATTTGAGCCGCGATACCTTGCGGGCGCAATTTGAAACCAATTTATTCGGCACTGCTGAACTCACCAACTTGCTCATTCCAATCATGCGCAAGCAAGGCTATGGACGCATCATTCAAAACAGTTCTTTATTAGGCTTAGTTGCAATGCCGTATCGCGGTGCTTACATTGCAAGCAAATTTGCTTTAGAAGGTTTAACGCATACTTTACGCATGGAGTTACGCGGCAGTGGTATTGAAGTTTCTCTCATTGAACCCGGTCCTATTTTGAGCAAATTCCGTGATAATTCTTATAAAATGTATCAACGTTATATTCAACCCGATCAAAGCGTTCATAAAACCACTTATTTAGCAATGGAGAAACGCTTATTAACTAAAGGAGCTGCCGTACCTTTTACTTTACCTTCTGAAGCGGTGCTTCCTAAAGTCATTCACGCTTTAGAAAGCACTTCACCTAAAGCCCAGTATTATGTGACGTTTCCAACCTATTTATTTGCCACTTTACGACGTTTATTATCTGCAAAATGGCTAGATGCGGTAACTCGTAGATTTATCTAACAATTGCAGTTAATTGATCTAAGGTTTTTAAGCCATTCAGGGTTGCAACTTTGCTCATATTGATCAATCTTGCACCCTCTGAATTTGAGTTATTGATATGAGCAATGCAAGCAATGTTTCCGCTTTCAATTGAATCCAATTTTACAGTAATAGCTTTACCTGTATTTTCCTCAATAATGATTTGAATATCGCTATCCGTAAAACGGGCAGTTTCTCCTTTTTGAGCGCGATTATAATCCCAACAAAAAATCCACACGTTCTTTATATCGTCCAAACGGGTAATAAATAACACTTCTTCATTATCGCCCCCTTTATCACCCACGCCGCTATCTTCATTCAAATGAATATAAGGAAAAGCGTTTTTATCACCACGATCACCAAAATAAACTAAACCTGTTTTTCCGTCGGCAGTTTCATATAATGCTGCCAAATCAAAATCCGCAGCAGTTGTCCATTTCATGGTCGCCATTAATTGCATTAACGGAATAAAAGTTTCTTGACCTTTTTGTTTGAGTTCCATATTATTTCTCCGACAATAAAAAAATTAAAAGAAATTACCAAGTAGCTGGTTGAAATTTG
The DNA here is from genome assembly GCA_041161065.1 of Pseudomonadota bacterium. GTDB lineage: Bacteria > Pseudomonadota > Gammaproteobacteria > Beggiatoales > Beggiatoaceae > DYRG01. The sequence continues at coordinate 3,137 of JBEAVE010000009.1, read as the reverse complement.
TTATCGTTTAAAATAACTGCTAAATCGCCTTGTTGTGCAATCACGAAGAAACCTTTTCGATACGCATATTTTGCAACATTTTCAGAAATCACCATTCCCGCCATTGCTCCAAATGCTTTCTTATCTGCATATTCAGGAAATAACGGTTTGAATTTTGCCATTCGTTCTATATGTTCATTCACATCATCAATACTGACATTGCTTTTCACTTCTACTAATACACAACTATCTCCATTAATAACTAATAAATCAATTTCAGTTGCTAAATTCAATTGAGGATTATTGGCTTCTATTTTACGGGTTACTTTATGAACTTCAATACCGCGTTCTCTAAATAATCTTACCACTGCTGGGCGCACAAATCCTTCCGCAAAATCCCCCAATCGATCTCCTAACTCACCGATTTTCTTATACAATGTTCTTTCGAGTTCTCGGGTTCGTTTCTCAGCCGCTTGAGCATTTGCTAGTGCGGTTTCTTTAATAAGACGTTCCGTTTCTTGAAATTTACGATCGGTTTCTTGAAATTTACGATCGGTTTCTTTGAACAAAGCCCACACTTCTTCTAAAGTGACCGTTGCCATTTTTTTACCCCTTTAATCGTCTTTATTCTCACAATTTTCTTTAAGGCATTTACCATATAAATAAAGCGCATGACCTGCAATTTCAAATCCAAGTTGCTCAGCAATAGCTTGTTGGCGTTCTTCAATTAAATCATCGGAGAATTCAAAAATTTTTCCGCATTGCACACACATAAGATGATCGTGATGAACGCCTTGATCCAGCTCAAAAACTGCCAACTTTCCACCCTCAAAATAATGGCGCGTTACTAATCCCGCTGTTTCAAATTGTGTGAGCACGCGATACACCGTCGCCAAACCCACATCGTCGCCACTTTCCAATAAACAACGATACACATCTTCTGCGCTTAAATGTCGGTCAGTATTGCTTTCTAGCAATTGCAAAATACGGGTACGCGGTTGCGTCGTTTTGAGTCCCGCTTTTTTAAGTTCACGATTTTTCATGCGAATTATCCTAGCACTAAAAATCACTTAACGCCATTATTTTGTTAAGATTCTAAGGCTTGCCAACGTTGATACGCCTCTGCTAAATTATTTTCTAATTCGTTGATTTTATTGAGAGTTTTTGTGGTTTGCTCTGTGGATTGACGATAAAAATCGGGTTGATTAACTAAATTTTGTAAATCGTGCAATTCGGTTTCTAACGCATCGATTTTTTCAGGTAATTCAGCTAATTCACGTTGCTCTTTGTAGCTCAATTTACGTTTAGTTGAAACTGCTGGAGTTTGTGGAGCAACTTGTGGGGCTGGTGTTGTTTTAACAGGTTGAGCAACTTTATTGGTAGGAATCACGCTTTGAGAAATAAAATTCTTAGGACGTTGACGCACCCAATCTGCATAACCACCCACATATTCTACAACTTTCCCATTTCCTTCAAATGCAAAGGTTGAAGTCACTACATTATCGAGAAATTGTCGATCGTGGCTTACTAATAACAGTGTGCCTTGATAATCCGCTAAAACATCTTCTAATAATTCTAATGATTCAACATCTAAATCATTGGTAGGTTCGTCCATCACTAACATATTAGAAGGTTTTGCAAATAATTTCGCTAATAACAAACGGTTACGTTCACCACCCGATAAAGATTTCACGGGAGAACGCGCTCGTGCTGCTGAGAACAAAAAATCACCCAAATATGAAATAACGTGCTTAGTTTGACCATTGATTGTAATGCTATCTCGACCTTGTCCAATGGTTTCAAATAAGGTTAATTCTGGGTCTAATTCAGTGCGTAATTGATCAAAATACAAAATATTTAATTGTGTACCGTGTTTAACTGTACCACTGTCGGGTTGTAATTCGCCGAGCAACAGTTTCAATAAGGTGGTTTTACCAGCTCCATTATTTCCAATCAAACCAATGCGATCTCCTCGCAAAATCATTGTAGAAAATTGTTTTACAATTGCTCGATTATCGAAACTTTTGCTCAAATTATCGACTTCAATTACCAATTTACCTGAGATTTCTGCTTGAGAAATGTTAAGTTTGATTTTACCCGTTTGTTCGCGACGCAACGCCCGTTCCGCACGTAACGCTTCCAAACGCCGCACCCTGCCTTCATTTCGTGTTCGGCGGGCTTTGATGCCTTGACGAATCCACACCTCTTCTTGCGCGAGAAACTTATCAAATTTCGCTGCTTGGGTTGCTTCCGCTTCTAAGGTTGCTTGTTTCACCCGCAAATAAGTATCGTAATCATTAGGATAATTGCTCAATTTTCCTCGATCCAATTCCATAATTCGTGTCGCCACTTTTTGCATAAACGCTCGATCATGGCTGACAAATAACAAACCACCACCCAATGTTTTTAAAAGTTCTTCTAACCAATTAATCATTTCAATATCAAGATGATTAGTGGGTTCATCTAATAATAAAACGTCCGGTTCGGTGACTAATATTTGCGCTAATGCAACCCGTCGTTTCCAACCGCCCGATAATGCGCCAACCTTTTGATCTTCTGGTAATTCTAAACGCGACATTACCGTATTAACCCGTTGTTCTAAACGCCAGCCATCTTGCGCTTCTAATTGGTGTTGTACATCTTCTAATTGTTTCAAAAGTGCATCGTTGTTCTCATGACTTAAACGATGAATTAAATCATGATAGGTTTCAACTAAAACCCCAGTTTCTCCCAAACCCATTGCGACCGCATGAAAGACAGTCATTTCTGGATCAAAGGTGGGTTCTTGGGCTAAATAAGCGATTTTGCAACCATCTTGTAATTCAACTTTTCCATCATCGGCACGCATTTGTCCTGCGAGGATTTTCATTAAAGTTGATTTGCCTTCGCCATTGCGTCCGATTAAACAAATGCGTTCGCCGCGTTCTAAAACAAACGACACCCCATCTAGTAGAGCAACGTGCCCAAAAGCAATCTGTAAATTGTGAACTGTGAGTAGTGACATAGGAATAGAGGATAAAAGAACTGTAGGGTGATGTAGACGAAAGAAAACCCCATCACTGTGGGTGACGGGGTTAAGGGTATTAGATGCTTGGCGGTGACCTACTTTAGCATGAGGAGACCTCACACAATCATCGGCGCACAGTGGTTTCACTACC
>JBEAVE010000008.1:0-61094 GCA_041161065.1 Pseudomonadota bacterium | reverse complement strand
ATTCTTTCGCGCATAATCCACAGCCTTTGCAATAATCATAATCAAAGACGTAATGAGAACCGTCGCTAGCGAGTTCATTGGTTTTGAGAACGGCTGAATCGGGGCAAAATGTCCAGCAATTGTCGCACGCCAAGCAATTTCCGCATGAAAAACAACGCATTGCCTCACGTTGAATATGTTGAATATCCAGTGTTCCTGTAATTTCCGCGTCGCCTTGCCGATCCGCGACCGGTAAAGTGGGCTCTCGAACCCGCATCGCGCTTGATTCATAATAGTGTAAATTCAATGACTTATAGGGAATAGGATCGGAATTAACGGGGGTAGGAAGGGTTTGATTTTGCAGTTGTGCGGCGATTCCCGCTGCCGCGCGCCGCCCGTCCCCAATCGCGCCCGTCACCGTTCCGTGACTGTGAGAAATTGCGTCGCCGCCCGCAAAAAACATCGGAAAAGATTCCAAATGTCCCCAATAATCAACGGGAAAGCTGCGTCGCCCGTCTAAAATCCGTTCAAAACCTGTCGGTTCGACAATCTGCCCGACCGCTGGGATTACCATATCGACGTTCAAAATGGTTTCCGTGCCCGCAAACGCGATGCGCTTTAATTTGCCGCTGGCTTGGGGGAGTTTTTTCATGTGGACTAATTCGATGCCGACGACTTTTTCGCCGCGCAAAATGAGCCGCCGAATCCCTCTATATTCATGAATTTGCACGCCTTCTTCGAGAGCTTCCTCCACTTCGCGCGGAATCGCAGGCATCGCTTCGGACGCGGGAATCCCCGCTTTGGGAATCGGTTTGTGCGAAATCAAATGGACTTGCGCCACGCCCGCCCGCTTCATAATTCTCGCCATATCGACCGCCGTGTTGCCCGCGCCAACAATCGCCACACTTTGCGGGGTCGGGACATTGCCAAGACTAATCCACGCCTTAATCAAATCTAATCCCGAATGCAAATCACTGGGCGTTGCGCCGTCGATGCTCCATTCTTGGGCTTGTTGCGCGCCGGGACCCAAAAACACCGCCGCAAACTGGTTCTTTAAATCATCTAAACGCATATCGCGCCCCACCCGCGTTTGAGGCTGAAAACGAATCCCTTTTAAAGATAAAATCCGTTGTAATTCAGCATCTAACACCGCGCGCGGCAGACGATAAGGTGGCAATGCTGTGCGCAATGTTCCACCGGCTTCGGTATTTTCGTCAAAAATTGTCGCCCGAAAACCCAATCTAACCAAATGATAAGCCGTTGAAATTCCAGCGGGTCCCGCGCCGATGATCGCAATTTCAGGGGCATTTGACGGCGGGGCTTTGACGGGATACGCCCAATTTTTGCGGATTGCTTCGTCGCCCAAAAATCGCTCAATCGCATGAATTGCAATGGATTCGTCCATAAACTGTCGATTGCACGCCGATTCGCACGGATGCGGACACACGCGCCCCGTGATCGCAGGCATCGGATTGATTTTAACGAGAGTTTCCCACGCGGCTTGGGTATTTCCTGCTTGTAAATCCGCAATATAGGCTTGCGCATCTTCGCCCGCCGGACACGCATGATGACAAGGCGCGGTTTGATGAACGTGAACCGGTTTTTGAACGCGCCAACTCCCTGTTTTGAAATGAATAGCTGTGCCGGGAAACGCAAACGCCGCGCGGGTTAAAAAAGTGCTCATAACCAACAATCTCCTCTATTTGGTGGTAATTTATTAAAAATCTATCGATGACTAAGTGTATGCGCAAAATTGGCTTGATTTCAAGCGTTTATTTGGTTACGCTTTTTGATTTCAAATGGTTAAGAAAATGTCCTCAGCCGATCCGCGTCATTTGGCTTTAAGTTTATTATCGCGCCGCGAACACAGCCGTTTAGAAATCGCCCAGAAACTCCAAAAAGCGGGCTTTTCAAATGGCGACATTCAACCCATTTTAGACGATCTAATTAAACGCGATTGGTTAAATGAAGATCGATTTGTAGAAATGTTAGTGCGCAGCCGTTTTAATCAACATTACGGACCTGCAAAAATTCGTTATGATTTACAGCAAAAAGGGATTTCTAGCAATAAAATTGCAAACGCGCTGGAAATCTATCAAGAAGAGTGGGCAGACAGTGCCAAAGAATTGAGAAACCGCCGTTTCGGAGAAATCCCGCCTTCAACCCCCCAAATGAGAGCAAAACAAACCCGATTTTTAATGAGTCGAGGATTTCTTCCCGACCACATTCGTTACGCACTCAAATCCTAAATTAAATGGGTTAGCGATATTTAATTTTGAGAGCTAAAATGAGCAAATTGAGCACCAATGTAATGCTATTAGCGAAAATAATCGGTAAAGAATCAATTAAAATCCCGTAAATTAACCAACATAAAACACCCGCTGAAAAAATGAGCAACATCGCATAGGAAATGTCTTTTGCAGAACGATGTTGCCATGTTTTAATGAGTTGCGGTAGAAATGCGATTGTGGTTAAAGTCGCTGCCAAATATCCAATCAAAGAAACGCTGTCCATTTTAAGTAACAATAGCTTGGGTTTTATCCCACCAAAATTCTAATCCCTGCGCATTTAATTCTATATCCGCCGCTAATAATTCACGACAGCGTTCTGTGGGTAATGTTGAACCATTTGAACGGATTTGTTCAAGGAAATGGGCGTGGATTTTTTCAACGAGAGCAACATGGCGTTGTTCTTTGGAAGAATGGGCATTAGTAGCTTCGCGAACAAAATTCACTAATTGATCGATATTTTGCAATAAAGAATCCGCATAAGAATCGGGATTTGAAATTTCACTAAAATGGGTTAAATAAATTTTGTCGGGTTGATAAGCGGCTAAGCGTTTGATTGAGGCTTGTAATGCGCCGGGATCGAATTGAGTGGGCGTGGTGGTTGGGAAAATAAAAATGCCGTGATCGGTGTCGAATTCGCGATAAGAAAGTCCGTAAGTATCGCCGGTAAAAATGCTGCGGCTGCGTTCATCGATCACGCAAAAATGATGGCTGGCGTGTCCGGGGGTGTCCCAAAAAGTTAAAGAACGTCCTTGAAAATCTAATTCAAATTCATCGGTCGGTTGAATCACTCGATTTGAATCAACGGGCGGTAATTCTCCATATAATTCACGGGTTTGGGTTTCTCCGTAGACCTCAATGGTGCTCGCCATTAAACGGCTGGGATCAATCAAATGTCGCGCGCCACGCGGGTGCACCACTAATTGCGCATTGGGGCACAATTGCATGAGCGCGCCCGCCCCGCCGGCATGATCCAAATGAACGTGGGTAACAATAATAAAATCAACGTGTTCCAGCGGAATTTGTTTGATTTTTAGCGTTTCTAATAAACGAGGTAAGGTTTTGGTTGTGCCTGTGTCGATGAAGGCGGCGTGCCCGTTGTCGAGGATTAAATGACTTGCGACCATTTGCGGGCGTAAATATCCCGTATCGATCGTGGTGATGCCGTGCGCCCAATCTTGAAAAAATCCCGTATTCATATTCCATTTCTCCTAACAAATTTCGCGCTATTTTAGCACGCCATTAAAGACATTTATTGCGCGCGCGTTTGAAAACAAAATGGAAATGAGAGAGGGAAGAACTGGTCGGGGTGAGAGGATTCGAACCTCCGACCACCGCCTCCCGAAGACGGTGCTCTACCAAACTGAGCTACACCCCGTTTTTGAACTAGAACTGACGATGCACCGCAAAATAAGCCAGTGCGTAAAGCGCGTCAGTATAAAGAGATTTGGGCAAATTGGCTAGTGCATCGATGGCTTTTTGGCTTTCTCGAACGGCGGCATCGGAAGCGTAAATTAGCGCGCCGGTTTCTTCAATGGCTTGTTTAACTTCGTGAATTTGATCGAGTCCGCCACACCGAATGGCGTTTGAGATCACCTCGCATTGGGCGGGCGTGCCGTGTTGAAGCGCGTAAATCAAGGGTAGCGTGGGTTTGCCTTCTGCTAAATCATCGCCGATATTTTTGCCGATGGTGTCGCTAGTTGCGCTGTAATCCAACACATCGTCGACCAATTGAAACGCCGTTCCCAAATGCCGTCCGTAATTGCACAAAGCGGTTTCGATGGCGGGGGGTTGTTCGCACAAAACTGCGCCCAATTGCGCGGCGGCTTCGAATAATTTTGCGGTTTTACAACGAATTACCTCTAAATATTGCGCTTCGGTGGTATTGGGTTCGTGGCAATTGAGTAATTGTAAAACTTCTCCTTCGGCGATCACGTTGGTGGCGTTCGACAAAATATCCATCACCCGCATATTTTGTAAATCGACCATCATTTGGAAAGCGCGCGAATAAAGAAAGTCTCCCACTAAAACACTGGCTTCATTGCCCCAAATGCTATTGGCGGTTTGTCGCCCGCGCCGCAATTCCGACGCATCAACCACATCATCGTGCAATAAAGTGGCGGTGTGAATAAACTCGATAACGGCGGCGAGAGTGTGATGAAAAGTACCTTGATAATCAAAGGCTTTCGCGCTCAACAATAACAAAAGCGGGCGTAACCGTTTGCCGCCACTATTCACGATGTATTGACCCAGCTGGTTAATGAGCACCACGTCGGAACTTAAACGCTGACGAATCAAGGTATTAACCGCGTGCATATCGTCTTGCATCAACGTTTGCACGTCGACAAAGCTCATGGGTGGTGCTAAAAAACGCTCGCTGCTCATCTCATGTCACTAGGTTAAAAGAATCAAAAGCCGCTAGTTTAGCAGATGTGAGATTTTTTGGTAGCGTCCACAAATAACTATTTGATTCCTGCCGAAAAGCCCTAAAAAGACTCCCGAAAATAACGCCCTCCACAAAAGAATCATAAAAAACTCCCTCGTGAAGAGAAATTTGACATACCCGCCTTGCCATACCAATAACCATTGCAATGTTGATCTATTGGAATAAAACGTTTTAAGTTGCTCTCGCTTTCTTCTAAGGTTGCAATCCCCTTCAAATATCGATCAACTATTTCAATAAGTTGTAAAGTCTGCCGAGATGACGGACTAATTCTAATCACATCGACATTTAATTTTTGTAAATCTAGCAATTCAGACAATAAATTATAAATTTTTGATGATTGTGTTTGTATTCCATTGATATTTAAGAGTTTTTCTGATTCTTGACTGCTCAATAATAAACCATCGGGATAATCTAAACAACGAAATTGACAATCATCTTTGGGCAAATTATGGGCTCTCGCCGTGAAACATCGTGCAGAATACGCTAATGGCAAACGTCCAAATCCAAACACTTCGGTTTCAACTTGCTCGGGTTTATCGGTTTGTAAATGCGCTAAGGTTTCTTTGGATAATTCAACGGGCAACACCCAACGTTTCAAACCTATTTTGCTTAATTTTAATAACGTTCTTGAATTGTAAATATTAATGGCGTGACCTGCGACAAAAGGTTTTCCTTGTAAAAATTGCACTGCGCTCAAATCATTGGCTTCAATTAGAAACTCTCCATTTTCACAAAGCCGTTGCAACGTTTTCAAATCCGATTCTGCTTCAATCAACGCTAAAGTCGATAAAACAACTTGTTTTCCTTTATTTGACAAATGTCTAGCTAATTCAATCCACTCGCCCGTTTTTAATGCTTTTCTTTTCGCACACACAGTTTCTCCCAAATAGACAATTTCCACTGCGGAATTGGCAATTTGTTCATAGAAATCTAAAACCGTTTCTTTCGACCAATAATACAAAATTGAACCCAATGATATTTTCATGATTTAGTCACTTTCTTTTGGATATTAAAAGAGTTCTGAGTTTGTTGGTAGTGAATTATTACGCCACTACCAAGTTTCTTAGTTTTCTATAGACAAGAAAGAACTATTTCTTTTGCAAGTTCCAATCGCCTTCCCATTCTTTAGATTCTTCGCTGCGCCATCTTCCGAGCAAAGTTTTGTCGTCGACGACGGTGAATTCTAAATCACCGCTTGAAGATTCTCCTTTGCCTGCTTTCACGCGCTCCGACCATTTGCCAGAAATCGTTTTGTCTTTCAAATCGCCTTCAATTTTTCCTTTGTACATGACATCATCTTCGGCATACTCATAAGACGCAGTGATTTTATCGCCCTTTTGCTCAATGGTGACAATGTCGCTGCCGTGCGTCGACACCCATTCACCACTTAAATCAACGGCTTTGGCATCAGCAGGTTTCGCATCAGCAGGTTTGGCATCAGCAGGTTTGGCATCAGCAGGTTTGGCATCAGCGGGTTTGGCATCAGCGGGTTTCGCATCAGCGGGTTTCGCATCAGCGGGTTTCGCATCAGCAGGTTTGGCATCAGCGGGTTTCGCATCAGCGGGTTTCGCATCAGCGGGTTTCGCATCAGCGGGTTTGGCATCAGCGGGTTTCGCATCAGCGGGTTTCGCATCAGCAGGTTTCGCATCAGCAGGTTTGGCATCAACGGCTTTCGCATCAGCGGCGAGTGCTTTATCGTCGGCGAAAACATTTGCGCTTGCCAACAAAGCAGCAATAATTAAAGCTAAAGGTTTTTTTTTCATGAAAGACTCCGTCAAAATAAATGTTGTTGAATTTCCCTAACAATTAGGGTGGCTGTTAGCATAAGGTGAACAGTTCGTTTTTTCAAGAGGCATTACAAAAAGTTCAATATAATTAAAAGAATAAGAAAGGCACTTAGAAATAAATAATCATTGGTGTTGAAACCCTTTTTATTAAAAGAATAAAACTGTCCTTGAAACCCTCGACAACGCATTGCTTGCTCAATTCGTTGCGCTTTTGAAAGGCTTTTGATCAATAACATTCCCAACGCATTTCCAATGCTTCGATAAGTATGCAAATTAGTTTGTAATTTAAATCCTCGAATTTGCATCGCACGTTGGATTTTTTGAAACATTTCCTTTAACACTTCCAAATATCGAACAGTAAAAAACAACAAATAGACTAATTTAATTGGAAATTTCAAATATTGCAATGCGCCCGCCAATTGAAAAATATCCAACTTTCCTAACAATAAAGTAACTCCCATTAAAACCGTATTGGCTTGCCAAAAAATCTGCCATTGCGGATTATTCGTTAAAACAAACCACAACATTAAAGGAATTAGAAAAATATTCAACTGAAAAAGGCGAGAAAATAAAACAGAAAATGTAACAGGAGAAAGGATCAATAAAGGGATTATTAACGTAAGAAAGGCGGGTTTCTGAAATAAAACAATCCACCACGCCCAAAGAAATGCACTTAATACTCGACACGGCGGCGACATTTAAATGCCATATTGTTCACGATAATGTTGAACAGCTTGCAAGGTTTCTATCGCTTGTTGTTGTTTCAAATAGTCGAGCATTTCCGATAAACTTGTAATGCTAATTATACGGATATGTTCTTGTTGTTCTAATTCTTGAATCGCGGACAAGTTGCTCAAGCCTTTTTCTTGGCGATCTAAAGCAACCACAACCCCAACAGGCTCTGCACCTTGTTTTCTAATTAACGCCAAACTTTCTTTAATCGCTGTGCCCGCTGTAATAACATCGTCAATTAACAAAACTTTACCCTTTAAAGGTGCACCGACTAATACGCCACCTTCACCGTGATCTTTAATTTCTTTGCGATTAAAACAAAACGGCATATCCAATTGAAACTGCTGGAATAAAGCCATTGATGTTGCGGCGACTAAAGGAATTCCTTTATAAGCGGGACCAAACAATACATCATATTCTAATTCACTATTTTGAATCGCTTGGGCATAGAAACTGGCTAAATTAGAAAGTGCTTTTCCACTATTAAATAAACCCGCATTAAAGAAATAAGGACTTTGTCGCCCTGATTTCAAAGTAAAATTGCCAAACTTGAGAACCTGTTGTTCAATAGCAAACTTCAAAAAAGATTGAGAATTAGAAAGCATATTATTGTCCAGTCATTGCAAGGTAAAGATGCGCGAGTTTCTCTGCATCGTGTAATGCGGTATGTTTGTCGGCGGGAGAAAAGTCTATTTTATAACGTTTGCACAATTCGTCAAATGTATTATCTTTACCGGGGTGTTTAGTGCGTGCTAAAGTCAATGTATCAAAGATTTGACAAAAGTTTTCTAATCCAGCGCGCGGCGGGTCTAATAATGACAATTCGTGATTAAAGAAACCCGTATCAAAGGCAGCATTATGAATAATAATTTCGGCATCTTTCACAAAAGCAAGAAAGCTATCAACAATATCAGAGAAATGAGGTTTATCTTTAAGCATTTCATTGGTAATACCGTGAATGGCAATTGCGCTGTCTTCCATAACAATATCAGGTTGTAAATAGGTATGAAAAAACCGTCCTGTTAATTGGTTGTCGATGATTTCAACGCAAGCGATTTCAATAATACGATGACCTTCTGATGGTACTAAGCCCGTTGTTTCAGTATCTAAAGCGACTTGTCGGCTTTTTTCTTCTGTATTCATTTGATGACCTTTAAGCATTTCTTTGGAGAGTTTCTTCTAAACCTTTTCTTGCCAATTCATCGGCTTTTTCATTTTCAGGATGTCCACTGTGTCCTTTCACCCAATGCCAATTGATTTGATGGCGTTGAGTAGCTTGATCTAAACGTTGCCACAAATCTTGATTTTTAACGGGCTGTTTGTTTGCGGTTTTCCAACCCCGTTGTCGCCAGTTTTCTAACCATTCAGTAATGCCTTGTTGCACATAAGTTGAATCGGTTGTCAAATGCACGTTGCAAGGTCTTTTGAGGGTTTCTAATGCGATGATTGCCGCCATCAGTTCCATGCGATTGTTGGTGGTTTGTAATTCGCCGCCGCAGAGAAACTTTTGATGCGATCCCCATTTCAAAACCACGCCCCAGCCGCCCACGCCCGGATTTCCGCGACACGCGCCGTCGGTAAAAATATTAACAGGAAGCGTCGTTGTCATGGCGCAACAGCGTGGGTTCTGCAACCCCAACCCATTGATTTTTAGGTTTTATTTTCGAAACCAAATGCGTGGGCATCACGAGGCGTTGTTTTTTGGCAACCAACGCATACACACTCCCCCACGCGGGCTGATCGCAACCCTTTTCTAACCATTGCCATCGCCGCCAGCGGGAAAAATTTTGTAAAGGTGGACGACACATTCCTCGATATTTTCCAGTAATTTCAAAGCCTAAGGTTACAAGCATTTTTTGAAGGGTTTTGGAACTGTGCAAAGTCGCCGTCGCGCGCCACGCCCCTGCCAAATGCCATAAACCGTAAAAACTATAGGGATTAACCGCCAAAATAACCACCGATTTATCAGCAGATAAAATACGCTCAATTTCTTTAAGAATTTCAAAGGGATCGGCAAACAACTCCAAAATATGCGACACAATCACTCCATCGATACTATCATTTGCAAATGGCAACGCATCGAATCGAGCGCAAATATCGCTTTGTTTTAGCTGATGAAATGTGACCACTGCGTGTTTATTGATTCGCGCACTCATCTCAAATGGCTGCGTCCCAACCTCTCCCAATTGCAACGACAAACGCCCAAACCAAGTTTCCGTGATTTGCTCTAACCAGCTTTTTTCTAATTCGATAATGGATTGTCCAATGTCTGTTGAAATAAGCCATTCATTTAACGGTATTTTTTGCATAGCAACCTTTAAATTCAATTTAATCGCCCATGATTTTTGCAGGCGGGGATTGCTCAGTTCAAACAAATTTTACCAGATTTTAATCGTTGAGCATTTTTTAAGCAAATGAACACCAATATTTTTTACATTAAAAAACAACACATAGGCGAGGTGCTATGGTAATATTTTTTTGTGAGGATTTTTGCATCGCTTTATGATATGAACAATATTGGAGATTTACCATGAAAACGTTGTTGTTTAACTTCTCAGGCAGAGATTATTTGAAATTATTAACCGCCCTATTAATGATTTTTGAGTTCATTGCCTTGTGTGGGTTAGTTATTGTTTATCCTAAACTTTTAGGTTTAGGACAATTTTTTTTTGATTCAATGGGAAACCTGTTGTTCGAGCAATTTTTAATATGGTTGCAACAATGGTTCAACCATTATTTTATGTGAAACTATGTTCAAGATCGGGAAACGTTTTGTTCTTAACAGCCATTACGAAATGTTGTAATGCTGTTTGAATAGAATCTTGCCCGATTAAAAAGTTTTTTGAAAAGGTTGGAGACTTACCTTTTGTAATACCTAACATATCGTATAAAACAAGCACTTGCCCGTCACAATCCACGCCCGCACCAATCCCAATGGTAGGAATTTGTAAAGTACTAGAAATCCGTTTTGCTAAATCAGACGGCACACATTCTAATACTAATAAACTCGCCCCCGCTTTCTCTAATGCTAAAGCATCGTCCAAAATCCGCTGCGCATCGTTTTCCGAACGCCCCTGCACGCGATAACCGCCCAATTGATGCACAGATTGCGGGGTTAAACCTAAATGCCCACACACCGGAATGCCCCGTTCAGTAAGTAATTGAATAGTCTCCAATAACCACGCCCCACCTTCTAATTTAACCATTTGACCGTGCCCCTCGCGCATTAAACGTGCCGCATTATCGAGCGCAGCCGCAGGCGTCGCATAAGTCATAAACGGTAAATCTAAAATAATCAATTGGTTAGGCGCACCCCGCCGCACCATTTTGGCGTGATAAATCATGTCATCTAATGTCACAGGCAATGTGCTGTCGTGCCCCTGAATGACCATGCCAAGCGAATCCCCCACCAATAAAATATCTACGCCAGAATCAACCGCTTGGGCGGCAAAACTCGCATCATAAGCCGTCACGCAGGTAATTTTTTCTCCTTGCGATTTCATCATTTGTAGTTGTGTTAAATTGCGGGGTGTTTTCATCAATCAATCCTTGTTAATTGTTGCTGCATTTCAGGGGTAATAAATGCTTTAATAGGTATGCCTGTTGGTAAAATCAAATGGGGATTACAATCATGCAGTGGAATTAAAACAAAAGCCCTTTCTAATATGCCTCGATGCGGAATAACTAAATGGGGTAAATTTATCTGTAAATTACCATATAACAAAATATCTAAATCTAGGGTTCTCGATGACCATTTTTTCTCAGAACGTTGTCGACCGCTAGCGATTTCTATTTTTTGTAAATAGGTTAATAGAATATCGGGGGTTAAAGTGGTTTGAATCCACGCCGCCGCATTCACATAATCGGGCTGTGGATCAGGGTTTTCAACTGATAACATCGGCGGATTACAATATAAATAAGAGTTTTTAATAACGGTGGTTTCTGGCAGTGTTTTTAAGAGTGCTAACGCGGCGATAATTTGTTGTATTGGTTGATACAAATTGCTGCCCAAACCCACATAACAATCAAAAGGTGTTTGCATACAAAGGATATAAACTTTCTTCCTCACGTTTAATTCGAGAAACTAAGACTTGACCAATTTTTTTGAAATCCCGCCGAAACGCATCGACATTTTGCGGGCTAATAGGCGTGGCATGATAAGTATTAAGAAAACCCATAATACCCGCTGATATTTCGTCCATTTCTAGCCGTAATGAATGCATTAAATCATACGCATGACGATCTTTTGCTAAAATCTGTTCTAAATAAATGTAAAGTTCAACGTGTTCTTTGAGCAAATGTGATTTCAACGCTGTGCCAAATTCACTTAATAAGTCATTGACACTATCAAAGATTTGTTTATCTAAACCTTGCATATGGGGTTTGTAATTTTGTTGATCCAAACTTTGCATAATGCTTTTGTAAATACTGAGCAACTCTTGATGATCATTCTTCAAATGGATAATCAAATTTGGATCATATTTAGTTCTCGAAAAACCGCGCGCGGGCTGTGGTTGCGGCGGAATAATGGGTGCAGTTGCTTTAGCGTCCTCTGTTTTTTTCTTTAGCCAATCAAACATCGTTGTTACCCCTTTTTTGTTAAAGTTAAAATATCATAAATTCCAAATTTTTTGCGCGTATTCCTGAATGGTTCGATCCGAAGAAAAAGTACCCATTTTTGCAACATTTAGAATAGCTCGGCGCGTCCATTCCTCAGGGTTTTGATAAAGCTCATCAACTTTCATTTGACAATCCATATAAGCCTCGTAATCTGCCAAATTCAAAAAAGAATCGCTATTTAATAAGCTATCGACAAGCGGTTTGAAACGGGCTGGTTCTTCCACTGAAAAATATCCACTACTTAACATATCTAATACCTGTTTTAATTCCAAATTTCGATGATATAAGTCAAATGGTTGATAATGTTTTTTCAAAGCACTGACTTCCTCACTATTCAAACCAAACATAAAAACATTTTCTTCGCCCACTTCCTCACAAATTTCTAAATTTGCGCCATCGCGTGTTCCAATCGTTAAAGCCCCATTCAAGGATAATTTCATATTACCTGTTCCAGAGGCTTCTGTGCCTGCAGTAGAAATCTGTTCAGATAATTCTGCGGCGGGCATAATTCTTTGAGCAATAGAAACATCATAATTAGGAATAAAAACCACTTGTAATCGTTTATCAATAATTGGATCATGATTAACAACATCAGCTACATCATTGATTAGCTTAATAATTCTTTTTGCTTGCACATAACCCGGGGCGGCTTTTCCTGCAAAAATCATCACACGAGAAACTATCGGCGCGTGAGGATTTGCTCTAATACGATTGTAACGGGTAATGATATGTAAAACATTTAATAATTGGCGTTTGTATTCGTGAATACGTTTGACTTGTACATCAAACAAAGCATTAGGGTTCAAATCAAGATGTAATCTATCTTTGATATATTTAGCCAGTTTTTCTTTGTTATGTTGTTTAACGGTTTGAAATGCTCGGCGAAAGGTTTTATTTTCTGCCAAAGGAATCAAATGTTTTAATTGGGATAAATCAACTAACCAATGTTGATGACCTAAATGTTCAGAAATCAAATGGGATAATTCGGGATTTGCTTCATTCAACCAACGACGCGGTGTAATACCATTTGTTATATTAATAATTTTATTTTCAAATAAACAATTAAAATCAGAAAATAAGGTACTTTTCATCAGATTGGTGTGAATATTTGAAACCCCATTGACTTTATGGCTTCCAATCACAGCCAAATGAGCCATTCTTAAATGTTTCTCGCCTTCTTCACCATAAATTGAAACCCGCCGAATTAAATCTAAATCCCCGGGAAAACGATAACGCACTTGCTCTAAAAAACGGCGGTTAATTTCATTGATTAATTGGAAATGACGGGGAAATAATTTTTCTACTAAAGCTGCCGACCAAGTTTCTAAGGCTTCGGGCATTAATGTGTGGTTAGTATAACCGAATATTTTAGTGCAACTTTCCCACGCTTGATCCCATTCTTGGTGGTATTTGTCGACCAATAAACGCAGCATTTCTGGAATAGCTAAAACAGGGTGAGTATCATTTAATTGAATGGCGATTTTATCGGCGATATTATACAAATGGGGATCGTGAGGATGTGCGCTTTCATAACGTCGAACAATATCCTGAATCGAAGCGGATACAAAAAAGAATTCTTGTTTGAGGCGTAATTGGCGACCTTCTGCTGTCGTATCATCGGGATATAAGACTTTAGAAAGGGTTTCTGAATGAGATTTTTCCTCGACGGCTTTTAAGTATTCACCGTGATTAAAACATTGCAAGTTGAAATCGCGCGAGGATTTCGCTGACCACAAACGCAGGGTATTTACGGTATTTGTATTGTAACCCGCAATGGGTAAATCATACGCCATTGCCATCACGTCTTGGGTATTTGTCCATTCGTGAAATAATTTTCCTTGAAGATCGCGGTATTCAACAACATTTCCACCGTATTGGACGGGATAGAGCAACTCAGGTCGAGAAAACTCCCAAGGATTCGCATAACGCAACCAGTTATCGGGTTGTTCTACTTGCATTCCATTTTTCAAACGCTGATAAAACATGCCAAATTCATAACGAATGCCATATCCATAACCTGCAATATTTAGAGTTGCCATTGAATCTAAGAAACACGCTGCCAAACGTCCTAATCCTCCATTTCCTAACGCAGGATCATTTTCCATTTCATAAATTGTTTCGGCGGGCAAACCCAGTTGTTTTAGAACTTCGTGACTCACGTCAAACATACCTAAATTCAAGGCGTTATTGAGCAACGCGCGCCCCAATAGAAACTCCATCGACAAATAATAAACACGGCGAGCATCTTTCTCATAATAATGGTGAGTAGTTTCAAGCCAATTCTCTGCTAAATAATCACGCAATGTGTACGCTAAAATATTAAACCAATCTCGACGAGTTACACGCGACGGGTCTTTTGCAATCGTATGTAACAAATGGTGCATCATGGTTTGATAAACGGCATCGGGCGTGCGTGCCAATGCAGCAATATTGGTGGATAAGAACAAGGTTTCTGACATGGGGTTTCCTCCTAATGTATTTAGTTTGTTATTATTTCAAAAATCAAGATTTTTTAAGGGCTTGCTGTCCTTCATAGTCTGCTTGGGCGCGCAATAAACTCACGATGCAATCTCCGATATTATCGTATTCTTCAATGCTTGTTCCAAACTGTTGATGCACTCTGTAGAAAAACTGGCAACGATAGCGTTCTAATCCCGTTTTGATAATCACAAAAGTCACTTTTTCTACCTTCCAAGCTACCACCGGACAAAGCGTTAATTCTCGATGATCGGGATACAAACGAATATCGCCCTCTCCCATTTCAAGTTCAATCGCTTTGTGATAGCGTTCTTTCAAAGTATTTTTAATGACCCATAATTCTGATTCATAAAAGTCTGGGATTGTTTCAAGTGGCTTCATTATTTGAAATCCTTAAAAGGCGGGTTGTCGATGTTCATTATAGCGGTTTTTCTCCAAATTAAACATTTCACTCTAATCTGCAAACAGGTAAAATGGGCATTAAATTTTAATTTTTGCGGAGAATGGGTGTGCGTAACTTAACGATTTTATTTGGGATTTTAATTTTAAGTGGGTGCGGCGGGGGAGGGAATCCGTTTAGTGATGCTGCGAACGCATTTAAGTACGAAAATACGCCCACCACAACTACCACGACCACCCCGACGACCACGCCGGTTGTTGCGCCGTCGCTTTCTGCGCTGACCGCCACCAAAAAGATTTTTGACGGGTCGGATAACGATTTATTGACGGGCGGGCTTGGCGAAACGGGTTTGCTGGGTAATCCTCCAAAAGTCGACGCGACCGTCCCGACCGCCGACAGCTTGCGAAAAGCCGCGTTGTATTACAGTTATCGCGCCCAACTCGACACCCGCAACGCCGCAGGTTTCGGCACATTTTACGGTCCCGCCGTCACCCATCGCCCCAACGACGGCAAAATCGCCGGCACAGAATTCTCCGCATTGAGCACGGATACCCTTAACACGATGTTATTACTACAAATTCCAAGCAATTTTGATCCGATTGTGCCGTGTTTGGTGGCTGCGCCGTCGACGGGTTCGCGGGGGATTTATGGCGCGGCGAGTTCGGCGGGCGAATGGGGCTTAAAAAACCGCTGCGCCGTGATTTACACCGACAAAGGTACGGGCATCGGCGTTCACGATTTGACCGGCGACACCGTGAATTTGATCGACGGCACGCGCACCACCTCTTCAAATGCCGGCACGTCCAGCCATTTCACCGCCACCGGCAAAGGTTCAATGAGCATTTCTTCCTTTGCATCAGCCAATCCCAATCGCATCGCCCAGAAACACGCCCATTCTCAACGCAACGCAGAGAAAGATTGGGGGAAAAATGTATTAGATTCGATTACCTTTGCTTTTGATGTTTTAAATCGCCAAGACGTGTTTGGTCAGCGAAATAGTTTTAATGCAGAAAACGTCGTTGTTATCGCTGCTGGTTGGGGTGAAGCGGGCACGGCTGCATTACGCGCTGCCGAACAAGATAGTAATCATTTAATCGACGGGATTGTCGCCGTTGCCCCGTTAATATCTGTCAGAAATCCCAGCGGTTTTACCATCAAACAAGCCACCCAATTATGGGATTCTTCGGTTTATAATAAAACCCTTTTAGAAACCTTTTCACATTACAATTTATTACAACCTTGTGCATCGGGAGAAACCGATCGTTGCTCTGCCTTAAAATCGGCGGGTCTTTTAACGAATACCACCCCCTCAAAACAAATCTCCGAAGCACTTCATTTGTTATTTATTTCAAATGGCAGTTTGCAAGGCAGTCATGCTTTAACACCCATTTATCAAAAAGCAGGTTTCTATGCGGGTTATGCTTATAATTATGCAAGCGCGTACGCAAAACTCAGTGTGGTAGAAAATTTGTGCAATTATTCCTATCAAAAGAATGGTAATGTTGCAACCTTATTTGCAAATGGTTCTGGCACAACACCCAGCGATGGTATTTCTTTACAAAATGCAACCAATTTCCAATCAGCGAATTGTTTGCGCCAATTACTCACAAATGCTCAAAATTTATTAGGCACGGACAGAGATTTGGCAGACCGAATTCAAAGTGGTGAAAGTGATACCCTAGCAACCGCTGATTTGAGAAATAAACCCGCCCTAATTTTACACGGTCGAGATGATCCGCTTGCATTAGTGAATCAAACCAGTCGCGTTTATTACGCTATGAACAAAAAATTCAATACTAACAGTCGGTTAGCTTATCTTGAAATCAAAAACGCGCACCACTTTGATAATATCAATCAGCAATATGGTTTGAATTATATTCCACTGGTTTATTATATGAATAATGCGTTAGATGCAATGTTAGCGCATTTACAAAAACGGACAGCATTACCTAATAGTATGGTGGTTGCGGCGAAACCTGCACCTTCGGGAGTTGCTTTAGATGAAACGAATTATTTAGTACCCTTTTCAAGCACTAAAAATTGCGCGATTTCTTTTAGTAATTCTCAATTAACGATTCCCGATTGTTAAAATCTTTTTAAACACAGTTGAAATAGACTGTGTTTAACTTATTTGTTTTCCACAGAAATGTCATCGTGCAATTCACAACCTTCTAAATTGGGCAATTGTTCGCTTTCATTGAAGGTAACATCTTGTTTTCGGAGGGTTTCACACATTCGATCTAGACGATGATCGACGGCGTGGAGATGATCTAAAATTCGATTGATCGCGGTTAAAACGGGGTCGGGCATTTCGCCAGAATGCGTGCCGTACGCATCAAACCCGATTTTTTTGGCGGTATCGAGGCGGCGTTTATCTTGAATATGTGTAGAAATTTCAATGAGTTTGGCGGGAATCCCGACGGCGGTCGCGTTCGCGGGGACGGATTTCACCACCACCGCATTCGACCCAATCCGCGCGTCATCGCCAATCGTAATCGGACCCAACACCTTCGCGCCCGCCCCGACCACCACGTTATTTCCCAATGTTGGGTGGCGTTTGCCTTTTTGCCACGTCGTGCCACCGAGCGTAACCCCATGATATAACGTGCAATCATCACCGATCACCGCCGTTTCCCCAATCACCACGCCCATGCCATGATCGATAAAAAAACGATGTCCAATCGTTGCGCCGGGGTGAATTTCAATGCCCGTCAGCCAACGCGCCCACGCCGACAACCATCGTGCCAACCATTTCCAATTTCGCAACCACAAACGATGCGTCAAACGATAAAAGATAATCGCGTGAATACCCGGGTAAGTCGTTAATATTTCAAAGGTATTTCGAGCAGCTGGATCGCGATCAAACACGCAATTTATATCTTCTTTCAAATGTGAAAACATTTCAACAAAGTCCCTTTTTGTTTATTAAAACATAGCACATATTCTCACATTCTAATATATCCATTCAAAAGAACATGAGAAGCAATTGCTCTAAAATTTTTAGTGTTTCAAAACCGTTTTGATAATGCTTAATAATATATCTGGAGAAATGGGTTTGCGCAAATAATGTGTGCAGCCCGCAATAATAGCCGCTTCTCGATCTTCTAATAAATCCGAAGCCGATAATGCAAGGATAGGTTGTTCAAAATGGCGTTCTCTCAATGTTCGGGTTGCTGTATAACCGTCCATTACGGGCATTTGCATATCCATTAAAATGATTTGGGGTTTCTCACTTTCCGCCAATGCAACCGCTTCTGCACCATTATAAGCACTCAAAACAGAATAGCCACTTTCTTTCAAATAGGTTGCCAATAACAAATGCACGGATCGAGTATCTTCAACTAATAAAATAGTAATATTCTTAGAAGGAAAATAATCCTCTTCCTCATCTTGTTCTTGTTTTGAAGCAGTAGAAATAAAACCTTTAAAGACAGTGCCCTTGCCAAGCGTTGATTCGACACGGATTTCTCCATTCATCAATTCAATTAATTGGCGCGTAATCGCTAATCCTAAACCCACCCCTGTTTGTTTATTGGTTTCACGATGATAGGGTAGAAAAATCCGTTCTAACGCATCAGGAGAAATGCCTTCTCCACTGTCTATTACCTCAAATGTCAAATGCCCTTGTTCCCACCCCAACGTTAAACGAATGAAACCACATTGTGTATATTTCACGGCATTATTTAAAAGGTTTATTAGGATTTGTCGCAAACGTAGTTCATCTAAAACCAAAACAAAGGGCAATTGCGCGGTTGTTTGTAATTCAAATTTGAGGTTTTTCTCTCGGGCAAGCGGTGCAAAAATCGCCTTTAATTCATTAAGCAATTGTCGAGGATCACAATTATTAGCTTGCAAAGAAACTTTACCCGATTCTAATTGCGTTTGATCTAAAATATTATCAATTAATGCTAACAAATGATTAGCACTATGTTTAATATTACTGACATAATCTTGGTGATCTTTTTCCTCTGATAAACGACTATAACTTGCAATAGAGGTTAAAAGTGTGCGTAATTCATGCGATAAACTAGAAATCAAACTGCCTTTATTTTTGGCGATTTCTTCGAGTTGTTGTTTGTCGGTTTGAAGATTTCTAGCAACGGTTTCTAATTCTTGTAATAAACGGGTTTGTCGATAGTTTAAAATACTCAATTCGTTGAGTTGTTGTTGTAATTGTTGTTGGCGATTGTGTTCAGCGGTTGCATCAAATAATAAAACCCACGTTCCACCTCGAAAAGGAATGAGATGAACGTGGGCGGTTCGACCATTTCCAACTTGAATAAACTCCATAATTTCCGTATGTTTAGCAGGCAGTAGACCTTCTAAAAAAGGAATTTGCTCAATAGCATTTTTATGGGTTTCTAAATTGAGCAATCCATAATGACGAGGATGCCCCCCCCAACTCATAAGAAAGTCGTTATGATCTATATGCAAATACGTTAAAATTAATTCGGACATCCACCACGCATGAATGTACTTAACAATACTGAGAGGAATGGTGCGCATAATAGAAATCATCGACATTTGAAAAATTAAGGAACATCAAGCATTTTAAGGGTGAGCAATGTGAAAGCATCTTCAACGCCACTTCCGAGTTTCGCGCTTGTTTTAAGTATTGATGCGCCGTTCTCACGTTCGGAGGAAATTAAGTCTTCATTAATCTCCCATTGTTCAACCAAATCTGCCTTATTTAACAATAAGATATAAGGTTTTTCGCCAATTTGTTTAGTGACTTCTTGGCGTAATTGCAGTGCTGCGTCCCACGTTGGACGGCGTGTGCCGTCGATTACCAACAAATAGCCCGCCGCGCCGCGCAAATAGGACATACTCGCGCTGGTTAGCCTATCTGCGCCCGCAATGTCCCATAAAACTAACTTTGCTTCCCGTTGATCGGGCAAAGTGACTGATTTTGTGTCGATTTTTACGCCAACGGTCGTTAAATATTTATCAGAAAAACTTTGTCGAACATATCGCGCTACTAAACTGGTTTTTCCTACCGAGAAATCCCCAATCATACAAATCTTTTTTTGAATAACTGCCAAAGGAATTCTCCTTATTAAGAGGCTTTTTCTACAACGACAAAAGTCACCGTTCGTTTCTCTAAATCTGCTTTCGCTTCACCAAACGGGACTTTTTCTAATGTACCAATAATCAAATGTTTCTTTTCAAGTCCGAACGTTTGTAATTTATCACGAATCGCTTCTGCGCGGGCTTCACTGAGTTGTAAGTTACGGCGTTGCGTGCCTAAACCATCAGTGTGACCCGTAATTTTCAACTGCATTGTTTTATTCAAGCGGTGATTATAAACGAATAACTGTTGAATTTCTTGCGCTAATGTATTCAAAGCAGCAAGTTGTTCAGGATTTACAAAATCTGCTTCCTCACCAAAATACAACTGACTTTTCTCTATTTTTTGAACCAGTTGTTCTGATGCCGTTTCTATATCAACTAATTGACTATGATCGATATGTTTGAAACCTTGTAATTGAGGAATTTTCTTTATCAAGGTTTGGTAATTTTTTGTATCCACATCGCCTTGCACAAATAAAACCTCATTTTTAACTTGAAGTGCGACATTGGCGGGCGGCGCGAGAATTTTAACCGCTTGTTGATGTAAATGTTGATCGGTACTTAAAAGGTTGTCTTTTTTAACTAATTGAATACCCTCAATATTTTTAAGATTAGGAAGCTGTTTTTCTAACCATTCATTAGGTGCGTGTCCTAACATTTCGATATTACCGTTCTTAACGTTGATTTGAACGCTGGGCGGCGGTTGTAATAACGTTTTTGTTTGTTGCAAAAGGTACGCATCACGTTCTAGCAATTGACTAGAATCTATTTGTAAAGCACCGATTAATCCCTGACTATATTGCTCAAATGCCTTAATCCATGCGGCATCAGCAAAGCCTTTAACTTGTAATTGGGTATTTTGAAGGTGCATTTGAACTGTTGTTGGCGGAGAAAGAACCAATTGCAAACGTTTCAAAACAAATTCGGGAGCTAATGTTTGATAAGGCGACCACTCGGCTTGAATGATGTCGGGTGAAAGATGCTGTTGTTCTGCAATTTCGTGAGGATTTATCGCCAAAGGATCGCGTAACCCACGTATTTTTAAGATATTTTTATCAACATTGCTCTCAATAACTACTAGACCTGTTGTTTGGCGCAAGGTTTCTAAATAGAGATTAAATTGTTGATGTTGAACATAAGAAATATGCCACGCATTAACACTCCACCAACCCAAGAAACCCAAAAGAATTAAACTAACCACGACTAATGTGGGAGAAAACAACTTTTTCTTCTCTTTTTTAGCCTCAGGTTTTAACTCGGCTTGTAATGTTTTGCTCAACAAAGAACGGCAACCATCTAATAACGTTGGATCACCCGAAAAATGTTCTAAATGTCGTCCGTAACGCGCGTGAATTGCTTCGAGCATTTCTTTCATAGTTGCTCGCAATTTGTAAGGCGCAACGCCGCGAACAACACACGCCAAAACCGCATAAGGTCCGCGTTCTAACCAAACCGTAAATTGTCCAACATTAATGCTATCAAGTTCTTCATCTTTTGTACTCGAAAAAGAATCGCGCGTGAAATCCTGAATTGCAGTAAGCATTCCCGAAACCGCATCGCCATCACCTACCTCAATATCTTCTCGATGATGATGTTGAATCAACAAACCGGTTTCTCTATGAATAAGAAAGACTTGATCAACTCGATAAACGACGGTGTTTTGCAATACAATATCCGCAAAAGATTGCCCCGTTCTTAACGCTTCTAATCGCCAACCAATCCCTTTGGGAGAAAGACTTTGCTCAACAGATGTATTGATCGATTGCACTAATGATTTTAACGATTCATTAATGGATTTACGAATCGCAGGACCCATAATTGGAAACAGTGCATTTGCAAAAACATTTGCATCGTTTTGAATAGATTTACGAATACATTGCGTAACGGGTTCTTGTAATGATTCGGTCAAATCCGGTTCAAATGAAACGGCGGGCTGAGTTTCATTAAGTTTTTCCTCATTTTTTTGTTCTTCTTCCGCTTGTTTTTTCATTGCCGACATGGCGGCGGTTTGAGCTTGTTCAGTGGCTTGACGAATGGCTTCGGGTAATAAATTTGCTAAGGCTTGGGTTTGGTGTTCTGCGTCATTCAAACGGGTTTCTAGTGCTAAGAAACGTTTGCGCACGTCCTCAAATTCTTGCAAGCGCGTAAATAATGCAGGTAAGGTTTTAACGTCGCTTTCAATTGCTTTCAATTGTGATTGCAAAACGGGTAAAATTTGTTTATCGACAACAGTTGAACGTTCGACTAATTCACCGAGTTGTGATTCTTGATTTTTTAGAAGAGATTGTAATGTTTTAAGGGTTTCTTCGAAGGTTAATAATTGCGATTGCAACGTGGGAAGAACTTGTTTGTCGACAATAGTTGAACGCTTATTCAGTTCATTTATTTTTAGCTCTTGCTCTTTGAGGAACTCTCGTAGTGTTTTGAAAGCCTCAGCCACTGTATTGCGTACACTAGGCATCATCACAGGTAAAATTGCCCTTGCAAAAGTTTTAGGATCATTTTGAACAACTTGCGTGACAGGCGAACGGAGCGCAGAAGTGAGTTCAACCGTCTGATTTCGTTGCAACGCATCAGGTAATATTTCACTGATTTCTTGACAACGTTGTACGGGATCATTCAAACGGTTTTCTAAATGCGCTAATTGTTGCTGTTGTTCGCCAATTAACAACGCCCGCAAATTGCTATAATCGTCCATTTGTAATTTGAAATGGTTTATTTATCGGCTGGACGACTTAAATCGCGGCTTAAACGGAAGGCAAATTCAGTAAAGAACGATGCCAAATCTCCACGATTAACTTTCTCTTCGTTAATTTGAGCAACTTCTTGTTTAATCATTGCAACTAACGTATCGTTCATTTGGCGAATTTGTAAAGCAAGTTCTTGGGTTTTGCTATGGAATTGTTGGCGAAGTTGTTTAACTTCTTTAATGAGTTGTTCATCGATTTGTGTGAAACGCACGTTTAATTCGTTCTTCAAAATAGTTAATTCTTGAGAAAGGTCTTGGTGCGCGGTGACCCGTTCTTGACGATCGACCTTTGCTTTCTCAGCCAAACTATCGGCTTCGCGCGTGAACATATCTTCTAATGCTTTCAAACGTTGCAACATATCGTCGCGCAAATGCTGACTTTCTTGCGAATAACGTTCCGTCAAACGCCCTAATCGCTTATCGTAATCGCGCGTGTAATGCCCAAACAAAATCTCGCGGATTTTCTCAATGTGACTTGAATTAGATGCTAACGATTCATCTATTTGTGCCGCATTTCTTTCTTCTTGTTGCAAATCGGCTTCTGCCGCTTGTAGACTGCGATCTAAACTGGTTAGGGTCGTGGCACTCCGATTAGAGGAAAATTCTTCGTACATTTGTGGATTCCTATAGAAAAATGGCTAGAAAAGGTATTTGTCGAGTGATTTTAATGTTGTCTGAATTCAGCTCAGAGATGGGGATAAATATGTGAATATCAATCTTCCCTAATTCGCGCGCATTATATAATATAATATCTTTACAGACAATCACTTAAACCTTAAATGCTTCTTAACCTTTATTTCTATTATGATGAATAATGAGGGTTTCTATAGTTTGTTCAATGGATAAATTGAGAAACTTCCATTGCCTAACATATCTCAAATACGTTGATTTAAGCAATGGAAAAAGAAATCACTTTATTCAACTATTGGCTTTCATCGTTTCTCTCTTTATTGAGAAATCAATTATGGGCTTTCATGACACGAGATTTCTCGCGTTGCCAATCACGATCTTTCTCTGTATCTCGTTTATCATGTTCTTTTTTTCCAGTGGCTAATGCGATTTCAAGTTTCACTCGATTATTCTTCCAATACATTGCAACGGGAATTAAGGCTTTTCCTTTGCGCTCTATTGCTCCAATCAGTTTATTTAATTCCTCACGATGCAATAATAATTTACGGGTTCGATTGTTTTCTGGAGAATAATGCGTAGAAACCGTCCCCAAAGGCGTAATTAATGCCCCTAACAACCATGCTTCTGCATTTTTTACAATCACATACGAATCACGCAATTGGACTTTTCCTGCGCGCAAACTTTTCACTTCCCAACCTTGTAAAACCATGCCTGTTTCAAAGCGTTGTTCTAAAAAATAATCAAATCCTGCTTTTTTATTTAAGCAAATAGTGCCAGCGGCAACCTTTTTTTTCTCAGCCATATTTCCTCTGTTTTTCTCTAAAGTAAGGGTTCAATTTTCCAAATATCAGCGGCATATTCTCTAATCGTTCGATCACTTGAAAACTTACCCATTCTTGCCACATTCAAAATTGCTTTATGCGTCCATTTCTGGGTATTCATAAAATCATTTCCCACTTTTTGCTGCATAGAAATGTAGGATTCTAAATCGGCAAGATGAAAGAAATAATCACCACCTTCTAATAAATTATCAAATATCATTTGAAATATACCTGGCTCGGTTGGTGAGAAACGATTAGTTACCAAACTATCCATAATTCGTTTAATACTAGCATTACGATGATAATAATCACGCGGATAATAAGTGTGAGAACGGCGCATTTCCTCTACTTCTCGCGTTGTCAAACCAAAAATATAAATGTTTTCTTTACCAACTTCCTCACGAATTTCGATGTTTGCACCATCTAAAGTTCCAATCGTTAATGCACCATTCATTGCAAATTTCATGTTACCTGTTCCAGAGGCTTCTGTTCCAGCTGTAGAAATCTGTTCACTTAAGTTCGTAGCAGGTATAATTTTCTCTGCTAATGAAACCCGATAATCTGGAATAAAAACAACTTTTAATTGCTCTGATGCAATCGGATCGTTGTTCACAATATCCGCCACGTTATTGATAAGTTTTATAATGGTTTTTGCCATTACATAACCGGGTGCTGCTTTTCCTCCAAAAATACAGGTTCTCGGCGCAGATAAAGTTTTATTATCTTCCACAATGCTCAAATAATCATGAATAACGTGCATGATATTTAGTAATTGGCGTTTGTATTCATGAATACGCTTAATTTGTACATCAAATATAGAAGAAGTATCCACACTAATACCAACCTGTTCTTTAATCAAATGAGCAAGCCGTTCTTTATTGATTTTCTTTGAAGCATTAAAACGATCTTGAAATGCTGAGTCGTTTGCATATTTCTCCAAATTACGCAATTGATCTAAATCCGTGATCCATTTATCGCCAACGGTTTCTTTTAGAAGCGCAGATAAACTCGGATTTGCTTGCAATAACCAACGACGCGGCGTAACACCATTTGTTTTATTATTAAAACGTTCAGGATACAGTGCGTTGAAATCAGGCACTAAGCGAGTTTTAACCAATTCAGAATGCAACTCTGCAACCCCATTAATTGAATGACTTCCTACAATCGCCAAATGTGCCATACGAATTTGTTTTTCTGCACCTTCTTCAACCAAAGACAAACGTCTTAAACAATCCGCATCATTTGACCAACGTCGTCGGATTTCACTTAAAAAATGGTGATTAATATCGTAAATAATTTCTAAATGACGAGGTAAAACATATTCCAATAGATTAACGTGCCATTTTTCTAATGCTTCAGGTAAAAGCGTGTGATTTGTATAGCCGCAACACGCCTGCGTAATTTCCCACGCTCGCTCCCATGAGAAATCTTTTTCATCAATCAAAATTCTCATCAATTCTGCAATAGTTAAAGCAGGGTGTGTATCATTGAGTTGTAATGCAACTTTATCTGAAAAATTTTCCATTGTGGGATAAATATTCAAATGCTGACGAATAATATCTTTTAGAGAACAAGCCACCAAAAAATATTCCTGAATTAACCGCAGTTCTTTTCCTCCCCAACAAGAATCTGACGGATAAAGTACTTTAGAGATTTTCTCTGAATAAATTTTTTCTTCGACCGCTCGAATATAATCGCCACCATTAAAGATTTGAATATCAAATTCATTAGAAGAACGCGCCGAGAACAAACGTAAGTAATTAACGGTTTTTCCTCCAAAACCGGCAACGGGAATATCAAAGGGCACACCAATAATAATTTGATAATCTTTCCAATGTCCAAATTCCCCTTTTGCACTATTGTAATCCGTACGACCATACAAAGGAATATGATAGATTTCATGGCGGCGTTCTAATAACCAAGGTGCGTCTTCATGCAACCAATGATCAGGGATTTCTTTTTGATGTCCTTTTTCTATGCGTTGTTTAAACAAACCATATTCGTAATTAATACCATAACCAAATCCCGGCATATTCAACGTTGCTAACGAGTCCAAAAAGCAAGCTGCCAAACGTCCTAATCCCCCATTTCCTAACGCCGCATCGGCTTCAACTTCTTCAATTTCTTCTAAGGTTAAATTAAATTTTTGTAATAATGATCTGGCCTGATCTTCAATACCCAAATTTTGTAAGTTGCTTGACAAAAGTCGCCCGATCAAAAATTCTAATGACAAATAATACATTTTCTTTGCTTGAGATTTCTGTAAAATATCCTTCGTTGCAAACATTCGATCAATCAAATAACTCCGTGTTGCTAAGGCTAATGCACCAAACAAATCTTGGGGAACAGCTTTCTCAATTCTAATACCCAGCGAATATTTCAAATGGAAATCAACTAGTTTCTCAAAATCTAAGCATTTAGCTTCAGTAGGTTGCATTGGCATATTCATTAGGTTGTCGCTCCTGTCCATAGAAAAAATTATAAAAGAAAGTGGATTGTAAAACGAATAGAGAAATTTGTCAGCGGTTTTAATATAAATTTGATGAAATTAAGGATGCGTGCTAGAATTATTGGTTTTAAGATAGGTTAAAGGATTAAAGAAATGCAAACGTATCTCTTTATATTCGTCAGTACCGTTTTAGTGAACAACTTTGTTTTGGTTAAATTCTTAGGATTATGCCCTTTCATGAGTGTTTCTACGCGATTAGAAACATCGATAGGAATGGGTTTAGCAACAACCTTTGTATTAACAGTTTCGGCGGTTTGTAGTTATATCGTTAATCAATATTTGTTAATCCCTTTTGAGTTGGAATTTTTGAGAACAATTGCTTTTATTTTAGTGATTGCTGCCGTTGTGCAATTTACCGAAATGGTGATTAAGAAAACCAGCCCCGTTTTGCATCAAATTTTGGGGATTTTTCTACCGTTAATTACCACTAATTGTGCAGTTCTAGGGGCGGCTTTACTTAATATTCAAAATCAGTATAATTTATTGGAATCTACGATGTTTGGATTTAGTGCAGCGGTGGGTTTCTCTTTGGTTTTATCGTTGTTTTCTGCGATGAGAGAACGCCTTGCAGTTGCGGATATTCCAACTATTTTCAAAGGAGCACCCATTAACTTAGTCACGGCAGGTTTGATGTCGATTGCATTTATGGGTTTCAGTGGTTTAATTAAAATGTAAGGAGTTTGTATGAAATTCAACTATTCAGGACTTAATGAACAACAAGTCCTAGAATCGCGCCAGAAATACGGGGCAAATGTCGTTTCTACAGGTGAAGTAGAAACCTTTTGGGACAAATTCTTTGGTAATTTCAAAGACCCAATTATTGTTATTTTATTGGTAGCATTAGTTATTATCGTGTTGCTTTCTATTTTTGGTTTTGCACCTTGGTATGAAGGGATAGGAATTGGGGTTGCAATTTTAATGGCGACCTTGGTTGCAACATGGTCAGAATATTCCAGTGAAAATGAATTTCAAAAACTCTTAGAAGAAGCCTCGTTAATTAAAATCAAAGTTTTTCGTGATAATACGCTAAAAGAAGTGCCCATTACTGAATTAGTAACCAATGATTTGGTGCTATTACAATCGGGGGATAATGTACCCGGTGATGGCTATTTGATTGACGGGCATTTAAGCGTTAATCAAGCGGCTTTAACGGGTGAATCTGAAGCCGTTAAGAAAACCGCCGTTTCCTCTGAAAATACAGAACCTGATGATAAAAACAAAATGTTTCGTGCCTCGTTAATTGATGACGGTGAAGCGGTTATGAAAGTAACTGCCGTTGGAGAAATGACGGAATATGGCAAAACATTAAAGGAATTAGTTAATGCAGAATCTCGTTTGTCGCCTTTGCAAGAGAAACTTTCTGTTTTAGGACATAATATTTCTACTTTTGGTTATATTGGTTCAACTTTCATTGCGATTGCATTCATGTATAAGAAAATATTTATGGATGCGGGAAGTTTTGCTATTTATTTTGCGCAAAGTTTTGGAACAGTTCTTTCGGATTTCGTGACAGCATTTGTTTTAGCAGTAATTGTTATTGTAATGGCAGTGCCTGAAGGTTTGCCGATGATGATTGCAATTGTGTTATCCATTAACATGAGAAAGTTGCTTGCTGAAAAGGTTTTGGTGCGTAAATTATTGGGTATTGAAACGGCTGGCAGTTTAACGCTTTTATTCACCGATAAAACGGGCACTTTAACGCAAGGAAAATTGGTTGCAGAAAAGTTTTTAACCGGTGATTTGAAAACTTACGCAAAAATAGAGGAACTTTCTCAAGATTTGAAACAGGCTTTAATTTTTGCCGTGAGAAATAATACCAGCGCAGTCATCGATCCAAGCAATAAAGAAGAACCTAACATTGTCGGGGCAGATAAAACCGAGCAAGCATTGTTACGGTTTTTAGATAAATATTTACTTGAGAAAAGTGATGTTGATATTACGGAAGTCATTTTGTTTAATAGCAGCCGTAAATTTTCTGCTATGCAGGTTTCTGGAGAACAAAATTTAACCTTAGTTAAAGGTGCACCAGAAATCATTTTGAAAAACTGTACACATTATTTGAACGCGCAAGGTCAAGAGGTGGAATTAACCGATCAAAATGCGTTAAAAGAACAAATGTCGGAGCTTTCTCAACAAGCCATGCGTTTGTTAGCAATTGCGGTAACAAAAACACCGATTTCTTCAGAGCAAACCTTGCCAGAATCTTTATGTTTGGTGGGCGTTTTTGGTATTAGAGATGGTTTGAGAACAACCTCGCAACCAGCGGTAAAAATGGCTCAAAATGCGGGCATTCAAGTCGTTATGATTACAGGTGATGCCAAAGAAACTGCGCATGCGATCGCAAAAGATGTGGGTATTTTAACTGACAAACAAAATGTTGTGCTAACTTCTACTGATTTAGGGCAAATGTCTGATGAGGAAATTAAACAAACATTACCGCATTTGGCAGTGGTTGCAAGAGCGTATCCCACCGATAAAAGTCGTTTAGTGAAACTTGCTAAAGAATTGAATTGGGTGGTGGGTATGACAGGTGATGGTGTAAATGATGCCCCTGCGATTAAGAACGCGGACGTTGGATTTGCAATGGGTAGCGGGACAGAAATGACTAAAGAAGCGGGCGATATTGTGATATTGGACGACAACTTTGCTTCTATTACAAAAGCGATTTTATATGGGCGCACGTTGTTTAAATCAATTCGTAAGTTTTTAGTATTTCAATTGACGGTAAGTTTGTCTGCGATTTCTTTAGCATTTTTAGGACCGTTTTTAGGATTTGAATTGCCTTTAACGATGATTCAAATGTTATGGATTAACGTTATTATGGATACCTTAGCAGCATTAGCATTTGCGGGAGAACCAGCATTAGAACGTTATATGTTGGAGAAACCTATTCCAAAAGAAGCTCATCTGATTACACCCGATATGTGGTCATCTATTTTAAGTATGGGTGTGGTGACTACAATTTTGAGTTTAACTTTCTTAATGTACGACCCGATTTATAACTTATTTGTACATCAAGGAATGAATAAAGAAACACAGAACTTAGTCTTTTTAACTTCATTCTTTGGATTCTTTGTATTTTTGTTGAACTTCAACCGTTTCAACGTGAGAAGCGATGGTTTCAATTTATTTGAAAATATCAGTGAAAACTATTATTTCATGAAGATTACTTATTTGATTTTTGGTTTGCAAATTCTCTTCACTTATATTGGAGGAGATATTATGCGAGTGGTTGGATTAGAAATGATGGATTGGGTGTATTTGACATTGCTTGCATTATTGATTATTCCGGCGGATATGATTCGTAAAATAATTCGTAACAAGTTGTTTGGCGATCCTATTTTAACGCAAGCCGATAATAAAACCTAAGTAGTGGAAAGCAACCGTTGAGCAAAATTCACTAAAATGCCAGCGGTTGCCCCCCAAATATAGCGTTCTTGATAAGGTATTACATAGAAACGTCTTTCTATGCCTTGAAATGTTTTAGTTTCTTGATAATAATGTGAGGAATCTAAAAGAAAGGTCAAGGGCAATTCAAATATATCTGCAACTTCAAAACTATCCGCGTGCAATTGAAAGCCCGCTTTAACAAAACCCACCACAGGTGTAATAATGAAACCTGTTAAAGTTAAGTAGTTCTCCAGAAATCCCACCACGCTAATAAATTCTTTAGAAATTCCGATTTCTTCTTCGGTTTCTCTTAGCGCAGTCATTGTAAAATCAATATCTTGCGTGTCACATCGTCCACCCGGAAAACAAATTTGTCCCGCGTGATTATGTAGGTGATCAGTGCGTTGTGTTAAAATGATCGACAAACCCATTTCGCTTTCAACTAGCGGCACTAAAACGGCTGAGCAAGTGAGATTTTGAGCAGTAACAATTTGCGGTTGAGAAAGGAGTGCTTTTTGAATACGAATACGCATAGCCATTTTTCCTAACGCTCTCCCAAGCAAGTTGAGAGAGATGTTGTGATTAAATGATTTCAATTGCGTGATTTGAATGAGCGATTATTTCGCCGATTTCAAATACGGTTTCACCACTGTTTTGAAGATGTTGAATAGCCGTTTCTCTATCATTAGAAGAAACAATTACAATCATTCCAATCCCACAATTAAAAGTTCGCCACATTTCTGTTTGTTCAATATTTCCGTTTTCTTGTAACCATTTGAACATTTCTGGTATTTTCCAAGCAAGGCTGTTAATTTTTGCACACAAACCTTGAGGAAGTACGCGAGGAATATTCTCTAATAAACCGCCCCCCGTGATATGTGCCATACCGTGCACTTGAATTTGTTGCATCAAATGTAATAATGATTTGACATAAATGCGGGTGGGTTTCAAAAGGATTTCTCCGAGGGTTTCTCCGTCAAAAGAAATATCGGGAGAAACGCCGCTCACATTCAATACTTTTCGGATTAAAGAATAGCCATTTGAATGCGCACCGCTGGAAGCTAATCCCAAAATCACATCACCTGATTTGATGTGTGAACCGTCTAAAATCTTAGATTTTTCAACGACTCCCACGCAAAAACCTGCCAAATCGTAGTCGTTTCCTTCGTACATGCCTGGCATTTCTGCGGTTTCTCCGCCCACTAATGCCATGCCCGATAATTCGCAACCTTTTCCTATCCCAGAAATGACTTGGCTAGCGATTTCTACTTCTAATTTTCCGGTTGCATAATAATCTAAGAAAAATAACGGTTCTGCGCCTTGTACCAAAACATCATTGGCACACATTGCAACTAAATCAATTCCAATGGTGTCATGTTTGCCGAGTTGCATGGCGAGTTTTAATTTAGTTCCTACCCCATCTGTGCCGGAAACTAACACGGGTTGTTTATAACGGTCGATAGGAATTTCAAATAACGCTCCAAATCCACCTAAACCACCTAACACCCCGTTTCGCATGGTTTTTTTAGCGATGGGTTTAATGCGTTCTACTAACAAATTACCGCTGTCAATATCAACACCTGCATCACGATAACTTAAAGAAGTTTTGTTCATATTTTTTCTCAAGAAAAGGGTTTGAAATTTATTTTTAATTGTTACAAGTTGTTTTTTTGATAACGTAGCATTACTCTAATTTTTTCTTTGGCAATCATATCTTTTTTTATTTACATTTGCAACACTTCAAATTAGATAAGAGGATTTCTAAATAAACAAAAAACGATTGCATTATAAAAGAAAGGGGAAGGTTGGAATGAGAAGAGGAATTGAGGTCGGATTCTAGTCCGCGACAGAACTAGAAACCGAGCGACCAGTTAAGCGGATAACAAGGCATTAATATTTTCTAATAATTCTTGTTCGTTGAAGGGTTTGCCGAGATGGCGGTCGATGCCGATTTTGGAGGCGCGTTCGCGGTGTTTCGTGCCGGTGCGCGATGTGATCATGATGATGGGAATGTGGCGCAAATGGTCGGTGTTGCGGATTTGGGTTGCGAGTTCAAAGCCGTCCATGCGCGGCATTTCCACATCGAGCAGCATCAAATCAGGCACGACTTCCTGCAATTGCGCGACCGCATCAACGCCATCTTTCGCCGTCACCACTTCCCAGCCTTGACGTTTGAGTAAATTCGCCGTCACTTTGCGCACCGTGATCGAATCGTCGACCACCATGATGGTTTTGGAAAGCGGTTTGTCGATGGCTTTGAGGGTTTCTGGGTGGGGAGCGATTTTGACGGGGGTTTCGAGATTGCTGCGCAGCAATGTTAGCATATCCAAAATGATCACGACGCGCCCGTCCCCCAAAATAGTCGCGCCCGACACCCATCGAATCGTGCTCAATTGCGGACCGACCGATTTCATCACCACTTCGCGGCTTCCCTCAATCATATCAACCACTAACGCGACTCGATGTTTGCCCGAACTCACCAACAACACCGGCAACAACGCGGTGTCGACCGACGCGCGCGGAAATCGCAATAAATCCGCTAAATGCGCAATCCGATAATCGTGCTGCATATAAGCGTGGAAACGTTCTTCGTTGTTTTCCAACAGCACTTCTTGGCGCGGCAGCCGCATCACCGCATCGACATTGTGCAACGGAATCGCCATCGTTTCCTCGCCCACATGAACCAGCAACGCTTGGCTGATGGTCAAAGACAGCGGCAGGCGAATCTCAAAAGTCGTGCCCTGCCCCCGCGAGGAATGAATATTGAGCGCGCCGCCGAGTGCACGAATTTCGCTGTTGGCGATGTCCATGCCGACCCCACGCCCCGACACTTGAGTGATGGCTTTGGCGGTGCTAAAAGCGGGCTCTAAAATAAAACGGCTAAGTTCTTGTTCAGAAACGGTTTGTCCTGATTTTAGGAGTCCGCGCGCTTCGGCTTTTTCACGAATGGCATCAAAATTCAATCCGCCGCCGTCGTCACTCAATCGCAACACCAATTCTGCGCCTTCCTGCGCCAAATCGATGCGAATGGTTGCCATGTCGGGTTTGCCGGCTTTGACGCGGACTTCAGATTCTTCGATGCCGTGCCCAATCGCGTTTCTCAACATATGTTCGAGCGGCGCAACAATTCTGTTCAACACCGTTCTTTCAAATTCAATGGTGTCGTCATTAATTAAGAAGTTGATTTTCTTATGTAATTCTCGAGAAGTGAGGCGCGCAATCCGATGCAAACGCGGCGATATTTGCGAAAACGGCACCATTCGCGTGCGCATAATCCCATCTTGCAATTCCGCCCCAATCCGATTTTGTTGAACAAGCAACGAATCACTTTGACGAGTTAAGTTTCTCAAATTATCTTGAATGTTTTGCAAATCATTAACGGTTTCCATCAAACTCCGCGATAATTGTTGCAACGTCGAGAAACGATCCATTTCTAACAAATCAAAATCATCTTCTGTTTTATTATAATGGATAAAATCCGATGTTTTGGTATAATTTGAAATAATTTGCACTTCTGTTTCGATTTCTAACCGCCGTAATTGATCGCGCAATCTCATCACGGTTTGTTCCATTTCAATGATATTGTTTTTCACCGCCCCTTGTTGTTGCTCCATATGCGCGCGAGAAATCGCCATTTCACCCGCTAAATTGGTTAGTTTATCGATAAGAATTGCACTCACTCTAACCCGTTCATCAGGATCGGAACTCGAGGTTTCGCTGCTTTGGTTTTCCTCTGATTTATCGGGTTTCTCCGCTTTAACCGGTTTGGTTTCTTCCACAACAGATTCTGTTTTTTCTGGCAAATGTTCAACCGCGTTACTTTTATCTAATGCGCCCGCAATTTTGTTGATTAAATGCGCCGCTGCATTGGGCGTTCCGCCATTCTTTACGCTTTCTAACATGGTTGCCAATTCATCGACGCTTTCTTGAACAATACCTTGAAGAACGGGATTAGATTGTGCATTACCATCGACGATTTTAGTTAATACCGATTCTAATTGATGACTCAAATCGCCCATTGCACTAATTCCAACCATTCTTGCACCGCCTTTTAAAGTATGCAACTCGCGTTGAAGTTCCTTTAATAGCGGCATAGAATTTGGAGAAGATTGCCAACGTCCAAGCAAAGATTGACAGGTTTCTAAAATTTCTTCGGCTTCATCGAGGAAAATTTCCATAAATTCATCAGCCGTTTCGGTTGGCATTTCCGATTTCACGATTTTAGGCTGTGGAGTTTTTGGATAAGTGGGTGATTGGGTAATGGTTGGAGAAGATTTGGGGGTTTCAACGGCGGAAGAAACGGGCATAACTTTCTTTTCGTCATGAGGAGCAAATGAGTGGAGCAATTTTTGCCAATTATTTAAGAGCAATTGGTGTTTATCTTGATCGCTAATTTTCCCATGTTGCAAGGTTTGTTCGAGCAATTTGCCGCTTTCGATCAAGAGCGCGAGCACTTCTTTTTTGAGCGGTAAATGGTTTTCTAAACAAAGGTTTATGTATTGTTCCATTGGAGCGGCGAGCGCGGCAACTTCGGGCAAACCCACACTGCGCGAGCTTCCGTTCAACGTGTGCAACGCCCGCATCAACGCATCGGTCGGGGACACCGTTGCCGATTGACGCGCTTGAATTAAAAAGGCTTTTAACGTTTTGAGATGCTGCGTGGCTTCGGTTAAAAAAATCTTTCGCAAAACATCAGGTTGCACACCAGTCGGACGTTCTGTGTCTGGAGTTTTGGGAAGCGGCGGCGGAACTTCTTCAACGGGCGGCGCGGCTTTTTCCTCAATATGTTCCTCAATTTTTTCTTCGGTTTTTTTAACGGCATCTGGTTGTTGATGAGTTGATAAAACTTCTTGTTGATCAAAGGATTGTTCGCCTTCAAACTCACCTAATTCTGCGCCTTTGGTTTGCGTAAGATGATCGGCTTGAGAAATCAACAAATGTGTTTCGAAGGGGAGTTTTTCGATACCTGCTCGGAAATCATCGACCATTTGGGGGATATGATCTTCAATTTTATCAAGTAATTTCAAGATGTTATTATTGCGCTGCATCGTGCCGTCGAGCAAACGGTTGAGCAAACTTTCGAAACGCCACCCCAGTTCGCCAATGTTGAGCGCGCCCACTAAACGCCCACTACCTTTAAGGGTATGAAAGGCTCGGCGCAAATTGGTCAGCGCGTCACGGTCGGAGGGATTTTGTTTCCACGCAACGAGGTTACTTTTAATATCCTCAAGCACTTCCGCAACTTCTTCGACAAAAATCTCTAAAATTTCCTCGTCCACTTCATCACGCGGCGGCTGCGAGGGCAATGCTATTAATGGCAACGGCATGGCGATTTCTCACCTATATTCAAACGAAAATGATACAAAGTTTAACCGATTCCTCAACAGTCGTCAGCATCTTGTTGTCAAAACGGTGAACTTTCCCATTTTGCAATCCCCAAATCCCCAAATTAATTACCCCAAACTAACCGGTAATGCTACCCAACTTTCTTAATGGGAATATTTCTGAATCGCAAAGGTTTTTCAAATGACAACGCCCCTTCTGGACATTTGTCGATGCAATCCCCGCAATTAATGCAAGTTTTAACAATTTCATCTTTCATCGGTGCATTTCCCATCGAGCAAATTCTTTGACACGTCCCACATTTCACACAACTATATTTATCGCGTTTCACTTTCATTGCAAAACTTGAGAACAACGAATAGAAAGCTCCCACTGGACAAATATAACGACACCAACCCCGACGCGCCACCAAAACATCTGCCGCAAAAATAATCATAACAATAACGATTTCTCCGCCAATTTTATACAGCATTGTGCCTTGCAATAATTCCCGACAAATAATCCCAATCGGACAAATATAACAAATGATAGGTACGCCCATTAGAAAAGTTGCTAATAATCCCGCCCCTAACAACGATAATAAAAAGTTTCTACCAATATGATAACGTGGTAATGAATCGGGTTTGCAAGAAGATTTGAAAAATCGCGTGCGAAGTTTATCGCCTCCTTCAGAAATCAAGCCTTGTGGGCAAATCCACCCGCAAAACACTCTTCCCAAAAAAATCGCCAATAAAATAAAGAAACTCGCCGACAATAATAAAGGAAAATGAATTTCACGATTCGCAAGCATCGATTGTAATGCACCTAATGCACAAGTGATTTCATAGTTTGCTGTGCCAATAGAACATAAAATCCCTTGAACCGCATCTATTTTGAGCAAATTTAAGAGAGGAATTGCAATCAATAAACCTAAAACAGTGAATTGAATAGAACGGCGATAATGTTGGTAGGAAAGTTTCATGATAGGTTTCTCTGAGGCGTAATAACAATGGATTTTGGCTTGGTTGGACAAACATAGAAACACACCCCACAACCCACGCAATTTTCTATGACAGGTTTCAAATCATCGTTGAGAACAATTGCTCTATCTTGCAATGGGCAACGTTTATAACAAAGATTGCATAAATCATCTTGCCAAGAAAGGCAGGTTTTTTGAAGAACTTGCACCCGCC
Source organism: Pseudomonadota bacterium (assembly GCA_041161065.1). Classification (GTDB taxonomy): domain Bacteria; phylum Pseudomonadota; class Gammaproteobacteria; order Beggiatoales; family Beggiatoaceae; genus DYRG01. The sequence goes on along the minus strand of JBEAVE010000008.1, from coordinate 24,680 downwards.
CCATTTGGACATTTTCTTTTGAAATAACCCGCAAAGAACCCGTTGGACAAACCTCCGGACATTTCATGCACAAATAACACGGCGTTATTTCAGGTTCAATATAAGGCGTGCCGTAATATTTGCTCCCCCAATCCGCAATTTTAATTGATTGGTACGGACAAACCGTCATGCAACGTCCACATTTAATGCAAGTTGCAAGCAAGTTCTTTTCGGATTGCGCGCCGGGCGGTCTGAAATAAGTTTCTGACCACCCTTTAAATATTCTTTCAAACCACGATGGCATTGGATTTATTATCCTTGTTGTTTAGATTTTTTCTATTTTAACTGCCGCCGCTTTGTATTCAGGTTGCTTTGCGGATTCATCAAAAGAACGAATCGTTAAATTGTTCACCGACTTATCTTCACCCGCTAAGAAACTGAAATGGTAAGGAATAAATACCGCATCTTTCAAAATGTTATCTGTAATGATTGCACGGGCGGTTAATTGTCCGCGCCGAGAAATCACTTTTAACAAATCTCCTGCCTTTATTTTCAAGGTGTTAGCGTTATCGGGGTGTATTTCAACAAAAGGTTCTGAAACGGCGCGATTCAATGCTGGAATCTTACCCGTTCGAGTGCGCGAATGAAACTGTTCATTCACCAATCCCGTTAAAAGCCACAAAGGAAATTCTTTATCAGGTATTTCTAACGGATCAGCGTGTTGTGCGATGGCTAAATTTAATTTGCCATCATTTCCCGGAAAATGTCGATCAATGAAACGGCGTTTTGTGCCAAGATGCTCGGCGGTTGGAATAGACCATTGTAATCCTTTTTCTTTACGCATTCTCTGATAAGAAAGCCCATTAATATCGTTTGGACGGTTGGTGGTGCAGCGTTTAAATTCCTCAAAAATTTCCTCTGTTTTTTGGAAAGGAAATTGTTTCTCAAAACCCATTTTTCTCGCGACGTTCATCACAATATCAATATCGGTTTTTGCGTCACCGGGCGGTTGAACAGCCTGTTCAATCAAATTCAACCCGCGTTCCGAATTGGTCATCGTGCCCTCTTTTTCAGACCATTGCGCGGCGGGCAGTAAAATATGCGCAAATGGGGTGGTTTCGGTGGGGTGATAGCAATCTTGAACCACTAAAAAATCCAGCTTATTCAATATATTACGCACCCAAGTGGTATCGGGAAAGGTTGCCGCAGGATTGGAATGGATAATCCACAACGCTTTAATTTCTCCCGCCTCAATACCGTTCAAAATATCCGCAATCGTGCGTCCGGATTTGGGAGAAAGTCGTTGCGAATCAACGCCCCAGATGTCCGCGATGTCTTGGCGGGCTTGCGGATCGTCGACTTTTCGAAACCCCGGAAGAAGATTCGGCAGCGCGCCCACTTCACGCAAACTCATCGCCGTCGACTGTCCCGTCACCGCCAACGGTCCCGCGCCCGCTTTCCCAATATTCCCCGTAATAAACGGAATATTCAATAAAGACGTGACCTTACGTGTGCCGATGCGACTTTGATTGAGCCCTTGTCCCCACATAAACAGTGCGCCTTTTGATTGCCCGATCAATTTAGCCACTGCAGAAAGTTGTTTCTCAGAAATACCCGTTTTCTCTGCCACCAACGACGGCGTAAAAGATTGCACATGTTCTTTCAGTTTCTCAAAATCACGGGTAAGACTATTTGCTTCAGTTTCATTGATCAATCCATTACTAATTAATTCGCGGGTAATGCCATTAAATAAAATCACATCAGAACCCGGTTTAATTTGCAAATGAATATCAGCTTTCTTTGCGGTATCTGTTTTGCGCGGATCAACCACAATCATTTTCGTTTTGTTCGCTTTTTTAGCTTTCATCAAACGTTTGAAAAAGATCGGTTTTGAAGAAGAAGGATTATAACCTGCCACAAAGAAAAGGTCTGCTAAATCAATATCATCAAAACAACAAGGCGGTGAATCTGCACCAAAGGCTTTTACCAATCCCACCACACCACTCGCCCAACATAAACGCGCACTCGATTCTAAGTTATTTGTTCCCAAACAACCTTTCACGAATTTGTTATAAATATAATACTCTTCGATATACTCCGATGCACTCACATACATTGCAAAAGAATCTGCGCCATGTTTCTCAATCGTTTCTTTGAGTTTGTTGGCAACAGTATCGGTGGCTTCTTCCCAGTTAATTTGTTTGAATTGCTCACCCTCTTTCTTTTGAGGCACTAATAAACGATCGGGGGTATTTAACATACCGACTAAGTTTTTGCCTAAAATGCACAATTCCCCTTGATTGATGGGGTGATCCGCCATGCCTTTGACCGCCACGACTTTGCCGTCCGCCACGCCCACATTCACGCCGCAACCCGTGCCGCAATACGGACAAATCGACATAAACCATTGATTAGGTTGAGGTGCGCCGTCTGCGAAAGCGGCTTGAAACGTTCCCAGCAGCGGATCAAATCCCACTAAACTTAAACCCAATCCTGTCGCGGTTAATTTCAAAAACTCTCGACGATTCAAATCGTTACTATTATTATCGGTTGTCATAATTTCTTCTCCGGTGGTATTAAATTTTGAGATTTATTCTACCCTTAAAACAGCGGTGGAAAAACGTTTTAATTGGAGGGGTCGTTAGCGAGAATCATGAACATCGACAGTTTGGGGAAGATTTGGCATACTATAATGATTTTTTAGCTATTTTTAAGGAGTCGTTGTGGCAGATTACGATCACGAAGAAGAAGAACAGATTGAAGCACTGGAGGCGTGGTGGAAAGAAAATGGAACTGCCGTGATTTGGGGGATTGCGGTTGGATTTGCGGTGTTGTTTGGGTGGCGCAGTTGGCAAAATTACCAGTTCCAACAATCACAACTGGCTTCGGGTTTGTATGATGCGGTCGTGGTGGCTTCTCATCAGCCCGCTTCTCCACAACTTGATGATTATACTCAAAAAATCTTGAATGATTATACCAATACGGGGTATGCGGCATTGGTTTCGTTGTTCAAAGCCAACCGCGACGTTGCCGCTAATAATTCGCAAGCCGCGCAAGCCAGTTTGCAATGGGTGATCGGTAACGCGAGTTTGCCCGAATTGAAACAGATTGCGCAATTGCGTATGGCGAAATTATTGATAAATAACAATGACTTTAATGGTGCGACGACGTTGCTTAATGCGGTCACGGGTTCGGCGTTTCAAAGTGCGGTGGAAGAATTGCGGGGTGATCTGGCAATGGCGCAACAAAAACCTGCCGATGCCGCCGCTGCATACGATAAAGCCCTTCAAAATGAGCAACTTACTCAGCAACATCGTCAATGGTTGCAATTGAAGCGCGATAATTTGGGATTGCAAACGGGAGTGGTCGAGGCTTCCGCCGGCTTAATTCCCGATGTTGCCGCCGCCCTTCCGATGACACCCGCTTTAGCACAACCTACGACGGTTACGCCTTGATGATTAAGCATTTTTTGTGGTTGGCACTTTTATTGGCGGGTTGTGGCGCGAAAGACAATTCTGAACCGCCCGCGCCGTTGCCCGAAATGCCCAATTTGCAGCAACCTCCGGTTAAATGGTCAGTTTCGACGGGCGCGGATTTGCGCAAACATTACCTCAAATTAACGCCGGCGGTGGTTGAAGATCGGCTGTTTGTCGCCACCCAACGCGGCGATGTGCAGGCTTATCAATTAAAAGACGGCAAATCTTTATGGGAAAAATCGTTTGATGTTACGTTGTCGAGCGGGATCGGGGTCGGGAGCAAATACCTCGCGGTCGGGAGCACCAAAGGCGATGTTATCCTTTTAGATCAAACAGATGGTAAAGAATATTGGCGAGTCAATGTGGGCGGAGAAATCCTCGTTGCCCCTCAAATCGGGGGGGGCGTGGTCGCGGTTCGCAGCGGAAACGGCAAATTAACCGCCCTCGATACCCTCGACGGACACCGCCTGTGGAGTTACGAACGCCCCGTTCCAACCCTGAGTTTGCGCGGCACGAGTGCGCCCCTCATTGAAATCCCCTTGATTTTTGTGGGCATGGATAACGGCAAAATCGCCGCGTTAGATTTGAACAGCGGTAAGCCTTTGTGGGAAGGGCAATTATCCCAACCGCGTGGCAAAACCGAACTCGAACGCATGGTCGATATCGACGCAGATTTGCAATTATCTGACGGCGCAGTGTATGTCGTTGCTTTTCAAGGAAAATTAGCCGCAATCGCCGCCACCAATGGTCAAATTTTATGGGAGCGTGATTTATCTTCGTATGCGGGTTTTACCTTAGATTACAAATACTTATATATTACCGATATGGATAGCCAACTGCTGGCTTATGATCGTTTTAATGGCGGATCGCTTTGGAAACAGGACAAATTGCGCGCGCGGCGTTTAACGCAACCGGTCAGCGTGGGTAAGTATTTGGCGGTTGGGGATTTTGAGGGCTATATCCATTGGATAAGTAAGGAAGATGGTAGCCTTGTCGGGCGTACACTTACCGATTCTGCGGGTATTCGCACATCACCAATCGTCGTTAATGATCAAATTCTCGTTTTGGGAAATGCAGGGTATTTATATCTCGTTGATCCGCCTAAATAATATTTTATTTCTTAACTGTTTTTTTAAGCGGTTAAGAAGTAAAATTACCTCTGGTAACATAATTGCTTGCCAAGTTGAAATCCTTTCTCAAAAAACAGACTTATGTTTGAATTAAATGATTTGTGTTGCTATTGTTTCACGCCCAAAAAGCCATTACAAACCCTTTGTCCGCATTGCAATATTGATGAAAAGTCTTATTATCCCCACCCCTTATATTTGAAATCTACCACCCTTTTGAACAACCAATATTTGATTGGAAAAGTCTTAGGACAAGGCGGTTTTGGAATTACTTATTTGGGTTTGGATATTCATTTGAAAAAGACCGTTGCAATTAAAGAATACCTCCCCACAACTTTAGCGGGACGTGAAGAAAATTTCGTTATTCCGCTTAAAAACCAACAGAGCAACTTTCAAAAGGGTTTGAATTCATTTTTGGAAGAAGCGCGCCATTTAGCCAAGTTTAATCACCCCAATATTGTTCGTGTGTTGAACTATTTTGAAGAACACCACACCGGTTATATGGTGATGGAATATATTAACGGAGAAAATCCAGCCACTTTATTAAAACAACACGGCGGGGTTTTAACAATAGAACAAACGCTGGCTATTTTGTTACCAATTTTAGATGCGCTAGAAACCATTCATGCTCAACATCTTTTTCATTTAGATATTTCTGCACATAATATTTTAATTGATCAGAACAACACGCCGATTTTAATTGATTTTGGCGCGGCACGAAGTATGAATTTAATTTTGGAACAAACCCGCACTTTAACGTTAGTGTTGAAACCCGGATATTCTCCCCCCGAACAGTATTCTGGAACAGGACATATCGGTGCATGGACGGATATTTATGCGTGTGGGGCGTTGTTCTATTTTTTATTGAGTGAAAAATTACCACCCGCCGCCACTGATCGCTGGCAAACAGACAACTTACCAATACTTAAAGTTGAGCCTTTTATTAACCAAGCAATTAAAAAATCTTTGCAATTAAAAATAGAACAACGTTTTCAACATATTTCTGATTTTCGCCGCGCAATTTCAGAACAACCTACTTCAAAAAAACCTTTCATTTTTTCTTTAATAAGCCTATTTCTAATGGGTATCTATTTTATTTGGTATTTTTCATTCACCAATACAACCTATTTCTATGAATTACCGATGTTAGAAAGCCCCCTTTTAGCAGAAAATAATAGCTCTAATCTTTCGCCCCCTTTAGAAAGCACCAATATTTCTGAATTACCCGTTAAAATATCTAATCAACTTCAAATCGAAAACTATTTGAAAATAGCCCAGCAACAATTGGCTAATTTGAAATTAACTAATCCATTAAACGACAACGCCTATCAAACCTATTTAATCTTAAAAAAGATTGCGCCTACTGATCAACGAGTCGAGGAAATAGTAGAGAAAATTGCTGATGCGTATTTGAAATTGGCGCAACAACCAAATAATATAGAAAAGAAACAACAATTGATTGAAAAAGGATTAGAAATTGCTCCCCAGCATAATGGTTTGAAAACATTGCAAACAACATTACAAGAAAAGCCTTTGCAAAAATTACCTGAAACGGAATTGTTTTTAACTGAAGCTCAGCGTTTTCAACAAAATGGACAATTGGAAGAAGCCGCAAAGAAATATCAAAAGATTTTGTTATATCAACCAGATCACAAAATTGCCCAACAATCCTTAAAACAAATCGCGCAACAATTCGCAAAACAAGCAGAGCAAAGCAACGCACCCGCCGACGCATTATTGTGGATTACAAAAGCCTTGCAACTACAACCCAATCAACCGGCTTTTCTAGCCTTGCAAGATAAGATTAGTGATCAATTAAATCAACCCGTAGAAATTATCAAGGAAGTAATCAAGGAAGTTGAGGTTCAAAAATCCATAGAAAAACCTCAAATATCCCCATTGCCAGAAAAACCCAAACCTCCTTTATTAGTAACGCCTTCGTTTTAATTAAATTTCATTTGAGGAATTTAATCTAGGGTGATGTGAAGGATACCAATAATAGTGCAAAATAACTGCGATCAAAATACAGAAAAACATCAATACTAACAATGGGATATTTCCAGATAAAGAAAAAGGTGTGCCGCCATCAAAAGTTTGCGCTTGACCTTTAATAACGCTGATTTCAAATTGAGGAGATTTTAGAACAACTTGACCTTTCTGATTGATAATAGCAGAAATCCCTGTATTGGTTGCACGTAATAAGTAACGCCCCATTTCTAAAGCCCGCATTCTAGCGATTTGTAGATGTTGATGAGGCGCGATAGAATCACCAAACCAACCATCATTGCTTAAATTAACTAACAACGTTGCGGTTGGCATTGCACGGCGGATTTCCCAATTGAAAGCATCTTCATAACAAATTGAAATCCCCAGTGAGTTTTGTTTTGCTTGTAATTGAGGTTGTTCAACTGCACCTTCACTGAAATCCGACATCGGTATATCAATATCACCCAAAATGGCTTTCACCAATCCTCGAAAAGGGATAAATTCTCCGAAAGGAACTAAATGACGTTTTTGATAGAAACCACCCCTTTCTCCAGCAACCCATACCGCATTGTAATATTGGTTATGTTCTTTTAATGGAATACCGATAACAAAGTCGATATGTTGGATTTGTGAACGTTGGGTAATTTCATCGATAACCGATTGAACTTGATGATAATATTTTGGGATTGCTGTTTCGGGCCAAATAATAATATCAACGTTTTGATGTTCGCTACTTAACGCTAAATAATCGTTAATGATTTGGGGAGCAAATTCACCGATAAATTTGGTTTCATTTGATGTATTTCCTTGCAGCAAAGCAACCTTAACTGGTTTGTCTAATGGGCGCGTCCAATCAACATAAGAAAGTAAGGTGCTACTAACCCAAAGAAACGCTAAAGAAATCCACGCAATTTTGCCCTTTCTTCCGCGTAAAATGCCGTAAAGAATAAGCCCCGCCGTGAAAGAAACCGCCCAACTCACCGCATAAACGCCGCCGATGGGGGCAAGTCCCGATAAAGGCGCGTCGATTTGGCTGTAACCTAATAATAACCAAGGAAATCCTGTCAAAAACCAGCTTCTTGTCCACTCCAATAATACCCACCCCGCAGGTAGGGCTAAAAGGACGCGCACGCGATTGCAAATGGGGAAGGTTTTGAGGATAATTGCCCCTAAAATAGCCGGGTAAAGAGCCATGCCCATTACAAATAACCCATTGATTATTATCGCTGTTGTTGTATCGATGCCGCCAAATTGCGCCAAGCTAATGTATAACCAATGCACGCCGCCGCCGAACATTCCCAATCCGTACAACCAGCCGCGCCAAAATGCCCGCCCGACCGTCACGCCGCGCCATAATCCAAACAAAATCATTTGCGATAAAATCGCCAGTGGAAACAAATTAAAGGGTGCAAACGCAAATACCAGAAACCCGCCTGCAATTAACGCTAAAACATCGCCTACCCATTTGTAAGTGTTCAGAAAAACCATCAATCGTTGCATCATGTACCCCTGTTTTATAATTATGTAGAAAGCATTGTAATCGAGCAAGTTACCATCAGACAACAATACTTTTTTAATGCTATTTTGAAATACTCTCCAATTAAAACAATTTTCTAATCTAAATAACGCGCGGTCAAATCGTGATATTCCTCAATTCGTCGATCGCGTAGAAAGGGCCAGATTCTTCTCACTTCCTCTGAACGTTGTTTATCGATGGTTGCAATCAAAATATCGGGATTTTCTATGCTAGATTGTGCGAGAAACTCTCCTTGTGCACCTACCACAAAACTACTCCCCCAGAAATGAATACCTTTGGTTTGTCCACTCGGATCAGTTTCTAACCCACAACGATTACAACTTAAAACAGGAATTCCATTGGAAATCGCGTGAGATCGTTGAATCGTTATCCACGCCTCTCTTTGACGATCTTTCTCACTTTGTTCATCATCGGGATTCCACCCAATTGCAGTGGGATAAAGAAGCATTTCTGCTCCCGCCAAAGCCATTAAACGCGCCGCTTCGGGATACCATTGATCCCAACAAATTAAAACCCCTAATTTACCCACCGATGTTTGAATCGGTTGAAATCCTAAATCGCCAATTGTAAAATAAAATTTCTCATAAAAATTAGGATCATCGGGAATGTGCATCTTGCGATATTTTCCCGCAATTGAACCCTCTTTTTCAAAAACAACGGCGGTATTATGATATAAACCCGCTGCACGTTTTTCAAATAAAGAACTGACAATGACTAAATTAAGTTCTTTTGCTAAGGAAGACAACCAAGCAGTTTCTTCACTTGGAATAGGTTTTGCCAAATCAAATTGTTTCACATCTTCGGTTTGACAGAAATACAAGCTACCGTGTAATTCTTGTAATAAAACCAGCTCAACCTTTTGCTCAGCAGCGGAACGAATGTATTGTTCGGTGCGTTGTTTATTATCGTTCAAATCCGCAGAACAGGTTTGTTGAATGAGAGCAACTTTCATAGAATTTTCTTATTTAGAAGTTGGATAATGCGCGTTTTAACATCAACAGTTTCTTCAGAGGGAGAAACCGTCGGTTGTTTAGGTTTTGAAACGGGAGTTTGAGATTCTAATTGAGCTTGAAGTTTCTTTTTAGCCGCCTGTTCAGCCAGAATTTGCGCCCGAATTTTATCGCGGGTTGATGTGCTTAATTTTCCACGAGTTTGTGTAATGGTGTAATGCAATAAGATATTTTCTTGAGAGTTTCTCGTCATGTACATTGCCATTTGATCTAAAAATTTGTTATCAATATCTTGAGGTGGAATCAAATAATTTGCTTTTCCAAATGATTCAAAGTTTCTCACATTTAGATGAATGTTAGCGGTTTCTGGTTCTGCTCGAAAATTAAATTCCAAAAAGATTTCTCCTTCTAAATTAAAAATTGCGCGGAGAAACTTTTGTTGTTTATCATTTTCTTGCACCCAATTAAAACGAATATTATGTCCCCACAAATAATCACGCATCTTTGAAACTTCGCTTTCTTCACGGAGTTCGATGCAATTTTTACGTGAAGAATGACAGGCAATTCGTAGAAAAAAATTCATATTTTGCTCATCAAATGCACCCAAAATATATTCATCTTGTTGCAATCCTCTATATTCTCCTAAATGGGGGATTTCATATTTGACGGGTGGATTAGGTTGAATGAGTTTAAGTTGCTCAACCATTTCATATAAATACAAATGGATTTGCCGCATTTTAGGTTTTGTCAATTTTTCAAATCGGGCGGCGATTTGTTTTTTCTTTTGATCAGCAACCGATTCTTGGGCTTTAACTTCTTGGGCTTGTTGTTTTAGTTGTTCGAGAAAACTCATGGGCGAACCTCCAGTGGATTTATTACATAACTGCCTATTGTACCTATAAAAAAAGCGAGGGCAATATCTATGTTAAAAATACTTAATTTATCGATAGTTACGAACATTTTAATCAAGCGATACGGGGATTTATTTGTCTATTTTTGAGTCAAAAGGGAATGTTTTGCAAGGGTTTTCTTTGTTTAGTTACTCCCAAATTGTAATAAAATTCAACGCAATTTGCGGGCAGTTCTTATGGTCGTTCTTTTATTGAAAATGGCATACGTATTGCTTTTATAAAATTGAGCTGAAATGATTAAAAAAACGCCCAGTTTGATTTGTCAGTGTGCAATCCACAAACAGCCCATTTCTTTAGGAGAAATACCATGAAATCCTCAACAGGTTTTACATTAGTTGAACTAATGATTGTTATCGCCGTGATAAGCATTTTGCTGGGCGTTGCAATACCCGCTTATAGCGATTATTTGAAACGCGCACAAATCTCAGAAGCACTCAATTTGCTATCCGGTTTGAAAGTTCCCGCGCAAGAATGGTTCACCGATCACGCAACATGGACTTCGGATATTAGCGTTCAATTAGGGGGAAGAACAACGGGAAAATACGTCGATAAAATTGTTATCAATGGCTATGGATTTGATGCGACTTTTAAAGACCCAAATATCAAAGGTTCTTTATCATTAGTTTTTAATAGCGCATTGAGAACATGGTCGTGCAAATCTACAAACATTAATCTGGCTTATTTGCCACCCAATTGTAAATAACAAGAAATACTTTTCCTCCCAACGAATCGGGAGGAAAAAAGTGATTTACACCTCTAATAACTTTGTGCGTTGATAAGGTGATTCTGCTAAAGGTAAAGTCGATTTTCCATTCAAAAAAAGTAGAGAAACTCGAATCATATCTGCAATAATAACCCATAACACTATCACAAAGAAAATAATTAACCAAGCATCTAATTGTTGATTAAAAATAAGTTGAGGAGCAATCTTAGCTTTCTCAGGTGATAAAAGCCCGCTCGCTAGTTTGGTTGATAAATCATTTGCCGCCGCAAAAAAACCAATTCGAATATCCGAACTCATGACCTTTTCATACGACGCAACTGTTGTAATAATAGATAACCAAATCAATGGAATAGCCGTTACCCAAACGTATTTTAATTTCCCAGACTTAATTAAAATTCCCGTTGCAACACACAAAGCAATCGCCGCTAACATTTGATTAACAATTCCAAACAAGGGCCATAACAAATTTACCCCTCCATTGGGATCAATTACACCGATGTACAAGAAATAGCCCCACGCCCCTACAACTAATGCGCTGCTTAATATAACAGAGGGATACCAAGAGGTTTCTCCGAGTGGTTTCCAAATATTACCCAGTAAATCTTGCAACATGAAACGCCCAACGCGCGTGCCCGCATCAACCGTTGTTAAAATAAAAACGGCTTCAAACATGATTGCAAAATGATACCAAATACCCATTAAAGACTGTCCAAAAACACTATTAAAAATACTCGCCATTCCAACGGCTAAAGAAGGTGCGCCGCCGGTTCGAGCAAATAGGGTTTTCTCACCCATTTCATACGCGAGAGCATTCATTTGTTCAACGGTGACAGGAAATCCCCAAGAACTAATCGTTTCAACAGCTTTAATTGGATCAGCCCCCACCGCGCCCGCACCACTGTTAATGGCGAAATAAATACCCGGTTCTAAAATGGTCGCGGCAATCATCGCCATAATCGCCACAAATGACTCTAAAACCATGCCGCCATATCCAACAATTCTAATGTGATTTTCATTTGAAATTAGTTTGGGAGTTGTTCCCGATGAAATCAGTGCGTGAAACCCCGAAATTGCTCCACACGCAATTGTAATAAAAACGAAAGGAAATAATGCCCCGCCAAATATAGGACCTGACCCATCGACAAATCGAGTAATTGCAGGCATTTTGATTTCTGGTTGTAATAATACAATGGCAATCGCTAATAATACAATTGTGCCGAGTTTCATAAAGGTCGACAAATAATCGCGCGGGGCTAATAATAACCACACGGGTAAAATCGCCGCGACAAATCCATATCCAATCACTGCCCACGCTAATGTCAAACCCTCGTGATCAAACCATGTTCTTAACGTTTCATGCCCGTCAATCCACCCGCCACCTATCACTGATAATAAGAGCAAACTCACGCCTAGAAATGATCCTTCTAATACTTTTCCAGGACGAATGTTTCTCATGTACAAACCCACTAAAACCGCAATCGGAATCGTTGCTGCCACAGTGGAAGTTGCCCATGCGCTGTGCTTCATCGCATTAACAACGACCAATCCTAATACCGCAATTAAAATGATCATAATCATTAATGTTGCAATCAACACCGCTGCACCGCCAATTACACCCAGTTCCTCTCGCGCCATTTGCCCTAAACTTCTTCCATTTCTTCGCGTTGATAGAAATAGAATAATCATATCTTGAACACAACCACCAAGCACCGATCCAATTAAAATCCACAACGTGCCGGGTAAGAAACCAAATTGTGCCGCTAAAGTTGGTCCGACCAAAGGACCGGGACCCGCAATTGCCGCGAAATGATGACCAAATACTACCCATTTGTTGGTGGGAACAAAATCGCGCCCATTTTCTAATCGTTCAGCCGGTGTGGCGCGGGTTTCGTCGAGGGTAAGGACTTTCGCAGCAATCCACGCACTATAGAAACGGTACATAATGGCGTAAATACAAACTCCCGCCACGATTAACCAAATTGCATTGATGGTTTCGCCGCGATTAAGAGCTATTCCTCCCGCGCTCGCCGCCCCAACAAACGAAATCAATAATAAAATCAATGGTTTTTTCCACAATCGCATTTTACAACCTCCTTATTTGGGTAGTGATCAAAAGACAGAGATAATTTTACATGATTTGTATGTATTTTCAGCAAATTATAGATTTAAGTCGCCTCTCAATTTGATCACGACCTATTCCTGAAACAAAAGGCAAGTGGGCGTGGATTCTACAATTTATGATAGAATTTGCGGATATGTCAATTTCAGACGCTTGGACTCTCCTATTTTGCTCTCTCAACACTTGAACCAAACGATATTTGTGAAAAATGTTCATCAGCCGCCCGTGACGGCATTTGTTTCTCCCGACATGATGGGAAATCCCTCGCCCGACTCGCCCGTGATTTCGGATCGGGAATTTGCGCTATTTCAAAAGTTTATGTACGAAACTGTCGGGATTATGCTCACACCCGTTAAAAAAGTATTGGTGGCGGCGCGCCTCAACCGACGGCTGCGTTATTACGGGATTAAAACGTACGGGGATTATTTTGTGTTTGCGACGAGCGGTGCGCACCCCGACGAATTGCAAATGATGATCGATTTATTAACGACCAACGAAACATACTTTTTTCGTGAACCGGAGCATTTTGAAATTCTCAAACACCAAGTGCTCAAACCTTGGAAAGGTGCGCCGCCGTTTCGGGCGTGGAGTGCGGCTTGTTCGTCGGGCGAGGAAGTGTATAGCATTGCGATGGTGTTGATGGATCATTTTGGCGAACAAACCGAGTGGGAAGTGTTAGGATCGGACATTAGCGTGCGGGTGTTGCAGGCGGCGCAAAACGCGCATTATTCGATGATCGACGGCAAACTCCCCCCGCGCCACTATTTGACAAAATATTGCCTAAAAGGCGTGCGCGCCCAAGAAGGGACATTATTGGTCGATAAAAAAATTCGCAATCATGTTAAATTCGAGCAAATCAACCTCAACACCACGTTGCCAAACATCGGGTTATTCGACGTGATTTTTTTGCGAAATGTTTTAATATACTTTGACGTGGAAACCAAACGACGTTTAGTGCACCGTTTGTTGCCGACGTTGAAAAGTGGCGGGCACTGCTTTTTTGGACACGCCGAGAGCCTCGTGGGTATTATGGATAACTTCATTCACAGCCAAATTTATCCCGTCGCGCCGACGGTCTATTGCAAGCGTTAAACTATGCAAGACATCTTTTTACACCCCGGCGAATTCTATTTTGGGGACGAGCGCGTTAAAATTCGCACGTTATTAGGCTCTTGTGTGGCGATCACGTTGTGGCATCCGCTGCGATTGTTGGGCGGAATGTGCCATTATATGTTGCCAAATCCCAATAAAAGCGACCCGCAACACCTCAACGGACGTTATGCAGAAGATGCTATCTTAATGTTTTTGCAAGAAATTAAACGGCATCAATCCATACCCTCCGAATATCAGGTAAAAGTTTTTGGTGGGGGAAATATGTTTCCCTCGTTGAGCAAGCCCCAAGAGAAAAATATCGGTCAGCGAAATATGGACGTGGGTAAAAAGTTGCTGCTAGAAGGCGGGTTTCAAGTGCATTCCACGCACGCCGGCGGGATTGGTTATCGCCGCATCGTGTTTGATATTAGCAATGGCGATGTGTCGGTTCATCATAACGTCGGGTTGCTTCGACAATTTTCAGATAATTCCGCGCAATGACTTCAAAAAAAATCAAAACCCTCATCGTCGATGACTCGGCAGTCGTCCGACAAGTGCTTTCAGAAATTCTCCGTTCTGATCGCGAGATAGAAATCATCGCCGCCGCGTCTGATCCGTTGATCGCCATGCAATACATGCAGCGTCAATGGCCCGACGTGATCGTGCTCGATTTGGAAATGCCGCGCATGGACGGCTTAACATTCCTGAAAAAAATCATGAGCGAACACCCCACCCCCGTTGTCGTGTGCTCGTCATTGGCGGAAAAAGGCGCGTCCGTCACCGTGCAAGTTCTCGCGGCGGGCGCGGTCGACATCATCACCAAACCCAAACTCGGCGTGCACGGCTTTTTGTACGACAATAAAAACAACTTGATTGATGTGGTGAAAGCCGCCTCGCGCGCCAATATCCGCATTCTCAAACGCCACGCCGATGCCGCCAGTGTGCCCGCGCCCGCGCCTAAATTAAGCGTCGATGTGATGATCGATCTGCCCAGAATGCTCGGATCGCTCAAATTCAATACCGAACGGGTCGTCGGGATCGGCGCATCGACCGGCGGCACGCAAGCCATCGAACACATTTTACGAAGCCTGCCGCTCCAATCCCCCGCCATCGTGATCGTTCAACATATGCCCGCCGGTTTCACCAAAGCGTTCGCCGATCGGTTAAACACCATTTGCCAAATCGAAGTCAAAGAAGCCGAGCCCAACGATCGCGTGCAACAAGGTCGTGCGATTATTGCCCCGGGTGATCGACATATGTTATTGAAAAGACAAGGCAATCAATATTTTGTAGAATTAAAAGATGGACCGCTGATCAATCGGCATCGTCCGTCGGTTGATGTGTTGTTTCGGTCGATGGCACAAAGTGCGGGGCGGAATGCGTTGGGGGTGATTTTAACGGGCATGGGCGACGACGGGGCGCGCGGACTCGACGAAATGCACCAAGCGGGCGCGTTTTGCATCGCCCAAAACGAAGAAACCTGCGTGGTCTACGGAATGCCCAAAGAAGCCGTCAAACGTGGCGCAGCCAGCGCGATTTTACCGCTCGAAGCCATCGCGCCCTACTTTTTAAAGGCAGAACTCAAATGATGCACATTGATGTTGAAGAACTAAACAATTTTTGCGTGATTGATGTGAAAGGTGGCGTAAATTTATCGTATGCTGCTGAATTAAAAGATGTTTTATTGGACGCGATCACCAATCACCCCGACGTGGAAGTGCGCTTGCAGGACATCAACGAAATGGACTCGGCGGGCGTGCAAATTCTGTGGCTCGCCAAACGCGAAGCCCTCCAATTACAAAAAAATTTACGCTACGTTGATCACAATCCAGTGGTGATAGAATTATTACAAATATATAATTTAATTGAAGAATTTGCCGATCCACTCCCCGATCATTCCCGCGAGGAAGGCTAATTATGAGTATGCAACAGTTGCGCAAAATCTTTGCGATGGAAAGCGAAGATACCCTTCAACAAATGGAAGATGCCCTGCTTCACCTCGAAAAAAGTGCCGATGATCGCGAAGCCGTCAATGTGGTGTTTCGCGTCGCGCATACCCTCAAAGGCTCGGCGGCGATTGTGGGGTTGGACGCAATTTCCGCTTTCACGCATTTGATGGAAAATATCCTCGACCGCGTGCGCAGCGGCGATTTGTTGGTGAATGCGGATTTGATCCAAGTGATGCTCGCTTGCCACGACCATTTGGTGATGTGGATCGAACACGATATCGAACAACCCGACACCGAACAAACCGATCTGCAAACAACAACCCAAGATTTAAAAAATCGTTTGCAATCATTGATTAACGCGCCGCAGCCCAAACCCGTTGAATCGCCGCCTGCGCCCGTTGTCGTGGAAAAAGCGGTCGAAAAGCCCCCCGAACCGACTGTCGAAAGCACCGCGTTGGTGACGATTCCGCCGCCCGCCGCCCCAAATTTCAATGCAGATACCCCCGTTTTCGCGCCGCATTGGCAAGTTTCCCTGCGTTTTCATGAAGATGCGCTACGAAATGGCATCGATCCGTTGGCTGTCGTGCATTATTTGAGCGAACAAGGTCAGGTTTTACAATTACATACGTTGTTCGACGCGATGCCGCCCGCCGCCGACATGAATCCCGAGCATTGCTACATTGGGCTGGAGATTGCGTATCAAGTTGATGTTGATCCGTCGGTGGTTGAGGGTATGTTTGATTTGGTGCGCGATTACTGCGAAGTGCGCATTTTGCCGCCACACAGTCCCCTCGGCGCGTATTTTCGGGTGCTTCGCCGCCTGCCCGAAGGCATCGACCGCATCGGACAAATTTGGGTCGATCAACACACCTTAACCGACGAAGAATGGGCAGCTGGATCACAACTAGCCTTGCCCGACGAACCCGCCGTCATTTTACCCCAAGAATCAAAATCGACCGCCGCGCCCCCCCCCAAAACCGAAGCTCCATCGCCGCTCAACAAAAGCACCACCGTCAAAGATGTCAAAGCCCGTCTCCAGAAAAATTTGCAGGTCGATGCCGACAAACTCGACCAATTAATCAATTTGGTCGGCGAATTGGTGATCGCCAACGCCAGCATTAGTTTGTTGATGCAAAAGGGTAAATTCGATCGGTTGGGCGAATCGATTTCAACGATGTCGCGGCTGGTCGAGGAAATCAGAAATAGCACGTTAAGAATGAGAATGGTGCATATTGGTAATACTTTCAATCGCTTCCAACGCATGGTGCATGATTTAAGTCGAGATTTGGGCAAAGACATTGAATTGGTCATTAGCGGCGCGGAAACCGAACTCGACAAAAGCATGGTCGAAAAAATCAACGATCCGCTCATGCACTTGGTGCGCAACGCCATCGATCACGGCATCGAAACCCCCGACATTCGCGAAGCACACGGCAAACCCCCTCACGGCACATTGCAATTAAACGCTTATCACGATTCGGGCATGGTGGTGATCGAGGTCGGCGATGACGGCAAGGGCTTGGATCGACAAAAGATTTTGCGCAAAGCCACCCAAAAAGGCATCATTCGCCCCGACCAAACTTTGACCGAACAAGAAGTCGATTTGTTAATGTTCGAAGCGGGCATTTCCACTTCCGAAGCCGTCACCGAATTATCTGGGCGCGGCGTGGGATTAGATGTCGTCAAACGCAACGTCAATGCCTTAAATGGCACAATCGACGTGTACAGCCAAGAAAACGAAGGTACGCAAGTCCGCATTTGTCTGCCTTTAACCTTAGCCATTATCGACGGCTTTCTATTCAATGTAGGAAAATCCTCATTTGTTGTTCCTTTAGATCGGGTTGTTGAATGCGTGGAATTTCCTCCCGATATTGTTCAAAATCAAGAGAACAACTACCTCAATTTACGCGGAAGAATGTTGCCGTTAATTTATTTGCATCAGCTCTTTCAACTCTGCATCGATGACACCGAACAACTTGAATGCAACAATATTGTCGTGGTGCGTTATGGTGATCGAGAAGCGGGCTTGGTTGTAAGTTCATTATTTGGGGAATTTCAAGCGGTTATTAAACCCTTAGGAAAACTTTTTGAACGCTTACATGGGATTTCTGGCGCAACTATTTTAGGAAGCGGCGACGTGGCATTAATTTTAGATGTGCCCGCCTTAATTCGCCATTACGCAAGTTTAGATAGTACCAATCGTTCTGCACGTCGTTATGTTGCTCAATAAATTAGGCTAAAAAAGGAGTTTGTTCATGAAACCTTTGACCTCTCATCATCACGTTGCAGAAGCAGAAGAACGCACCGTTAAATACCTCTCTTTTACCTTAGGAAAAGATCATTACGCGGTCGATGTCATGCACATTCGCAAAATCGTTGAATACATTGAACCGCTGCACGTTCCTTTAGTGCCGCTTTTTGTCAAAGGGGTGCTGCATTTGCTGGGAAGTGTTGTGCCAATTATTGATTTGTCGGTGTATTTTGGCGGACACCCCGTTGAAATCACGCGACAAACCTGTATTATTATCGTTGAAATCCACGATCACGGTCGTCATTTAGATATCGGAATCGTCGTCGACGCAGTAAGCAATGTCGTTGAATTTAGTGGAAAAGATATTTTACCCGCCCCCGATTTTAGCAATCGCCTAAGAAACCATTTTGTTCAAGGCATGAGCAAAGTCGGCGACCGCTTTATTTTATTACTAGAATTAAATGGGATTTTCTCTCGAGATGAACTCCAATTGGTGCAATCATTAAGAGAAGAAACCGCCACGAAAGATACTTCAGAATAAACCCTTTTTATTATTTCAAAAGCTGTTTCTTGTCGCTAAGAATTACTTGGTTATGAGAAACAGTTTTTTATTTCAAGGATTAACAACATGAAAGTCGATTGGTTAATTGTGGGTGCGGGTTTCACGGGAAGCGTGTTGGCAGAACGTCTTGCAACCCAATTAAATAAAAAAGTTCTTCTAGTTGATCAACGCAATCATATCGGAGGAAATGCGTTTGATTATTACGATGAAAACGGCGTGCTTGTTCATCAATACGGACCGCATATTTTCCACACTAATGCACAATACGTTTGGGAATATTTGAACCAATTTACCCAATGGCGTAGTTATTATCATCATGTTTTAGGATTGGTCGACGGTTTGTTTGTGCCAATTCCTTTCAATTTTAATTCAATAGAAACCCTTTTTCCTCGCAAATTAGCGGATAAATTAACCAAGCAATTATTAGAAAATTACGCTTTTAATACCAAAGTACCTATCCTTAAATTACGCGAAAACCCTAGTGGCGATTTGACGTTTTTAGCGGACTATGTGTATGAAAATGTTTTCAAAAAATATACCTTGAAACAGTGGAACTTAACCCCCGAAGAACTGGGTGCTAGTGTAACCTCTCGCGTGCCCATTTATTTGAGCCGAGATAATCGTTATTTTCAAGATACTTTTCAAGGAATGCCTAAATTTGGTTATGCACCAATGTTTCAAAAAATGCTCTCGCATAAAAACATTCATGTTCTATTAAATACTCGCTGGCAAGAGATTAAAAATGAAATCCAATATGAAGGATTAATCTTTACGGGAGAAATCGATGCGTTCTTTGATCATTGTTATGGAAAATTACCGTATCGGAGTTTGCGTTTTGAAATGCACCATGAAACCCGAGAACAAATGCAACCGGTTGGGACGGTGAACTATCCTAATGAACATCTTTATACTCGAATAACGGAATTCAAAACATTAACGGGACAAATCCATTCTGGCACAACTTGGACGGCAGAATTTCCTCAACCTTATGTAATTGGTGAAAACGATCCGTATTACCCCATTCCTCAAGAGCAAAACAAAGAACTTTACCGTCAATATTTGAAAGAAGCAGAACAACTTGGAGAACAGGTTATTTTTGCGGGGCGGCTGGGTGATTACCAATATTACAATATGGATCAAACAGTTGCGCGGGCTTTAACCTTATTTGAAAAAAACATCAAACCCCGCTATTTGTAGAATATTCATTACCTCACTCACAAACGCAAAGGAAAATAACTGCTTGACAAAAATAGGAAAAGCTGCAAATCTTTTGGGTTTTTATTTGAAAATTAAGGAGCAATTACATGACATTAGGCATTGAAGATGTGGTGGTCGGCGCGGGCGCGGAGGCGATTTCGGGTAAGCGAGTTACCGTGCATTATGTAGGGACTTTAACCGACGGATCAAAATTCGACAGCTCGCGCGATCGAGGGCAAGGTTTTACATTCAATTTGGGCGCGGGACAGGTTATTCGCGGCTGGGATCAAGGGGTTGCGGGCATGAAAATCGGGGGCATTCGTAAATTAACTATTCCCCCTGAATTAGGTTATGGCGCGCGAGGATTTCCTCCTGTTATTCCTGCCAATTCTACCTTAATCTTTGAAATCGAATTGCTCGATATTTATTAGCATTTAATTCCTTCAAAATCCAAAAAGCCTATAAAGAAATTCCTCTATAGACTTTTTTGGGGATAGTGCATAAAAAACAATTGTTTTAAGGCTAATCCTTCATCAGTGGTTTTCATAAAAGCCTCGCCGACTAAAAAGGCTTGAATGTCGGCATTTCTCATTAGTACAACATCTTCTGAAGTTAAAATGCCGCTTTCAGTCACAATTAACCGATCATCAGAAACATATTTTTTTAATGCTAAGGTGGTTTCTAGTCGTGTTTCAAACGTGCGTAAATTGCGATTATTAATCCCAATCATAGGTAAAGGTAATGTTAGAGCACGTTCTAATTCAACTTGATCATGAACTTCCACTAAAATATCCATTTCTAATTGCGACGCTAAATCAGCTAATTCTCGCATTTGATCATCATTTAATACCGCTGCAATCAATAAGATACAATCCGCGCCCCATGATCTTGCCGCATAAACCTGATAAGGATCGACTAAGAAATCTTTGCATAACACGGGTAATTCGCAGGCATTTCTCGCTTGTTGCAAATAAGTGAAATGTCCTTGAAAGAAATCTTGATCCGTTAAAACCGATAAACACGCTGCGCCATTTTGTTGGTAATTTTGAGCAATTGCGACAGGATTGAAATGCTCTCTTAAAATACCTTTGCTGGGCGAGGCTTTTTTGATTTCGGCGATGACCGCAGGCAAACCCTGTTTTATTTTATTTTGTAATGCGGCAACAAATCCTCTGGTTTGAGAAACGGCTTTAATTTCCTCTAAGAGTTGTTCGATGGGGTTTTTCTGTTTTGCTTCGGCAATTTCTTCGTACTTTCGAACAATAATTTTCTTCAAAATATCAGGCGGATTATTCATGTTGTTCCTCTATTTTAAGTTTGGTTAAATCATATTATAATTAGATTACACGCTATACTCAAATTTCTTATTATAGTTTGTGCGCCCAATGTTGTGGCGATTACAAAAAGTCGCTATTGATTTGGAAGTTTAACGGTGTTTTTAGATTAAGCAAAAGGATTTCAATAATGAGTAGTAATGTCTTTAAAGATAAGGTTTTTCCGCGACATATTTCCGACATCATGAGCATTATGCACATGGCGGTCTTTGAAGGAACAGACGGAGAAGAGAAATGGACAACTTATTTGACACACAAACAAAAAGAATGTGTGGCGTTGAGTTTGGGATTATATTATCAATGTGAGCATTGTGTGGATTATCACATGAAAGTTCTTACCCGTTTAGGGCATATCAAAGCGGATATTTTTATGAAGAATATGACTTCTATGGTTTTATTTCTACGGGTTGATATTTCTCGCATCAGTGACCGAGAAAAAACCCGTTGGATGCAAGCGTGGCATGAGTATTCAACGAAGGTTTCTTTAAAGTCAGGTGATAAAACCATGCCGTATTTAATTGGTTTGGCGATTGGGATTGCTCGAGATGATGAATTTCTAATTCACTTTTGTGGAGAAGAAGTGAAGAAAATGTATAAAGAACTTAATATTGAACCGCATTTGATTGTGGGAGAACTGGAAGCGGTGGTGATTTTTATGAAAGCTGCGTCCTCTAAAAACCGCATTGCCGCCAAAATCAACCAACTCGTCGACCTCTAACAACACCAAAAACCTAACAACGGTTGAAAGCCGGTTAGGTTTCATGGTCTAAAGGAAAGTTATTTCATTTCTATGTCGGTTGCAAAGGTTTCAACTTGTTTGTTACTAAAAGAAAAATCAATTGGCGCAGGTGTGGGCGGCGTATATTCAAATGCCCCAACATCACAAATGCCAACTCGGGCACTGCCGCGTTGGTCAGTGCTTAAACAAGTCGCTGTATCTCCTGCATTTATCGCGGGACTGCCGGTTAATAAAGCGAGGGTTTGAGTTTTACCACCATTGTTGGCTAAAGCACCCAAGTTAGGATCAGCCGTCAGCGTGGGCGTGCCACAATTGTTAGGACTGCTGCCATTGGTCTCAATCAAGCTATTAGTGATAGAAACCGTGCCGCCATTGTTGTAACAATCCACCCCAGTAGCATTGGCTAGAATTGTGTTTTTTAGCGTCAATGTGCCTTTGTTCAAAATATTGCCACCATTACCAGTACTGGTATTGTCTGAAAAAGTGCTGTTATTAATGACCACAGTTCCTCCAGAAATAAAGAGAGCACCGCCACTACTGCTGGTGTTGCCTGAAAAAGTGCTGTTGTTAATCGTTAAAGTCCCTCCACTCATAATGGCACCGCCTCCGTAGAGTGCAGTACTGTCTGCATGATTGTTCGAAAAGGTGCTGTTATTCACTGTCACCGTACCGTAATTACTGATAGCCCCACCACCCGTACCACCAGCTACCGCCGTATTGCCCGATAAAGTACAGTTGTTAAGCGTTAATGTGCCGCCAGAATTCACATTAATAGCACCGGCAAAAGGGCTAACATTCCCATTAACAATATCCAAATGAGTCAGCGTCAAAACCCCACCAGAATTCACATTGAATGGGCGCATATAGGTAACAGCGCTGATGATGACATGAGAGGCAAGGCTGGAGCCATCAATCGTGATGTTGGTGGTGAGACTGGGTAAAACCGTGTTACGAGTAATGGTTTGTCCTGATAGACTGGCATCAAACACGATGATGTCCGCGCCACTACCTGCCACGCAACCACCTGTTGCTGTATCCGTGTTCGCGGAAGTGAGCGCATCTTGTAAAGTACATACGCCGGTGGTAGTAGTACCTGACGTGGAATTTACCGTAATTGTGGCTGCAAATATTTGTCCGCTTGCTAATAAAGCCAAACCACAAACCATTGATTTAATTAAAGTAAAATAATGAGGGGGGGGGGTAATTCTTTGATAAATTTGATGTTTTTAAGAGGTTCATAAAAGTACGTCCAACATAGATAAGCAAAAAGGGAAGCCTATTTTGATAGAAATCGCAAAGAACATTCAAGTCTTTTCCAAATTAAATATTTGGCGCAACACATAACGATGCACCTCTTCAACACCAAAAACCTAACAACGGTTGAAAGCCGGTTAGGTTTCATGGTCTAAAGGAAAGTTATTTCATTTCTATGTCGGTCGCGAAGGTTTCAACTTGTTTGTCGACAATTAAATCAATCGGCGCAGGAATGGCTGGCAACAAAACGGTGGTGCACACAAAGGTTGAAGTGCTGCTCGCGGTTGTTGATGCAGTGAACACAAAAGGCGCAGAAGTGATTGGGGTTGTATTGGGCGTGGTTGTGCCTGCGGTCGCGCTACCCACACAACTCATGCCGCTGCCTGTTGTGCCATTAATGGTCAAGGTTTGGTTTTCAGGAACAATAAATTTGATTTCTGTGCCAGCGGTTGTAGGTAATTTCAACGAAGTGATGGTGTTGCTAAATTGTCCAAAAATCTCAAACGTTTTGCCTGATCCCGTTGTACCCGTGAAGGCGGATAAATCAATGGTTGGCAGGGTTTGAGCAGCATCCATTTGAAGGCCTTGATTGCCAAAAGATGAACCGTCGGTAAATTTTGCTGTACCTGTAATCGTGCCACCCAAAGAAAGTGCTATTCCATAATCAATAATGGTTGTCGCAAACAAGGCAAGAGGCTCAGTACCCACAAACAATATGGAAACCTTGCTATTGCCTAATTGGGTTTGCGATCCTCTTGCCGTTGCTAATGTAAAAAAATCATGAGGGCGTGTTCCACTAATTAATTGCCCCGTATTTGCCAATCCAGTGCTTGTTCCAAATAGAGGAGCATTTCCTATCATTAGCATTCCCATAGGAAAGCTACCAGGAGGAATAGTTAGCGTTGCATTGCTTAAATCCAGCGTGCCGAGTACTTGAAGTACCCCCACATTGAGAGTGTAATCGGCGTCTAACGTTAAGGTGTGCCCTGGGCAAATCACAAAGAGATCACTGGTAGTTGGTGTTATTGTTGTCCCAACCGCAGTGCCTCCTGCACAGGTTGTTGCCCCTGTCACCGCCCATTTCGCTCCATCGGTAAAATTACTCAGCGATGTGGCAATGCTTTCATAACTGGCTGCAAATATTTGTCCGCTTGCTAATAAAGCCAAACCACAAACCATTGATTTAATTGCAATAAAACGGGGGGGTAATTCTTTGATAAATTTGATGTTTTTAAGAGGTTCATAAAAGTACGTCCAACATAGATAAGCAAAAAGGGAAGCCTATTTTGATAGAAATCGCAAAGAACATTCAAGTTTGATAGAAATCGCAAAGAACATTCAAGTCTTTTCCAAATTAAATGCTTGGGAAGACAGAAAACAGATAACTCTTTCTTTATTTGGCAAAACACGGCATACTAAACTCAAATGAAAAACCGCAAAGGAGTTTATTGTATGTTGTGGCTACGCTTTTCTTTAATTGTCAGCTTGTTATC
>JBEAVE010000004.1:0-243776 GCA_041161065.1 Pseudomonadota bacterium | reverse complement strand
TTTACA
The DNA here is from genome assembly GCA_041161065.1 of Pseudomonadota bacterium. GTDB lineage: Bacteria > Pseudomonadota > Gammaproteobacteria > Beggiatoales > Beggiatoaceae > DYRG01. Next base: position 243,770 of record JBEAVE010000004.1, on the reverse strand, counting down.
AGCAGAGTTATTTAATTATATTTTGCTTTTAGAGCAAAAAATAGTGCAAAAAAATGAACAGATTATTTGCACTGATAGAAAGAAAAGTTTTGCAATAGCTTTAGAAAAAGCGGTTGAATTAAATCCATTTTTAGAAATAGTTGATCCAGTGATGTGGCAATGTGAGCAACGTCAAGATCGCTTATTACCGAATAGAGAGTAATAAATGCTAATTGATAGCAATTTGATTATTTATTCTGTGCAACCAATGTATGCTTCATTAAGGCATTGGATTATTGATAATGCTACTCATTATTCAGTTATAAGTAAGGTAGAAGTTTTAGGTTATCCAAAACTAAATAAAGAAGGGGTTATTGCTATTGAAAATGTGTTGCAACATTTAGAAATGCTATTAGTTTCTCATGTTGCTGCTGAAATAGCTATTAAACTACGTCAGCAACGTAAAATGTCTTTAGGAGATGCTTTTATTGCCGCAACTTGTTTAGAACATAACTTACCACTCGCAACAAGAAATATTAAAGACTTTGATTGGATTGAAGATTTAACCGTTTATAATCCATTTTGAAATAGTAAAAGTGAATAAATCTTACTCTTACAAAGATATTTCTTTAATACCTTTTTTATCAAGCACTATTCCTAATGTTATTTGTTCTGGTTCTCTAATACCATTTTCAACCCACAACTCAGAATTAGATAGTGACAAAGTAGTTTTTTCATTAGGATAATAAAAAACAATTTTATTTCCATCAGAAGGTCTTATAACCAAATAAATTGGTTTTCCATATTTTTTCACACCAGTAATAACTGTATCTTGTTCATTCCAACAAAGACAGTCATAATCAGAATTTAAAATTAGATATTTTTTAACATTTTGTTTAGCTCGTTCAATAATTTCTTTAACGTGCATAATCATTGAAAATCCAGAACCGTGATCGCCTAGAGTATAATGCTTAGAAAATTCTTTATCTGACAAAAAATCTTGTAGCTTTTCTTCAGAATCAATTCCAAAGCTAATTAATATGTTTGGCGTAATTTCTTGAGTTATTATTTTATAATAACCCTGGTTTGCTTTGAGTCGCGCATTTTCCTCTTTAAGATTATTATTTTCTTCTTTTAACTCGATATTTTCCTCTATTAATTCCTGATTCTGTTGCTTTAAGAGAGGAACTTCTTCTATATGTTTAGCAATCTCTTCATCATCAAGAAGATTATACCTTTTTTCATGTAACATACTAAATAAGTTTTTAGCATCTTCCTCATTATTTTTAAACCAAACAAAAAGTTGATTAAAAATCTCCTGAGTTTCTTCAGTACGAGGTATTTCTGAAAATTTAGGTTTTATTAGTTCCTCTATTTTTTGTGCAACATCGCTGGATTTTTTAGTACGGTTTTCTGGAAGCTCTAAATATATCGTAGTATCAAGTAATTCTTCCCGAAAATTATATCCCAAGTTAGCAGCAATATCTTTTAATGTTTCATCAATTTCATCGTCCAGAGACAACTCGTCCTTAATTTTAAACTGACCTTCTTGGTTTGGTAAAATCGGATTTTCATTATCGTTAAGTTTTTCCCCATATTCTTCTTTTTCTAAGAAAGAGATGAAGCCATCAAGCCATTCTAATGTTTTATTTTCATCCGGGAATTGTAAATATTGGGTTAATTGAATAATATCTTTTTGACCGGAAATAACTGAGATTAGCCATTCAATTTGAAGCCTATCTACCTCTTTCCAAATATTTTTATCCCATGTTGTAATATAACGTTTTTCTGGTACATCACTAGGAGACACAGCCTTACAAAAATCATAAATAGATTGTCTTTTGGAAGGAAAATCTGGCGTATTACAAAAACAACTAATCAAATAATCACATGCTTCCCAAATATCTTCACCTTCACACAAAATATTATTAATTTTCTCAATAATATCTTTCTGCGTTTTTTTATAATATTTTAAATGGCTACCTGTAAAAACATTACGTTTTAAAAGAATTTCTCGCCAATCATCTCCTAATAATTTGATTACAGTTTTTAACTCTTCTTCAATATTTTGATCAATAAATAACTCTGACTTTTTGCAGAAATTATTATTTTGATTAGGAATAACAGCATACTTATTTTGTTCAATTAAGTTTAAAATACTTTCATCACAATTTATTAATTGATAATACCGATTTAACCAATCCATTGCCTCATTTTCAGTTTTATTAAATGAATTAGCTAATGTAAATAAATTTTTTTGTTCACTAATCCAAGCTGTTATGTCTTCTAAGGTAAGACGATATTTATTATAATAGCTTAGCTGAACAATTTCATACCAAAAATGCAAGTACTGTTTAATGGGTAACTTAAAAATACCTCCAATGTTATACAAATCCCAAATTTTTTCTCGTATTTCATTTTCTTTATGATATGGAAACTGAATATTTTCAGCAATTGCAACGCGTCCATGACTAACAGTATCCACTATAGGAACAGAAATCAACTTATCTTGTGTAGGCTTTAATATATTTTGTTTGAACCAAATATCTGAAAACCAATCTTTTGATTTAGGTTGCTTTATATCTGCTAACACATAAAGATTTTGCCAATTATGTTGAGAAGCGTACAATAATAAATCATAGTACAGCTCTACAGCTTCTTGTAAATGTTGTTTATTTTTATTAATTTCTTGTTGTTCTATATCTGTTAAGTAAACACCGCTACGAGGCTCGTTTAAATAAAATTTAGGATTATTAATAACAATAGGTATATAAAAATCTTCCGTTCCAATCAACGGAAAATCACAGAATAAACGAGGGGTAGAAAGATGTAATTTTTTTAAATAAAAATCTTTTTTATCTTGTTCTATTTGAACCGCAATAGTTGTAGATTGATTACTTAATAGTATTAGTGAAATTTCTTCATTTTCAGAATTGGTTATTCTTTCAATTTTAATCAATTGAATTTTATCACTAATTTGTTTTTTGCTGATATATTTATAAGTAACAATTTTATCATTGGATTCAATTTTGACAGACTTAATTACAGGTATAAAAGCAAGCGTAAATGGTAAAGATGAATATAAATCTTGAATACCTTTTTTTGCAACTTCAATTCCTTTATTATCAAGATGATAACAAAAGACAGTATTAAAATCTGTTGGTATATAATCTATAGAAGGATAACTGTCCAGTTTATTAAGTAATGACATAGAAGTATTTACTGATAAAATAATTTCTTCTATTGTTTTGCCACTACGATCTAGTAGTAAATTAAACTTATGTGGTTTTTCATCCTCATCACTAACAATACCATCTATTTCAACTTTCTCTGATAGCAAATGAGTGGTTAAAAAGCCTGTTCCAAATTTACCTGTTGTTTTAGGTTGTTCACCATCTTCTTCTGAACGATCCTTAGTAGATATTTGTTCAATTAAAAACGTAATATTATCAGTAGAGAACACTCTACCATTGTGCTTAAATTTTAATACACCATTATTATCATTTAATTGTTGGAATAAGATTTCAATTGAAATTTTTTTACCCTTATAACAAACATCTTTTGCATTTTGCAACAACTCCCAAACCCAGCGCCGTTCAGCTGTACCATCATTGCTTAAACGTAATTTAGTCATCAAATCAATAATTTTAGTCGCAACCACACGTTCATAAGCTTTCGCACGAGATTCTTGTATTTTACTTTCATAACTCATAAAATTTTCCTCTGTATCAAAATACGATTAAAAAGGTCTTTATTGTAACTCACTAACTGGTTAAATTCAAACATAAAAAAAGCCCACCCATTTCTAGGCAGGCTTTTTTAGCTCAAAAGTCAAAGAGATAAAACTAAAGTTTGCGTTTGACCATGAGTTGTTTGATGGAGGCGATGGCTTGGGCGGGATTTAAGCCTTTTGGACAAGTGTTGGTGCAATTCATAATTGTATGGCAACGATACAATCTGAAGGGGTCTTCTAAATTGTCCAATCTTTCTCCCGTTGCTTCATCACGAGAATCCACAATCCAACGATACGATTGCAATAAAATCGCCGGTCCTAAATAACGATCACCATTCCACCAATAGCTCGGGCAACTGGTTGAGCAAGATGCACATAAAATGCACTCGTATAAACCGTCTAATAATGCCCGTTCTTCTTTGGTTTGCAAACGTTCTTTCTCTGGCGGAGGGGTTTCTGATTTCAACCAAGGTTCAATAGACGCATATTGTGCGTAGAAATGGGTTAAATCAGGCACTAAATCCTTAATCACGGGCATGTGTGGCAATGGATAAACGTGGATTTCTCCGTCGTAATCTTCAATTGCTTTAGTGCACGCTAAGGTATTGCGTCCATTGATATTCATTGAACACGAACCACAAACCCCTTCACGACACGAACGACGAAAAGTTAACGTTGGATCGATTTCATTTTTGATTTTCAATAACGCATCTAAAATCATCGGTCCGCATTTGTCTAAATCGATTTCGTAAGTGTCGGTGCGAGGATTTTCGCCGGTGTCTGGATCAAACCGATAAATCACAAATTTACGAATACGTTTGCCGGTTTCTTTGTTGACTTCACGCCCTTTTTTAACGACAGAATCGGCAGGAAGTTTAAATTCAGCCATGATAATCTCCTAATAGACTCTGGGTTTGGGCGGAACGACTTCGGCTTCGTCGGTCAAGGTGTACATGTGAACGGGGCGATAATCGATTTTGACCGCGCCGGTATCGTTATCCAACCACGCGAGGGTGTGTTTCATCCAGTCATCATCGTTACGGTTGGGGTAATCTTCCCGCGCGTGCGCACCGCGACTTTCAGGGCGATTGGCGGCTGAATTCATGGTGACGACCGCTTGACCGCGTAAATTGTCGAGTTCCAACGTTTCCAACAAATCCGAGTTCCAAATCAATGAACGGTCAGTAATTTTGATGTCGTTAAATGATTGATAAACCTCAGCAATTTTTTGTTTGCCTTCCGCTAAAGTTTCGCCAGTTCTGAATACTGCCGCGTCGCGTTGCATGACTCGTTGCATATTCATACGAATTTGCGCGGTTGATGATCCACCGTTAGAATTGCGTAATTTGTCTAAACGGGTTAAGGCGGGTTCGCTGAAAGATTCCGCTAAAGGTTTGTGCGCCGATCCAGATTGAACGGTTGCCGCACAACGTTTCGCTGCCGCACGTCCGAAAACTACTAAATCTAACAATGAGTTAGAACCTAAACGGTTTGCCCCGTGAACAGATACGCAAGCTGCTTCGCCGATTGCCATTAAACCTTCGACCACTGAATCTGGGTTGCCGTCTTTGAGCGTGACCACTTCGCCGTGATAATTGGTGGGAATGCCGCCCATGTTGTAGTGAACGGTTGGAATGACGGGGATCGGTTGTTTGGTAACGTCCACGCCCGCGAAGATTTTGGCGGATTCGGAGATTCCAGGAAGACGTTCATTTAACACTTCCGCGCCCAAATGCTCTAAATGCAAATGAATGTGATCGCCGTGTTCACCGACTCCGCGTCCGTCACGAATTTCCATCGTCATCGCACGAGAAACCACGTCACGCGACGCTAAGTCTTTGGCGTTAGGTGCATAACGTTCCATGAAACGTTCGCCGTCTTTGTTGGTCAAGAAACCGCCTTCGCCGCGCGCGCCTTCGGTAATTAAGCAACCCGAACCGTAAATACCCGTCGGATGAAATTGAACAAATTCAAGGTCTTGCAAAGGTAAGCCCGCGCGTAACACCATACCACCGCCGTCGCCGGTGCAAGTGTGTGCGGAAGTCGCGGAGAAATAAGCTCTTCCATAACCTCCTGTCGCTAAAACGGTTCGATGGGCGCGGAAACGATGAATCTTGCCTTCTGCCATATCCAACGCAATTACGCCACGACACGCGCCTTCTTCGTCCATGATCAAATCAAGCGCGAAATATTCAATGAAAAACTCCGCATGACAACGTAAGGCTTGTTGATACAACGTGTGCAACATCGCGTGACCAGTACGATCCGCCGCCGCACAAGTCCGTTGGGCTTGACCTTTACCAAAATGGGTAGTCATACCACCGAACGCGCGTTGATAGATTTTGCCTTCTTGGGTACGTGAGAAAGGCACGCCGTAATGCTCTAATTCAATGATGGCGGGGATTGCTTCGCGGCACATATATTCGATCGCGTCTTGGTCGCCGAGCCAGTCAGAACCTTTAACGGTATCGTACATGTGGAAACGCCAATTATCTTCACCCATGTTACCGAGCGCGGCACTGATTCCGCCTTGAGCCGCGACGGTGTGCGAACGAGTGGGGAAAACCTTTGATAAACAAGCGGTTTTTAAGCCTTTTTCAGCCATGCCGAAGGTCGCACGCAAGCCTGCGCCGCCTGCGCCGACCACGACTACATCATAAAAATGATCTGTTATTGGGTACGCGCTCATTTAGACTCCTCCGCGCAAATTGATGAGAACAACAAACCATACGCCAGCGATTGCCGTCAAGCCCATTGCCAACTTCATGATAATTAAGAGAAAAATCTTCATGCTTTCGCAGTGAATATAATCTTCGATAACGACTTGCGCGCCCAACGCCCCATGCCACGCGCTCATGAGAATAAAAGAGATCATCAACAAAGCGTTAAAAGGGGATTTGAACCACGCAACGACGGTTTGATAATCTGCGCCGATCAATTTGATGATCGCAAAAACAAAGCATAAAGTTAATGGAATCAACGCGATAGCCGACAAACGTTGAACCATAAAATGGTGCGTGCCGTCCTTTGCAGAACCTAAGCCTTTTGCACGAGCCAAAGGTGTTTGAAATGACATAAAATATCCTTGTAAATCAAAGCGTTGTGAGCAACCAAATGCCCGCCGTTAAAGCAACCGCCATTGTAATGGTCAAATAAGCGGAGCGATTAACACAAGAATTTTCAAATCCTTTTCCAATGTCCCAAAACAAATGACGCACGCCATTGCACAAATGGTAAATTAAAGAAAATGAAAAGCCAATTAAAGCAATTTTACCTATCCAAGAGGCTAATATTCCATTGATAAATAAGTAGTTTTGCGAACCGCTTGCGACAATTCCCAACCAAGCGACTAACAAAATTGTTCCAAACACTAAAATCATGCCAGTGCCGCGATGTAAAACCGACAACCGCGCCGTAATGGGCAAGTTATAAACCTGCAAATGCGGCGACAGCGGTCGACCGCGTGAATTTGACGTTGCCATAATCCCCCTCTTAACTCTGCGAAAAAGAAAAACTTTTTAGGTTGCCATGAAAATGTTGCAATGCAATAACATAAAACTTTTATCGCTTATTGGCAAGGGGGTATAGACTTTTTTTATAATCGCTTAAAATAGATAATGCTTTGATTTGCAAGCAATTATCATTCAAAATAGATTATTCAATGTTGGACTTTCACATAATTCATACACGCTACAAAAGAAACAATTGCCGCGCCCAAACTATAATCTATTTATTTCAAACAGGCTCTTCTAACCATTTCAAAAACTGGCTTTCATCAAGGATTGGAACGCCTAATTTCTCAGCTTTAACAACTTTACTCCCCGCGTCATTTCCAACAATTAAATAATTGGTTTTCTTCGATAAACTATTGCTCACTTTTCCACCCAACTTTTCTATTTCAACAATTGCTTGTTCTCGCGTCATACTGTCTAATGTACCCGTTAAAACAAAGACCTTTCCATGAATATTTGAATTATTTGAAATAACAGTCGGTTGCTCTTCAAACGAAATACCACTTTCTAAAAGTTTTTGAATAACCTGTCGATTAGCCTCATGATTAAAAAAATTGGCAATATTAGCGGCGCGTTCTTCCCCAATTCCAAAAATATAGCGGGTTTCTTCTAATAAATTTGGACAAAGCAAAATCTTTTCTAAATGTCCAAAATGTTTCGCTAATGCCAATGAAGCTGTTTCTCCAATTCCTACAATGCCCAATGCAAACAAAAATCTCGAAAAAGTAGTTTTTTTACTGGTTTCTATGGCGTGCAAAATATTATTAGTCGATGTTTCTCCCATTAAATCTAAAGTCGCTAATTGTTCGGCTTTTAGATAATACAAATCGGCGACGGTTTTTATTAAATTAGTATCGACTAACTTTTCAACCAGTTTCTCTCCTAATCCATCAATATTCATGGCACGTTTTGAAGCAAAATGCTCAATACTTTGTTTTCTTTGAGCAGAGCAATTTAACCCACCTGAACATTGCAAAATTTTGGATTTTTGAACAACAGGTGAATGACAAATAGGACACGTGTTTGGGAATTCAAAAGGTTTTACATTAACGGGACGCATACTTAAAACAACATTAACTACTTCAGGAATAACATCACCCGCGCGACGAACGGTAACAAAATCGCCTATTTTGATGTCTTTTTCTTTAATGAAATCGGCATTATGTAACGTTGCATTTGTTACCGTGACACCCGCAATTTGAACGGGGGTTAATCGAGCAACAGGGGTTAAAGCACCTGTTCTTCCTACTTGAATTTCAATCGTTTGCAGTTGAGTAACTTTTTCTTGGGCGGGTAATTTATGGGCTAATGCCCAACGAGGTGCGCGAGAAACAAATCCTAAGGTTTTTTGATCGGATAAATGATTTATTTTATAAACCACGCCGTCGATTTCAAAAGGCAATTGTTGGCGTTTTTTTAGCATTTCTGTATAGTATTGCAAACAACCTTCAACACCTGTGACTAATGCTAATTCTTTTGCGATAGGAATCCCCCATTTATTTAAGATTTCTAAGGTTTCAATCTGCGTATCAGATAATTGTCCATTTTGTATATCGCCCACGCCATAACAAATAAATTCTAAAGGTCTTTGAGCCGTTATATTTGGATCGAGTTGTCGAATGCTACCGGCAGCGGCATTTCTAGGGTTTGCAAAAAGTTTTTCTTGATTGGCTTGTTGGGTATCGTTTAATTTTAAGAAATTAGCTTTGGTTATAAAGATTTCACCGCGTATTTCTAAAATGTCAGGAATATTTTTTTCTAATAATCGCAGAGGAATGTTTTTAATTGTTCGAACATTGAGGGTAATATCTTCTCCGATTGAACCGTCTCCGCGCGTGGCGGCTTGCACTAAAAGACCTTTTTCATAACGAATGCTCACGGCTAATCCGTCGATTTTAGGTTCGGCGGCGTAATCGATAACATTTTTCTTTAATTTTTCGCGTGCGCGGCGATCAAAGTCGACAACATCTTGTTCTTCAAATCCGTTGTTTAAGGATAACATAGGAAGTTGGTGTTTTATTTTTGAGAAACTGTCTAAAGGAACGCTGCCGATTCGTTGGGTTGGAGAATCTGAGGAAATAAATTGAGGAAATTGTTGTTCTAAATCGAGCAATTCTTGAAAAACTTGATCGTATTTGCTATCGGGCACGTCGGGTTTGTCGAGCGTGTGGTAAGCGTAATTCCAGCGTTGTAATAATGTGCGTAAGGTGTCGATGCGTTGTGAAATGTCTTGGTCGGTCATGTTTGCCTCCTTTGGCGGATATTTTACGCGATTGTTGAGCGGGCGGCGGCATTCTTGACATTAGTATATTAGTAAATTATAATAAACAAAATCAAACACTGGCTGTCGACGTGCGCTATACTTAAAAATAGTTCTGGTCGCTTTTCATTTTTTAACGTTAAAAGAGGTATTTATGCGTCAATTTGCTGTTTCTGCATTAGTTATTGCGTTGGGTTTGCCGATGGTGGGTCATGCTAACGAACAAGCCGCCGCGCCCCAACAACCCGCCGCCGCACCGGTTGCGCCTGCCGCCCCCGAAGCTCCTAAAGCCCCTGATTTCGATGCGATGGAAAAAGAACACGCGGATTTTATGAAATCTAAACACGAACGCATGGCGAAAATTTGGGGCACAAACGATCCAAACGAACGCCAAAAATTGATCGACGAAGATCGTAAAATTATGCAAGCCCATCGTGAAAAAATGCGCGCGTTGAGCGGAATGCCTGCGATGCCGGCGCGTGGCGGTTGGGGACGTGACATGGACGCTGAAATGCCTCCAATGGGCGAAGAAATGCCGCCGATGCGTGGGGGTGCACCTTATCCGATGAGCAGACCGCCAATGCCGCCAATGATGGGTATGGGTCGCGGCGGACATCACCAAGATGTATTAGAACGCCTTGATCGGATTGAAAAAACCTTGAATGAGATGGCTGGCAAAAAAGCGCAATAATTTTTTTGAAAGTGCCACAAAAAAACCTCCACTTCATAACGAAATGGAGGTTTCTTGTTGGGTGTTAATTATTGAACAAAAAACACTAATGGATTTGCACCGTTAAAAACAACTGTGCCGTCGCTCAAACGATAACCCACATAGGCTTTGAATTCCCCTTTCAAACCCAATTGTGCGAGCTTTCCATCAAAGATTTCTACCGCTAACGGATTGCTCAAACTTTCTACGTGATAAGCCGCTGGATAACCCTCCGTTGGCATTTCCCAATTGCTACCCTTTTTGAAATAGAAAACCTCTTGCGTTGAACCCGTTGCTTTATAACTCACCGCAATTAAAACGTCCGCCATTTTGCCAAGATGTTTTGCATCAGGAGAAACCGTGCTAGCTAAACGAATGTTCTCATCTCCACTAATGGTAATTCCACTGCCAATCTGACCTTTACTGGTTTGTAAATGGTTAGAAAATGAAGCAGTTACGGAAGCATTTCCACCCATCGACAAACCCGCACTATTTGATGATAATTGCGCAGGCACGCCGCTGATATTGATTTCTGCAGTTGCAAGGCGGGTGAAAGGTATATTAACATCGGTGAAAGGGCTCACACCCACCGGCGGCACAGCGTAATAAGTCACGCCTTTATTAGTGAATTTTGCTTTGTTATCAGGATTACTAAAATGCACGTGAATTTTATGCAATCCATTCATCGTGTAATTCACTTTTCCTAAATACATACCATCATTGGCTTCATTATCGGGCGCAACGCCGTCATCGCGTAAAACAAAAGGTTGTTTGCGACCATCGGGGGTTTCTAAAACGGCAGAAATAGTCAAATCTGTAATTGGCGCAGCATTTCCTATCGATGCCGTTACAAGCAAAGGTTGAGGAAATGTTACCTTTTCACTTCCCGCCGCTTCAACCGACGCATAAATGATTTTGTCATTATCTTTTGCAACGCCTTGCAAATGGTAATTGAAATCTAAATTTGCTCGATTGGCTTTAACCATTAAGTGCCAATTTCCTCTGTTGATGTAATCCACCGTTGCTCCACAAACGGTTTCTTTCACCAAACTTTCATTCGTGGTTTGACAGAAATCCGCTGGCAATACAAAACTGTTCGCATTGGGATCGGTTAAAGTTAAGGTCGCATCTTTTATTTCACCCGTATAAGTTGCTTTAAAGTTGATGCGTCCCACGCCTTCATCGACGTAGAAATCAAAGGTTTGTTCACCAGAAATCACTTTTGCTTGTTGCGCAAGGGTAACTGTAATTGCAGGAGATGTCACTTGATCGGCTTGATCTAAACCCATTGCCACGTCTTCTAATGCGCCGTTACTTTGCCAGTACAAACCACCCGTGTCTTCAGCCAATTTGCTTAATAAACCTTCGGCATTTTGATCATCAGATAATCCAATCGTATGTAATAAGATTCCGTCGGATTGATAGTGCACTATTTCTTTGAACGGATCGGAGCCATTTGCATTATGACCAGAACTGAGCAAATAAACGGCTGCACTATAGGAAGTGGGGGCAGTTTGAAATTGCGAGAGAGCGGTTTGTAATCCATTGGCGAGATGAGGTTCTTCACTGGTGGTAGAAATCGCGTTGATAGCATTGACGACGGCTTCTTTTGCATTAGCGGCGTTAATGTTGGTTAGGGGTTGAACAACGTGCGCGGTTTGTCCGATTGTTACAATACTGATGTAATCGCCGACATTGGCATCTTGAACCCATTGTTTAACGGCGGTTTTCATCGCGTCTAATTGCTCACTAGAAACCATTTTAGAAACATCTAACGCAGCAATCACGGCGGCAGGTTGATTGCCTAACCGCAAACGGCGAGCGGTTTGATCGAGTGCGCCTTGTTTCCAAATGAATTTGAGTTCGCTGCGGGCGATGGCTTGCGCGCCGGCTTTGTCTAATTCGAGACTGGGCATTTCGCCTGCTTTCGGGGCAACCGCTTGTAATTCAGGATAAAAAATGCGTGGCAAACCGGCGTTTTGTGCTTTGGCGAGGTCTGGATCGTTTTGCGGATCGCGGATTAAAGTATCCCACGCACTTGCCCCGTACACTCTAAATTGGGCGTTGTTGCCTTTGTTGTTGGCGGAAGTCGACAAATTTAACCACCGATAATCGCCTGCTTTGACGGCATCATCGTTACTTTGCATGAGTGAAAACTCGACCGCCGAATCACTCGACGAAGGCGCGCCCGGACTATCTGGTGGGCTGTTGCCTTGTGCGTATTCGTCGTACAGTTTATAAAAATAGTGCCCAAATTCATGCGCTAAGGTATAACCGCCGTATTGATTGTCGGTGATAGTATTTTGCGTGCCGCCGCCCAAATCGCAATGTTGAATGCGTTTGTAAGGACCTTTTTCGGCAATTCGTCCGCCCGTGTAAGCGTTAAACCAACAATTTGCGCCGCTATCGCCGATATTATTTTCCCAAACGATGTCGGCGGTATCTTTTTTGGCGGCATCGGTGTAAATGGTGACGTTGCCGAGTTTGTGCGCGCCGTTCGACATTTCATAAACGGCATCAGCCATGTATTTGAGATTATTTTCGATGGCGGCTTGTTTGGCGGGGATCGTGTTGGCGTAAGTGTCGTGATAAGAAACGAGCAGATTGTAGACTTTGACCGTTCGATCTTCGGTGGTAATCGACACCGGTTCGCTAAAATTCGACGTGCCCGCCATGTTTTTAGCGGCGATTCGATATTGATAGGTGGTTTTGCTGGCAACGCCGTCATCGGTAAAGTTTTTTGCTGGTTGAGGCGTTGGGGTGATGCTTTGCCAATTGCCGTCCGCACCGGCGCGTTCGATGATGAAGCCCGAGTTTTGTTCGTCGCTTTGCCAGCTCAAATTGACCGCGCTATTTCTACCCAACGAGGCTTGCGCGCTGGTGGGCGTGGCGGGGACGCTTTGTCCGTCGACTTCCACATCATCGATCAACCAATTCCCGGGATTTTCCGCAATAAACGCAATCTTGACGTTGTTTTTGCCGCCCGCCAATGCGCTTAAATCAACGGATTGAGCGGCTAATCCGCGTCGAAAATCGGTGTTGTAGTTTTGCGCCACCGCCCAACTTGTGCCGCCGTCGGTGCTCACTTGCACAGACATCGCCGAATTCTCCGTGCGTTGCAGCCAATGTTTAAAGCGCAACACAACCCCCGCATTTGCCGACAAATCTAAAGTCGGGGTGCGCAATTCGCTTTTAGTCCCGTTGCCGATCACCGCCAAATTGGAGGAAAATCCCAATTGTCCCACCACGTTCGCCGGATCGTTAAAAGTCCAACCGTTGGGGGTGTAATCGGTTTCGACTGAAATCACTTCCCAGCCGTTCGGTTTCTCTTTGACATTAAAATTTTCGTTCAGCAACAAAGCGGCTGACGAACTGTAAGTGGCTAATGAAAACAGCAGCGCGCTGCTCAATCGCCATCGTAATGTGCGCATGGTATTTCTCCGAGTTAAAGGGTGGGTAATTCTAGAATTAAATCTAGTAAAGTACAATATGCAAAAAATATATGGGGAGTTTTCTTTAGTTTAATCGAGCCGTTTGTGCCATAATAATCGACGCGCCAAAAGATAACGATCATGTCATTAAATATTGCGTTGAGGTAATCATCTCGTGTTAAAGAAACCATTAATCATCATATTCATTGCAATCTTTCCTTTCTTCTCTTGCTTTGCCACAGAAGAAATCTCTTCTCAACAGCTAAACTATTTATTGAGCTTGAGTTTAGAAGAATTATCAGAAGTACCCATTTTAGGCTATGGAGAAACTCGCCAAGTTCAAGAAGTTTTATCTGACGACATTCAATACGCCATTTCTGGTTCAAATCCGCTTAAAATTTTACGACGCTTACCCGGTGTGCATTTCCAATCTTCTGATCCATGGGGAAACTATGAGTGGAGCACCCATTTAAGTATTAGAGGATTTAAAGAACGACAACTCGGTTTTACATTAGATAATATCCCCTTAGGTGATATGGTGTACGGTAATAACAATGGATTACATACAGGGCGTTCAATTATCTTAGAAAATATCGATAAAATTCAAATCGCGCAAGGCAGTGGAGCATTAGAAACACCCAGCGTTATTAATTTAGGTGGCACAATTCAATTGTTCTCAAATGATCCTAAAAATACCGAGCATTTTTCTTTTAATCAAACGTGGGGAAGTAGCCATACATTACGATCATTTCTCCGCGCCGATACTGGCAAAATAAATCACACCAAAGCCTATCTTAGTTTAAGTAGTTTAGAAGGCGATAAATGGAAAGGGTTTGGCTTACAAAACAAACAAGAGCAATTAAATGCAAAAATAGTTCATGAATTAGGAAAACATACCCTTTCTGCGTTCTTAAATATTTCTCGACGCTTAGAAAACGATTATGCCGACTATTCCATTGATTCTCTTCAACGTTTAGGCTGGGATTGGGATAATTACAATCCCGATTGGCAACGCGCAGTTAATGCTGCAAAAGGTTTTTATAGTGGTAATGTTAAAACATTAGATGATGCGTATTTTGCAGGTAGTGGATTGCGTAATGATAGTTTAATTGGATTGAATGGTTTGTTCAAATTAAATAGCGATTTAAACCTCAAAACAACGCTCTATCATCATGATAATAAAGGTCAAGGACATTGGTACACACCTTATCGAGCATCTTCCTCTAATGTACCGATTTCATTGCGTACAACAGATTATCATATCAATCGATTTGGTGTGGTAAGTAGTTTGAATTGGAGTTTTGAGAAACATGATATTTCTGGCGGCGTTTGGTTTGAAAAGAATCATCATTCATTAGGACGTAATTATTATAATATAGATTTACCTATCGACACGGCTTTCTTTTTGTCTAACCCCAATCAGGCAGTTTTCAAACAAATTTTTGAGAGCAATACACAGCAATTTTATATGCAAGATACCTTTATGATCGATGATTTGAAAGTGTCATTGGGCGCAAAAAGTCCGTCTGTAACAATTGTTGCCAAAGATGAAATGGGTAATCGAGCAGCTGGACGTTTGAAAAGTCATCAATCTTTTCTTCCACAATTGGGTTTGAAATATCCGCTAACAACTGAGCATGAGATATTTGTTTCTTTTGCGAAAAATGCCCGATTATTTTCGGAAGGACGCTCGGGTCCTTTTGATACCACTCAGAATGTTTTTTCTCAAACGGTGACGGCTTTGAAACCAGAGCAATCTACCACTGTTGATTTGGGTTGGAGAATGAAACAAAATACATTACAAGCCTCGTTAGCATTGTACGCTATTTTGTTTAAGGATCGGTTGTTGAGAATTTCGCAATGTAGCAGTATTTTAGGTTGCCCAGATACCCTAGCAAATGTTGGAAAAGTTAAAACAAAAGGTTTGGAAGCAACTTTGTTGTGGATACCTTTGAAAAATCTTTCTTGGTTTAGTGCTTTTACCTATAACAATTCTATTTATCAATCGGATTATTTAGATGGTACAAATTGGATTGAAGCGGCGGGAAAAACAGTGGTTGATACACCTAACATTTTGCTCTCGTCTGAACTCACCTATAAAGAAAACAATTTCTTTGCACGAATGGGAGGAAAATACACCGGAAAACGTTATTTGACTTATACAAATGATGTGAGTTTATCGGGATTTCCTATTTGGTATTTGAGCGCGGGTTATCAGTTTAATAATTTAAGCGCATTCAAAAACCTTCGCTTGCAATTAAATGTGGATAATTTGTTTAATAAACGTTATATCAGTTCGGCGGGTACAAACGGTTTTGTTTCTAGTGATTTGGAAGGACAAAATTACACTTTACAACAAGGAAATTCTCGGCAGTTTTTCTTTAATATAAATGTCACATTTTAGAAATCAAAAGGGGATAGAAAAAACGCCCCTTTTTTTGATTGCTACAACGGTAAATGGTTTAAATCTAAATATTGCGGTTTTCCACCATGTTTGCGAAGTTCATCAAGGAGTTGGCGAATTTCAGGCAAACTAATTTGTGCGCCGTGAACACGAATTGGCGAACTGTTAGAAGATGTGAGATAAAACATATCCCCATTGCCGAGCAATTGTTCTGCACCACTTTGGTTAATTAAATTACGTGAATCGGTTTGATCTTCCACCCGAAAAGCCATGCGCGTGGGGAAATTCGCTTTCATTAACGCACTAACATTTTTAACGTGATGCGTTGCTAAAACTAAATGAATTCCCGATGCTCTCGCTTTTTGAGCTAATCGGGTAACTAATTCCTCTGCGTCGCCGTGTAACAACTCGCTCATTTCGTGCATAACAACGACCAAATAAGGAAGCGTTGCTAATTCAGTGGAATTATCGTTTGGTAAATCCGAAGAAGTTGCTTTAATTCGGCGATTATAACCTTCAATATTTCTAACCCCTAAATCCGCCATCAAATGGTAACGCCGATCCATTTCTGCCACGCACCATTTTAAGGCTTGCAAACCCTGTGCTTGATCGGTAATAACAGAAGTGAGCAACTGTTGAATCAAATTGTATTCTGAAAGCGTTTTGTGCGCGGAATCAATTAAAATCAAACGCGCGTCCACTGGCGAGGCTTTATATAACAAACTCAGCAATAAAACGTGCAGAGCATTATCGATTTCTGCCACATTACTTCCCACCAAAAGAACGTGTGGCATTCGTGACATATCAACAATTACGGGTTGTCCGCTGCTATCTTTGCCTAACATAATGCTTAATGGAGAAGGCGTTTCAGCAAAATGTGGCAAGCTAATTAAACGGCTCAAATGAATTAACTCAGGCGACGAATTGGGGATTTCTAAAGTGAGAGAATCAGGGGTCAAATCTGTTAAGCACACTTGAGGAACATTGAGGCGTTCAGCAATCCGATCTCGTGCATCAATCAGAGCTTTGAAACTTTCAGGATCGGCGGCTTGTACATTAATGCGGGTAATAATGGGACCCGTTTGAAAACTTCTAATCAACGCCGTAATATTGAACATTTGTAATAATTGCAATAATTGGTCGCGTAATTTATCGGGAGAAAGTTTCTGCGGGATTTCTACAGAAACCACTGTTGGGGTTTCAACGGGATTTGAAACAGGGGTAACAGCAGGTTTGACGGGTTTTAGAGGTTCGGTGATAATTTCCTCGACCATTGGGGGTTGAGGTTTAGGTTGGCGAAACTGTTTCCATTGTTCGTGTCCCATTTGCCAAATGTGGCGGCTTTTTTGAAATAAATACCCCGCGCCTTTGCGAGAGCTTTTCAATGAATGTTTAACGAGAGGAAAAACTTGGCGGGTTAATTTGTGACCGATGATAGGTAAGATACGCAAAGTATGAAATCCTAGAATGTCCATGACCTTAAACCATGAAACCCCCGTTAATAAGGTAATACCTAAAAGAAAAATGACGAGTAGAAATAACGTTGCGCCTAAAGAACTGATAACATTTTTTAAGGAATTTCCAATCCAAGTGCCTAAAATACCGCCGGCGTGACTGGGTAGCAATGCGCTTTCGGCGGCGAAATGCACGATGGCTAATCCGCAACCTGCAACTAAGGTTAAAACAAATCCCGCCGTTGGTAATAACAAATGTTTGGGTTCGGCGATTAAATCGTGGTGTCGCCCTTGATAGAAGAGCCAGCCCGCATAACCTACCATAAAAACAAAGAGATACGCGAAATATCCAAACCAATAAAAAAACAAATCCGCGAAATACGCGCCCGCCAAACCGCCTTTATTGTGGATTTCGTCGGGGGCGGTGGTGGTTGGGTGCGAGAACGCGGGATCGAGCGGATAATACGTGAGCAGCGAAATAAATAAATACAACGCCGCAAAAAAGAAGAAAAACATCACAATTTCACGCAAACCCGTGCGCAACACACGATTATCCGATTGTCGGCGATTGCGGTTTGAACGTCGTGCTTGATTCACAAATCCACCCCAAAAATATCATTTTGACTTATTATCGCACGTTCCCGCGCCAAACCAAAAATCCGTTGTCACCTTTCTTTTAGGGCTGGCAGAAACATCGCTAAAAACGCCCAACAAAAAGCGAGATATTAATAAAAATATCCCGCTTTTTTTGAGGTTTGTCACTCAACAACAAAACACAGGTTTAGTGAGAAACTGCCCCTTCTGCGCCGATCCCTGTTTGGCAACGCACATCTTGTGCTTCAAAGGCTGCTCGGTCAGTTTTCGCCCGTTCACTGCTATCGGTAATCGAGAAGAACCAAATAGAAATAAACGCCGCTGGAATAGTGAAGATTGCGGGGTATTTGGTGGCGACAATCGGCTCAGCAAACCCTAAGGCTTGAACCCAAACGGTCGGACCTAACACCACTAAAATCACCGCCGATAATAAACCGACAAATCCACCAATCACTGCGCCGCGCGTGGTTAAACCACCCCAGAACAGCGACATGAATAACACGGGGAAGTTTGCGCTCGCCGCGACAGTGAACGCCAACATCACCATGAATGCCACGTTTTGTTTTTGGAAGATAATGCCGAGAATGATCGCTAAACCACCCAACACGAACGTTGAGATTTTGGACATCCGCATTTCTTGGACTTCGTCGACTTGACCGCGACGGAATGCGCTGGCGTACAAATCGTGAGAAACCGCTGATGCGCCGGCTAACGTTAAGCCCGATACCACCGCTAAAATGGTTGCAAACGCGACCGCAGAAATAAAGCCTAAGAAAATATCGCCACCGACCGCGTGTGCTAAATGGATCGCAGGCATATTGTTACCGCCTTTCAAGCCCGTAATAACGCCTTCAGCATTTCTCACCAAATAGGTTTCGCTGCCAGAACCTAACACTAACACGATTGCGCCAAAACCAATAATGAAGGTCAAAATGTAGAAATAGCCAATGAAACCCGTTGCAAAGAATACGGATTTACGCGCTTGTTTAGCGTCAGAAACCGTGAAAAAGCGCATCAAAATATGCGGTAAGCCAGCTGTCCCAAACATTAACGCCATGCCTAAAGAAACCGCTTCGATGGGGTCTTTAACCAACCCGCCCGGCATCATGATGTTACCTTTGTCTTTGTGGATACTAATAGCAGCCTTAAACATATTTTCAAAGCTAAATCCAAAGTGGACTAACACCATGAATGCCATGAATGTTGCGCCTGATAACAACAACACCGCTTTGATGATTTGCACCCATGTGGTGGCAAGCATTCCGCCAAAAGTAACGTACATGATAATAAGCACGCCAACGATAACAACTGCCATCCAATATTCTAAGCCAAATAACAATTGAATTAATTGACCCGCACCAACCATTTGTGCAATCAAATAGAACAGAACAGTAATTAAAGAACCGCTCGCCGCCATCACGCGCACGGGGGTTTGCGATAAACGATAGGAAACCACGTCAGCAAAGGTGTATTTGCCTAAGTTACGCAATTGTTCAGCGACCAAAAACAAAATAATGGGCCAACCGACTAACCAACCCACCGAATAAATTAAGCCGTCAAAACCTTTAGAGTAGATTAAGCCTGAAATCCCTAAAAACGAGGCAGCAGACATATAATCGCCCGCGATCGCCAAGCCGTTTTGGAAGCCCGTAATGCCACCGCCAGCAGTGTAAAAATCTTTAGCAGTTTTAGTCCGTTGCGCTGCCCAATAGGTAATGGCTAAGGTTAAACTGACGAAAATCAAAAACATGATAATCGCCGACATATTAAGTTCTTGTTTGGCAACTGCGCCGGTTGCGGGTTCGCCCGCTGCGATGACGACCGCGCCATACATCAGCGCGCTAATCACCCCGAAAATACTCAAATTACGCAAACTCATTTTTTCACGTCCTCTTTGATTTGGTTATTGAGATCGTCGAACTCGCCATTCGCGCGATAGACATAAATTCCTGTTAAAACGAATGCGGACAAAATGACCGCGATTCCGATGGGGATTCCCCATGTGGTGATTGCGCCGTCGCCGATGGGTTTGCCCATCAAATGGAGCTGTGGCTCGTAAGTGATCAACAAAATGAAGCTAAAGTAGATGGCTAACATCAAAAACGACAATAGCCAAGCCAACGCCCGCCGTTTGCCGATCAATTCGGCGTATTTGGGGTGACTTTTCACTTTCTGTACAAGGTCTTCTCTCATAATTACAGATTCCTTTGGTTTTGTGTCAAGGGAGGGTTAGTTTATGCGCTACAAAGACATAATGCTAGCCCTTGAAGCCATTATAGAGGTTTTTTGACAGGAGGTTTTTAAAATTTTGCGACGCGCTTTTACTATACAATTCAAGAGAAAAGCGACCTAAAAAAGCTATTTAGAACCATTATTGTATTTAGTAGCGCAAAGGTTTGAAAAAAACTATTTATCTATTCCAAACCCCAACTCCAATAAATCTCATAAATCCATTCAACTTTCAGGGGATTTTATCTACCAAGAGCAGTGCGTTTGAAATTAACAGCAATGTGTAACTATCGAGATATTATCTTTATATTTCAAATAGTTATATTTAAACTTCACTTAACTTTATACCACTAACACCATAAAAACAAAAGCCGAACCATTTGAAATAGCTCGGCTGTTTTTTGATCTGATCTAAAAGAAAAAATTTAGAGCAAATGTTTGATTGCGTCGCGTTCTTCTTCGAGTTCTTGTTGGGTTGCGTTCATGCGTTCACGGCTGAAGTCGCTGATTTCTAAGCCTTTGACAATGCTGTATTCGCCATTTGCTGTCGTGATTGGGAATGAATACACCAAACCTTCAGGAATACCATAACTTCCATCAGAAGGAACGCCCATGCTGACCCATTTGCCGTTGCTGCCGTTCACCCAATCGCGGATATGTTCTAAGGCTGCATAACCCGCCGAAGCCGCACTGGATGCGCCACGAGCTTTGATGATTGCTGCGCCACGTTGTTGAACGGTTGGGATAAAGGTGTTGACGTTCCAATCTTGGTCGATTTTGCTGGTGACCGCTTCGCCATTGATGTTTGCGAAACTTACGTCAGGATATTGAGTTGCGGAGTGATTTCCCCACACAACCATGTTGTTGATTTCAGTGACTTTACAGCCAGTTTTGCCAGCGATTTGGCTTAATGCACGGTTGTGGTCTAAACGCATCATGGCGGTGAAGTTTTTAGAAGGTAAATCTGGGGCAGATTTCATCGCAATGTAAGCGTTTGTATTTGCAGGATTTCCGACCACTAAGATTTTAACATCGCGAGAAGCTTTTTCGTTTAAAGCACGACCTTGCGCGGTGAAGATGTTGGCGTTTTCTTGAAGTAAATCTTTGCGTTCCATGCCGGGACCGCGGGGTTTTGCGCCGACGAGCATGGCGTAGTTGATGTCTTGAAAAGCGACTTTCGGGTCATCGGCGAGCACCAACCCTTGCAAAGTGGGATAAGCGCAATCTTCGAGTTCCATCGCCACGCCTTTGAGCGCGTTCATGGCGGCGGGGATTTCCAATAAATGCAAAATAACAGGCTGATCTGCGCCAAGCATCTCACCAGAAGCCACGCGGAAAATCAACGAGTAAGAAATTTGACCGGCTGCGCCAGTAATTGCAACACGAACAGGTGCTTTCATCTATAAACTCCTCAAAAGGGGGCATCAAAAAAGTAAGGATAAACGATTATTATATGCCAATTATTCAATCTTTACACAACATTTTAATGCACTGCACAACTCCTCATTTTTTAATGGGTTTATTGAAACACATCAACGGGTTGTCCAACGTGTAAGCGTTGCGCAATTTCAACAGAAGACGGACGCGCTTCGATTCGCCACACCAATTTTGCTCGATTTTCCAAATTATAAAGCACCGGCGGCGTGTATTCTGCTTGTGTTGAAATGAAACTAATGTTCGCCGTTAAATGATCAGAGCAACTGTCGCAATGAATGTGAACAAGTTGCCCTATTTGTAATGCCCCCAAAACGCTTTCTGAAACATAGAAACGTATTTTAATTGCCGACGGTGGTAATAAAGCTAAAACCGGTGCGCCCGCATTCAACCATTCTCCCTCCCGATAATAGGTTTCATGCACTAATCCAGATTGTGGAGAAAATAAAGATTTCTGATCTAATGTCCATTGCGCTTTTTGGAGAGCAAGTTGGGCGATTTGTAAATCGTTTTCAGCGGTTTTAACAATGTCTTCGCGTCCACCCAATTGAGCGGTTTGTAATTGGGCTTCTGTTTCGGCTAATTTGGCTTTATTACGTTGAATGGTGGCGCGTGCATTGTCGACGGTTTCTTTTTGAATTAAATTTTTCTTAAAAAGAGTTTCAACTCGCGCCGCTTCTTTTTCAGACAGCGACAAATCAATCTGTGTTTGATTTCTTTTCGCTTTGAGGATTTCTAATTCGCTGGGTCGTTGTCCTTTTTGCAAATCTTGTAATTTAGATTGCGCGTTGTAGACTTTCAATTGAGCATCTTGAACCGCAAAGGTTTCGGGTTGGTTTTCTAAGGAAAATAATGAATCTCCCGCTTGAACAACTTGTCCGCGTTGAACCGCTAATTGCTGCAAACGCCCCGCGATCGGAACAGATAAATATAGAAACTCCCCTTCGACATAACCTTGCCAAACGGCTTGAGTTGAAATCGGTTGAAATAAAAAAATGCCTAACAAAAGATAACGTTTCATATAATGTTGTTTATGCCTTTCTAAGAAAAAAGAAAATAAAAATGGATTTTGAACTTGACAGAACGCAGTCGACTATCAACAATAAAGTATTTTGATAAATACGGCAATGGAGTCAGTTTTTGAGCATTCAAAATATTCCCAACTCGGACGCTGATGTCGATGTGCAAGAAGCCGCGCCCCGTTTGAAACCCCCTAAATTATATAAAGTGGTCTTGCTCAACGATGATTACACCCCGATGGATTTTGTGGTTGAAGTGTTAGAAAAGTTTTTTAACTTGAATCGACATAAAGCCACGCGCATTATGTTGCAAGTTCATGTCGAAGGACGCGGCGTTTGCGGCGTATTTACGCGCGATATTGCAGAAACAAAAGTAACACAAGTGATTGATTATGCAAGTGAACATCAACACCCCTTAGCGTGCGTGATGGAAGCCGCTTAGTAAAAACCTATTTTGAGGAGGAAGTATGCTCAGTAAAGAATTAGAAACCACGCTTAATACCGCTTTCCAATCGGCGCGCGAAAAACGCCATGAATTCATGACGGTAGAACATTTGTTATTGGCTTTATTAGATAATTCTGCCGCCGCGCATGTTCTCAATGCTTGCGGAGCAGATTTGAATGAATTACGTCAAAAACTAACCCTTTTTTTAGAGGAAACTACCCCCCGTTTAAGTCGCCGCGATAATCGAGATACACAACCCACTATCGGATTTCAACGGGTATTACAACGCGCAGTTTTACACGTTCAATCATCGGGTAAGAAAGAGGTTTCTGGTGCAAATGTATTAGTCGCTATTTTTGGAGAACGAGAATCTCAAGCTGTCTATTATTTAGAAAGACAACGGATCACCCGTTTAGATGTAGTAAATTTTATTTCTCACGGCATTTCAAAAGTTGATCTCGAACGTCAGCAACAGCAGCAAGAAAATAACCCAAATCCCGATGAAGAACAACCCGAAAGTACACCTCAAAAAAATCCTTTAGATATTTTTACCATTAACTTAAATGAACTCGCTAAACAAGGCAAAATTGATCCGCTAATTGGTCGTCAATTAGAAATCGAAAGAACCTTACAAATTCTCTGTCGTCGACGTAAAAATAATCCGTTATTTGTCGGAGAAGCAGGGGTAGGAAAAACCGCCATCGCAGAAGGATTAGCGCGTTTAATTGTTGAAAAGAAAGTCCCTGAAATTATTGAAAATAGTATCGTTTATTCATTGGATTTAGGGGCATTGCTTGCGGGAACAAAATATCGCGGCGATTTTGAGAAACGTTTGAAAGCTGTCGTCAATCAATTGCGCAAACAAGAAGGCTCAATTTTGTTTATTGATGAAATCCACACGATCATTGGTGCAGGTTCGGCTTCTGGGGGGGCAATGGACGCTTCTAATTTGATTAAACCAGCATTAGCTTCGGGAGAATTACGTTGCATTGGTTCAACGACCTATCAAGAATATCGAGGAATTTTTGAGAAAGATCATGCGTTGGCGCGGCGTTTTCAAAAGATTGATATTGTTGCACCATCGGTTGATGAAACCGTGCAAATTTTGAATGGTTTGAAATCCCGTTTTGAGGAACATCATCAAATCAAATATGCAAAACAATCTTTAAGAGCCGCCGTTGAATTAGCGGATAAATACATTACCGATCGACATTTGCCTGACAAAGCCATCGACATTATTGATGAAGCGGGAGCAAGACAACGATTACAACCTGCTTCAAAACGAAAGAAAACGATTAGTGTCACGGATATTGAAGAAATCGTTGCGAAGATTGCACGGATTCCGCCGAAAAACGTTTCTCTTTCAGATAAAGATTTGTTAAGAAACTTAGAACGTGATTTGAAAATGGTGGTTTTTGGACAAGAAAAAGCGATTTCAACGTTGGCGGCAGCAATTAAAATGGCGCGTTCTGGTTTGGCAAATCCCCAGAAACCCATCGGATCATTTCTACTTGCGGGTCCAACAGGGGTAGGAAAAACCGAAGTTACTCGACAACTTGCTAAGATTTTAGGCATTGAATTAGTGCGTTTTGATATGTCGGAATATATGGAACGCCACACGGTTTCTCGTTTGATTGGTGCGCCGCCCGGTTATGTGGGTTATGATCAAGGCGGGTTGCTCACTGAGGCAATTAACAAACATCCTCACGCGGTTCTTTTGTTAGATGAAATAGAAAAAGCGCACCCAGATGTTTTCAATTTGTTATTGCAAGTGATGGATCATGGCACATTAACCGATACCAATGGTCGACAAACCGATTTTAGAAATGTCATTATTGTGATGACTACCAATGCGGGCGCGCAAGAATCTAATCGTGCGTCAATGGGTTTTCAAATCCAGAATCATCGCACTGATGCAATGAATGTGATTAAGAAATCCTTTAGTCCGGAGTTTCGCAATCGTTTAGATGCTATTGTTGAGTTTCTTCCGCTCGATTTTGAAACAATTATGAGTGTCGTTGATAAATTTATTATTGAATTGGAAGCGCAATTAGAACCTAAACACGTTACGTTGGAAGTCACTGAAAATGCACGATCTTGGTTAGCAAAACGAGGTTATGATCCGCAAATGGGCGCGCGTCCAATGGCACGATTGATTCAAGAAAATATTAAGAAATCTGCCGCCGAAGAATTACTGTTTGGATCATTAGAAAAGGGTGGGCATATTATTGTTGATGAGCAGCAAGGTTCTTTAGTTTTGCAATATATTCCCAATGAACGCACAGAAATCGCAACGGACATCGCCTAATGTTTAAGTATTTCCTCTCATTATTGCTCACCTTTTCTTCTGTTTATGGGGGAGAAACTTCTTTACTTTTTCAGGGCGAAGTGGTCTTTGTAGAAATCGAAGGGGGCTTTTATGGTATTCAAGATCAAAATGGTCAAAAATACTTACCGTCAAACCTCCCCGATAGTTTGAAATTGCACGGCTTAAAAGTGAGAGGAACTGCTCAATTAAAAAGCGGTAAATTAGGTTTCAAACAATGGGGAAAACCTATCGATTTGATTGAAGTTATTTATCAAAAATGATTTCTCAATGCACATTAGTAACGGGCGCAACGGGACAAATTGGTTATTTTCTATTGCCGTTATTGCAAGGTGAAATCATTGCGGTGAGTCGCCAACCTCAACTTTCCTCTCCACAAATTCATTGGTTAAAGGCAGATTTACATTCTCCTTTAACCATTTCTACAGAAATAAATTATGTGATTCATTTGGCGGATTTGTCGCTATTTCCAAAAATTTCTGTTCCTCGATTGATTGCGTTTAGTTCAACCAGCCGTTTTACCAAAGAAAACTCTCCTAATCTTCATGAAAGAAAAATTGCCCAAAATCTCATTAAAGCAGAAGAAAACTTTATAGCATTTTGTGAGAAAAAAAATATCAAATGGACACTGTTTTATCCAACTTTAATTTACGGGGCTGGAATGGATAAGAATATTACCGTTTTAAGTCATTTCATTCAGCGTTGGCGTTTCTTTCCTTTAATGGGAGAAGCAAAGGGATTTCGCCAACCCGTTCATGCGGAGGATTTAGCAATGGCTTGTATTCAAGTTTTAACGAATGAAAAAACTTATTACAAACGCTATTTTTTAACGGGTTCAGATACCTTAACTTACAAACAAATGCTCACGATTATTTTTGAACAACTACATAAAAATCCGCGCTTTTTAACATTGCCCATGAATGTATTAAAAATAGGGTTGAATGCACTTAAAATAATCCCAAAATTTCACTATTTGAATTCAACGATGCTAGAAAGAATGAACCAAGATTTATGCTTTTCTGCACAACAAGCGATTGATGATTTTGGATTTGATGCGCGGGGTTTCAAACCGGATAATCTAGCTTTAGGAATTAACAAATGATTTTTCTTTCTTTTTTAGCGTTTATGATTGCTACGAGTTTAACGGCTTTATTGAGCAAACAAACGTGGTTTTTAGCAATGCCTAATGAACGTTCTTTGCATTTTCGAGCAACACCACAAACGGGTGGACTAGCTATTTTAATTGCATTGGTGATTACAAATTGGCTCATGATTATTTTATATGGCACAGTGCAAGGTTGGGTTTGGATTGCAAGCGGATCAGCGTTAATTGCAGGCATTGCATTCTTAGATGACGCATTTGAAATTTCTCCAATTTGGCGTTTAATTGTCCAGTTTCTAGCGGCGTTTTTTGTGGTTTCAATTGGAAATATTCAAATTGATTTCATTCCGATAATTATTCAAATCTTTTTTGTGGTTTGGACGGTTAATTTATATAATTTCATGGACGGAATGGACGGGTTTGCAAGTGGCATGGCAGTTTGGGGGTTTGGTACATTAGCTATCTTGGGTATGGATCAGCCATTATTCATGGGTTTGAATGTGTTAATTGCAGCGAGCAATTTAGGATTTCTAGTGTTTAATTTTCCGCCCGCAAAAATCTTTATGGGAGATACGGGTGCAACCGTGTTAGGTTTCTTTGCGGCAACGCTTATTTTATTGGGAGGAAAATTACAGTTATTTCCTTTCTGGTTGGGTTTGTTAGCTTTTTCGCCGTTTATTGTCGATTCAACCGTTGTTTTATTTAAGCGATTGATTAAAAAAGAAAAAATATGGAAGCCCCATCGATCTCATTATTATCAACGTTTAACACAATTAAAAGGTTGGGGACATAGAAAAACGGTATTGTTGGAATATGCTTTAATGGCAATGTGCAGTGTTTCTAGTTTGTTAATGTCCGTTATGCCATTTTTATTTCAAATGGTTTTTCTAGTGATTTGGTTTTTGTTTTATGTTGTATTGATTTGGTATTTAGAAAAATATGTGTTGGTTTGAACAACAAATATGGGAGAAAAAATAATGGATAGCGTAACAAATGAACAAGAATTTTGGGCTTTTATGGCGAAATTATCTGCCGAACAAGATCGCCGTCACGCTCAATTGGAAGCGCAATTGGCGAAAACCGATGCCCAATTGGCGAAAACTGATGCTCAATTGGCGAAAACCGATGCCCAATTAGCGAAAACTGACGCGAAACTGAATAAGATTGCAAAACTATTTGGTGATGTGAATAATAATCGTGGAGAAGAAGCAGAGGAGTTTTTCTTTAATAGTTTGAAGAAAAATCGGCAAATTGCGGGTATGACTTTTGATACGATTCATCGTAATTTGAGTGGAGAAAAAGGTAAAGTACATGATGAATTTGATTTGGTCTTGATTAATGGTGATGCACTGGCGTTGATTGAGGTTAAAAGTAAAGCACATCTTAATTTGGTTGATAAAATGATTGAGAAGAAAATTCCGCATTTGAAGATTCTTTTTCCGCATTTCAAAAATTACAAAATTTACGCAGGAATTGCGAGTTTGGTAACTTATCCAGAGTTAGTTGAAGAAATAAGTGAAAAGGGTTTGTTTTTGCTCACGCAGCAAGGCAAACATATTGAAATCCTTAATCCTCCGTTGCGGCATTGGTAAGTATCATGAAACGTCCAAAAAATGTTACGTTACATATTTTAGAGAAAGATTATGTGGTGGCTTGCCCTGACAATGAGCAGGACGATTTGTTGGCGTGTGCGACTTATCTTAATGAGAAAATTCAAGAGGTTCGCGAACGAGGAAAGGTGTCTGGGTCTGAGCGATTGTTGGTGATGACGGCACTGAATATTGTTCATGAACTTTTACAACACAAAACGTCAAAAAATCGTTATACTAACCTCGACAGTGGCGACTTGCGGCGTTTAGAACAAAAGCTCCAAGCCGCGCTCGATACAGATGTTTGATTTTTTCAAGAGAAAGGCGAGTAAGTATGGCAACAGGTACGGTAAAGTGGTTTAACGAGTCGAAAGGCTTCGGTTTTTTAACCCAAGATGGCGGTGGTGAGGACGTTTTTGTACATTTTTCAGCGATTAAGGGCGCGGGATTCAGAACGTTAGCGGAAGGACAAAAAGTCGAGTTCGAAATCGAAAGAGGCGCAAAGGGTTTGCAAGCTAAAGACGTTAAACTCGCGTAATTTTTTGATTTGAAAGTTTTTCGGCACTCCGCATGGTATTCGCTCAATACTTGAGCCTTAAAAAATGGTCAAGGGAACAGAACAGGGGCGTGGTGTGCAAGCCCATTTGAGATGGGAAGCCTGATGCGTCACTCGATGTACCCACATTGGAACACTCGGTTTCAAGGCCTGCTCGAATACTGTGATCAAACGGAGTGCCTCTTATCTTATTTCTGTTTTTCAAATTTAAATCGTGACTAACGCTGTTTCCAACGCAAAAAAATCCCCGTGTTTCCCAGAATCGACGTATAATCCCAGTTACTTTTATTTCCACAGAAAGGAGATTTCCTATGAGTATGTCAGAAGAAGCTAAACGCCAACTCGGTGAGTTTGTGAAATTGCAAGTCTATGATGATAAATACATTGATCGCAAAGAAGAAAAGAAAATTTTAGAAGAAGCCATGAAAAGAAACATTGCTATCGATGATGCGCTTGCCGTAATGCGATCGATTGCTTCTGCCAATGATTATGTGGTAGAACGCGATGTTGAAACCCGTTGCAAAGATATGTTAGAACAGTTTGCAAGTGACGGGAAAGTCGATAAGAAAGAATTTGAAGATGCCGTTGCAATGTATAAAAAAGGTTCGCGAGGAAGAGTGCCTGAATCAGAAATCCGCCGCCGCCTCAAAAATATGATGATTGATCAAGGTTGGAAAGCTAAAGAAGGTGGATTGTTTGGAACAAAATGGTTCTCTGAAATTTCTTAAATAAAATTTAATCAAAGCCCTCCGTTTGGAGGGTTTCTTTTTTAAGGAGGAGAAATGAGTATGTCAGATGAAATGAAACGCCAATTAAGCGAATTTATCAAATTGCAAGTCTATGATGATAAATACATTGATCGCGCGGAAGAAAAAAATATCTTAACCGAAGCATTGAAAAGAAATATTGGCATCGATGAAGCCTTAACTATCATGCGCCAGATTTCAGAAGCGAATGATTATGTGATTGAACGCGATGTTGAAGATCAAACGAAATCTACGTTAGAACAATTTGCGAGCAACGATGGCGTGATTGATAAGAAAGAATTTGAGCACGCTCTCGCAATGTATAAGAAAGCAACGCGCGGTCGAGTATCTGATATGAAGGCGAAGAAATGCTTAAAAGAAATCATTTTGAACAACGGTTGGAAAGTGAAAGAAGGCGGCTTATTTGGTTCGAAGTGGTTCTCTGAAATTTAATGGTTGGCGAATTTATTGCACCAAAAATCAGTAAAAAGTTGTATATTATCAAACTTCAAAGTATGCTTATTGAAGTAGATATTGAACTGTCTTGTTTAACACACTGATTTAAGGTGCAAAATGTTTTTCAAAAAAGCCCCCCCCTCGCGTATAAAAAATAAAAATACCCGTCCCGTTCTTAAACGGTCAATGACACCTAAAAAAAAGAAAGCGAGTGTTTTCATGCGGTTATTGCGCTGGACATTAGCGTTAATTATTTTTATTCCTACCCTTTCTTACACGATTTCTTTGGACGTTGAAGTCCGCCACCAATTTGAAGGCAAACGGTGGGCGTTGCCTGCGCGGGTGTTTGCGCGCCCGTTGGAACTTTACCCGAGTTTGCGGCTGAGCGCGAAGAACTTTCAATATGAATTAGAGAATCTCGAGTTTCACGAATTAGAGGAAAAACCGCAGCAAAGTGGTGAATTTTACCGTAAAGGAAATGATTTCTACTTGGTTACTCGTCCTTTCAAATTTTGGGATAGCGAAGAGCCCGCGCGTAAAATCCGTGTCCGATTTGACGGCAATAAAGTTGAAAACATTGCTGACTTAGAAACCCGCGAATATCTTAATTTGGTTCGACTCGACCCCGTGTTGATTGGAAAGATTTATCCAACCCACAAAGAAGACCGTATTTTAGCAAAGCTAGATGAAGTGCCTCCCTATTTGATTAAAGCATTGCTTGCAATGGAAGACCGCTATTTCTACGACCATAATGGCATTAGTGTAAGAGGTTTAGGTCGCGCCATGTTAGTTAATCTTAAAAATATGTCGTGGTCACAGGGAGGAAGTACCTTAACACAACAGTTAATTAAAAATCATTTCTTGACCGCTGAGAAAACCCTGCATAGAAAAGTTAAAGAAGCCTTAATGGCGTTGCTATTAGAACTGCATTACAGCAAATCCGAAATTTTAGAGGCTTACTTAAATGAAGTTTATTTGGGACAGGAAGGCGATTATGCAATTCACGGCATGGGTTTGGCGGCGCAATTTTATTTCAGTCGATCATTGCAACAATTAACTTTACCGCAATCTGCATTGTTAATTGGTTTGGTGCGGGGAGCTTCAAAATACAATCCTCGAAAATACCCCGATCGGGCAATAGAACGCCGTAATTTAGTGCTGTTACAAATGTTTCAGCAAAATATGATCACGAAAGAACAATATGATCAAGGGCGTTCTGCACCGTTAGAAGTTTCAGATGAAGCACCGAAGAGTTCTTCACCGTATCCCGCCTTTCTGGAATTGGTTAGAAGACAATTAAAGCGGGATTACAAACAACAGGATTTACAATCGGAAGGATTACAAATATTTACCACGCTCGATCCGATTAGACAACACCAAGCAGAAAAAGCCTTAATTTCTCAAGTTAGAAAGTTAGAACGCGACCATCAATATTTGAGAGGACGGTTGGATTCTGCAATAACCGTCACTGCGCCTTCAAGTGGTGAAATTTTGGCATTGGTAGGGGGTAAAGATACCGATTATGAAGGTTTCAATCGGGCATTAGATGCGCTGCGTCCAATTGGTTCATTAATCAAACCCGCGATTTATTTGACGGCATTAGAAAATAGTCGTAAGTATTCTTTGATTTCCCCGTTAAATGATCGGGGATTGGAATGGAAGATAAAAGAAACCAAACAGATTTGGTCGCCTAAAAACTATGATGGCAAAGAACACGGGACAGTTCCTTTAATGAAAGCGTTGATTAATTCTTATAATTTGGCGGCTGTGCAATTGGGGCGACAGTTGGGATTGGAAAAAGTTAAAGAAACGCTGTATCGGTTGGGGGTAGAACGAGAAATCGGTTCTTATCCGTCGATGTTATTAGGAAGTATTGCATTAACGCCAATGGAAGTGACGCAAATGTATCAAACGATTGCGAGCGGCGGGTCGCGGACATTGCTGCGGGCGATTCGCGAAGTCACCGCGCACGACGGCAAACCGTTGTCGCGTTATCCGCTCACGTCCGATCAAGTCTTTGATGCAGCGAGTGTTTTTGTGTTAAGTTACGGTATGCAAAATGTCGTGCGTTATGGAACGGGGCGAGCGGTCGCCGATGATATGTTGCCCGATGAATGGCGTTTGGCGGGCAAAACCGGCACGACCAACGAATATCGTGACAGTTGGTTTGCGGGATTTGGGGGCGATATGCTGGCGGTGGTGTGGATGGGGCGCGACGACAACAAATCGACCGGTTTAACGGGCGGCGGCGGCGCGATGCGCGTGTGGGGCGAATTTATGAAAAACGCTCGACCGCAATCGTTGAGCACGCAATTGCCTGAGCGCACCGAGTGGCGATCGGTGGGCGCGCGGGCGGCAGGTTTGCCAGCAAAGGCGGGACGTGTCAAAATTCCCATTATTATCAGCCATGAACGCGACAGTCAAACGGTTCAAGCAGCGTTGGCGGCGGCGGAAGCTGCTGAAGAAGAAAAAGCCTCTCAAAATCCTTCTGATGACGATAATACGGATAAACCTGAATAAAATATGCTTAAATATCATTTGGTTATTATTTTTTGGTTGGGATTAAGTGTGCCGCAATGGGCAGCCGCCGATTCGTCGAATGCGGTGGCGGCGTTGCTCAAAGAATCCCGCGACGAATTTGTCCAAGAACGCTACGAACAAGCCGCCGCGTTGCTGGAACGGGCTCTGCGCATCGATCCGCGAAACGCAATTTTGTGGCACGATTTGGCGGGCGTGCGCTTAAAACAGGACGAGTGGCGCAAAGCGATGAGTTTGGCGGCAAAATCCAACGAATTAGCCATTGATAACAAATGGTTACGCATTCGAAACTGGACATTAATCGCGTTGGCGTGCGAAGGCTTAAACGATAAAAACTGCGCCAAAGATGCACAAGGTCGCGCTAAAACACTCGCCAACAGTGTTTCAAGTAAATGAAATTACAGTATTTTCCGCTCGTTGTGATTAATATGCTATTAGCGGCGATGCTGGGTTATCAAGCGACTCAATTGTTTTTGCCGCCGTTGCCATTTTTACCGTCGGCATTTCCCCAAAAACAACCGAATTTTCAACAACTTAATACCGATATTTCGCCGTTATTGCGTCGTCGATGGTTTGGGCAATTAACCGCGCCCGCTACCCCTGTTCAAACCGCGCAACTCCCTGAAACAGCACTCAATTTAACTCTGCAAGGCACGTTGTTCAGCGATGATCCGCAGCAAGCCAAAGCCATTATCGCCGATACCAATAATAAAGCCGACACTTATCGGCGCGGACAAACTTTTCAAGGCGTTGTTTTACAAGATATTTTACCCGATCGAGTCCTTTTGCAACGGAATGGCACAATTGAAATTTTACGTTTGAAAAAAGAAACATCTAATCTACTTTCAACTCAGGTTTCTCCCCCCGTTTCCTCTCCCACCACCAATCTAAGTTCCTTTCGTAGAGAAATCCTCGACAAACCCGCTAATTTGAGCAAAGTTGTTCGAATTAAACCTGCCGAAAAAAACGGTAAACTACTCGGCTATGAATTAAATGCTGGCAATGATTCACAACTCTTTCAACAACTCGGTCTTCAAAACGGCGATATTGCTATCAAAATAAACGATATTCCTTTAGACGTTCCTACCCAAAGTTTCAATGCGTTGCAACAATTATCAACCGCCAAAAATCTAAAACTAGATGTTCTGCGCAAAGGCAATCTTCAAACCCTTTCAATTGATCTCAATTAAATGTTAGCGCACATACAACAACTTCTTCACTTATTTAGTTGGAAACCTTTTGATACAAATACCGAACAAGGACGCGCAAAAGAACGTCATCGGCGGATTTTATGGACAACCCTAGCATCGGGGTTTGCAAAACTAACGGGAATTTTAGCATCTATTATTACAATTCCTCTCACCTTTCATTATTTAGGGGTAGAACGATTTGGTTTGTGGATGTTATTTAACACCTTCGTTGTATTCGCTAATTTTGCGGATATTGGAATGGGTTATGGTTTAATCAATATGATTGCTGATGCCAAAGGAAAAAATGATCAAAAATTGATTCAAACTTATATTGTCAGTGGCATGAGTGTATTGTGGATTATTTCTTTTATATTAGCGATTATTTTTGGTTTTGTTTTTCCTTTGATACAATGGGAGAAAGTTTTTAATGTAACTTCTCCACAAGCGGTCGAGGAAAGTTACGCTGCCATGTGGGTTTTTGGGTGTTGTTTCATTTTAGCTATTCCACTGAATATCATACAAAAAATATTATCTGCTTTACAACGTGGATTTTCAGCAAATAGTTGGCAAGGGTTAGCAAATTTAAGTTCTTTTATAGGTATTATAAGTGGCGTTTATTTTCAAGCATCGATGACTTGGCTGGTTTTTGCGTTAGTGGGTTTGCCATTATTGGTGATGTTAGGAAATAATGGGTGGTTTTTTTATTTCAATCGAGAGGCAATGGGATTTCAATTCTCTTTATGTAACGGGCAAATTATTGTTCAACTATTGAAACGAGGAATAATCTTTTTTATATTGCATTTTTGTGGTGTTATAGCGATTGCAATGGATAATATATTAATTGCGCAATGGTTGGGTGCATCGGCGGTTAGTTATTATGCGGTTTCTGAGAAATTATTTAGCATTATTAGTTTGATTATTTTGTTATTTATTTTACCGTTGTGGGCGGCATACACTGAAGCGTTTGCGAAAGGAGATTTGCAATGGATAAAAAAGACTTTAAAACGGTCGATAATCTTATCTTTATCGATTTCAATGAGTTTAGGCGTTGTTTTAATGTTAGCGGGTCAAAATATTATTGCATTATTAGTGAATAAAGATATGGAAATTCCAACAATGTTATGGGTAGGATTTGGGATATGGAAAATAATTGAATCCTTAGGCATGACATTAAGTATTTTTCTCAATGGTGTTCACGTGGTTTCTCAACAAGCGATGGCGGCGATTATATGGGCGGTGTTTTCAATTTTCATTAAGATTTTGTTCATTGAAAGATTTGGAATTGTTGGTGTTATTTGGGGATCATCGTTGGCGTATAGTTTATGTATGTTGTTCCCGTTTATTTATTTAGTGCGGGCAAAGATATTAGAAATCAAAAGTGTGGGCATTCAAAAAGGTAATGCAGGGTATTAACAAAAGGGCGGTGAAAAAAAATTGCGGTCGACTGGTATTTAAGTGATTTATTTGTTACGATTTTGTGCACTGCACACTAACGATGCAGATTACGATTTTCAGGCTCAAAAACAGGAGAATTTTTCGTGGAAAATGTCGTCATTGTCGCCGCCGGACGCACGCCAGTGGGTAATTTTAACGGTTCGCTCGCGGAGATTCCCGCCAGCACATTGGGCGCAACGGTTATCAAGGGTTTGCTTGAACGCGCGGGTTTAAAACCTGAGCAAATTGATGAGGTTATCCTCGGACAAGTGCTCACTGCCGGCGTGGGACAAAACCCCGCGCGCCAAACGGTTATCGAAGCGGGCTTGCCAATCGATGTCCCCGCAATGACCATCAACAAAGTCTGCGGCAGCGGTCTGAAAGCCATGCACCTCGCCGCGCAAGCCATTCGTTGTGGCGACGCAGACATCATTATCGCGGGCGGTCAAGAAAACATGAGCCTTTCTCCGCACGCTTTAATGGGCTCGCGCAAAGGACAACGCATGGGCGATTGGCAAATGGTCGACACCATGATTAAAGACGGTTTGAGCGACGCTTTCAATAATTATCACATGGGTTTCACCGCCGAGAACATCGCTAAACAATTCGACATTTCTCGTGATGAACAAGATGCCTTTGCGGCAACCTCTCAACAAAAAACCGAAGCCGCTCAAAACAACGGCGCATTTAACGACCAAATTATCCCCGTTGTAATTCCTCAAAGAAAAGGCGATCCCGTTGTTTTCAATAAAGACGAATTTCCTCGCGCGGGTGCAACCAAAGAAGCCTTAGGAAAATTGCGTCCTGCTTTTGATAAGAACGGCACGGTCACTGCGGGTAATGCATCGGGTATTAACGATGGCGCGGCAGCAGTCATTTTAGCCAGTGAGAAAAAAGCGAAAGAACTCGGTTTGCCCATCTTAGCAAAAATTGTTTCTTATGCTAGCGCAGGCGTTGATCCCAAAATTATGGGCACAGGTCCTATTCCCGCGTCAAAGAAATGCTTAGAAAAAGCAGGCTGGAACGTAAGTGATTTAGATTTGATCGAATCTAATGAAGCCTTCGCCGCGCAAGCGATTTCTGTGAATAAAGAAATGAACTGGGATTTGAGCAAAGTGAACGTAAATGGCGGCGCGATTTCTATTGGTCACCCCATTGGTGCATCGGGCGCAAGAATCTTAGTCACTTTGTTATTTGAAATGATGAATCGCGACGCGCATAAAGGATTAGCAACCCTTTGTATTGGCGGCGGAATGGGTGTTGCGATGACCATCGAACGCTAATCATTTGACGGATTTCCTTTCTTAACGTTTGGAAAGGAAATCTCTTGAGGAAATCAAAGCTATGTCTGAGTTAAGAATTATCAAAAAATACCCAAACCGACGTTTGTATGATACTTGTGTCAGTAGTTATATTACATTGGCAGATGTAAAACGTTTGGTGATGGACAATGAACCTTTCGCGATTCAAGATGCTAAAACAGGTGAAGATATTACCCGTCTGGTGTTATTGCAAATTATTGTTGAACAAGAAGAACGCGGTGATCATTTGTTTAGTAATGGCGCATTAGAAGAGTTGATTCGTTTCTATGGTGGCACATTTCAAGGTATGATGGGAAATTATTTAGAAAGTTCGTTTAAGTTGTTTGCGCAACAACAAGAAAAAGTCCAAGAACAAATACAAAAACAAAATCCCTTAAATCTTATTTCTGAGGTTGCGGATAGAAATCTCAAAATGTGGAAAGATATGCAGGACGCTTTCTTTAAGGCAGCCACATCGGCTACCAAAAAAGAAGACAAGGAAAAGAAATAACTTTTATCGTTTTTATTCACCATTCATTTTTATTTCTGGAGGAATTTGTATGCAAGGAAAAGTTGCATTAGTAACAGGCGGCACGGGTGGCATTGGAACAACGATTTGTCAAGAATTAGCAAAACGCGGTTGCAAAGTGGCTGCAAATTATTTGGAAGGCGTTGATGACGGATTAGGTTGGCAAGCCAAACAAAAAGAATTAGGTTTTGATTTCACCGTTGTGCCCGGAAACGTTTCTGATTTTGATTCATCTGATGCGATGGTGAAAGCCGTTGTTGAGAAACTGGGCGCAATTGATATTTTAGTGAACTGCGCAGGTATTACTAAAGATACCCAGTTGAAAAAAATGAAGAAAGAACAATGGTACGATGTCATTAATGTCAATTTAAACAGTGTGTTCAACGTCACTAAACCGGTTGTTGATGGCATGGTTGATCGGGGTTGGGGAAGAATCATTAATATTTCTTCGGTGAACGGTCAAAAAGGTCAATTTGGTCAAACCAATTATTCCGCCGCCAAAGCGGGTATGCACGGTTTTACGATGGCGTTGGCGCAAGAAGTTGCGAAAAAAGGCGTAACGGTTAATACGGTTTCTCCGGGTTACATTGCTACCCAAATGGTGATGGCAATTCCTGAAGACGTGAGAGCAAAAATTGTTGCAACTGTACCGGTTGGACGTTTGGCAGAACCTTCTGAAATCGCGCACGCTGTGGCATTTCTCGCTGATGAACGTTCGGGTTTCATTACAGGTGCAAATCTCGCCATTAACGGCGGCTTGCATATGGGTCCATAGTTCCTCACATAAAAGCATTTCAACATCAAAGCCTGCTGATTTCAAAACTCGGCAGGTTTTTTTTAGCAACATTGCCATTTCTTAGCTAAATCATCACTTAATTCAAATAGGTCACTAACAATGAATGAACTTTTAAAATATGCGCTAGAACAAGTGGGTGAAGTTATTTTAGGAAAATCTCAGCAAATTCGGTTAATTTTCGCGTGTTTATTAGCGCGAGGTCATATTTTAATTGAGGATATTCCGGGCGTTGGAAAAACCACTTTAGCGCACGCTTTAGCACAGGTATTGGGATTAGATTTTCAACGCATTCAATTTACCAGCGATTTATTGCCAGCGGATATTTTAGGGGTTTCAATTTATGATAAGAAAAACGCCCAATTTACCTTTCATCAGGGCGCGGTTTTTACCCAAATGTTGCTCGCCGATGAAATCAATCGTGCAACCCCTAAAACGCAAAGCGCGCTATTAGAAGCAATGGAAGAACGGCAGGTTACAATTGATAGAAAAACCTATCTTTTACCTCAACCGTTCTTTGTTTTAGCAACTCAAAATCCTTTGCATCAAATTGGTACATTTCCTCTCCCTGAATCGCAATTAGATCGTTTCATGATGCGCATTTCATTGGGTTATCCAAATGCAGCGGCAGAAAAAGAATTATTGAAAGGAAAAGATCGCCGTGTTTTAATTCAAACTTTACCACAAACCCTTTCAAATGAACAACTTATTAGCTGGCAACATATCGTTCCAACTATTACCGTTCGCGATCCCCTCATTCATTATGTGCAAGCCATTTTACAACACACCCGCCAAGTCCCTGATTATAAACATGG
The DNA here is from genome assembly GCA_041161065.1 of Pseudomonadota bacterium. Classification (GTDB taxonomy): domain Bacteria; phylum Pseudomonadota; class Gammaproteobacteria; order Beggiatoales; family Beggiatoaceae; genus DYRG01. The sequence continues at coordinate 205,192 of JBEAVE010000004.1, read as the reverse complement.
TTTATCGCCACGCGCGGGATTGGCGTTGTTGCGATGCGCACAAGCGTGGGCGATGTTGGCGGGGCGTGATTTCGTAATTCCCGAAGATGTTCAAGCCATTTTAGCGAGCGTGATTAATCACCGTTTGTTTTCAACCACGCCGCAATCCGCAGAACAACTTGCAACTCATTTAATTGAGCAAGTTCCTATCCCTTAATTTGGTGCAAATACGCCATCACTTGACCAAAACTTAACCCCGCATCATTGATAGGAATTTTTGAAGGAAAAAAGGTTTCAAATCCCGCCTCTTTCAAATACATTAACGCTAATTCAGTGAGTAATTTATTTTGAAAGACACCTCCACACAGTCCCACATAATTTATTTCTAATTTTTGAGAAAGGTTTTTTGTTATTTTAACAATGGTTTGCGCTAAAGACTGATGAAAAATACCCGCCCGTTGAGAGATTGTTTTGTTTTGATCTAACAGCATTGGAATTAAGGGCGACCAATCGATTTCTAATAACCCATTTTTCTCTAAAAGCGGCAAATCCATTGCGTAGGTATTTTTCTCGGCGATTGCTTCTAAATACATGGGGGCTTGTCCTTCAAAAGATGTTTCTCTCAATAAACCCAACAAAACCGCTGCGCCGTCAAATAATCTTCCTATCGCGTGGGTGGTTTGACAATTAAGGTTTTTCTTCCACGCTTGAAATACCATTTCTTCTGTTTCAAATGGGAAGTTGCTCTCCCAACATAATGCCGCTGCACTTCGCCAAATTTGTTTGCTAACGCTTTCTCCACCCATTAAACGAAAAGATTTTAAAGTCGCAACCCGTTGAACTGAACTCTTTGAATAATAAAAAGTTTCTCCGCCCCATAAATTGCCATCTTCACCAAATCCCACGCCGTCCCAACTAAAAATTAAACTGTTTTCTCGATTGATTTCACCGATTAACGCAAAGCTATGTGCTTGATGATGATAGATTTTTTGAACAGGCAGCCCCGATTTCATCGCCCAGCGCGTGCTTGCGTAATTTGGGTGCGCATCGCAAAGAATTTTTTTGGGTGAAATTTGATATAATTGTTGATAATTTTCAATGAGTTGTGAAAACACAGATAAACTTCGTGGACTATTTAAATCGCCAATGTGCGGAGAAATCACCGCGCGATTTTCCCATGCAAAACAAAGGGTATTTTTATTGTGTCCGCCGACCGCCAACACGGGATATGGTAATTTTCTATATAAATCAAGCTCTAACGGGGCATTGCCGCGTCCCAAACGCAACGGACGAGGCGCGTCCGCAATCCAACGAAACACGGGATCGTCGGCGGGGCGTTCAATCGGGCGATTGTGATGCACAAAACCCTCCGCAATATGGGATAATTTTTGCTCGACATCGCTATTTTCCGTTAAAACCGGCTCGCCGCTGATATTGGCAGAAGTTGCAATTATCGGTTTGCCAAGTTTTTGAATTAAAAGATAATGTAAAGGGCTATAAGGTAACATTACGCCGATTTCATTCAAATGAGGTGCAATGTGCTCAGAAAGATCAGAAAACTCTTTTTTATCGACCAATAAAATTGGACGCAACGGACTTTGTAAAAAATCGCTTTGATCTATAGGTAAATCAACAGCTAAGGTCATGATCGCTAAAGGTTTATGCGGACGAGGCTTTTTTTCTCTAAGTATTTGAATAGCTTGATGATTTGTTGCATCACAAATTAAATGATAACCGCCCATTCCTTTGACAGCTAAAATCTTTCCATTTTGTAATGCTAAAATGGCTAAGTCTAAGGCTTCCTTCGCTTTTTTATCTAAAAATTGTATTTGAGGTCCACAATTTGGACAAGCGACGGGTTGAGCGTGAAAACGTCGATTTAAGGGATTCTCATATTCCGCCCGACAGTTTTCGCACAACGGAAAATCCGCCATCGAGGTGTTTGGGCGATCATAAGGGAGTTTTTTAATTAAGGTATAACGCGGTCCGCATTGCGTGCAATTTATAAAAGGATATTCAAATCGCCGATCGAGCGGATCATTTAATTCACTTAAACATTCAGAACAGGTAAAATAATCAGGTGGCACATGGACTTGTGTTTCACCATTTGTTAAACTATGAAGAATCTTAAAATCGTTTAAAAGAGAAGAAATATCTCGCCATTCCTCACTTTTCAAATAAGGTTTTGCTAACGGCGGACATTTGTCGATCAAATCCACTAGAAAGCGTTTTAGGTTATCAGTTGTTCCTTGTGCTAAAATGACCACTTGACCCACGCGATTTTGCACCCAACCCTGCAAATCATAGTGTTGCGCTAACCGAAAAATAAAAGGACGAAATCCAACACCTTGCACTTGTCCCGATAAAACAAACTCGCATTCTTTTAACATTTCAATTGTTTAAACTTGCATTGGAAAAACATTCGCGGCATTATAACCTAAAAACTGAACAAGAGGATCACATTATGAAATGGGCAATGATGGTAATTATATCGAGCATTTTCAATAATCTTTATGCAATGGATAGTATTGAAAATCCGTGCGTGGGTTTGAAAGGAAGCGATAATCCACAATGTGAACAAAAACACTATTATGAAAGTGATCAAACGCTCAATGATATTTATAAGAACGTTATTAAAAATACTAAAATAAAATCATTTCTAACCAGTGGACAACGAGCGTGGATTCATTATCGAGATGCGCATTGTCAGGCGGTTGAAAATAGTCAGCAGAAAAGTCGAGCAACTTGTTTAATGGAATTAACCGATCGGCGCATTCAAACATTACAAAAGATTTACCAAGCTCACGATATTAATGCTATCAATGAGTCTGCGCCCGATTTCAAGACTGCCGACGAACAACTTAATGAAAATTATAAACAAATTATAGGAAAACTTGCCCCTGCGCAAGTGCAGCAATTGCGTGAAACTCAGCGTGCATGGTTAGCTTTTCGAGATCAAGATTGCCGCGCTCAATCTAAACTTGGCGTTCAAAAAAATGCTTGTTTGGCTATTCACACACAGTTTCGTTCTAGTGAAATAGAGGCTTTGTATCTTGATGGTTCGACAAATAAACAACTGGTTTCTAAATCTGTCGAAAAAATGGTGCAGCCACCTCAACTTATTGGGAGTTGGCAAGGGATTGGTGGAGAAGCCGCTGTGCAATTGAATTTTGGAACAAAAAATGGTATTCAATTCTATTCTTCGACATTAGAACAACTGCCTTTTGAAGCGGGTCAGTGGCAAGTTGAAAATAACGGCGAATTACAGATTACCAATTCGGACGGTCGAGTATTGCATCGTTATGTCAAATTTGTAATCAATGATCAAACACTTTCTTTGCATGAAACTGATGGTGCACGGTTAGATTATCAACGTATTAACAATTAGAGGAACTTTTATTTCATGGCTGCAAAAACATTATATGACAAATTATGGGACGCGCACGTGGTGAGAATGTCGGAAGACGGAACGGCGTTACTTTATATAGATCGTCATTTAATTCACGAGGTTACGTCACCTCAAGCCTTTGAAGGATTACGTTTGGCGGATCGAAAACCTTGGCGTTTGGACGCGAATTTAGCCGTCCCCGATCACAATATTCCAACCGCCGATCTGGATTTGGGGATTGTCGATCCGGTGTCGCGTTTGCAGGTCGACACCCTTAACGAAAATTGCGATGCTTTCGGGATTAACGAATTGAAAATGAACGATATTCGTCAAGGCATCGTCCACGTCATCGGACCCGAACAAGGCGCAACTTTACCAGGAATGACAGTGGTTTGCGGCGATTCGCACACCTCGACGCACGGGGCGTTGGGGGCGTTGGCGTTCGGGATCGGCACGTCCGAAGTCGAACACGTTTTAGCAACTCAATGTTTATTGCAGAAAAAATCTAAGAATTTCAGAATCTTAGTTGAAGGAAAATTACCCAACAACGTTTCTGCAAAAGATGTCATTTTAGCGATCATCGGCGAAATTGGGACAGCGGGTGGAACAGGCTATGCGATTGAATTTGCTGGAGAAGTGATTCGCAATTTATCCGTCGAAGGTCGCATGACTTTATGCAACATGGCAATCGAAGGCGGTGCGCGGGCGGGAATGGTCGCGGTCGACGAACAAACCATTGATTATGTTAAAGATCGTCCGTTTGCCCCGAAAGGCGATTTATGGGATAAAGCCGTTGCCGCTTGGAAAGATTTGCACAGCGATGATGATGCGGTTTTTGATCGTGAAATTCGCTTAGATTTCAGTAATTTAAAACCGCAAGTAACTTGGGGAACATCGCCAGAAATGGTCATTTCGATCACCGATAAAATTCCCGATCCTGATCAAGAAGCCGATCCGATTAAAGCAGAAGGTATGCGTAGAGCATTGAATTATATGGGATTATCCGCAAATACGCCGATCTCTGAAATCACTGTCGATCGAGTGTTTATTGGATCGTGTACGAATTCTCGGATCGAAGATTTACGCGCTGCTGCCGAAGTCGTGAAAGGTAAAAAAGTCGCTAAGTCATTGAAACAAGGCTTAATTGTTCCCGGATCGGGCTTGATCAAACAGCAAGCTGAACAAGAAGGTTTGGACAAAATTTTCCTCGACGCGGGTTTTGAATGGCGGTCGCCCGGGTGTTCGATGTGTTTGGCGATGAATGCCGATCGTTTAATGCCTTACGAACGTTGTGCGTCGACTTCGAACCGAAATTTTGAGGGTCGTCAAGGACTTAACAGTCGCACGCATTTAGTTAGCCCCGCAATGGCTGCCGCTGCTGCGATCGCGGGTCATTTCGCCGATGTGACTAAGATTCTAAAATCCTAAGGTTTAAATCTTTGCACGAAACAGTTGTTATACCCATGCAACAACAGACACTTGCGCTGAATTGGCACGGTTTGCCCCATTCTTTTGAGACGTTTCGGATCGGTCAAAACACGGTTGCCTGTCGAATGTTACACCAATGGCTAGAACAAAGCGGTTCTTGCGCGTCGTTCTACGTGTGGGGCGCGCGCGGGTGCGGGAAAACACACCTTTTACAAGCGGCTTGTCGGCATATTTCCGAGCGCGGCGGCTTGAGCGCGTACCTACCCTTAGCCGATGTGCTAACCTTGCCAGTGGGCGTTTTAGAGGGCTTGGACAACATGGATTTGGTCTGTTTGGACGACGTTCAAACCATCGCGGGCATTGACAGCTGGGAACACGCGATTTTCAATTTGTATCATGTATTAAATGACAACAAAATTCCTCTGTTATTAGCTGCCGATGTTTCTCCCCATCAACTAAACACTTTAGCAGATATTATTTCGCGTTTTGCTCAAGGAACGGTTTATCAATTAGAAACCCTTTCCGAAACCGATCAAAGCGAATTACTCCAAAACTATGCGGCTGAATTGGGATTGGTTTTACCCGATTCGATCGCACATTTTTTTATCAAACATCACGCCGATTTGAAAACCATGATTGGCTGGTTAGAACAACTTGATGGTTTAGCCAGCGGCAAAAAGCGTCGTCTCACTCTTCCTTTCGTAAAAGATGCGCTTAATATTGCGTAAATTCTTTAATTAGTAGTGGGGTAGTGATTAAATTGAGATGCTCATTAAATCTATAAATTTGCTGAAATAAACATAAATCATCTCTTTCTTTTGATCACACCCTAAATTAGAAATAAAAAAGGTGAGCAACAACTCACCCTTGTAGAAATAAAGATCAAGCGGCTTTTTTCAAATTGTGGCGCAATTTATTCAACGCATTTTGTTCTAATTGGCGAATGCGTTCTGCCGATACTGAATAATTAGTTGCTAAATCTTGCAATGTGTGTTTCTTATCATCTTCTAACCAGCGTTTCTTCACAATATCTTGGCTTCGATCGTCAAGTTTCGACATTGCTTGATATAGGCGTTTTTGATTGTATTCCACCCAATTTTCTTCCTCCGAAACATGAGAGGGATCATAACGACTATCCTCTAAATAAGCGGACGGGTTGTAATAATCTTCATCATCATCATTTTCAGGAGAACCATCAAATGCTGTATCGTTAGCGTTCAAACGCCCTTCCATTTCTAACACATCTTTCAAACTAACCCCTAAATCTTCAGCAACTTTTCTCGCTTCTTCACCACTCAACCAATTAGCTTTTTTCTTTGCGCTGCGTAAGTTGAAAAATAGCTTGCGTTGAGATTTGGTAGTTGCAATCTTTACAATGCGCCAGTTCTTCAAAATATATTCGTGAATTTCCGCGCGAATCCAATGCACCGCAAACGACACTAAACGCACGCCAACATTAGGATCAAAACGTTTCACCGCTTTCATTAATCCAATGTTGCCTTCTTGAATCAAATCTGATTGCGGCAAACCGTAACCTTTGTAACTATGTGCAATATGAACGACAAATCGCAAATGCGACATAACTAATTGTCGTGCTGCTTCAATATCGTTGTTTTGTTGCAACCGCTCCGCCAAATGTCGTTCTTCCTCTAAACTTAATAACGGAATACGTTTCAAAGTTTGCACATAACTTTCAATACTTTGCCCGGGTACTAATGATAATTGCATTGGTCGCAACATAACCCACCCCACTTTCTATGATTTAACTTGCACATCGGCGTTAGGTTTGAAAAAATGCCGATCTTAAAAATGCTATATTAGAAACGTCTAAATATAATAACCAAGTGTACTACTCAACTATTATCCTGTCAATCTTTTAAGGTAACTATATGAATTTTAGAGAATTACAGTTAGAGCAATGGGTGCGCGAAACCTCCCATTATCCCACCGCAACCCTTCAAGCTATGCAAAATGATGCGAGTTTTCGGCGTTATTTTCGCGTGTATTCACCCAATCATAACACGTTTATTGCGATGGACGCGCCGCCCGATAAAGAAAATCTCAAACCCTTTGTAGAAATCGCTCAACGTTTATTTAATGCGGGGTTAAATGTTCCAGAAATTAAAGCGATTGATTGGAAAAATGGCTTTCTGTTGCTCTCGGATTTAGGCGATGAATTGTATTTACCTATTTTGAAAGAAAATGATCGACTTAAAATAGATCGTTTATATGGTGATGCTTTAGCAGCTTTAGCAACCATGCAAACCTGCGTTGAAACCGATCAATTACCCCTTTATGATGAAAAGCTGCTCCGTATTGAAATGCAATTATTACCCGATTGGTTCATTGCAAAACATTTAGGTATTTCTTTAAATGAAGTTGAAACGGATCAATTGCATTGTTGTTTTGATTTATTAGTGCAAAATGCTTTGGAACAACCGCAAGTTTTTGTTCATCGAGATTATCATTCTAGAAATCTTTTAATTCACCCGCGACAAAACCCCGCTATTTTAGATTTTCAAGATGCGGTGAAAGGTGCGGTGACTTATGATTTAGTTTCTCTATTAAAAGATGCTTATATTGCATGGGATAGAAAGTGGATTGAAGAAAAAGTTTTCGGCTATCATCAATTAGCGATTCAAATGGGGATTATTTCAACTGTTTCTGAAAAAGAGTTTCTCAAATGGTTTGATTGGATGGGATTACAACGTCATATCAAAGTCGCGGGGATTTTTGCACGGTTGTTTCATCGAGATGGAAAAGCGGGTTATTTGAAAGATATTCCTCTGGTGTTGAAATATATTATTGAAACCGCCGATCTTTATCCAGAAATGCACGGGTTAAAAGAACTCATGAAAAGATTTGAAAGCGATCTAAAAACCCGTTAAAATCACGCATCTAACATTTTCATAATAAAAAGGATTACGGCGTGGCTAAACATTCTTTGCAGACTTTTCAAGGACTTATTTTAGCGTTGCAAGATTATTGGGCAGCGCAAGGTTGTGTGTTGCAACAACCTTACGATATGGAAGTGGGCGCGGGCACTTTTCATCCAGCGACTTTTTTGCGGGCAATCGGACCCGAACCTTGGAGTGCGGCGTATGTTCAACCGTCGCGTCGCCCCGCCGATGGGCGTTATGGCGAAAACCCCAATCGTTTGCAACATTACTATCAATATCAAGTGGTTATCAAGCCTTCCCCTTTAAATATTCAGGATTTATATTTGGGTTCGCTCAAAGCGTTAGGCATCGATCCGTTGGTGCATGACATTCGTTTTGTTGAGGATAATTGGGAATCTCCCACACTTGGCGCGTGGGGATTGGGTTGGGAAGTGTGGTTGAATGGCATGGAAGTCACACAATTCACCTATTTTCAACAAGTTGGCGGTTTAGAATGCCGTCCCGTAACGGGCGAAATTACTTACGGATTAGAAAGAATTGCAATGTATTTGCAAGGCGTAGAAAGCGTTTTTGATTTAGTTTGGACGGACGGTCCTTTAGGAAAAATTACTTACGGTGATGTTTTCCATCAAAACGAAGTTGAAATGTCGACTTACAACTTTGAACACGCAAATACTGAAAAACTTTTTGATTGGTTTGATACCTGCGAAAGTGAAAGCAAAAAATTAATCGAAGCGGGTTTGCCATTACCTGCGTATGAAATGACTTTAAAAGCCTCTCATACCTTTAATTTATTAGATGCCCGTCGAGCCATTTCTGTCACTGAGCGTCAAAGATTTATCTTGAGAGTCAGAGGGTTAGCGAGAGCAGTTGCCGAGGCGTATTTCAATCGCCGTCAATCACTTGGCTTTCCCATGTGTCAAACGGTTGCTTAATGTATTTCCTCACTTTTTCTTCCCTTTTTGAAAAGGTGAGTGAGCATTAAAAAATATGAAAAAAATATTTGGATTGTTCTTTATTTTTATAATAGGATTTATTGGGCTTTTTCAAATCGCTGCAAAAGACGTTGAACAGTTTTGTGAATTAGCTCCAAAATTTAAAACATGGAGCGATTTAGAAAAATCAACTATTATTTTTGATTTGAAACCAAACGATTTAAGCAAATATATTAACAAAGAAACTACCATTGTTTTTCATACGCCACGTTCTTATGGTCGACATACTTGCTCTGTTGAAATCAAAAATAATCAAATAATTAAAGCAACTTTTAATTTTTTAGATTGAGGAAAAATGATGAACGCTGCCTTAAAAATGATCATTTCACCGCAAGACTATTTGAACGGTGAAGAAACTAGTTCTATTCGTTATGAATATGTTGATGGTGAAGTCTATGCAATGGCGGGAGAAAGTAAAGCGCATAATCTTATTGTAACGAATTTAGTTGTTCTATTAAAAACGCATTTGAAAGGTTCGCCTTGTCGAGTGTATATGGAAAATGTAAAAACGCATGTTAAAACTAGAACAACTGAACGTTTTTATTATCCAGATTTACAAGTAAGTTGCAGTAAAGATTCCTTACAAAAAAGCCATATTGAAACCGAGCCAAAATTGATTATTGAAGTGCTTTCTCCAAGTACAATGCGTTATGATCGAACTGAGAAACTTTATGCGTATCAACAATTAGAAAGTTTAGAAGAATATGTATTGGTTTCTCAACAAGAGAAATGTGTAGAAATATTCCGCCGAGATCATCAATGGCAACGGGAAATTTATCAATTAGAACAACCTTATTTCAATAGTATTGGTTTAACGTTATCATTTGAAGACATTTATGAAAACATTTCATTTTAAGAACAGCTTTATATTTTCAAAAAACAAACAGGATTTCTACGATGCAAAAAGATTTATTGATTGAAATTGGAACAGAAGAGTTACCGCCAAAGTCGTTAGTTGCTTTATCTGAGGCATTTCACGCGGGGATTTGTAGCGGTTTGGAAAATCGAGGATTAACGTATTTGATGGCGTATCCTTTTGCAACCCCTCGGCGTTTGGCAGTTTTAGTGAAAGGTTTAGAAACAACACAGCCCACACAAATCATTGAGAAACGCGGTCCTGCATTACAAGCTGCATTTGATAAAACAGGGAAACCCAGTAAAGCCGCAGAAGGTTTTGCGCGTTCTTGTGGGGTGGAAGTTTCTCAGTTAGAAAAGTTAGAAACAGATAAAGGAAGTTGGTTAATTCACCGATTAGAACAAGCGGGAAAGGAAACAACTGATTTAATCCCTGAAATTGTTAATCAAGCTCTCGCTAATTTACCGATTGCAAAACGTATGCGTTGGGGGGATAAGAACTTTGAATTTGTACGTCCTGTTCATTGGGTTGTTTTGCTATTTGATGATCAAATCATTGATGCGGAAATAATGGGTGCAAAATCAAATCGCACAACCAGAGGACATCGGTTTCATTGTCCAGAAGAACTAACCATTGATCATGCCGCAAATTATCAAAAAATTTTGAAAGAGCAAGGTCATGTTATTCCTTTGTTTTCTGAACGCCAAGCACGGGTAGAATTATTAGTAAAAGAAGCGGCAGAACAATACAATGGTGAAGCCATCATCGATGAGGAATTACTTAAAGAAGTGGCGAGTTTAGTGGAATATCCTGTTGCGGTGGTAGGAAAGTTTGAGGAACAGTTTCTAGAAGTGCCTCCCGAAGCGTTAATTTCAGTCATGAAAGGACATCAACGTTATTTTCATTTGGTGGATAAAGAAAATGGTCAATTATTACCGTATTTTATTACATTAAGTAACATAGAAAGTCGGCAACCAGAATTAGTGCAAGCAGGGAATGAACGAGTGATTCGTCCACGCTTAACTGATGCGATGTTTTTCTGGAAACAAGATTGCACCGTTTCTTTAGAAAGTCGATTAGAAACATTAAAGACCGTGACGTTTGAAAATAAACTCGGCAGCTTATATGAAAAATCAATGCGCGTTTCTCAATTAGCAGGTTTCATTGCAAAACAACTTCAAACCAATGAAAATGAAGCAACTCGAGCAGGAAAACTATGCAAATGCGATTTGTTAAGTGGATTAGTCGGTGAGTTTCCAGAATTACAAGGTATTATGGGTGAATATTATGCAAAAAATGATAAAGAACCCATTGAAGTTGCTCAAGCAATTCGTGAGCATTATTTGCCGCGTTTTGCAGGTGATGAATTACCGATTTCTAATGCAGGTCAAGCAGTTGCATTGGCGGATCGCATCGATACATTGGTGGGGATTTTTGGGGTAGGAAAAATTCCAACAGGAGATAAAGACCCTTACGGATTACGGCGCGCTGCGATTGGTTTGTTGAGAATTTTAATTGAGAACAACTTGGCATTAGATATTGAGCAACTGATTAAAGAAAGCGTTGCAAATTATCCAGAGAAACTTTTAACGCTAGAAACCGCTGAGCAGGTTTATAATTTTGTAATAGAACGAATGCGGGCATATTATTTTGATATTAGTCCTGATAGTATTGAAGCGGTGCTGTGTTGTCGCCCAACTAAACCTTTAGATGCGCATTTGAAAATTCGAAGTGTTGAGGAGTTTCGTAAATCGGTTTCTGCGGCGGCATTGGCAGAAGCAAATAAACGGATTCATAATATTTTGAAGAAAGTGGAAGAAACTCTCTCTGATAAAGTTGAAGAATCTGCTTTACAAGAAACTTCCGAAAAAGATTTGTATTTGCTTTTACAATCTTTAACAGGAAAAGTAGAGCATGCTGTCAAAAAGAGTGATTACCAGACAGCTCTAACAGAGATTTCAATTTTGAAAGAACCCCTCGACGATTTCTTTACAAATGTGATGGTGATGGTGGAAGATACAAAAGTACGTCAAAATCGATTAGCATTATTGCAATCGTTAAGAAATCTTTTCTTACAAATTGCGGATATTTCAAAGCTGCAATTTAATAAAGCATAATTACTAAACAACTCTTTTTCTCCAAATAGAGAAAAGGAGTTAATTTTACCAGAGGAGCTATTCATTATGAAAATTACAACGGCGCAAGATGTTGTTAAAACCATTCAATCTATTCTCAATGTCGATCAGTTTCTGACAGGTGAAGAGTATTTCAAAGCCTTAGTTCGTAATGTTGCACAGTATTTGAACGTGAAATATTGTTTTATTGGTCGTCCATTGGAACAAGATAAAACAAAAGTGCAAACTTATGTGGTGTGGGCGGGTAATCAATTTGCTAATAATTTCATTTATGATTTGGTAGGAACACCTTGCAAAAATGTTTTAGATGGGCAACGAGTTGGGTTTTATTCTCCTAATGTGGCTGGGCAATTTCCAGAAGATGAATTGTTAGCACAAATGGGGGTAGAATCCTATTTGGGCGCGCCTGTTATTGATGGACAAAATAATCTATTGGGTTTGATTGTTATTTTAGATGATTTACCCATAGAAGATCGAGAATATTACAGTGCAATTATGGAGCTAATGGCGGGGCGAGTTGCTTCAGAAATTGAAAGAAACGATCTGCAAATCAATTTAAAGAAACAGGTAGAAGAACGTACCGCTGAATTGAATGCAAAAATGGAAGAACTTCAACGCACTCGTCATGAGTTAATTCAAAGTGAGAAAATGGCATCATTGGGACGTTTGGTTGCTGGGTTTGCTCACGAATTAAATACTCCAATGGGTGTTGCGGTCAGTAGCGCATCGGTTTTACAAGGAAAATCAAATGAAATCAATATGTTATTAGCGCAAGATGAAGTCGATGGTGAAGCATTAGATGCTATTTTAGAACAGTTTTCACAAGCAACAAACTTAATTGTTTCTAATTTGAAACGGGCATCGGATTTGGTTAATAGTTTCAAACGTACAGCAGTAGATCAAGGCTCGGAAGATATTAGACAATTTAACGTGAAGTCAGCGATTGAAGATGTGATTAATACATTGCATTCAAAATTTAGAACAACCAGTATTGATATTCAGGTAGATTGTTCAGAAGATTTGAAAATTTACAGCGTCCCGGGTATGTTAGATCAAGTTTTAACCAATTTGATGCTAAATAGTTTAGAACACGGTTTCAATCGTGGTGAGAAATCAGGTTATATTCAAATTAAAGCAAATTTAGAACAACATTGTTTGAAACTGATTTATTCTGATAATGGAAAGGGGATTTCTCAAGAAAACTTAGAAAACATTTTTGAGCCCTTTTTTACGACAAACCGTTCACATGGAGGAAGTGGGTTAGGTTTATATATTAGTTATAACCTAATTACAAACTCATTAAAGGGTAGCATGAATTGTGAAAGTGCGCCTAATAAAGGTGTTACTTTTAATATTGAGTTTCCCGTGCAACTTTCTCTACCGATTTCCTAAAAAGAATATTAAGCAGATGGGTGTTTGTGTATGAAAAAAATTGTTCGCCGTGATAAAACATTAGATATTTCACCCGATCAAGCAACTTCTTCTCATATAGAGGATTTATTGACGACGTGGACAATTCTAATTGTCGATGATGAACCTGATGTACATACGGTTAGTCGTTTGGCGTTGTCTAATTTTGAATTTGCGGGGAAGAAATTACATATTTTACAAGCACTATCTGGAGAGGAAGCGCGGCAGATTTTATTAAAAGAAACTAAAATTGCCGTTGCAATCATTGATGTGGTAATGGAAACCGATGATGCCGGTTTGAAATTGGTCAATTTTATTCGTAATGAATTGAAGAATTCGTTGATAAGATTAATCATAAGAACAGGGCAACCAGGGCTTGCACCGGAGAAATCCATCATTGATCAATATGACATTGATGATTACAAAGAAAAAACCGAGCTGACTGAAACAAAAATGTACACGACTTTGCGGTTGGCGTTGAAATCCTATCAAACATTGAAAACGCTTAATAGCAACCGTGATGCGTTGGCAAAGATTTTAGATGCTGCGCCGTCGTTGTACAATCCACAATCTATTAAGCAATTCTTTGAAGGTATTTTAGAGCAAATTATTAGTTTGTGTGATTTGGGAGAAACCAGTTTTATTTCTACGATGCGTAATACAAAAGCGGTTCATAGCGGATTTGTGGCGACAACGGATAAAGATAAACAACTCACCATTCATGCGGGAACAGGACATTTTGCCGATTATCAGTGGAACAATGAAACAAATACCATTCAAAAAGCCTGTATCAAATGTTTATTAGAAAATAAAACAAATACAGCTCTTTTATCGGGAGAACCGTTGCCTGAAGGTTCGATGCTGATTCCTTTGCAAGTTGATGAATTTTCACTAAGTTTTATCTATTTAGAAAACACCCAGCATTTGCTTAAACCTGATAAAGATTTGATTGGTGTGATGGCATATCAATGCGCTGCAGCGTTGAAGAACTTGCAATTATATTTGGAATTGAAAGCCGCGCATCATCAAACCTCACAATTGTTGAGCATGGCAGAGCACGCGAGAGATATGGCAGAGGCTGCAAATTCTGCAAAAACTACCTTTCTTGCTAAAATGAGTCACGAATTACGCACGCCTTTAAATGCCATTATTGGCTATAGCAACTTGATTCAAGAAGAAGCCTTAGATAGTGGTTATCAAGATGTGTTGCCAGATTTGAGGAAAATTCAAAGCGCGGGGCAGCAATTGCATTCAATGATTAGTGATATTTTAGATATTTCTCAAATTGAATCAGAACAGTTGAAAGTTTATTTGAACCAGTTTTTTCTTGATCCGCTCATCGAAGAAATAAAAACCTTAATGCAACCTTTATTATTAAAAAACCAAAATCAGTTTGAAGTGCAGTTTTATAGCCATATTGGACAGATTTGTTCTGACCACCAAAAACTCAAACAAATTTTGCTCAATTTGCTCAATAATGCTAATAAATTTACAAAGAAAGGACTGGTTCAATTGCGCATTAGTCATCATAGTGTGCTTATTGATGAACAAAATCGCAAACAATGCAAACCCGAAAACCAATCCTGCGACAAATGTAATTCGTCGGGATATTTGGTATTTCAAATTATTGATAATGGGATTGGAATTCCAGAGAATCATTTGAAACGAATTTTTGAGAGTTTTGTGCAAATTGATGAAACTTCTGCCGTGACGGACGGCGGCACAAAAGGCGCGGGATTAGGTTTGTCGATTAGTCAGCAGTTGTGCCGAATAATGGGCGGGAAAATCACGGTAGAAAGCGTTGAAAATCAAGGATCAACCTTTACCGTGCGATTACCCGTCAATTTGAAACGCTAATTTAATGCGTGACCCGAACTTTGCCGTTTCGCCCCGTCAAAACCCGCACGCGATCCCCAATTTGAAAGGGAGGATCGGCAGATTGGACGACCAAAGCCGTTTGACCGTTGTCGAGTTTGACAGTTAATTCCAAGCCTTGTTGTTGAGTGGTTTGATTTTCGAGGGCGTTTCCGAGCAATAATCCGCCAATAATCCCCGCCACCGCTGCTAAATCACTGCCGCGTCCGCCGCCAATCGCGCCCCCCGCAATTCCCCCGATTGCCCCGCCGCCCACTGTTCCAACCCCCGAATCCGTGCCAGAAACCAGCACCGCCCGCACGCGCTCAACCGTTCCCGTTTCGATTCGATACGTTTGATTTAATTCTGTCCGAGAATAACTGTCGCTCGGTTGTAATGCGCAACCGCTTATCCAAACACTGACAAAAAGCACCGATATTGCTCTCGCGTACATAACAATCTCCTTAAATACTGTTAAAAGAAAATTTTGGCAATTTCACCCAACATGGGCTTGTTAAGCGGTTGTCACAAACACTAAAAACCGTTACCCTACGTTTGTGTATTATGCACTTATTTTTGATTTTCCATAGGAGGAACGATGAACTTACCAACACTAACAATAACCTTGAGTGTAATATCCGTATTGGGTTTAACGGGTGCGCAAGCCGCAAATAGCGCAACTCCCCAAGAAATTGTCGCCAAAACCCAAGAAGCCGCCCGCGCGCTCGCCAAAGAAAAAGATCACGCTTTAGTGGAATTCAATAAAGCTGTCGGCAGCAAATGGGCGTGGAAAGACACTTACGTTTTTGTGTTTGATTGCGCCGCCGACAAAATGACCGGACACCCCAAATCAACTTTAGTCGGCAAACCCGTTATGGATTTAAAAGACAAAAAAGGCAACCTCTTTTTCGCCAAATTATGCGATGCGGCACAAAAACCCAAGGGAGGTTGGGTTGAATATTGGTGGCCTAAACCGGGATCAGACGAGGGCTATCGCAAAATTACCTACACCATCAGCGTCCCAAATACTACTTTCCAAGTGGGCGCAGGTATTTACGATAATAAAATTAGCATTGCAGAATTAGAAAAAATTCAATAGGTTTCATCGATTGCCATGAAATCAGCCCCTTTATGGGGTTTTTTCTTGGGGGGTATTTTTAAGTCCATCAGCCACTTGCGGCGGCATATAATTTTCATCATGTTTTGCAAGTACTTCACTAGCAAGGAAATTTCCGTTGTCTTGTAATTTCCCAATCGCCACAATCCCTTGCCCTTCACGAAACAAATCCGGCAAAATCCCTTCGTATTGTACGGAAACTTTTTGGTGGTTGTCCGTCACATTAAAATGAATTTTTAAACTATCAGTGGCGCGCTGAACGCTATTTTTTTCGACCAAACCGCCGATTCGAATCGTCTGCCCTTTAGGGGCTTCACCCGCCACAATTTGAGTTGGCATGAAAAAAAGCTGCAAATTCGCCTTGAACGCCATCAACGCCAACGCCACGCCCGTCCCCACTCCCAACAACAACAGCGCAATCCAACCCAATCGTTGTTTGTGTTTTGCACTCATTCTAATCACGCTCATTGGGGGTTTCTCCGTATTTTGCGTTTGATTTGATTTAACAAAGAACGTTCGCGTTGCCAAGGAAAAATTACGTTTAATAACAACACGATAAAAGTTACGCCAAACGATGTCCACACATAAAAAGCATAACCGCCCATATAAAAAAATTGCTTTAACTGTTCCATAATTATTTCTTTTCTTGTTGCTCAATTTTTGCCATTTCTGCCTCCATTTCTTCGGGCGTTAAAGGGCGATAATCTGTGGTGGTTTGTAAAGGTTGATCAACGTGTTTGAATTTCATAAAGAACTTTGAAAGCCACAAACCTAATTCAAACAATCCCCAAATCGGTAAAGAAAGGCTAATTTGGGAGAAAACATCGGGCGGCGTTAAAACCATTCCCACCGTAAAAGCCCCTACAATAATGTAACGACGTTTCTCGGCTAAAGCCTCAGCCGTTGTAATGCCCGTCCAAATCAAAACAATGGTAAGAATGGGTGTTTCAAATGCGACTCCAAATCCAAAGAATAACTGCAAAACAAAATCTAAATAATGGCTAATATCGGTGCTGACCGCAATGCCAATTGGCGCAACGCTGACAAAAAAGCCAAACACCATTGGAAAAACAAAATAATAAGCGAATAACATTCCCAAATAAAATAACACACTGCTAGAAATCAATAACGGCACGACCAGTTGTTTTTCGTGTTGATAAAGACCGGGAGCAATGAAACCCCACAAATGGTATAAAATGAAAGGAATTGCCAAATAAAAAGATAAGACTAATGTTAGTTTCAACGGTGTTAAAAAAGGTGAAGCGACTTCGATAGCAATCATATTTGAGCCTTTGGGTAACAAACGCATCAAAGGATCAGCTAAAAAAGTGTAAAGCTCGTTGGCGTAAGAAAAAAGGATAAGAAAAATGATTGCAACGGCGAGCAAACTTTTCAAAATCCGATCGCGCAGTTCCACTAAATGCGAGAGGAACGGCATTTCAACGTGGGTTTCTTCTGGACGCTTAGAGTCAGCCATAATTAGGGTTTATTCGTGGAATCGTTTTTGGGAGGAACAGAAGCGGGCGGCGTAATGCTTTTTTTCTCGTCAAGAATATCGTACAAATGATGTTTTTCGTTTTGTTTCATCAAATCTTGCAATTCTTGCAATCGCACTTCGCGGTCGATGTCGGATTTTACGCTATTGAGGTAAGCGCGCGCCCTGCCGACCCATCGCCCAACCGTTCGGGCGACTTCGGGCAGTTTATCGGGACCGAACACTAACAATGCAACGATCCCGATAACAGATAATTCCCAAATATTAACGTCAAACATGATTTATTACGAGGAATGTGTTTCTTTTGAAACGGTAGATGCTTGCGCATCGTGAGGTTTTTGTTCGGCGGTGTTTTGTTTAGCCGTTTCTTCTTGTTCGCCATCACGCATAGATTTGCGAAACCCTTTGATTGCGCCGCCTAAATCTTCACCAATATTTCGCAGTTTCTTTGTACCAAACAACACCATGATAATGATTAATAAAACCAATAATTCCCAAATGCCAATACCGCCAAGACCCATAAATAACTATCCTTTAGTTAAAACCCGGGAGATTGCGTCCCCCTAATAAGTGAACGTGTAAATGAAAAATTTCTTGTCCACCGCCGCGACCTGTGTTGATGATTATACGAAACCCGCCCGCCAAACTGTCGCCCAATCCGTGATCTTTTGCTAAGCGCGGCAGCAACCGCATGATATGAGCCATTAGTTTATCATGATTTTCGCTGAGATCATTTAAACTCTCAATGTGCTCGCGCGGTAAAACCAATAAATGCACCGCCGCTTTCGGGAATTTATCCTTAATCACCACCACCCACTCGTCACTATAAACAACTTCCGCCGGAATTTCCTCAGAAATAATCTTACAAAACAAACAATTACTCATCGACAATTGCTCCAAACAGCATTAGAAAAATACTTTATTTACACGCTCAAAAGGTGGACAACCACGCAAGACCTTCCTCAATATTTTTAAAGACTTGCACGACAATTCCCCGTTCACTATAAAACGCAAATTTTTTCATGGTGATATGCCCAAGACTGGTTTCAGGTTCAATCAACGCCCAATATTTCCAACCTGCTTTTTGCATTCTCGGAAACCAATCGTTGTTAATCCATTCAATATCTTCTTGCTTATAAACAGGCAACCCACGATTATCGGATAACCATTTGTATCCTTTAGATTTTTTTAATTGTTCATAACCCGAATTAAATGCAGAATGTAACTCCTCTCCATAAATGAATCCGGTAAATTTTTTAAAAACAACGCGCTCTTTTTCAAGCCATTTCACTTCTGCGTGTGTTGATTGGTGAAGAATCACGGGGATTTTCCTTAATAAATTTCCGAGTGGATTAGAGCTAAATTGTGAGCAAAACGCTAGATTTCAAGAAAAACAATAAAAAACGCTGCCAAATTCGGTTATTTGACAGCGTAACAGGAGTAATTTATGAACTATTGATTAACAGCAGCTTGAACGGCTGGAATTTGAAGCACTGTTCCAGCAGAAATTTCTGCTTTGCGATCTATTTTGTTGAGCACCGCAATAGACTGTGTGCTGGTTTGGTATTGGCGGGCGATGTCGCGTAAGGTTTCGCCTTCTTGTACTTCGTGAGACTGCGCCGCAACCAATTGATTAAAGGGAGATTCTCCCGCATCAAACGGAGATTCAACTTCGGCTAACGGAATGCTTTCAGTGGTAATTTGAACGCCCGCTTGCGCTAATCTCTGTTTTAACATATCGGCTTTATCCACCGGCACTAACACATAAGGCGCGCCGACCGACACTTTCTTAAAGCCGGGGTTCAAATAACGCAATTCAGGCAACGGCATATCAATTAAGGTGGCGACGGTTTCTAAATCCACTTGGCTATTGGTTTCGACCATTGCAACATAAGGTTGATTAGGAATGTCGGGTAATGCGATGCCGTATTCTTCTGAATATTTGATGATGGCAGAAACCGCTAATAAACTAGGAATGTAACCGCGAGTTTCTTTGGGGAGATTTAATGACCAATAATCGGTGGGTTTGCCTTGTGCTTGATTTTTCTTGATTTCTTTGAGGACGCGCCCTTCGCCACAATTGTACGCTGCAATCGCATTTAACCAATCCCCACCCATTTTATCGTGCAATAATTGCAAGTAATTCAAGGCGGCTTCGGTGGAAGCGGCAATATCTTGGCGTGCGTCGTAGGATTTATTTTGCTCTAAACCGAAGGCTTTGCCAGTGCCGGGGATAAATTGCCAAATACCAACAGCACTTTTGGGGGAATGCGCGGTGGGTTTGTAGGAACTTTCGATGGCGGGGAGGAGGGCAATTTCCATTGGCATACCGCGTTGTTCGACGGCTTCGGCAATGTAATGTAAATAGGGGGCGGCGTTGTAACTTAAGCGGTAGAAATGTTTGTGATTTCGGAGATAAAAACCTAAGGTTCTTGCGTAACGTTCGGGTTCGACGGTGGGTTGCAGTTCATAACCTGCGGTGATTCGATTCCATAAACTCTGATACTGCTGGGAAGGTTTTTTTGCTTTCGCGGCACTGGCGACTTTTGCGGTGGTGCTCTGGGTTGAGTCGGTGGCTTCGGCGTTGGCGACAGCATCGTTATCACCGTCTTCTGGGGTAATGGCGCAGCCGCCTAGTCCCAATAATGCAAATACAGTCAATAAGTTAATCAGTTTTGTGTTAATCGTCATTTTAGCCTCTTAGCTTCTCCAAAAAATACTGAAACCAATTATTTCAAGTACTTGGCAAAAATGCAACCTTTTTTTGAAATTTGCCTAGTAATTTCATGATTTAATTGATTCTTTTCATTTCCGCATAATAAAAACCGTCGAAATCGCTGTGATGCGGGTAAAGATTTTCCTCGTTTTGCAAAACAAACCGCGAATCGTCGCTCAAAAACTGGGCAACTTGCAAATGATTTTCGGACGGCAACACGCTGCACGTCGCGTACACCAGCAATCCCCCGACTTTGCACATCGGCGCGTATTGTCGCAAAATGTCGTGTTGGCGTTGGCGCACGTCGTCCAATCGCTGCGGGCTCAATTTCCATTTTGCATCGGGATTTCGCCGCAACACCCCCAAACCGCTGCACGGCACATCTAATAAAACTCGATCCGCATGATTATGTAAGCGTTTGATTGTTTTGTTATTTTCGATTAAACGGGTTTCAATATTAAAAGCCCCAGCACGGCGAGCGCGTTGTTTCAAATTGGCGAGTTTCCAGGCTTCCGTATCTAACGCGATGATTTTCCCCTTATTTTCCATTAAAGCCGCCATTTGTAGGGTTTTACCGCCGCCGCCCGCGCACGCATCGATCACCGTCAAACCGGCTTTTAATTGTAAAGTCGGCGCAATCCGTTGAGAATTCGCATCTTGGATTTCAAAAAGTCCTTCTTTGAAAGCGGGGTGGAGAAATAAATTTCTTCGCACTTTTAATTGCAACGCATTGTCGCCCACTACAACGCTCTCAATCTTATCTTCTTGAAAGCGAATTTGTAAAGTTTCTCGAGTGGTTTTTAAGGTATTCACTCTAATAATTAACGGCGCAGTTTTGTTTAAGGCAGTTAAAATCGCGTTCCACTGTTCTTTTAATTCCTTTTCTCCCACTTCATCTAACCATTCTGGGATCGATTCTCTTAACGACCGAATTTGTTTAATTTCTTCTAAACGTTCTTTATCAATTGAAACCCCTTTAAACTCTTCCCAATCCGGCAACGTTTCGCCTTTCCATAAAAGAAATGCGCCAAACAAATCCCACAGATTAGGTTTGTTGTGAATGAGGTATTCTAGCAATCGTTTCCAACGGACGATTTCATAACTATATTCCGCCACAAATGCTCGATCGCGCGCGCCCCATTTGGGATTGCTTTTGAGTTGTTTTTCAATCACTTTATCGGCGTATTGTTGTTGTTCAAAAATCGCAGACAATGTATCGATAACGGCGATCACGAGATTTCTATGTAATTTCATAAATTATTTATTTCACTCAGTAATGGAAAAAGCAAAAGATTATTAGACGGTGACATAAAAAAGCATTTCTACATCACCGCCGAGAAACAAACTGTGATTTCTCTAATCCGAAAAAATTAAGCTAAATCCGTATGATGGATAGGTAAATGGCGAATGCGTTTGCCGGTGGCGGCGAAAACGGCATTGGCGACGGCGGGCGCGATGGGGGGCAATGCGGGCTCACCGACACCGCCGGGGGCTTCTTCGCTTTGCACAATGTAGACTTCGATGATTGGCATCTCGTTGATTTTTAAGATTGGAAACGTATCGAAGTTGCTTTGTTGAATTGTGCCATTTTTGATTGAAATCGAGCTGTGCAGGGTTGCTGTTAAACCGTACACGATCGCGCTGTGCATTTGGGCTTCGATGGTGTTGGGATTGACGGTTTGCCCGCAGTCGATGGCGCAAATAACTTTTTTCACGCGCACGTTGCCATTTTTGTCGACGGCGACTTCCGCGATTTGCGCACAATAGCTTCCAAAACAATGATGTACCGCGACACCGCGTCCTTCGCCTTGTTCGAGGGTTTGTTCCCAATCGACTTTTTCGGCGGCTAACATTAAAACGCCCAAATGTCGCGGGTGATTTTTAAGCAATTGCTGCCGAAATTCAACAGGATTTTGGCGGGTGGCGACCGCGATTTCATCAATAAAAGATTCCGTAACGAACGCATTTTGCGAATGTCCCACCGAACGCCAAAAACCAACGGGAACATTGCCCGGATTTTTAAGCGCATATTCGACCGATATGTTTTGAATATCGTAGGGTAAATCCGCCGCGCCCTCGACCGAACTGTGATCCAAACCATCTTTTAAACGATCGGGCATCGCGCGCGCCATAATTGATGGACTGGCAATGCGTTGCTGCCAACCGATTAACTCATTGTCTTTATTAATAAAAGCTCTCAATTTTTGATATGAAATCGGGCGATAAAAATCGTGCTGCATATCTTGTTCGCGCGTCCAAATCACTTTAACGGGCGCATCGATTGCCTTAGAAATTTCAAGGGCATCGCGCACAAAATCTCGTTCACCGCGCCGTCCAAATCCCCCACCCAAATAAGTGGTATGAATTTTTATTGCATCGACGGTTAAGCCCGTGATTTCTTTGGCAGTTTGTAATGCACCCGATTGATTTTGCGTGCCGACCCACACTTCGCATCGATCTTTTTTGACATCGGCGGTGCAATTGAGCGGCTCCATACACGCATGGGCTTGAAACGGCGCAACATATTCAACTTCAAGGATTTTATCGGCGGCGCGGACGTTTTTGAGATTCCCAACTTGTTTTGCGACAACGGCTTTTTCTCGGGCAGCGGCTTCTTTGAGCGCGTCCACAATGCTTTCGGTCGACAAACGCGCATCGCCCCCTTCCCATTCGACTTTGAGAGCTTTAACTCCTTGTTGCGCCAACCAAAAATTATCCGCAACCACCGCCACGCCGTCACTCGTTTTAATGACATGACGCACGCCCGCCATTTGGCGCACGGCACTATCGTCGACATCTTTGAGTTTCCCCCCGATCATCGGCGCACGAAGCACGCTTGCAATCAATAAGTTAGGTAATTTTACATCGATGCCAAACAAGGCTTTTCCAGTCACTTTGTCGTGCAAATCCAAACGCGGGGCGGATTTACCGATTAATCGGAATTCACTGGCGGGTTTTAAGGAAATGGAGTCGGGATCGGGCGGTGATAATTTAGCGGCGCGCGCGACTAACTCCCCGTAAGCAAAGCTATTTTCGTTGTGAACGACTTTGCCTTTGTGGGCGCGACATTCTTCTTTGGGCACGTCCCAAGTTTGCGCGGCGGCTTCGATCAAAACCATTTTTGCGACCGCGCCTGCTCGACGTAATTTTTCCCACGCCTCACGAACACTGGTGCTGCCACCCGTTAATTGCAATCCAATCAAGGCGTTACGATATTGATCACCGGCGGGGGCAAATTCGGTGGTAATTTGATCCAAATCGACTTCCATTTCTTCGGCAATCAACATCGCTAAAGAAGTCGTGACACCTTGACCCATTTCTGAACGGTCGATCAAAAAAGTAATTTTATTTGTGGGATCAATGCGAATCCACGCATTAGGATTAAAGATTTTCTTTTCTAAGGGGGTTTCTAGGTTGGTTTCTTCGGGGGTTTTAGCGGCTAATTCTACGCCAATTAACAAACTGCCGCTAACCGTTAAACTCATTTGTAAAAATTGCCGCCGATTCATGAGGTTGCTCCTTTGTTGAGTTTAGCCGCCGCCGCGTGAACCGCCGCCCGAACCCGTTGATATGTCCCGCATCGACACAAATTCCCCGATAAAGCGGTGTCAATGTCTTGATCGGTCGGGGAATTATTTTGCGCCAATAACGCAACGGTGTTCACAATTTGCCCCGATTGGCAATAACCACACTGCGGGACTTGTTCATTAATCCATGCTTGTTGAACGGTTTCAGCGATTGCGCCGTGTAAGCCTTCGATGGTAGTGATTGATTTTCCTACGGTTTCTGAAACCGGCAACACACACGCCCGCGCCGGTTGATTATCGATTAAAACGCTGCACGCGCCGCATAATGCGCTTCCGCAGCCGTATTTTGTGCCTGTCAAACCGACCACATCGCGCAGTACCCATAACAATGGCATATCATTTGGCACGTCGACTTCGTGGGCGTTTCCATTAATGTTCAAAGTTAGCATAGTTGCTCCTCTTTATTTTCAAAAAGTTTCATCAATTTTTCTTTTAATTCATCTATTGAATACGGTGGATTTTTCCTATGCAACATGGCATGGCAATTTGGACAAACGGGGCGTAAATCTTCAATAGGATCAACTTGATAACCTTCTCGAATCTCTGAAAGTTGTTTTAAATGATGAACATGAATAAAACCTTTTCCAATTTCTCCATATTGTTTCTCAAAGCTAATCTCACAAATATAACAATTTATTCCATAATGTTCTATACATTTTTCTCTTGCTTTATTATTACGTTCATAGATATTAACAGAAATTTTTTTTATTGCACCTTCAAAATAAACTTCTTTTTCAGAAATTTCTTCTGGAAGGGTTATTTCTTCTTTCTTATTCTTTTGCTCTAAAAAAAGAGACCAATCTTGGTATAATTGTTCAGCAATTTCATGAGGAATAGTTCTACCTCCAGATTGTGGAGTCCAATTATAGTTTTTATAAATACCTTCTTGTTTTTCAATCAAAAAAATAGATTCATTATTGGGATCAAGTATTGTTTCAAATTCTACATCAACATAATAAGTTGAACCCTCTTTACTATCCCAATGATTATCTTGAACTGGAGAATTAATTATTCTTCCTGATGCACAAATTCCTTTAGGTTCTTTACCTAATCTCATAAGAAAGAATCGATCATTAGGCTTTATTTTCTTTGTTCTTCCACAACTCCAATTTCCCATTAATTTGCCATTTTGAGCAAGTTCTGAAATATCTTGCTGAATAGTTTCCCATTCCCATTTTTTAGGATTCCATAATAATAAATAAGTTTTCATTTTTGGGGTAGTGATCAAAAGCAAGAGATAATTTTGCCTATTTTGTGTTTATTTTTAGTAAATTATAGATTTAACTAGCATCTTAATTTGATCACTACCCAAATTAAAATTAATAAAATTAGTCATAATACAGATAGAGGAGTTGTATTTGAAATCAATATTCGGGTAGTCGCAGCTATGCCGCCAGATGAGAAAGATAATCCTAATTCTGATAAAGGTAACTAGCTAATTGGGTAAGGTTCTTAATAAGAAACCGCCCACGCTTTCCTCTCCAATTGGTGATGTAATTTTAACTTGATAACCAGACCCTTTTGCAACCGCCATTGAAACCCCGTCGTGATTCTCCATTTGCTCTAATTTGAAAACCTGCGTTCCCGAAGGAATCATGATTTCTAATTCATCACCAATTTCAAAATGGTTCTTCACGTCGATTTCTAATAGTTGTTTCTCTGCATCAAATCCGGTAATTTCTCCAACAAATTGCTGTTGTAATCCTATTGAAATACCGCTTTCATAATTTTGATGATATTGTGGCGCATGGCGATCAAAGAAACCTTCGGTGTAACCTCGAGAAGCTAATTTATCTAATTCAACTAACAAATGCTCATCAAACATTTTTCCATTCATGGCATCATCAATTGCTCGCCGATAAATTTGCGCCGTGCGTGAAACATAATAATGCGATTTAGTTCTTCCCTCAATTTTAAGAGAATCAATCCCCATTTTCACTAATCTTTGAACGTGTTGAACCGCACGCAAATCCTTTGAATTAAAAATATATGTTCCATGCTCATCTTCAAACATCGGCATCAATTCATTGGGGCGTTGATTTTCTCTGACTAGCCAAATATCACTGGTTTGCATGGGTTGGGTTTTATAATCCCATCGACACGCATTGGTGCAAGTGCCTTGATTTGAATCACGATGATTCATATAACCTGATAATAAACAACGACCTGAATACGCAATACATAACGCGCCGTGCACGAATACTTCTAATTCCATATCGGGACATAATTGACGAATTTCCTCAATTTCATCTAAAGAAAGTTCTCGCGATAAAATGATACGCTGAATCCCGATTTGTTTCCAAAATTTAACCGCTGCATAATTCACGGTATTTGCCTGAACTGACAAATGCAATGGCATTTCTGGGAAATGCTCTCGAGCTAATAAAATTAACCCTGGGTCAGAAATGATTAATGCATCGGGTTTCAAATCAATAATAGGTTTCAAATCTGCGAGGAAAGTTTTGATTTTTGCATTATGTGGGGCAATATTGACGGTTAAATAAAATTGCTTGCCTTGTTGATGAGTTTGAGAAATCCCTTTTTCAAGGTTTTCTAAAGAATGGAAATCGTTGTTTCTTACTCGCAAACTATAACGCGGTTGTCCCGCATAAACGGCATCCGCACCATATAACAACGCATAGTGCAAACTCTTTAATGATCCAGCGGGTGATAATAGTTCTGTTTTCACGGTTTTTTCTTTTGTTTTGCTTTCATTTTATCGAGGTAATCTTGAACAATTTCTAAGCTATCTTCTGGCACGCTAGAAAGGCAACGTACTAATGCCACACCATCGCTACAATCAGGGATTTCTTCAGTATCGTCAGGTGAATGTCCGGGCAATGGAGGTTCTTCAGAATATCCCGTCGCTTTTTTTCGCATTTTTTCTAAAAGCATTTTAGCTTTTTGTAATCCACCAGATTGTTCACTTACAACAGTAATTGTAACCAATTTGTATCGAGGAAAACATTTGATAATGGTTTTATAATGATAATGTTTCCCCGCTTTCCAAGCGGCAAATAACGCATTGTTTTGTTGGGAAATTCGTGCAAAACCAGTTTGTTTTAATATTGACAGAGCGGTTTCTGGGCAAGACAGTTGTGTGAAATCAATATTACCTTCAACTGTTGCTAACCAAGGCGGTGGGCTTGCCGCGTTCGCTGTTGAAATCCCTAGCAATGCGATAATGCACAGAAGAAAGCTATAGTTCATCGGTTTCATTTTGCGCTTCGTGTAATGTTGTTAAACCCATTTTTGCTTCAATTTCTGCAAACCCTTGTTCGGCGAGTTTTTGCATAATGTTATTAAGCAAGGTTTGTAATCGTTCTACATTACGGATAGTTGCACCGGGAGCTAAAAGAGCAAAATGCGCGTCTTTGAAACGGTACAACATATCAGAAGAACGAAACTGTGTGCGGGCGATTTCTGCAAAGATTTTCAATAACCGTTCAAATGCTTCTTCGCCTTGACGTTGTTTTAGCGTTTGTGCGCCGTCCAAATCAATAAATGCAATGGTCAAATCGCTCAAGCGTCCTTCAGCAAAAACTTTTGTAAAAAGCGCGCTGTCCCGATCAAACGCCGCCCGTGTGCCTAATTTGGTCACGCTATCGGCAAAATCCTCCACTTGATTGGGATACGCCGCGCGCTCGGTCACTAATACGTCATAAAACTCCCGTTCTGCAATGATTTGGCGCACCATTGATTGGCGCAACAAACCAATTCCAAATGCCAACAAAACCCCGTGAACAAACATTAAAATGCTTTGATGCAACCATTGGTGGTTCTCTATCATTAACCCCGTTGGTAAATTAAACATTCCTATATTCCACGCTACAATATTAACAGCCATTCCCCATAAAATTAAGCGCGGAGAATAACTCAATAAATTCAACGTGATAAATAAAATATAATACACAATATTTTGATTGCTCAAATGCGCTTCCGTTAGCATTTCTCCATAAGGGTGAAAGAACAACACAGCAGTAAGTAATATAGCATCAATTACAATAAAAACATAAGAATGCCAGCGGTGAAATAGCATCGTATTTGCTAACATGAAATAACCCACACCCACACCGACTAAAATACTACTTAACGCAAAATGATAGAGGAAATCCGTATAAGAAGTTGCATAAACCAACAACCAAATAGCGAGAAATGAAATAATTGCTGTGCGTAAAATAATGCCCAACCGAGTACTTTTAGGATGAATTTCCTCGTAAATATCCTCCAAATAGGGCGCGTTGCTATCTTCTAATAAGGCATTTAATTTGTTCAAGGTGTCCCCCTATGAAAATGGATAGTGTGCTTTATTTCTACAACAAGATAAGATATTGAATATCTTGGGTTTTATTTGGAAAAAGGTTGAAGTTGTATTAACCATTGCAAAGCCATTTCGTATTCAGGTTGAGAAACCGCGTTAGTTTCCAAACTCATCAGTAAATAATTTATGGCTTCATTATATTGGTGTTGCTTAGTTTTCAAAGCGGCAAGATATACATCGACCGCGCACAGTTGCTCTAATGTTAATAGTTTATCACTTTGTGCATTCAAAGAATAAGCCAACACGGCATTTGTTTCACCTTGTTGAATACGATTTTCTATTTCTACAGGGATAGAAAGTTTTATTTCAGGCAACGCCACTTGTTTTTGAAAAGAACTAAGTTTTGATGCTTTTTGCAAATAGATTTGCGCTTGGGGTAAATAATAAAGCCGTTTGCTCAATTTCGCAAGCTGTATATAACCCCGCGCATTCGGATTTTGTAATTCCCGATAACGATCGTATAATGTTATGATTTCTGGGCGTTGTTGTAAATTAGACAATTGCATTGTATAACTAGATAACAATGTGCTTAGTAAAAAAAGATCATTTTCATGAGAAGAAAAAGGAATAGAATAATTAGGTTTCTGACGTTTGATTTGTTGGCGAATTTTTAATGCTCGAAACGTAGGTGTTTTATCAAAAATAGCTTCAATTGCAGTTAAAACATTTTCCGCCCGTTCTAAATCCACTAAATGATCCGCCGCTAACTCATAAGAAATAATGAGGGCATTTAATACTTCTTCCGTAAGCAATTCTCTCAAAAGCGTTGCCGTTAAAAGGGTAGTTTGAGGCGTTTTAAGTGTATAATTTGTGTTGAGCAACTGATTGTAGAAAAGTGTCCAATCAGCGGTTTCAATTTTATCATGCGGATTTTGAATCAAATGGAGTTGTTTTTCGGATAAATTAAAATCAAAAAAGGTTGCCGCAATTTTCAAATGTTGCACAAAAATATCAACTAAATAAGGATAACTTAACACTCGAGATAATTCTATTTGTCCTTGTGCTGCAACATAACCTTTTCCAGCAATAAAAGACGGATACTTTTCAACCATTCGCCGCATGAAAAAACTTGACCAACCAACTTGTTGATCATTTTGATAAAGACGCATTAATAAATACCATGATATTTGATGAAATGTTGCTTTTTCCTCTGAAATATCACGCAAAAATTCATCATCATGATGAATAAAAGCACTTAATAATTGGGATAAGGTGTGTGCTGGCTTTTTATCAAACAATTGCACTGCCGAATTGGGGTAATCTAGGGCTAATAATAATAAACCTTTTTGATAGAAACTTTCATTTGAAAAATCATCGCCCATCAATAAATAAACTAAGGATTGAATGGCTAATTTATCCGCTAATGTCGTGTTACGTTGATGGTTATTGAAAAAACTTAACCAACTTAACATTTCACTTGCGGATAATAAGATAAGTGGGTTTTCTTTGTGATTAAAAATCCATGTATCAATGTCATGTAATTTTTTGAAATATGCGAGGGTATCAAATTGGAATATTTCTGTATTAAGTTGTTTAAGTGTTGCTTCGTTTTGTGTTTGAGGAAATCGTTGCGGTTGAAAAATCGTTTTAAATTGTGCAAAGGTGGTTAAAATAGCTTGAAAATTATTTAAAACTTGTTCGGGTTGATTGCTTAAAATAACGTAATATTCGATGGGTGGTTGATTAGCCATGCTTATTTGATAGAGGATTTCAAAACGGGTTTCATCGAGTTGTTTAATGGTTGTTTTAACTTGTGGAGCTGGCATATCAACTAACAGAGGAAGATAGGTTTCAAAAGCCAATTTCAAACCTTCAACTAAACGTTTATCATAAGAGAGTGTCTGCTTTAATTGAAATTGCGCCGATTGTTGAGCAAGTGTTAGAGCATTATCTTGTGTAGGAAGAGAAATGTTAGAAATCGTTTTTGTTATAATAGGTTTAGATATTTCGTGGGGAGTTTCTTCCTCATTTTGTAACGCAAATAAAATTAAAAGAATTACTAATAAAAACAATGTCCAAAATTTCCACCATTTCGCCCACCATCCAATAGATTTTTGATAAATCAATGCGTGAGGAACTTTTTTAATTTTTCGGCTTAATTTTGGATAATCATCGATAACAACTATCAATAATTCAATGGGTAACTGAATGATTTTAGCTAAATTTTTAACATATTGCGTATTATCGCTTTTATTTCTCAACCCTACAGTGCGCACAATACCAAGTACATATAAAGGTTTCTCTGGTAAATATTGGAGGTCTTTTCGAACCAAATACAAACGTTTAATGGTTTTATCTTCTTGTAATTGTTCAATTAAATGATCAATAATTCCGCTATCTAAATTAACCTCTTCCTCAGTTTCATCTTTTGCTAAGTTGTTATATTGAATTAAACCATGTTCAATAAAATTGTCCTTATAATTCAATGAATCACGTTCTAACACCGCAAATTGTTCTTCTTGCTGACGGGCTTGTGCGCGTTCTAAATAAAATTTTGCGGTATCAAATTGTCCAACTTGTTGATAATATTTATATAATTCTTCACAGGCGGCAATAATAAAATGCGCATCATATTCCATGGCTTTTTTGAGGAACATGGGGGCATGAGAGAGCCTTTTTTCTGAGTAAATTGAACCAATTACGAAATGCGCGGCAGCGTGAGTGGGTTGTTTTTTTAAGATCAATTGATAAAACGGCAGGGCTTGATCATTTCCATAAAATTCCCGCACTAATTCTGCGCGTTGCCAACATTCTTCAACTGTTAAAGAAGTTATTTTTGATTTGTCTATCAATGACTTAAGAAATTCTTTAGATTTCTGAACATAATTAAAACGCGCTTCCCATTGTTCTTCAATAAGTATTTTCCATTGTGAACTAAATTGTTCTAAATAATCATCTAAATTTTCGCCAAAACAATAAGTTGCAGCATTATTAAGGATAGGAAGTGGGAGTTGAGCGGTTTCTTTCAAAGCCGCCAAACGATCGGATAAGGACGGGTGCGTGTCATCGACATCGGTTCGGAGGGCGAGCGCATCTTTAAGCCATTTTTGTTTTTCTTCGGGGGTTAGTGCCTTATCATAGCTAAAAGGGAGGATTTTTTGCAAAAGTCGATAGGGCTCATGTAAAGGTTCTGCTGTATTATCAGCGAGTTTGTAGAGTTTTTGCCAAAAGCGTTCTGCCAAAAAACGTCCCTTTAGGGAAACACTCACTAATGCTTGGGCAGCGTGTGTAGAACCGCTGATTTGCGCGGCGCAACGGTCTGCTTCGAATTCTTCTTGGCGTGCCAACACAAAAGAGTAAATATGGAAAAATGGCACATACCAATTAAAAAACCTATAAAACAGGACATTTCCCCAACTTTTGTTATCTTGAAGCCCTTGATTCAAGCGTTGCCACGTTTGTCGAATTCGATAAATCCACGCTCCCCACCGCCCGTGCGCCCCCGACAAATGCCCGTATTCATGCGCCAACACCGCCGTTAGTTGTTCCAACGATAATGCTTGCAATAATGGCAATCCAAGAATCAAATAGTTCTTTTGCCAACCTAAAATCCCTAAACGCGGGTGTTGAACAATGGCAGCATTAAAGTCTTCTGTGAGCAAAACTTGATGAATTTTAGGGGCTTGGAGTTTTTGACGAATATCCTCTAAGATTTCAAATAATCGAGGAACTTGCTCTCGAGTTAAAATCGTTCCTTGCGGGGGTGACAAACGAATCCACAACGCCCGTAAAACAATAAAAAGTAACCCTCCTACCACTAAAATAATTTTAGCCGCCACAAAAGACAAATGATTCTCTAGCAATACAAAAGTAAGCGCACTTGAAATGCCCAATATTACAAACAAAACAAAAGCAATATACGCATAACCCAACACCGCTAAAGCCAATACTTTCAAACGGTAGGCTTGAGGATTTTTCTCTGCAAATTGGGTTAATTGCTCGACGAATTGTTCAACTTTTTCTGATTGCATTTACTTAAAAACTTGAAATAAATTTTGATGATGATTAACTTGCAAACAAATCGGACAAAGTTCTCCGGTTATTTGTTCTCTTTTTGGGCGATGAAAAGGTGCGCCACAACGCTGACAACGCTTTCTTTCTAATGAAATCGTCGTGGTTTCTGGTAAAATCCACTGTTCTATATTTACTGCTTGATTTTCACAAACATCTACACAAATCATACAACCACTACATTGTTTAGCATGAATAAGATAGTTGTTATCCTCTAATTCAATAGCTTGATGTGGGCAAAGTTTAATACATGCATCACACCCAATGCAATCACCAAGAGAAATCACAGGCACAAAAGGTAAAATCCCCTGTTGCTCTGGTAATAAAACGCCCACAGATGATGGCAGTTGCTCTATCTTTTCTTCAAGAAATCCAATCGTTTCTCCAACATGATGTGCGCCTTGTTGTAATCCTTGTTTGAAAAAAAAGCGGCGACTTGGATCAAATCCTACTTTGGGTGAAGATTGCATATCTTGATAACTACTTTGTTTTAACCAATGTTCAGCGTCTAATGATTTCAATAAAACCTGTGGTAACTGTCGATTTTCTAAGGCTTGATTAAAGGCAACAAAATCTTCAAAAAAACCACCAATTCCTCGAGAGCATTCCTCACAATTTTCAACCGCTACAAATAAGGCTTGCATTCCCTGTTGATATAATTCTAGTAATGCACGAAGATTTAAAGCGTGTACACAAGGAATGAGTCCTTTTGTTTCTGCATCTAAGCCGACTTTCTCACACGCGACAAATCCCCAAAGAAATACACCGCGTTGTCGTAATAATGCTTTATAAGTATGACTGATTGCAGTTTCTGGACAAACCGCCGCACACAAACCGCAACCATCACACAAATCAGTATCTAAATTCAAACCCTCGTCGTCCAATTGCCAAGCGGTTTCTGGACAAATCTCCACGCACGCCCGACAAGAAGCATTTTCTATACGACTATGTACACACCAAGTTGCTTCAATATTAGGTAACATTTTCTACCAACTGGGTGAAACACCCGGCATATATTGTAAAGGTACGACAGATTCCGGTTTTGCTTTCTCTCTTGAAAGCCTCTTTTCAATGTCTTCTTTGGTTTGTCGGGGGATTTCTAATAAAACAGCTAACATATCACGGACATCTTCTAAATATTGCGCTGTTAAAATGTTTAAGCCGGCGTAAAATTGCGTTAAGCAACGCTCAGAAATTCTCGCAGCAAATTTATCAATCCAACGTAACAAATGCTCATCTAAGAAAGCGGCTAAATCATGCAATGTTTGTTTCTCTTTATCATGCTCTAGCAATACCGCAATGAACTGTAGTTGCAATACCAAATGATCATCTGGAAAAATCCGCCAATTCTCTGCTTCTAAATGGTACTTCTTATACCACTCTCTTATTTGAAACATGGCTTCTTGAAGCATTAAACCTTCTTCATCTAACCAAACCGATTCATTGGGAGAAACTCGATAATGATGATTTAAATAAATACCCGCAAAATCGATTGCCAATTCATCTAAAGTTTTCTCATCTATCTGTTGAGCAATATTATCCAAAGATTTCTTCATAAACTCTAAACAACTTTGCCCATTTTCTGAAGGTAAGTTAAAACCCAAACTTAAAGGAAAATTATGCGTCATTAAAGCGTTCAAGTCTTCTCTATTTAATTCACGACTGTGCAAAACAGCCAATTGGCGCAAATCATTTGCCACAATTTGTCGCCATTGGGTTACTAAATCCATTTCATTCATGGTAATTTCCTAAAGATTAATGTAGAGAACCTATTTAACAAGATGTGGTTTGATTATTTCTAAAAGTTGTTTATGTATTTTTAAGTTTCCAGAAACCACATCACCTTTTTCTAAAAAATCATTATTTCCTTGCATATCAGTGACTAAGCCACCCGCTTCTAAAACTAATAATGTGCCAGCAGCAATATCCCAAGGTTTCAAACCAAACTCCCAAAATCCTTCCAATCTTCCCGCCGCAACATAAGCTAAATCTAATGCCGCAGAACCACATCTTCTCATACCTGATGTTTTCAACATTAAATCTCGAAAAATATCGATATAAGTATTAAGCCAAGTGGTTTCACGAAAGGGAAATCCTGTTCCCAATAAAGCGGTTTGTAATTGTGGCACATTGCTCACACGAATTCTTTTATTATTTAAGAGAGCACCCTGCCCTCGAGAGGCTGTAAAAAGTTCCTCTGTTAAAGGATTATAAACGACGGCTTGTTCTAAACGATCTTTATGTTTCAATGCAATAGAAACCGCAAATTGTGGATGACCGTGTAAATAATTAGTTGTTCCATCTAAAGGATCAATAATCCATTGGAAAGGTTCTTTACCCGTTTTCTTTCCACTTTCTTCTGCAAGAATGCTATGGTGCGGATAAGCTGCTAATAACGTGTCTATAATCACTGATTCTGCATGGCGATCTATTTCTGTTACGAAATCACTGTGTCCTTTCACTTCAATATGTAAATGGTGACGTTGTTCTAATCCGCGTAAAATAACATCTCCCGCGCGACGGGCTGCTCGAATTGCTATATTGAGCATTGGGTGCATTTTCTTTATTCCTCTAAAAGTTAAATTCGCAAAAATAAAAGCGAAAAATGAAATTATATTATAGGGTATTTTTAACCAATTTAACAGGGATTTCTTCTATGCTTTTTTTAGCACGCTGTTCTAACCAGTTCTTTCCCGCAATTAACAAACCTAATACTAAAAATGCACCGGGAGGTAATATTGCAAGTAGAAATCCACGATAATGTTCAAAAACGGTAATAGTTAAAAATTTTGCACTTTCTCCAAACATAACATCTGCATTAGCGAATAATGTGCCTTGTCCTAACACTTCTCTTATACCTGCTAATAGTGCAATTGCAATCGTAAATCCAATGCCAATACTGATTGCATCTACAATAGAATGTTGAACAGTATTTTTAACAGCAAAAGCCTCTGCACGTCCAATTACAAAACAATTTGTGACAATCAATGGAATAAAAATACCTAACACCAAATACAAATCGTAATAATAGGCTTTAATAAACAATTCGACCGCCGTTACAGAACACGCAATTAACAAAACAAATACGGGCAAACGAACTTCATGTGGAATATAGTTTCTTAATGCTGAAATAAGCGTATTTGTTATGATTAAAACTAAAATAGTTGCAATCCCTAATCCTATCCCATTTACAACCGTATTGCTTACCGCTAGTAAAGGACATAACCCTAACAATTGAACAAAACTGGTATTGTTTTTCCAAATGCCGTCGATAATAATTTTTCTATACGTTTGATTGCTCATAAAATGCACCCTATGTTTTGAGAAATGCTTTAATGTTATCCAAATGTGCCCGTCCTTTAATTTGGCGTGACTTTACATCTAAGGTTGTTTGAGGGTTTTCCCAAATCACAATATCTTGAGGTAATTCTTGTAAAAAACGACTGGGCTGGCAATGTTGTTGCTCTCCATATTTCTTTCGTTTTTCTGCCAAACTAAACGTTAATGTTTTTCTCGCGCGTGTAATCCCCACATACGCTAATCTTCTTTCTTCTTGCAATAAAACTTCCTCACCTGAATTATTGATGTGAGGTAAAATATCTTCTTCCATTCCAACAATGAAAACGTGAGGAAATTCCAATCCTTTTGCGGCGTGCAATGTCATTAAAGAAACTCGATCAGTTGCTTTCTCTTCGGCTTGACGATCTAAAATATCTAATAAACTTAAATGACTAACAATATCTTTTAAATTATTCTTATCTTCACGTTCCAATAATTCTTTCATCCATAAAATGAGTTCTTCTACATTTACCATTTTCTTTTCAGCGGTTTTAATATCAGAACAACTATCTTTCAACCACATTTCATAGTTAATACCATTTAATAATTCCCGAGTTAAAGCAATTGGATCGACGTTTCTCTCTGCTTGATCACTTAAATTCACTAACCAATTAGCAAAAAACTGCAAATGTTCAACGGCTTTTTCAGAAAGGACTTGCGTCAAACCAAATTCAAAACACGCGGTTAATAAACTAATGCCGCGTTCTTGAGCATAATTACCGAGTTTTTCTAAGGTGGTTGCTCCAATTTCACGACGCGGGGTATTTATTACTCTTAGAAATGCGTTATCGTCATCAGGATTAATCATTAATTTCAAATACGCCATCAAATCTTTAATTTCAGTTCTTTCAAAGAAAGACATACCGCCGCTGAGAAAGTAAGGAATCCGATTTGCTCTCAACATTTTCTCAAAGGTTTTGGCTTGATAATTTCCTCGATATAAAATCGCATAATCAGAGAATTCGGTGCGATGTTGAAACTTATGACTAATCAACTCAGAAACCACTCGTTCGGCTTCATGAAACTCATCTTTTGAAAAGATAACTCTTAATGGATCACCGTTTCCTTTCTCACTCCAGAGTTTTTTATTAAAAATATGCGGATTATTACTAATTAAGGTATTCGCTGCTTTCAAAATGTAACCCGTTGAACGATAATTTTGCTCTAATTTAATCACTTTCAAGCGTGGAAAATCTTGTTGTAATAAATGGAGATTTTCGGGTTGTGCGCCGCGCCACGCATAAATCGATTGATCATCATCTCCTACCACAGTTAAAGCGCAACGAATGCCACTCAAAAGTTTCACCAATTGATATTGGCTAGTATTCGTATCTTGATATTCATCGACTAATAAATAATGAATTTTATGTTGCCAACGTTGTAATATATCTG
Source organism: Pseudomonadota bacterium (assembly GCA_041161065.1). Classification (GTDB taxonomy): domain Bacteria; phylum Pseudomonadota; class Gammaproteobacteria; order Beggiatoales; family Beggiatoaceae; genus DYRG01. The sequence goes on along the minus strand of JBEAVE010000004.1, from coordinate 168,269 downwards.
GGTATTCACGAAAGAGTTTGACGGGTAAAATAATCAAATCATCGAAATCGGTGGCATTATAGGCTTTTAATTGTTTAAGGTATAATGTGTAGGCTTTGGCGGCGTGTTCGGTTTGAGAATCGGCGGCTAACAAAAGGGCTTGTTCGGGAGGAACTTCGGCGTTTTTCCAACGGCTAATTTGCATTTGAATGAAATCAAGTTGTTCTTTGTCGGCGGTTTCTCCAGCAATGCTTTGAATTAACTTTAAACAATCTTGATCATCAAAAATTGAAAAACTCTCTTTGTAACCCAATTGTTTGATCTCTTTTTTGAGAATGGTCAAACCTAAATTATGGAAAGTAGAAACGGTCAGTCCTTTGGTTTCTTGGGTGTCCAAGATTTGACTGACGCGGGTTTTCATTTCACGGGCGGCTTTGTTGGTGAAAGTCACGGCGGTGATGTTTCGGGCTTTGAGTTGTAACTCACGGATTAACCACGCAATTTTATAAGTAATGACGCGCGTTTTGCCGCTGCCCGCGCCCGCAAGCACCAATAAAGGGCAATCCACCGTTTGCACCGCGTCGCGTTGTCGAATGTTTAGAGTTTCTAGCATCGGCATATTGTAACGGATTTGGGGAACGAAATTTGCCATGCAATTTGTAACATTTTAGGATTAGCAAAACGGAGGTGAAGAATGGCGAATGCAGAACAGCCCGATTGGCACGGATTATTTCGGGCAATACGGGCAATGTCGGGCGATTTGCGCCTCGATCATGTGATTAAAATCTTTTTGCAAAGCCTGATCGAACATAGCCACGCCCAAGCCGCTGCGTTGGTTTTGCCCAATGATCGCTTTTGTCGATTGGAAATCCCCGATGAAATTTTATTTCACCAAAGTCGCCAAACCACGATCCTGCCTGAAAATCCCCTCGATGTGCCGATGTTGTTTCTGCAAATGACCCTGCAAGATCGTAAATTACGCATCTTAAACAATACCTTAAGTGAGCCTTTCGCCATTCAAGACCCTTATATGCGCCAATATCACCCCCGCGCGATGTTGGCAGTGCCGCTGTTTCGACGTAACGTCTTGAGTAGCCTCATTTATTTAGAGCATCGCCGCGAAATGGACGTTTTTACCCCCAGCCGCGTTGAAGCCATCGACATTTTATCTCAACAATGGATGATCGTATTAGAAAACGCCCGCTTGTATCAAAGCTGTCACGAAAAAATCAAAAAAACCGATGAAATAAATAACGATGTTAATGAAACAACTGAGCCGCTTAAAAACCGTCAAGATTTTGATCAACAATTTGAGCAAGAATGGTTGCGTATGACTAATGAAGGTTTGCCTTTGTCAGTGATTTTATGCACCCCTAATAACTGGGAGCAATATCAAAACAATGAAGGTAAAGAAAATGCTGCGATCGCATTTGAGAAAATTGGGCGGGTTATCCAAAGTCGATTGAAACGTTCTGCCGACACCGTTGCACATTACACGGAAAATACTTTGGTTATTTTATTACCCATGACTCCTTGGGAAGGTGCATTACACGTTGCAGAGGATATTCAACATGTTGTAGAATTATTACAACTTCCGCAACATTATGAAAAAGAAGCCTTTTCTGTGCATTTAAGCATGGGATTATCGAGTGTATTATCGTGCCGAGAATCTTTACCTGAAGCCCTTTTAGAAATCGCCGAAGATTTATTAAAAGAAGCTCGCCAACAAGGTGGACATTGTATCCTTTCTGAAAATATTTAATGAATGAGGAACTCATCGTGAAAAAACTAATAATTGGTGCTTTAATTTGCGTTAATGTTTATGCCGAACAACCTCCTACTGTTACTATTATTGGCGTGGGTGATTTAATGTTAGGAAGTAGCTTTCCTTCTAAAGAAGAATTACCGCCCGACGATGGACGTTTATTGTTAAAGCAAGTTGCGCCCATTTTGAAATCAAGCGACATTACATTTGGTAATTTAGAAGGGGTATTGCTAGACAAAGGAAATACGACTAAAAATTGTAACAATCCATCGTTGTGTTTTTCTTTTCGAATGCCAACCCGTTATGTTAATCATTTAAGTAATGCGGGTTTTAATTTATTAAGTGTTGCCAATAATCATATTGGTGATTTTGGAGAAACGGGTCGCAAAAGTACCTTAAAAGTTCTTCAAGAACAAGGAATTATGGCGGCGGGTTTGATTTCTAAACCGACGGTGGTTTTTAAGAAAGGGGGTTTGAAATATGGTTTTATTGCCTTTGCGCCAAACAGTGGAACAGTTGATGTTAAAGATATAGAAAATGCAAAGCAACTCGTTTCTGAATTATCATTACAAGCGGATATTGTGATTGTATCGATGCACGTTGGGGCAGAAGGCAATAAATATCAACACGTTCCGCGCAAAGAAGAGCATTATGCGGGCGAAAATCGCGGAGATGCCTACCGTTTTGCGCACGCAGTGATTGATGCGGGGGCGGACGTGGTGTTTGGGCACGGACCGCACGTCACGCGCGCATTAGAACTTTATCAAGATCGATTGATTGCGTACAGTTTGGGCAATTTTTGTACTTACGGACGCATAAACATCAAAGATGTCAATGGGATAGCCCCTATTCTAAAAGTGGAAGTGACACCCGAAGGCGAATTTGTGCGCGGCGAAATTATTTCTACTCAACAAAGCAAAACACAGGGCGTATTTATCGATCAACAACGGGAAGTTTTAAGCAAAATCAAAGCATTAACGGAAGAAGATTTTCCCGATACGCCATTGCATTTTAGTGAAAACGGCGCAATTTCAAAACGCTCGAACAAGTAATCGCGCACCAATATCCACGCCTCGCAATATGCAGTATAATTCACGGTTGTTTATTTGAATTACGAGGCATTTATGCCAAACGCGCACAAATATATTCGTCACCCAACAGAAATCCCCGTTGAAATCTGTTCTCTTTCGGGAGTTCCTCACAATCTTCAATCTCAACCTCACGATGGGGTTGGGATTTCTTTTATTTGTACTTATCCTTGGCAGAAAGGTATGTTCATTAAAATTCGTTTGCCAATGGTTAAACCTGCTTTTGAAGCTATTGTTGAAATAGTGTGGGTTAAAAAACGTTATAGTTATTATGAAGTTGGCGTAAAGTTTCTCAACGAAGAAGAGGCTTTTCAAGGAAGAATGTGTGAGCAAATGTGCCGCATTGAAATCTATCGCCAGAAACAAGCCGGTGAAGGACGTAATTTAAGCACCGACGAAGCCGCAATGGAATGGATTAGTTATTATGCAGAACAATTCTTTTATCGTGAACAAGTGATGTATCAAAACTAAATTTTTTTAATTTTAACAAGAGGCGAGAGTTTTTCTCAAAATAGCTTGTAAATCATCAACATTGATGGGTTTAGAAATATAATCGTTCATACCCGATTGCAAACACCGTTCTTTGTCTCCCTGCATTGCATTTGCGGTCATTGCAATAATAGGAATTTGAGGATTTCTAACGCTTGAATTTTTTGCTCTAATGCGCTGAGTGGCTTCTAAACCATCAATATTGGGCATTTGCATATCCATTAAAACTACATCGTAATCTTTTGTTTCTAAAGCATTTATCGCCTCTAAACCATCATTAGCAACTTCAACCACATAACCCATTTTTTTGAGTAAAATGGTCGCTACTTTTTGATTAAAAATATTGTCTTCCACTAATAAAATACGGTAAGTTTTTTGGTCATTTGAAACCGCTGAAATTTGATAGAATTGTGTTTCATTTTTCTGGTTTTGCAAACTTTGCAATGATTCATCATCTAACATTTCTAATTCAATCGTGAAATGAAATGTACTCCCTTTTCCTAAACAACTTTCAACCCAAATCCTCCCATTCATCAAATCAATTAAACGCGAACTAATGGTCAATCCTAACCCCGTTCCTCCAAAATGACGAGTCGTTGAACTATCCGCTTGTGAGAAAGGCGCAAAAATGAGTTCTAATTTATCTTCTGAAATACCAATACCTGTATCAATAATGCTAAAATGTAACCCGAAATAATTATCACGTTTTGCTCGGCACGGAGAAACATGAATTGCAATGTAACCTTGAGAAGTAAATTTAAGTGCATTGTTTAATAAGTTGCTCACAATTTGTCGCAATCTAACAGGATCACCTAACAAATGCGACGGGATTTCTGGAGAAATAGATGTTTTTAATTCAAGTTCTTTACTATTGGCGGGTGAAGTAAATAGTTTTGTTATCCCTTTAATCAACTCATTTACTTGCAATGGCGTGGTTTCTAGAGTTAATTTACCTGCATCAATCTTCGACAAATCCAAAATATCATTCAAAATAATTAACAAACTATCCGCTGAAGATTGCACACATTCCAAATAATCTTTTTGTTCATCATTTAAGGGCGTTGATAAAGCCAAACGGGTCATACCAATAATCCCATTCATTGGCGTGCGAATTTCATGACTCATCATTGCAAGAAAGGTTGCTTTTGCTCGAGTGGCGGCTTCCGCTGTTTCCTTTGCTTGCAATAACATTTTCTCAAAATTTTTTCGTTCGGTAATATCCCGTCCAACGCAAATTTCTCCAATGTGTTCTTCCCTTGAATTAAGCAGCGGAGTGGCAGTCATAGCAATATCCAACAAATGCCCATTGAAATCTAACATTTGCACTTCATATCGCCGTGTAAATAATTCATTTTTATGATGCCTTAAAATGTCGGTCAATTCTGATGGCAAATGGTCGAGTGGTAATAAAAATGTAATGTGTTTTCCTAACGCATCTTTTTGAGAATATCCGTAAAGTTTCTCTGCGCCTAAATTCCAACTTGTAATATAACCATCAATATCAACGGTAAGCATTGCTTCCTCTGATTGCTCCACAATTGCAGCTAATTGGCGGTTAGTTTCCTCACTGCGGCGGATTTGTTCTAAGAGAGAAAAAATATTATCTGCCATTTGATTAAATGCTTTAGTTGTGGCATCAATTTCAGGTATATTGATAATGGGTGCACGCAAGAACAATTCTCCATGACCAAAGCGTTCTGCAATGTGAGCAAGTTGTATAAGAGGATTGAGCCCTTTTGTTAAGGTAATACTTAAAACAACTAACCCCATTACTAAAATAATTCCTACCCACATTAATAAATAAATAACGGATTGCCATATTTCATGAGCAAGCGGATCAGTTGATATTTCAACCAGCATTATTCCGTAATTAACCCCACCGATTTGAATCGTGTGTTCATACGGGGGGATTTTCATGTTAAAAAGGCTTTGAAACCAATGGGGTGTAAAATAATGAGGAGTGTTTCTTTTTTCGATAACATCAATGAGTGGACGGCGATCGTTAGCATCGAGCAACATGAGGCGTTGAATCCGCATATCTTTCACTAAACCTTCAAATGTTTGCTCAACCGTTGCTAAATCTCCAATCACTAATGTATTGTTGAGCATGGGTAACATTGCAACGGTTAAAGCACGGGTTTGTTCTTGAATTTCTGTGCGGGCTTTTCTCACCAAATCGCGCAACGCTAATGTTACGCCAATTAATGCGATTGCAATAATGCTTAAAAGAAACAGCCCCAAAATCCGCTGACGTAGACTAAAAGAAGTTAGCATGAAAGTGATTACTGCCCGCTTTGTCGATAAATTAAGCGAACATTCTCATAATCTTTGTCCGTTGCCATTTCAAATCCTTTACACTTTGCTTTCTCAAGAATCGTTGCTGCATTTGGATCGTTTTTCATATTCAACAAAGCATTCTGAATGGTTGCAACTTTCTCTGCGGACAAACGTGAATGGGCAATGATCGGTAATTCTGCAAACGGTTCTGAAACAAATACTTCACGAAACTGAATTTTCTCTCTTGTCATATATTGTTTGAGAAACCGAGAATTAACGGCGGCTGCATCAACTAATTTTGCTTTCAATTGTGCTAATGCGCCTTCCTGATTTCCTGCAAAGGAAAATGCGACATTTATACCTGCATTTTTGAGAGCAACTTTAGGCACGGCATACGCCACAAAAGCGTCTTCTGAAGGAGCAGCTATCTTCTTATCTTTCAAATCATGAAGGGTTTGTAATGCACTATCTTGATTAACTGCAATAACACCGTAAATGGTTTCTCCGCTCCACCGCGCAATAACACGATAAACCCCATCATATTCGGTTTGAAAATTATGATTGGTGAACACCAAATCAAACTCACCTTTTCCCATCATTTCATCTGTTGCTTGCACGGTTGCACCCATTTTAAGTTGCAATGGAATACCGGTCGTTTTTACCAAATAATTAATAATAGGATTCCACCGTTCAGCTGTTAATTGTGGGCTTTGCTGATTTAATATCCCAAAAATAAGCGGTTTGTTTTCCTCTGCCGCCGAGCAATTTAGAAACAAACTATTTAACAAAACGATAAAAAAATACTGATGTAAATTACGCATGGCTTTCTCCTTTATTTTGTTGATGAGTTAAAATCGTTTTTTTTGATTATTTTGGTATAATATCTAAAAAGTTATCCAACATAGGAAAATGATCGAAGTTTCTCGGAGGTTGTTTGGTATCAGGACTACGCACCACTAATAAATGTTTTATCCCATAATGTTGAGCAACATATAACACCGACAAACTATCTTCAATTAGCAGCGTGTGCGCGGGTTCAAATGGATAAATGGTTTGTAATCGATGCCAAAATTCGGGGTGTTCTTTAGGAAATCCTATCTCATGCGAAGAAATCACTTGATCCAAATACTCTCCAAACAAAGTATGTCGCATTTTCAAATCAATACTCTTTTGATGCGCATTTGTAACTAATATAATAGGACGTTGGGTTTTTCTTAAGGCACTGAGAAAGGTAATAACATGGGGGTGTTCTGCAATTAAATGCGCGACTTCTTCTTTTAATAATGCAATGTCTAAACCGAGTTTCTCCGTCCAATAATCCACACAGTACCAATTTAGCGTGCCTTCAACTGCTTTGCAATCCGCATAAAACTGTTCTTTTGCGATTTCTAAAGGAATATTTTTATAATAAGCATAATGTTGAGGAACATACTCTTGCCAGAAATAATTATCAAAATGTAAATCCAATAATGTACCGTCCATATCTAAAAAAACGGTGTGAATGTCTAACCAATCTAAATTATTCATGAAAATCATTCAGTCAGGTAAAAAATGGCTATCGAGAATTTGATCAACTGTGAAAGGATTTTGTTCTGGAAATATCCATTTGGGCAAATTAGTTTCTGCAATAGCGGATTCTCTCGCGTCAGAATAACAACTTAAAATCAAATCAGGAATGAGTTTTTTTAAGCTGGGACTGTATTCAATTGCTCTTTTTATAGATTTTCTACCTTCAAAAATAGAAAGTCTCCAACTGGTGCTTCTCATGTCTGGTTGAAACTGCCATTTCAAAAGGTGCATAATAACCCGTTCTAATTGGCTATCTAAACCCCGTTTTTGGCTTCTTCCCATATCATCTAATTCCTCAATGAGTGCATCTAATTCGATTTCTGAGAAACGTTTTTCGCGTAATAAATGAGCGGTGGTTTCTGCCCATAAATACAAATCCTGTTCATAGAGTTGTCCCATTTCAATTTCCTCAGGTTAGCGATTTCAAAACGGTTAAAACTTCTTCCACATGTTGTTCTATTTTTTTAATGCCGCGCCATTCTTGTACTAAAACCCCTTTGTTATCGAATAAAAAGGTGCTTCGATCAATGCCACGAGCGGGTTTTCCAAACATGATTTTGGTTTTCATCACTCCAAAATAATTGCATAATTCTTCTTTTGAATCAGATAACAAATCAAAAGGAAAGGCGTATTTCTCTTTGAAAGCCTCGTGTTTCTTTACAGAATCTCTCGACACACCTAAAATTATTGCACCCAAATGTTGAAATGTGGAGAAATGCGCTTTGAAATCTTGACCTTCTTGTGTACAACCAGGGGTATCGTCTTTAGGATAGAAATATAAAATAACGGGTTGATTTTTTAGTGTCGACAAATCGATGTTTTTATTACCTGTGGCAGGTAACACTATGTTTGGTAAGTTCATTTTAGAGGACCCATCACCGCATCTAAATTCAAATCATCGCACATATCCATAAATTCATTGCGTAAAGTTGCAATGGATAAATCGGAAGGAATACTAATGGTCATGTTCATAGAAAACATTTGTGTTCCTGTGTGAGGAGCGGCGTAACTAGAGGTGGCTAAATCTTCGATGTTAATTTTGTGATCGGACATAAATTTTGCAATGTCGTGAACAATGCCGGGGTGATCCATCGAAACGACTTCAACGAGATAAGAAAGTTGATTTCTAGTTGTTTGTCGGATTTCGGTGCGTTTAGAAACGATAATTAGGTCGAGTTTCTTTTCCAAACGGGGTAAGAAATTCTCTAATTTTACGATTGCGTCCCAGCTGCCGTCGAGTAATAAAATAATTGCGAATTCGCCGCCGAGCACGGTCATGCGGCTGTCGGCGATATTGCAGCCGCAGTCGGTGATGGCGTGGCTGATGGCTTCGACGATGCCGGCGCGGTCTTGTCCGATGGCGGATAAAACGAGTAAGTTTTGCATAATTTTTCCTTTATAATTAGGGATTTAATAAAGTCATTGTCCATTGATTGGCTTGTTTTTGATAACAAACGCGCTCGTGAAGGCGAAAGGGGCGTTCTTCCCAAAATTCAATAAGTTGCGGCGTTAAACGATAACCCGACCAATGAGGCGGACGGGGTATATGGGTATCGGAAAACTGGTGCGCGAAGTGTTCGTAGCGATCTTCTAAAATCTTTCGTGATTCAAGGGGTTGGGATTGTTGAGATGCCCACGCGCCGATTCGGCTTTCGAGCGGGCGGGTTCGCCAATACGCATCGGCTTCCGCGTCGCTCACGATTTCAACCGCCCCTTCGACGCGCACTTGGGTTTTGAGTCCTTCCCAATAAAACAACAATGCGGCGTGGGGATTGGCGGTCAAATCGTCGCTTTTACGGCTTTGTTGGTTGGTATAAAACACGAAACCCTGCGCGTCGGCATCTTTCAGTAAAATAATCCGCGCCGATGGCTTGCCCTGCGCGTCGGCGGTCGCAACGGTCATCGCGTTCGGATAAGTGAGTGGCAATTGTTTGGCTTGCTGCATTAACGTGTAAAAACGTTGCAGAGCTTGCGTATATAACGACATACTTTCTCCAGAAACCCATTAAATGCGTTATTGTATAACAAAGTGAACGCAAAAAATGCTTAGTTTTAATCGAGTTCCCGAACACGGTGTTGCAATTGACCCTTTCACAAACGAGAAATTGTAATAACCACCCACTAAAAAAAACCCCCTTTTTCTCGTTTTTCTCAGCGCAAAATAGGGTAAGATTTTAACGGATTTGTTTCATAAAAAACTTTTTTCACTTTAGGATTATAATATGATGATTAATAAAGAAATTATTTTAAGCTATTTGTTTAGTTTGCCACAATATCTGCTGCCGCACCATGCGCTGTCAAAACTCATGTTCAAATTGACGCGAGCAAAAATGGGCGGTTTGACGCATCGTTTGATTAGAAAATTTGTCAATGCTTATGCGGTCGATATGAGTTTGGCGCAAGAACCTGACATTAATAAGTATCAGACTTTTAACGAGTTTTTTACCCGCGCATTAAAACCCGATGCTCGTCCAATTGCGCCTGAAGGCATTGTTAGTCCGGTCGATGGTGTGATTAGTCAAATCGGCGAGATTGTCGGCGAAGGTTTAGTGCAAGCGAAAGGATATTTTTATAGTTTAAACAGTCTGTTAGGCGGGATTGAGGATTTAACCCAGCAGTTTCGTGACGGCACGTTTTGCACGATTTATTTGTCGCCGCGCGATTACCACCGCATTCATTTGCCGTTTGCCGCGCAACCCAAAACCATTACGCACGTTCCGGGACGTTTATTTAGCGTGAATCCAAAAACTGTCAATGTTGTCAATCACTTATTTGCACGAAATGAGCGCGTCATTGTTACATTTGAAACCGAATTTGGATCAATGGCATTAATTATGGTCGGGGCGATTTTTGTGGGAAGTGTGGATTTGGCGTGGTTGCCGAATGTTGCGCCGTCGCCAAATTCTGAAGTAAAACATTGGCTTGCGTCGGAAGAACTGGGTATTTTATCGAAAGGCGCGGAAGTCGGGCGTTTCAACATGGGTTCGACGGTGATTGTGTTATTTGGCGAAAAACAGGTGAAATGGTTACCACATTTAAGCGCGGGCGATACCTTACAAATGGGGCAAGCACTCGCAAAAAAGTTATGACAATCAAACAGTTAATTTCACAATGGCGGTTGTTTTCTAAAAAAATGCCGCCTAATTTGGCATTGGAAAAAACCTTTCAACATTTCCAAAATGATATATTGTCTTTAAATATTTTTGAGCAATTTTTAGAGCAACTTGCTCAAGAAGCCGATTTCTTAACTTATTTCACGCCCTTGCCATTGGTAAATATTTTAATTGGTTTATTGCAACCTCAACATGGACAAACTTTTTATTTGACAAATATAGAAAGTGGTAATTTTTTAATCGCCGCCAATGATTACGCAAACGCCGTTCAAACGGAAGAATCCACTCCGATTTCAAATCCATTACAACTTTATGCGCATGCTTCAAATCCACTTTCTGAATTGGCTTTTAAATTAGCTAATTTAGATCAGGTGCATTTTTCTGAACAAATTCCTTTAGAAACGGATTTTATTGTGGGAAATTTTTTAGAACATTGGGATAGCATTCCATTTGAACAGTTTCACGGTAAAATTGCGTTAATTATTCCTGACGAATGGTTATTTGAACATAAAACAAAAATTCAAAGAAAAGATGTTTTAAATTATTTCAACGTACAATTTATCTTGCGTTTGCCAGAAGGAACATTTCACGGTAAAGATTGCAGTGCAAATATTTTGTTTTTAGAAAGCCATGCAACCTCTCAACATATTTGGTTTTATGATTTAAGAACGGGGATTAGTTGGTTAGAAAATAATCGACAATTATCTGTACATTTAAGTCCTTTCACGACAATTTACGATAACCCGACCAAATTCAAAGAAAAAGATCAACGTTTGAAACAAGTTTTTGCACACGAATTACAAACCGATTGGGATTATTGGTGGTTAGATGAAAACGATTTCATTAATAAACCCATTCCTTCCACCCAACGTTTCTTTCAAGATGCGCTTAACGATCTGTATTCATTGAATAACTTATTAAAAGTTTGAAAAATATTTCTTTTATTTGAGCCATAATGCTTTGAGGGTTGCGAGACCTTGTGTGGCGACGGTTTGTCCGATTTGAAAATTACCGGTAATAACGGCGGTTTGTTCGTGGTTGCTGAGGATTTGAATGGGTTGCACTTGAAACCCTTTTTCCACCCGAAGAAAAACCACATTTTCTTTTCCACTTCTGGCAATGGCATTAGAAGGAATATACCAACTGGTTTCTTTGACTGTTGTTTCGGGGTGGACTTGTACGAATTGCCCTGCTTGCAAACGGTCTGCGCCGTCGGTTAATTCTGCGCGAACCAAAACGGTTTGATTGGTGGGTTCGACTTCGCGCCCGATCAAAATAATTTTTCCGCGACTGCCCGTTTCAGAAATGCTCACCGCCTGTCCGAGTTGCAAACCCGCCATTTGATCGAGCGTGGCGCGAATATCAAGCCACAACACGTCCAATTTTGCCAAGCGACACAAGGGATCGAGGCTATTGACGCGCTGTCCGCTGGTGATGAGGTTGTCGAGGACGATGCCGTCGGTGGGCGCGACGATGTCCACAATGGATTGCAATTTGCGCGTTTGGGAAAGCGACTGAATTTGCGCGTCGGTCATGCCGGACAAACGGAGCATTTCGCGTTGGGCGTTGGCATCGGCGGAGGTTTCGGCGTAGCGTCCCTGCGATTCCAACTGGCGGCGTTTGGCGATGATGCCTTCCTTGAACAACGCTTGATCACGACGCGAATCGGCTTCGGCTAACACTTGGCGCGTCAAAGCCTGTAAATAGTTTTTTTGTAAATTGAGCAACTCCGCGCTTTGTAACTGAACAAGCACTTGATTTTTCTTGATATTTTCTCCCACTGCGGCAAATGTTTTGAGAACAACGCCCGCTTGAGAAGCACTCACCACCTGAATTTTACTCGGCGGAATCGTCACGCGCGCGGGCAAATGTAATCCCAACGCGGTATTTGCGGCTTTAATTTCAGCCACTTGAATGCCCATGTTCTGCAATTGTGCATCACTTAATGGAAGAAAAGTCGGCGTTTCTTCCGCCCCCGCTGCCATCGATAAACCAATCAACATCAAAAAAAACTTATTCATAAACAATTCCTTGCGGTAAAACGCCTAAGGCTTGATGATAACGGGCGATCGCTAATTTGAGGGCGATTTGGCGTTGATGAACGACGCGATCGGCTGAAAAGGCAAGACTTTGAATTTTCTGAAAATCCATTAAACTCAATTCTCCGTGTTGAAACGCTAATTGTGCTAAACGGCGATTTTCTTGGGCAATTTGTTGTTGTAATTCAGTGGTTTTGAGATTGTCTTGCGCGTGTCGATAGGTGTAATCGGCGTTTTTGAGAGCGGTTTGTGTGTCGCGGTGAATTTTTTCCAATTCTGCCTGTGTTTCCGAGAGGTTACGTTGTGCCGCCGCCAGCCGAACGCCCTGCTGCCCGCTGTGTCCAAACGGAAACCGCAACGTTAATCCCACACTGTTTTGAGCAGAATCATCACCGCCCGACCGCTCGCGCCGAACCCCCACATTTAGCGACGGCGTGGTCGACAACAAATGACGCGCTTGTTGAATGTCGGCTTCCGCCCGCTGCACTTTGCGCTGCGCCGCCTGAATTAACGGATGCCAACTCAAATCCTCTGCTTTTTCTTTTAAGTTCCTCAAAGCATTTTCATTTAACGTTTCTTCAAAATTGCTCGGCAATTTATCCAATCCCGTTAATGCCTGATATTGATTAAAAATAATATTCAACTCTTGCTCAGCTTGTTGATATTCTGATTGTTTTCGTAAAATTTCTTCCTGCGCCAATAACACATCTCGTTTGGCGGTTTCTCCCAATTCCATTTGGCGTTGCAATTGATTACCCAAACGAATCGCTAAATCCCATTCATGTTCAGCGAGCGTGGTGAGGGTTTCTTGCTGTGCAATTTTCCAAAGCATTTCGCGGACATCTCCCGCCACCAAATGTAACATAGCCCGTTGAGAAACCTCACTTTCTTGCATCGCCGCGTCCGCCATCGCCGCCCAACTCGCCCGTTGTTTTGGCAGCCAAAACGGCAATTCATAGCCTATTTCAAACTCTTGAGAACCTTGTTTTGACCCAAGTTTATCGGTTTGCGCGCGCAAGGTGATCGCCGTTTCCCCCGACAACCAACTTTTTGAAAGCGTTTGTAGTGCATTGGCTTCATTGCGTTGGCTTTCTAAAACCAATCGCTGCGGATAACGCACCAACGCCGCCGAAACCACATCACTTAATTGCATTTGTGGATCGTGTGGCAATTGAATAATTTCAGGAATATCAGTATCATGAGCGGCATTGTGTGCAAATAATTGCCCACCCATAACATTCACACTCAAAATAACAACATATAATATTTTTTTCATCACATTTGCTTACATAATTAAATGACCGATGGTATTATAACTTAGTTATGCTTAACGATTTCTTAAAATATTGGGGTAGTGGTATAAATGCGAGTGAAATATAAAACCAACCCCTATCGCTCCCCCTTTATTTCAAATACGCTTTGTTTTAACTATACGGTAATTCCTCTCTTTTTCCTTTCTCTTTTATACGTATAATCATACATTAAGCCAATGAATTAAGTGTTTTTTGAGGCGTTTGGAAGAACCCATTTAATGATAAGAAAAGCAATCACACAAAAGAAAGTTGCACCCAAATAACTCCATTGCGGATCAATTTCATACAAATAACCTGCGTATAATGTGCCGAGCGAACCCCCAATTCCATAACTTACACTACCGTATAAAGCCTGTCCACGCCCTTGATAACGACCTGAAAAATACTTTGAAATCAATTGAATAGAAACAACATGATATAAACCAAAACTCGCCGCGTGTAATAATTGCGCACTGAGCAAAACAATAATCATATTCGCACCCCAAGCAATCATTAACCATCGTAATCCTGCTAAGAAAAACGCCGTTAGAAAGAGTGTTTTTTGATTAAATCGAGCGGATAAATACGGCATAAGCAGAAATAAAACAATTTCCGCCAACACGCCTAATGACCACAACGCCCCGATCCATGTTTTTGAATAGCCTTGTAAGGTTAAATAAGGTGAATAAAACGCATAATAAACCCCGTGAGAGGCTTGCATAAGAAAACACCCCATTAATAATGCTAATACGGCGGGTTGGAAAAGGATTTCTTTGAAAGGTAATGAAACGGTTTCATGATGTAATGATTTGCTTTCTGGAACGCTTAAGCTAATTAACCAAGTTCCTATAAAAATACCAAAAATAACGAAAGGAATAATCAATAAAGATTCTATTTCTAGGAGTTTTCCCATGCCTAAAGAAAAAACGATAAAACCTAATGATCCCCACACGCGAATGCGGCTGTAATGGTGCAATTGCGCGCCCAAATGGGTGAGCGTGACGACTTCGAATTGGGGGAGCGCGGCGTTCCAAAAAAAGCTGAATAATAACATGATGGCGGCGGATTGCCAAAAATCATCAACGCCAAAAATTAAGCTAAAACAAAAGGTTGTTGCCAGAATCGAATATCGAACAATCCGCATGGGATAGCCGATTTGTTCGGTGATCCACGCCCAAAAAGTCGGCGCAACAATCCGCGCGCTCATCCAAATTGCCATTAATTCGCCGATTTCTCCCGATTTGAACCCCAACGCCTGCAAATACAACGTCCAATACGGCACAATCACGCCCAACGCCGCAAAATACCCAAAATAAAAACCCGACAAACGCCGATATGGTAATGATGATGTCATAAGAAAATGGCAGCAAATAAAAAGAAAAACAATGCTTTTAACATTGCTTGAAAAATGAGAAATCGTTATTATAACAAGGCGTTTGATTCACTAAAAGGAATTCTTCAACCATGTCAAATCCGAAAAAGTTTATTTTCTCACCGATTGATTTTAATGAACATCATGTTTTAAAAGCCCCGTCATTATTAGTTTTGGTGCTTATTTATTTGAACAAATATTTTTTATTGGTGGTTTTACCCAGCGTAGGAGGGGGCGATTTAAGTGTGATTGCAAAATGGTTCAAAATTGACGCGGTAATGATGTTGTCGTGCTTGCCCGCGTTGGCGGTTTTAATTGCGTTATTATATCGAATGCCGCCAGTGAAACAATGGGCGAAAACAATTTGGGAACATGGCTGGGTTTTATTGTTATTGTCGAGCGCAATGGATTTTATTGTTTTAACAACCTATGTTTATATAGATAAACGCATTTTAGATACGGGAACAATTATTTTAATGTTGATCGATGTGGCGATAATGGTTTATTTAATTCGGTCGGCGTATTTGAAGGAGATGTTTAAGGAATTTCCCGAAGATATCGAGAAGAAATGAAGTAGAAAGGAAGAGAAAAAGAGAGTAGAAACGCTCGAAAAACTAAAAGGAGACAGGAGTGAAAAAAACACTAAAAAAATTTTCGAGGACAACCGTTTCTACTCAAAAGAAAATTCAGAACTAAGCGGTGGCGGATTGCACATTGCTGCGCAAGGTTTCTACATTCTTTTCAAACCAGCCGGTTAATTTGCTTTTTGCATCAGCCATAATGTCTAAGGTAACAGAAGTATTACCGATCATTTTTTTGGTAAATTCTTCGGTTAATTTAGATTGCGCGTTGTACAATTCGCCTAAATCTTGGGTTTTGCTGAGGGTTTGTAATTGCTTCGTGCCGCTTTCCAAATAAATGCCCACCATATCCATTTGTTGTTGCATTAAGCTGGCGGCGATATTGAAATTGATGTCGCCCAATTGTTGGAAACTGTCCAACGAAGATTTAGCGGTGTCGGCGATTTTGTTGAGATTCGTTTGCATGGGATAACTCCTAATTAAGATTGACAAAACAGTGCGATAAAAGAATGTTGCACTGCAACATTGAACACATTAAATCACACTCGCCAACGCTTTGCAAGTCTTTTTTGTGCGGCGCACAATATTTTAAACCGCTAATTCACAAATTATGTCATCGCTTTACGGTAGTGATCAAAAGCAAGAGATGATTTTGCCTATTTTATGTTTATTTTCAATGAATTATAGATTTAACGCTCATTTTAATTTGATCACTACCAAAATCGGCGGTTCTTTTATTAGAGTTGTTGTTTAGAATAAGGTTGCGGCATAAAAAGGGTCTAAAAATCAAAAACGTTTTCAGGGTTATACGAAAAATTGATGGCAAGCATAAGTAAGAAAGCGTATCCTAATATGCGATTTAAGAATCCTAAAACCTTGGAGGCATCACAATGACAGAGGTCGTCGCAACCAACCAGACCATCGTGGTCGTGGGCGGAGGCATTAGCGGCATGACTGCTGCCCTCGAAGCCGCCGAATGCGGTAAGCAAGTGATTTTATTAGAAAAAAATCCTTCTCTCGGCGGGCGCGTTTCCCAGCTTTATAAATATTTCCCCAAATTATGTTTCCCGACTTGCGGCATGGAAATCAACCTTCGCCGCATCAAAGCCAACCGCAATCTCAAAATATTTACGATGGCGGAAGTCAGCGGCGTAAGCGGTCAAAGCGGCGACTACACCCTCGATGTGACGCTAAGTCCTCGTTATGTCAACGAAAATTGCACCGCGTGTGGCAAATGTAGCGATGCCGTTTCTAGCGAATTTCCTAATGAATTCAATTACGGACTCAATCAACGCAAAGGCGCGTATTTGCCTTTCAATATGGCTTATCCACAACGCTATGTGATTGATCCTAAACTGATTGGTACGCCAGACGCAGATAACGCAAAAGCGGCGTGTCCTTCAAATGCTATCGATTTAGAAATGACCGATCAAACCATCCAACTCAAAGCGGGCGCGATTATTTGGGCGACGGGCTGGCGACCTTTTGATGCGGCGAAAATCCAACCTTACGGTTATGGACGCATTCCAAACGTGATGACCAGCGTTGAGTTCGAAAGAATGGCTGATCCGATGGGTCCGACGGGAGGAAAATTATTACGCGCAGACGGTAAAGAAGCGAAAGATATTGCTTTCATTCAATGTGCGGGTTCTCGAGATAACAACTATTTGAAACATTGCTCGCGGATTTGTTGCATGGCGACCTTAAAACAAACCACTTTTGTGCGTGAGAAACTTGGTGAGAATGGTAAAGCAACTGTGTATTACATCGACATTCGTGCGATTGATCGTTTTGAGGATTTCTATCAAAAAGTCCAAGCCGATAAAAATGTTTCATTTATCAAATCAAAAGTGGCAAACATTACCTTAGATAAAGAAACCAATAGCCCCGTTTTAAATGGAAACAATTTAGAAATGACGGGAACAGGTCAAGATATGCGTTATGCCAATCGCCACGATTTGGTTGTTTTGGCAGTCGGAATGCAGCCGAGCGTTGATTTTGGCAAATTTGGCTTAAAAATCAATGAAGAAGGCTTTATCGAAGCTGACGCAGCGAATGGAGGCATGTTTGGGGCTGGCTGTGCATCGGACGCTTTGGACGTGAATCGCGCCGCTCAAAACGCGACCGCCAGCGCATTACGCGCCGTTCAAATCATCAATCAAGTCGCCGCAGTGGAGGGTTAATTTTATGTCAGCAAAAAAAATCGGCGCATACATTTGTAAAGGTTGTGGATTAAATGAACGCTTAAATATCAAAGCCTTAGAAAACGTCGCGACCCGTGAAGCCAAAGCCGCTTTTGCAAAATCTCATGACTTTTTGTGCAGCCAAGCAGGCGTAGATATGATTAACGCCGACATCGAGGAAGGAGCGAATTTCTTACTGATCGCAGGGTGTTCGCGTCGTGCCAAAACCGAGGCTTTTAATTTTGAAGGCGTGGGTATGTCGCGGGTGAATTTGCGCGAAGGCGTGATTTGGGTACGCCCCGACACTCCCGATGCCAAAGAAACCACCCAAGAAATGGCGGAAGATTACGTTCGCATGGCGGGCGCAGAATTAAAATATATGAATTTGCCATCGACAAGTGGTGAGCAAAGTTTAGTAAAGCATGTGTTAGTTGTTGGTGGTGGCATAACGGGTATGACGGCGGCATTAGAAGCAGTGACCGCAGGTTATCAAGTTTCTATCGTTGAGAAATCCGAACAACTCGGCGGTGTGGCAAAACAACTTTACAAACGAATTTCTTTAAAAGCTCCTTTCAAAGCGATTGATAATGGGGTTTCTGAACTTAAAGCAAAGTTAGAAAGCAACTCGAACGTCAAAATCTATTTGAACTCGACCGTTTCTCAAACCAACGGCGCGCCCGGACGTTTTAGCGTCGATATTAATCAAAACGGGACGATTGTTACCGAAACGTTTGGCGCAATTGTTCAAGCAACTGGTTTCACGCCATTTGATATGAACAAATTACCTGAATTAGGCGCGGGTAAATCTCCAGATGTCATTGATCAATTAGGCTTAGAAAAACTCGCACAAGCGGCAAATGGCGGCGCGATTAAACGTCCTTCCGATGGCAAAGAAGTTCAAAGCGTTCTATTTGTACAATGCGCAGGACAACGTAGCCAACAAGAAGGACATTTGTCTTATTGTTCTGGGCATTGTTGTTTAACGAGCATCAAACAAGCAACTTATTTCAAAGATCATAATCCCGACGCGGATACAGTTGTTTTATTTACCGATTTGAGAACCCCGGGTGCAGGCGGAGAAAACTTCTATCGATCTGGTCAAGAAAAAGGCGTAACTTTTAGTAAAGGTATTGCTAAGTCAGTTGCTCCAAATGGAAGTGGATTAAAGGTAACTTTTGATGATTTGATCTTAAATCAAACCGTTGAGCAAGATTTTGATTTAGTAGTCTTAGCAACGGGTATGATTCCAACCTCTGGCGTGAATATCGACAAAGTGGAAGAAACTACCCCGCCTGAACAATTAAAAGCCTTATCGATTTTGAATTTGAATTATCGTCAAGGTCCCGATATGCCGCAATTAGTGCACGGCTTTGTGGATTCGCATTTCATTTGTTTCCCTTATGAAACCCGTCGAACGGGAATTTATGCGGCTGGACCTGTGCGTCGTCCAATGGATATTGCACAAGCCCAAGAAGATGCAGCGGGCGCGGCTTTGAAAGCTATCCAAGCTATTGAAAATGCTGCATTAGGTCGGGCGGCTCACCCTCGATCGGGGGATTTGAGTTTTCCTAAGTTTCGTAAAGAAGGTTGCACACAATGTAAACGTTGCACGGTTGAATGTCCGTTTGGAGCAATTAACGAAGACGAAAACCGTTATCCCGTATTTAACGAAGCACGTTGTCGTCGTTGTGGAACGTGTATGGGTGCGTGTCCGGTTCGGGTAATTTCGTTTGAGAATTATTCAATTGAAACCGTCGGACAACAAATCAAAGCCGTGAATATTCCTGATGAATACTCTGAGAAACCGCGTTTGTTGGTGTTGGCGTGCGAAAACGATGCGTATCCAGCGTTGGATATGGCGGGCATGAATCGCACCGAATACAGTGCTTATGTGCGGATTATTCCGGTGCGTTGTTTGGGGTCTGTGAATACGATTTGGCTGACCGATGCGCTCAATAGCGGTTATGACGGCGTGATGTTGATGGGTTGTCAAAAAGGCGTGGATTATCAATGTCATTTCGTGCGCGGTTCAGAAATGGCACATTATCGCATGAGCAAAATCGACGATACCTTGAAACAACTCAACTTAGAAAGCGAGCGCGTTGCAACCTATGAAATCGCGATTACTGATGTGCAAAAAGTGCCTCAGTTAATCAATGAAATGGCTGACACTATCCAACGAATCGGCATGAGCCCATTCAAATTCTAGGAGCAAGTTATGGAACAATATCGTAATAACTTCCTGCGCGAAGTTGAAAAGAATGTTGAAGAAGGCGAATGGGTGAAAATGTGTATGCAATGTGGAGTTTGTAGTGGTTCATGTCCGCTCGGTCCACATTGGGAACATCCGCCGCAAGAAATCTTTATGATGATTAGAGCAAATAAACGGGAGGAAGTGTTAACGTCTTCTTCCATGTGGATGTGTACATCTTGCTATAATTGTATCGCGCGTTGTCCTCGAGGATTACCCATTACACACATTATGCATGGCTTGGCACATTATGCGAAACGTCAAGGGATTGTACCCAAAGAACAACCGACCGCAAAATTTGCTCAAAAATTCTGGAACAACTTGGCGAGCAAAGGGCGCGTCAATGAATTGAGATTAGGGTTGGCGTTGTATTTCATGAATGGCTTTGCGGAAGGCATTAAAACATCGCTCAAAATGAAAGACATCGGTTTAGGCATGTTGAAAACTAAACGCATGAATCCACTTGAAATTTTAGGCGGTCACGGGGTTAAAGATCGGTCGGGTTTTCAAAAGATGTTGCAAAAAGCAGCTGAATTAGAAAGTGCCCGCGTTGGAAAGGATCAGGGGAAATAAATCATGAAAGAATATTCTTTTTATCCGGGCTGTTCTTCTCAGAAAGGAACATCGGCAGTTAATTACATGACTTCCGCCGAAACAATGTGCAAAGAAATGGGAATTCAACTCAACCATATTCCTGATTGGAACTGTTGCGCGGCTTCGATTGGTTATGCGGGAGGTGGAGAATTACCGCGTTTGGTTTTATCTGCGCGTAATTTAGCCCTTTCTGAACAAGCCCACCCCAAACAAGATATTGTTGCAACTTGTGCCGCCTGTTGGTTAGCAACCCGTGAAGCAAAAGAGCGTTTAGATCACGATAAAGAACTCTTTGCCGAAGCAAACACCGCCTTAAAAGAAGCCGGATTGCAACTTGAAAACAACAAAAACGTTCGCCACATGGTGGAAGTGTTAATTGAAGACTTCGGTTATGAAGAAATCAAAAAACACGTTAAGAAACCTTTGGAAGGCATTAAAATTGCGGGATATGTCGGCTGTCAAACCAACCGTCCCTTTGGGATTGCAGGCGAGTCATTTGAAAACCCGATGTATTTGGATAAATTAACCGAAACATTGGGTGCTGATCCGGTAAAGAACTACGATAAGAAAGTGTCTTGTTGTGGCGGTGCATTGGCGTTTTCTGAACCCGAGAAATCGCAGGCGTTAATTAAAGATATTATCGGCGCAGCGTATGATGGGGGCGCAGATATGATTGTAACGCCTTGTCCGGTTTGTCAAATGAACGTTGAAGTGTATCAAGATCAAATCAACCAGAAATACGGCACAAAGTTCAAAATTCCAGTGGTTTATTACAGTACTTTAATGAGCGTGGCGTTTGGTAAATCTGCGAAAGAAGCGGCATTAGACGGACAAATCATTCCCGCCAAACAACTTGAGCAACTTGCTGTAAAATAAGTTGTTTCTAGAAAATAGAAAAGGTCGATATTTTGTTAATGTCGACCTTTTTTTTTAGATGCTTTCTATTGGATAGAACGGGTTATATTATTGAGAAGAAAGTCTTTCTGATTTTCCTCAGAGAGTGCATTAAAATCTACGCCATCAAACCAACGATCATAATGGATTTGAAGATTGATTTGTGCAGTACGTTTTACTTCAGAAAGAATGAGAGGAACAGACAACCGAATTTGTTGAGGACGCGGTGTTTTCGACAAATCAATTACAAAAGGAATTGCCTCATTTCTACCGAGAGGAACATACTCCCCTTCAAGATAAAGAACTCGATTAAGCATATTGATTTCTGTGGGCAAATGTTGCGTGTCTTCGTCGGCTTTCATTAATTCTGTCGTCACCCCACAATAAGTCGCCGGTGCAGGATAAATATCTCCTAATTTCAATGAATTACCCTCTTCCGCTAAAATATTAATAACATTTGGCACACCTAACTGCGTTGGGGTTTCTGGGGCGTGAGCAACTGCTTGAGGAATAAGCCAATCAAACCATTTCACAAAATTAGAAGAACGACAATCACTTTCTAATTTCACACTCCAAATTACAAGAAATGCTTTTTTTAAGGTAATTTGTACGCCTTCAGTGGTTCTGAATGTTTTATTTCCAGCAGGAATAGTTTGTAGTGTTGAATGAGGAGCAGCGTAAAAAGAAACGGTAATGCCTTCTTGCACATTTCCACTACTTCCACCTCCCCCGCACGCGCTTAAAAATCCCATAAAAATAATTAAAATCAAAAATTTATTAAAAATCATAAATCACGCCTATTTGTAATGTGGTCTCTTCTTGGTGATGACCTTTTAGGGATTTAATAACGGGGATTTGAACGCCCACATTAATTAAAACATCTGGCATAATGGAATAAATCAATTTTGGTGAGAAAAAACCTAGCGTTCCGCCCGAATCAGGATCGGTTTGATTATTGGTTTGATTGGGTGCACTCCAGCGGGTTTCTAGTGCGAGTTGAAAAGCTAAAGAATGATTGAGAGCAACTTGTCCCGCCAACGTGGAAACAATTGCCTCGCCCGCTTTAAAATTATCAAACCCTTCAAAGGCATAGTGATAAATCCCGCTCGCGTATAAAAAATAGGGGTATTGATAAAAACCATACCACAATCCAATATTGGGCACAAAAGCCCCTGTTCCCGATTGTCCATCAATATCTAAGTTGTTGATTTTTTGGGCGGTTGGTAATTTTGAACCCGCTAAAAATCCCCACGAATGCCGCACATCATGCGATGTTGTCCATTTAATGGAGAAATCCATATCACCTATTCCATTATGAGTTTGTTCAGCTAAATTTACAAATTGTAATTGTTTGTGGACAATCGGTAATCTCATTGATAAATTTAACTTTTCAGAGAACGCTCGGCTCATTCCAAACGTTAAACGTTGTTCGGTTAATTGCGTTCGATTGAAATGTTCTAATCCTGTTTTTTCTTTTCGCGACAGATAATCTGCGGAGAAACGCCAGCGTCCTTCAAAGGATTTCTCCGTGCCCATTAAACTTAAAGTAGGATCGCCTACCATACATGTTGAACACGCAAAAGAACTGGGTATAAAAATAAAATAAATAATCAGTATTTTCAATGACATAATTCATGCTTTGGAATGTTATAAAAGGGGTCACTAAATCGATCATCACAAATAAAAGTCCAATCGGTTAAACTGTTGAGGAAATGGATAACATCTTCTTTTTCTTGGGGAGAAAGAACGAAGCCGATAATTAACTCACTTTTGAAAGGGTTTAACGCGCCGTCGCCTGCCGCATTGCCACTGTCGATTTTTCGCCCGCCACGAGAATAGTGATCCAACACTTCTTCTAAGGTTTTAATCGACCCGTCGTGCATGTAAGGTGCTGTTAATGCTATATTTCTTAACGTTGGCGCACGAAAACGCCCCATGTCTTCTTTTTTAGCGGTTAATTCCCACAATCCGCGTCCGCCTTCTGGATATTCGCCCGTGCCGCCGATATTGTATAACCCATTGTTATGAAACTCTAATTCGATAAAAACGCTTTGGGTGTGATTGGTCGATTGTGTGAAATTAAAGCCGCCATGACAATGAAAACACTCTAAACGCTCCGAAAAAAACAATTCCATACCACGTTTTGCCGATTCTGAGAGCGCATCATTTTGATTTTGATAGAGTTGTTTATCATAGGGGGAATTCCCAGAAATCAAGGTTTCCTCAAAACTTGCAATCGCGCGCGTGACATTGCCTGTTGTAAAGGGATCACTTTGATCAGGAAAGGCTTTTGCGAATTTTTCTTTATAAATGGGATCGGCTTTTAGATTATCTAAAATTTGTTTTTCGTGGTCACTCCAGCCCAATTCGACGGGAAACTCGTTAAAAAGCGGAACTAAGGCTTGTTGATGCAGGGTTTTAACCAGCGGATTCGCCCAATTGAACGCCGAATTGTACGCAACATTGGTCAAACTCATGCTATTTCGCGGGTGCAAATCGCCCAACGCGCCCTGATTCGCCGGTTTGCCGTCGCTAAACGCCCGTCGTTGCTCGTGGCACGTCCCGCACGAAATGCTTTGATTCACCGACAAACGACGGTCATAAAACAAAAAACGCCCCAGCTCCACTTTCTCAGCCGTAATGGGATTGTCGGCGGGAATATTTGGGATAGGAAATCCTATCGGTAATTGCCATCTGTAGGCTTTAATATTTTCAGAGGTAGTTGAGGTAGAAACAGGTGAAGAAACCGTGCTTTCTCCACCCCCCCCACAACCGCTCAATAATAAGCTAATTAGGAGTAATCTTTTCATTATTTTAAACTAAAGAAAGTTTGAGGTTGCTTGGGAAATATAGCGGGCGTTGATCCTGCCGCCGAAATGTAAGCAAAATCTAATCCTAACAAAGGAAAAATCATTTGACATTCTGGATCATTATTACCCGACATACAACCCGATGCAGTATTAGCTGTATTGTAAGCAATATTGCTATTTTTTAAGACCTTTCCAATATCCGCAATAATCGTTTGTTGATTGGGAACAAACTCACTTAAACAAATCTGTGGTGCATTGGTATAAGTACAAGGTGCATCAGGCTGTTTGCCAAGTTTATTAACATCAGAACAACCCGTGCTTCCTAAATGTAAAACAAAAGGCGTGTTTAAACCTAAAGGATCGCCGATTCCATCAACTCTTAGAAATTTACGTCCCGTTGTCCAAGACCATAACATTCCTGTCATATTAATCGGTGCGGGAGCGGTAGTAGGATCAGAGTGATTTTCTTCAAAAGGTAAGCCCAAATTAAAGCAAATACCTTTGAAATCATTTGCGGTTTTACCGACGGGTAGTGTTGCTGTAATTTGGGGATTAGTTTCAACCGTTCCATTTAAACAACCGTTCTCAAAATCTAACAGAGCTATATTCTTATATTGCCATTTACCATCTTGTTTTAATTCTAATGGATAAAAACTACCATCGAGTTGTTGCAACTTTATATCATAAATATAGAAACGAAAATCGTTAATTTTATATTCATTGGTGGTTGCTGATCCAACATTTTTATATGTTGCACCACAATTAAAATTTTCTCCATTGACAGCGGCGGAAAATTTAATATTTAAATCGGTAGAAACTGTTGAAGAAGTTATTATCGTATCATCATTACAACCATTTAATAACATCAAACAACTTGTCGATAAGAAAGCATAACAAACCGTGCGCCACATAATATTTTCCTCGAAAATAAGTACCAAATAAGATGAAATAGCAGTATATATGCCGTTAAAAAACGGCTGTAAATTCAGCATATTAAAAAACATTGCGCAGAAAATTCACCTATTTTTATGGGATTTCACACAATATCATGTTATTTCACGCATGAGGCGGAGAGGGGTGTTAGAATGGTGGAAAAAATTGTTATAATTTGGCGATGAACTTTGGTGGAATGTCTTATAAAACAAATTGGTAGCGGTGCAAAGTATAGTGATAAGATATATGTAGAGAACAGCAAGGTACGCATCGATAAAACAGAGAATCGCTCCGATATGATTGATCAGTTTCTTAGAAAAAGCTAAAGTCTTTCTAACTAATCTAGAAACGCGTTGTCTTAAAGTGTTGTTAAATCTTTGGGTAGTGATCAAATTAAGATGAAAATAAAAGAGAAGAATTGTAATGTTGGATAAAATGAACGAGAGAAGGGATATGATGGGAAAGTTTCTTAGGAACTAAAAGAGAGTTTTTCTTCCTAATCTAGAAATGCTCTATCTTAACGTATTATTAAACCTCTCAATAGGATTCGTTTCTCCGCTTCCTTTCTCTGTTTTATCGATGCGTACCTTGCCGTTCTCTAAATATATCTTATCACCATGCTTTGCACCACTACCAGATCATTGAATTTATTGGATTACAACGAGTTTTGCATATTCGCGGCGACTTTAACAAAAATAGGGCATATTGATAGAAAATATGCCCTAAGTTGTTTTAATGATGAGAAAGCATTAAGGGGTTTTCAACGGTCCAACAAAACGGCTATCTCGAGAAACCTTAATGTTTTGATCATCAAGGGATTGCACAGAAATTAACACATTAACGCTGCGTTTTGAAAGTTTTGAAGGATCAGCGCGCAAACTCAGTGGAATATCAACTACTTTTCCAGCAGGCACTTTGAGGTCTGGTTGCGCTAATTCTAGTTTCAAACCTTCAATTCCTTCCGCTTTAATTTGATAAGTATGTTCGCGTTGATCCATGTTCAACAGTTTCACAATATAAACATTTTCAACTAAGCCTTCATTGGTTTCACGAAATAACATATTTCGATCACGAATGATTTCTAATGCGAGAGGAATTCGTTGGCTAATTGAATATCCAATGGCGATGGTAAAAAATAACAACAACACCCCGTAAATTAAAATTCTTGGGCGCAAAACGTGCGTTTTTTTACCTTCCAAATTATTTTCTGTCGTATAACCGACCAATCCCGTTGGGCGATTGAGTTTTGTCATCACTTCGTCGCAGGCATCGATGCACGCCGTGCAGGTAATACATTGATATTGCTGACCATCTCGGATATCGATGCCTGTCGGACACACTTGAACGCACAAACTGCAATCGACACAATCTCCCAATTCTTTGGTTTCATTGCGTTTTCTTGCGCCGCGCGGTTCGCCCCGTTTTTCATCATACGCCACCACAAAAGTGTCTCGATCAAACATTGCTCCCTGAAAACGCGCGTAAGGACACATATAAATGCAAATTTGCTCACGCAACCAACCCGCATTTCCATACGTTGCAAATGAATAAAAGAATACCCAGAAAGTTTCCCAACCGCTTGTATTAAAAGCTAATAATTCTTGGGTTAATAAATGAATTGGCGTGAAATAACCGACAAAGGTATAACCCGTCCATAATGAGAACAAAATCCATAACAAATGCTTAGTGGCTTTAATGCGCAATTTGTACGCATTCATGGACATTTTCTCTAATTTAATTTGTTGAGAACGATCGCCCTCAACCCACCGTTCTATCCAAATAAAGATTTCTGTCCAGACCGTTTGTGGACACGCAAACCCGCACCACAAGCGACCTGCCAGCGTTGTAAAGAAAAATAAAGCAAATGCCGCAATGCTTAAAAGAAAAGTTAAATAAATCGCGTCTTGGGGCCAAAACACCAGCCCAAAAATATAAAATTTGCGTTCCGGAAGGTCGAACAAAATCGCTTGTCGCCCGTCCCACATCAACCAAGGCACTGCGTAATACAGCCCCAGCAAAGAAATCACCGCCAAACGGCGTAAATTTGTGAAAAAGCCACTCGTCGAACGCGGATGAATCACCTTATGTTTCGCATAAAGGGTTTGTTTTTCATCAGGTTGAGAAGGTTGCGTAGAATTATTCATGGTATTTTACCAAATTAGTAGATACTAAAATAAAGCCAACAAATTAGACTATTTATAAAATGAATGCAAGCCCTCACCCTTAAAATCAATCAAACCCTATTTTTATTACGGATTACAATCACGCGCTGTGTGTGGGCATTTTTAGGTGTTATAAATCTTCTCAAATTCGTTCGTTGTAATCATTGCTAAAACAGGTATTTTCAAATGGCGTTTCACGTCTTCATTAGTTTTCATAGAATCATCAAAATAATCCAAAAAGAACGCCAATCCAATTCCACCAAACAAACCTAATACAATTCCTAAAATAATATTCTTGGGTTTATCGGGTTTCACTGCTTCATCAGAATAAGTCGGCGGTTCAATAATATCAATACTTACAATTTTTTGATCATTCAACGCTTTATAACTGCCTGCTTTTTGTAAAATAGCAGCTTGTTCTTGATATTCTTTTTGAGCAACTTCTTGCGCTCTTTCTAAACGCGCTAGCGGTAATTCATAAGAAACCAGTTTCTCCAACTCTTTTTGATAATTTTCTAACTGCGCTCTCATAACCGACAAACTGGCTTCATTAGACCTAAAATCGATTTTATTTTCCTCCAATTGCCGCGAAAAATGCTCATAAGATTGATTAAGGCTTTTGGTTAATTCTTCTTTGCTTTCAGGTTCTTCTGCTAAACTCTTTTCTACCAATGCGATTTGCTCTGTTACTTCGATAACTTTTCTCGAATCAGCAGGATAACGTGACGTTAATTCTATTTCTTGATTTTTTAATTTAATCAATAAGTTTTTAAGCGCATCGGCAACATAATTGGTTTTACCTTCCGTCGTTTGACTAACAATGATTTCCTCATAAGTTGGTAGTAACTTTTCTAAATCGGCAATTTTAGTTTTTAACATCACACTTTTGGTGGCAGCCGCATTTAACGCCCCAATCAATTCTCCTTCTCGGGAAATAAGCATCGTTTTTTGCTCATCTAAAGAAACAATATTATTTTCAATTTTGAAACTATTTAATGCTTCTTCTTTCTTCAAAAATTCTTCTTTGAAATGATCGTAGCGTTTCTGAAAAACATCAACTGATTTTGCTTCACTTAATTCAATATAACGGTTAATATAAACATCGAGCAAAGTTTGAAGAACTTTCTTTGCCAATTCCGCATCACGCAATGTAATTGTCAAACCCACCACAAAACTCAATGGTTTTAATTCTACCGTTAATCCGCCCGCCACTTGATTAACCGCAATATTCCATAAATCTTTATCAAATTTCTTGGGCTCATTTTCAGATTTTTTGGGCGGATCGCTCGACACATTTTCTTCTATTTTAGAAACGTTTTTTTCGGCGGGTTTCTCGGGTACTTTTTTATGTTTTTTGAAGAAATGTTCATAACCAATTTCCGTAACAACTCTTTCGGCTAAGATGCGGCTTTTTAAGATAATTACTTCGTTATTAACACGTTCTTGTTGTCCTTGATTCAAATATTGTGATGGACCTAAAATTGGCGCGATAGAATTCGGGTCTCTTCCTGCATTGACAACAATTTTTGCTTCAGAAGAATAGAAATACGGCATTCGATAAGTTGAAACCGAAATTGCCGATGTCACGGTACAGAAAAATAAAATAATTTTCCATTTGTGACAAAACAAAACATTTAGTGCATCTCTCAATGAAAAACCGGGATCAAAATCAATGGTTAGTTTCTTGATTTCATTTGGTTCACGTTGAGAATGGTGAGGATTGGAAGGTAGCATATTTTAATTAGAATAACCGTAACGAATGCTCATATTGCCTGTATTTTTAGTTGCTTCAACTGTTACCCCTGTTTTAGGTAACATTTTTGCAATGTGTTGTTCTACCCATTGATTGAGTTCAACAATACGAGTTCTGGGTACATAAACAATGTCTTGCGCGGCGAGAAAAAAAGGTTCTGTTTGAGGATTATTGAAATGACTTTCTAAATCAACAGTGGTTGCATAATATTTGTCATCGAGAAACCGAACAATAACGACATTAGCGATTTCTGCAGTTGTTTTATTGAAACCGCCCGCTGCCATTACCGCAGAAAGCACGGTCATTTTATCTTTTAATTCAACTTCACCAGAAGTAAACACTTCTCCTCCAACGTAAACCACTCTTGCACCTAAAGAACGAACGATAACGGTGATTTCTGGGTCTTTCAATTTTCCTTTATAGAGTTCTTTTAATTTTTCATTTAACTGGCTGGGGGTTAAGCCATCAACTTTTAGGTCACCAACAAGTTGTAATGAAATGTTACCATCAGGGCGAATAGTTTGGGAGTCATCTAATTCTGCCCAGTATTGGAATTTGATATCGATAGAATCGCCCGGTCGTAAAATACCAATTCGATCCGCCGGCGGCGCAGGAAAATCTTTAAGTGAGAAATACTGTTTGGGGGTTTCTGCACAACCCAACAGTAATAACATAAAACACATTGCAAATTGGCGATAAAGCATACTAGAATAATCTCTTTGCTTTGGAGGTAGGTATTTCAAATGTTACGCATTTCTGGATTTATTTTTTTAATCGGTTTTTCTTCAACAGTTCTTCTCGCGGAAGAAGACCCAGAATCCTATCCTTGGAAACAAGGTTTAGTGCAAGTATTCAAACGAGGTATCGAGGCTTGTACCACAACGAAAGTCTTGGTGGAAGATTATAAAACATTTGCGGGGTATGGTACAAAAGCCAGTAAATTTTATTACAAAGACACCTATAGTCAATTTGAAGAAAAAATCGAGCATTTTGAAGTTGCTTCAAAACATTACAGCCGTGCTGAAGCAAAATATAAAGAAGCACTACAGTTGCTTGCCAAGGCGAAGTCGACTTACGAAACGGGCAAATCGAGTGCTACCCGCGCGCAAGACCGCGATTTGGCTCTTCACCGCACGCTCACCAATAATCAACTCAAAGCCGCGAGCAAAATATACAAACAAGCCCTACAAGTCGTGTTAGAAGGCAATCGTGAATTCAATCAGGCGACGCGTTTTTACAACACTGGAACAGAAATATTTCAAATGAAAACAGGAGAATTGATCGCCAAACGCCAAAAATTTCACCGCTGGCCCCCCGAAAAACTACAGTAATAGCAAAGAAGCAAATTTCAAGACTGTACCTGTGTATTGAGCAACTTGTTTGCCATTTTGGTAATCTGTAATGGCTTGTTCGAGGTTTCTCATCGCGGCAGTAGCTTGCGCTTCAGAAATAGGCGTTTGTTCTATCTCGGTTGCAGATGAATTTTGCAGCGCTTCCAATAAAACCGTAGAGGACGCTTCTTGCGCATTCATATAGCTATCCAATTGCGCTTGTAATTCCAAAATGTATTGCGATTGTAATGTCGTTAATTTCACCAGTTGTTTGGTAATTTGCCAATTGGGATCATAGCTAGGTGCGGGACCTTGTAACGCATTTTGAAACTTGACGATTTGTGGGTCAGAAAACACAGACATATTTGATTCCTAAAGGTTATTAGTTAACGTATCCGATCCTTTCATTAACAAACTCACCGCCGCTTTTCTTATGACAGGATTTTCTACATATTTATTTGCTAAAGCGGTGATAATTTCATTTAAACTGTCACTGGCAAAATGCCGCAATGCACTCTCAGGATCAATTTCTGCTTGCGCATAATTTACAAATGATTGACTGTGTGCAAAAGCTCTATCTAATTCTTTCAATAATTCTTGTTTTAACGCACCCAATAATGTTTCAGCTGCTTTAATAGTATTTTCAACATATTCTAATCGCGCATCAAATACTTTCAAACGTCGTGTGGCTTCTTCATAAAAAATGCTATCTTTTCCTGTTTCATTTGTTCTGCGTAATTCAGATAAAACTTTGAGTGTTTCGTGGGCTTTTTGAGGGGTAAAATTGGGATTTGTTAATGCACTAAATATCCAACCTTCTTTTGCGCTGAGTTGCTGCATTTCTTCGGAAGACAAACCGCGCGCTAATGAAGATTTAACATATTGAAATCGCTCTGTAAATTTAGATTTTCTTCCAATAAATGTTTTAGCCGATTTTTCAATTGCGTCCTCCCATTTTTCTGATTTCAACGGTAACTGTGGTGTTCCAACAACTGCAATCAATTCTGCTTCAGTTTTAGCAATCTGTTGAAATAGCAATGTATCCGAAGCTGCTTTCAATAAAGTTTCGTGAATGTGCAATAACAAATGGACATTGCGTGCCATTGCCGCGAGATTTTGCTGATTTTGTGCGGCAACAGGCTTAAGTGCCCCGCCCGCCGGCGCGCAACCCGCCACTAAAAACACCGCCCACCATAAAGATTTTATCCGCATATCCACCTCCCGATGTTTGCTAGCCTATTAAAATGGGTAGTGATCAAAAGAAAGAGAGGATTTTTACGAATATTTCTCTAATTTTCATAAAATGACATAATTGAGCAATATCTCTTACTGATCACTACCCTAATTAGGTTTGTGGCGTTGTTTCTAATTAAAAGGATTCTTTCGCTTTTTTAACGTACACATCGGGCACAATTTGTTTGATGTTCTTTTGGACAATCCATTGTTTCGCGTCTTTTTGGTTGGGAAATGCGCCCGCCATAACAACATAAAGCTCTTTTGTAATACCCGTGTAGAAATTACTTTCAGCAACAATAATGTCATCTTGGTTAATGTTATCCGTGCGGAATTTTTCTCTCAGATTCTGGGCAGATTTCAAACCTTTTTCATTAAGCGGAAAGCTACCTAAAATAACGTACCATTCTTCAGTTTCGACAGCAGGGATTTGAATGGAAAATAAAACTAAAAACATCAAAATAGCGGGTTTCACCAATTGCATGATAAAGTCCTCAAAAGTGAATGGATAAAATTTGTTTGACTAATGGTTGCCATTGTGCAGGGGGAGAAATATTTTTTAACAGCCACTCAATTAACGGGTCATCGGGCAAATCTACGAAAGTTTCAAATAGGGCTTGTTCTTCAGGTGAAGCATTTGAAAATCGTCGTTCTAAATAACGCTCTAGTAACACGTCTAATTCGCGCATTCCTCGACGACAACGCCATTTGAGTTTTGAAATATTCTGCACAAAAAACTCCTCTAAAACAGTTTAAGTGTAACGGATTTCTCTTTTGTTGGCAATGAACAAATCTTAACAGCAACCTTTAAATCAAATAACTGATTGATATTAAATAAAATAAAAAAGAGGCTTTCAAAAAAAATAGGTGATTCTGATAGAGTATTTTCTATAGATCACCTCCCAAATATTTAATGGACATTCATCAGAACTTTAACATGGGCAGAAACGCTGCGTGCTAAAGATGACAAATCATAACCCCCTTCTAATAATGAAACCACGCGGTCTTCAGAATATTGATGCGCAATTTTGAGCAATTCCTCGGTAATCCACATAAAATCTGCTTCACGCAAACGGGTATGTGACATTTCATCTTCGGCGTGTGCATCAAATCCCGCAGAAATAAAAATCATCTCAGGTTTGAAATCATGTAATTTAGGTAGCCATTTCTCAGTAATAATTTCTTTGAATTGCTCACCCGTACAACCCGACGGTAAAGGCGCATCAATTAACGTCGGATGATTTTCATTTAAAGGCGTGTAAGGATAGAAAGGATGTTGAAATGAAGAACAAACCATCACATTCGGATTTTTCTCAAAAATATCTTGCGTTCCATTACCATGATGCACATCAAAATCACAAACCGCCACCCGTTTTAAACCAAAATGTTCGAGCGCGTGCGCCGCTCCGACCGCTGCATTATTGAAAAAACAAAACCCCATCGCACGCCCGGGTAACGCATGATGTCCGGGTGGACGCACACAACAAAAGGCATTTTTTACTTTCTTTTCAAAGACTAACTCGGTTGCCAAAATCGCTGCGCCCGCCGATCTTAATGCTGCTTCGGGGGTATGTTCCATTAAAACCGTGTCTTGATCCAAATATTGGTGATCTTCAACATCATCAGGATGAAAACTTAAGATTTGTTCAATGTAACCTTGGCGATGAACTCGAGCAAGTTGCTCACGAGTTGCTCTCGGTGCTTCGTAATATCTTAACCAATCCATTAAACCTGAAGTCATTAAACGATCTTCAATTGCGCCAATACGTTCAGCCGCTTCGGGATGTCCTTCCATCGTATCGTGTTGTTTGCAATCTTCGTGTGTAATGTATGCTGTTGTCATTTTCTCTCAATCCTTGAAATCAATTTGTTATTGGTTTAAACCAAGCCAGTTTCTCATGTAATTTAACCACATTTCCTACAATCACTAAACTTGGCGGTTGAATGTGGGCGTTTCTCACTTTTTCAGGCAATGTTTCTAATGTGCCAATCACTACTTTTTGGTTTTGGGTGGTGGCTTGTTGAATTAAAGCAATTGAATGATCTTTTGAAAGCCCGTTTTCAATCAGTTTCTCACACAGTTGCTCAATACCTTGCAATCCCATATAAACCACCACCGTTTGATTGGGTTGCACTAACATTTTCCAATTTAAATCCATTGATCCGTCTTTCAAATGCCCTGTCACAAATACGCACGATTGCGCATAATCACGGTGCGTCAAGGGAATCCCCGCATACGCCGCCGTTCCCAACGCCGCCGTCACCGCTGGCACAACTTCAAACGGAATGCCGTCCGCCGCGAGAGTTTCGATTTCTTCGCCGCCGCGCCCAAACATGAACGGATCGCCGCCTTTCAAACGCAGAACTCGTTTTCCTTGTTTGGCGAGCGTTGCAAGTAATTGATTTATATCCTCTTGTGGGACGGCGTGATTTGAACGTTCTTTACCGACGTAAATTTTTTCAGCATCGCGTCGCACCAAATCCAAAATCGGCTGCGAAACCAAACGATCATAAACCACCACGTCGGCTTGCTGCATCAAACGTAACGCCCTGAAAGTTAAGAGGTCTGGATCACCGGGTCCCGCGCCAACTAAATACACTTCTCCCTGTGTGGGTTGATGGGTAGTCAGTTGTTTTTCAAGGAGTTGTTCAGCAGCTTCACGTTTTCCCGCGAGCATTAATTCGGTGACGGGACTTTGCAGAGCCTGTTCCCAAAACCGTCGGCGTTGCGCATGATCCGAAAAAGTTTTTTTAACTTTATCACGAAATTTGCGCGTTAATTCAGCGAGTTGTCCATAATTCGCAGGAATAAAAGTTTCGAGGCGCGCTCTTAAAAGTCGAGCCAACACAGGCGACGATCCGCCACTCGATACGGAAATATGAACGGGCGACCGATCGACAATCGACGGAAACATCACGTTTCCCAACTGCGGTGCATCGACCACATTCACTAAAATCCCTTGTTGATCAGCGAGTTGGGCGATATTTGAATTCACAGAAGGTTGATCGGTGGCGGCGATCACTAAAAAAGAACCTTTAACATCGTCAGCTTGAAAAGGTCGTGCGAGATGCGTAATTTTATGTTTTTCAGCGAGTTGGATTAAATCGGTGGTTAAAGTGGGCGCAATTACCGTCACGCAAGCGTGGGTTTTCAATAATAAACGTACCTTTCGGGTCGCCACCGCGCCGCCGCCCACCACCACACAACGTCGCCCTTTTAATTGCAAACTTAGCGATAATGTCTCCATGACGCTTCCCTTGATAAAATGAGCCGCTAGTATAAATCAACTGCAACCAATCGTAAAAACACCCACTAAAAAACCTTCTAGGTTTTCAAAACTTAGAAAGAGTTATTTATTTCATTCCTTGCTCAAGCGTGGAAACTAGAAATGCTTTGAATAGAATCAGATTTTTTAATAACAGTCACGTTGAAAGTTCCATTGATAAGGATATCAAACCATTTTAACGGGTTTTTGACTATTCACTTATAATTTTTTTTAACTGGGATTACAATAGTGAACTTTAACGCTTAGGAAAAAATGCAATGAGTTTATTTAACAAACTTAAGAAATTAGTTTCAGATGATGTTTCTCCCAATGGAGCAATTGTAATTGCAGCCCCTTTGTCTGGTGAAATTGTGAAGATTGAAGATGTACCAGATGTTGTTTTTGCAGAGAAAGTAGTTGGTGATGGGATTGCGATTAAGCCAACAGGTAATAAAATAGTTGCGCCTGTAAATGGGGTGATTCAAAAGATATTTGAAACTAATCATGCTTTTAGTATTGAATCAGACAGTGGTGTAGAAATATTGGTTCATTTTGGAATCGATACTATTGAATTACGGGGCGATGGTTTTAGAAGAATTGCTCAAGAAGGTCAAACAGTCGAAGTAGGAGATGTAATTATTGAATTTGATCTCACTTTATTAGAATCAAAAGCAAAATCAACTTTAACACCTGTAGTCATTTCAAATATGGATGAAATTAAGAAATTAATAAAATTTACAGGTGCTGTTATTGCTGGAGAATCTCCCATTTTTCACATTATAAAATAGGGGGTAGTGGTATAAGCAGTGAGTAACGGTCTTTATATTTCAATTGGTTAGATCAAAATTTCACCCAGCTTTATACCACTACCTCATTTCGTGAACTCGAACAAAATGAAGCACTTATCTTTTTTAAGAGGTGAGTGCTTTTTGTTTTTTCTCATGTTTTGATTTATACTCAAAAAATATCTAACTGTGGAGGATAAAAATGAAAAAGCTATTATTTACCTTATTAATATTTGCATTGATTGGAATAAATCAAGCAAATGCTTTCTTGCCGTCTGGAACTATTGGTAAAACAATGCTCTCACCTTTTATAAAAAGTTCAAAAGCATTGCTTGAAGAAGAAATTATTAGATTATCTAAACTTACCAATGAAGTAGGTGGAACAGAAAAAGTAGGAAAAGAACTTGGTAGATTAAATTTACCTAATGAAGTTCTTGAAGATGCTTTTATGCGAATTGCTATTTATCAAAACAAGATTACTCGTAAAGAATCTGAAGAAATGTTTTTTAGATTAAGCCAAACAGAAGGCTTTCGAACAACATTGAGAAAAATTATTGGAAATAGTGATATTGTTACCGCAGGACACTTAAATGAACTGAGAATTGCAAATGCTGCCTCTTCAAATGGTTTTAAAGTGATTTCTATTGGAGCAAAATTTGATGATCCAGCAAAAAAAGCACTCACCGATATTGATCTCATTCTTCAAAAAGGAAATAAAACTTTTATCGTTGAAGCAAAACATTATGCTGAAACGACCAAAATTCCGTTGGATCGTTATAGAGCAGACTTAGATACTTTGATTACCTATAAAGGAAAAGATAGCAATATCATTCCTATTTTCACTATTACAAATAAACCGACTGATCTGCAATATTTGAAATCACTTCAATATGAAGCCGACAAAAAAAGTGTGCAACTTATTTTTGGAGAAGTAGAAGAATCTATTGTTCAAATCAAAATGCTAGGAGAGATTTTATGAAGAAAATCATGATATTATTATTTATTGCACTGATACCAGAAATTGTAAGTGCAGCTACTGAATACGCCACATTTGAAGCATTTTACAAAGAATCGTCAGCTATTAGTTGGATTATAGCTGGAATAGCAGCTGTTGTTGCAGGTGCTGTGATTATTTTTACGGGAGGAACAGCAAGTCCAATTGTGCTAGGAGTTGGAACATGGATTGGTGGACTAATGGGCTATTCTGGGATTGTAGCAACTAATGTAGGACTTGCTTTATTAGGAGGAGGATCAATTGCGGCAGGTGGGTTTGGAATTATCGGAGGAACAACACTATTAACTGCTGTATTTTCCTTTGGAACTGATATTGCGCTTGATTACACACTTGGAAAAGCAATTTCTGCCTATCAATATAGTAATTTAGCAAAAGAAAGCAAAGAAATGCCGACACTTCCTCTTCCATTAAATTCAGATGGATCAAATAGTTATAAATCTTCAATTGATGAATTAAGTAAAATAGATAAAAAGTCCCCTACTTATTCAGACACCAATCAACAAATAATCAATCACACGAT
Source organism: Pseudomonadota bacterium (assembly GCA_041161065.1). Taxonomy (GTDB): domain Bacteria; phylum Pseudomonadota; class Gammaproteobacteria; order Beggiatoales; family Beggiatoaceae; genus DYRG01. Next base: position 130,975 of record JBEAVE010000004.1, on the reverse strand, counting down.
TCAAATATTGGAATCAAATCAGGAAAAATTTGGCTTAGAAGAGCAATTAAAAAATGAATCATTATTATCGTTGCTTCATTTCATATCAAACAACTATATTAAAGCAAAGAAACAGGCTAATTTTGCAATTGAATATGCAAAGGTATTAAATGTTAAAAGAACCCTTCCCGCTTTTATCTATGCAACGAGTGCTTTATACGATGAGAGATTTGATTTTACAGTGATTACTGATAATTATTTCAAATACTCTATTTTGGCTGAACCTAGTAACCCACTTATACCATTATTATTTTCAATTTATTTAGATCGAATGCGGTTACGTTTTAATGATGGTTTTTTAGATGAAAATGCGCTTAAACATATCTTTACAATTATGAAAGCACCTGAATTAGAAAAATTAAGAGTGCAAAATTACACGGTTTTACTTGCAAGATATTTTATTCATTTGAAATTAGAGCAGCAAAAGATTTCTTCTTTAGCTGGTTCTTCGAATGAAACTATCAAAAACAATCCAAAAACATTGGAAGTTGTAACTAGCTCTTTAAATAAATATAACAAACTAGCTCAAGATGCAAATCAAGTGATGAGGGAGTATTTATTATTGGATTCAAGCGGTGAAGAAGCCAAAGTACAAATGAGCAAATTTCGCCAATTGCTAACAGAATATGCTCAAGATGAAAAAAGATTGACCTCATTAGTTGAAAAACTTAAACAGGATCAAGTTTCTCAAGAGAAAACCAATACAAATGATTTCTGGGCTATTTTAGCAGAGCTTTGGAAAAAGCTAATCAGTTTTTTTGAAGAAGTTGTTTTATATTTGCGAACAAATTTGTGGCATTAGAAAACACGGGCGTAACCATTGCCGATTCTTCCCCACTAATGAAATAGTTTCTAATTTTGAATCAAAATCAATAAGAGATGACGCTAAATTCTGCAATTATGTGAAAATAACGGTACAATTTACAAAATCATTTCTTTCTTTTGATCACTACCCATAATTTGGCGATGAACTTTGGTGGAATGTCTTATGAAACAAAGTATTAGAGATTTTATTAGCGAAGATGGTGAATTAGCAACGGTGATTCGCGCGGCACAAATGATTGCATTGACGGACGCGACGGTGCTAATTTTGGGCGAAAGCGGCACGGGCAAAGAGTTGTTGGCTCGCGCTATTCATCAAAAAAGCCGTCGAGCAAATGCTCCCTTTGTTGTTATCAATTGCGCAGCATTGCCAGAAACCCTCGCAGAAACCGAATTGTTTGGGCATCAGAAAGGGGCTTTTACGGGGGCAGAAACCCATCGACAAGGACGAATTCAAAGCGCAAATGGGGGAACTTTATTTTTAGATGAAATCGGTGAACTTCCTCTCAATATTCAAAGCAAATTTCTTCGGTTTTTAGAGAATGGTGAATGCCAACCTGTTGGTAAAAATACCGTCGAAAAAGTCGACACACGAATTATTGCCGCCACCAATCGAGATTTATTCGCTGAAGTTAAAGCTGGACATTTTCGCCAAGATTTATATTATCGCTTAAATATCGTGCCGTTAACGCTGCCTCCTTTGCGTCATCGAAGAGCAGATATTAAATTATTAATCCAGTTTTTTACAACCCAATTTGCTCAAAAATATCATTGCAACGCCCCGATTTTTCCTCGAGATATTCTCAACTATTTAGAAAATCAACAGTGGAGTGGGAATATTCGTGAATTGCGTAATTTATGTGAGCGGTTAGTTGTTTTATATGCAGGGCAAACAATTTGTTTTGAACATTTACCTGTAGAATTACACGTTTCTCACCCGCCTGTTTCTCCCGTTCAAACCACTGATTTTGTATTACCTGACAAAGGGGTTAATTTAGCAGAATTAGAGGTAAGTTTAATTCGCCAAGCCTTAACAAAAACTTACGGAAATTTAAGTCAAGCCGCGCGTTTATTAGGTTTAAGCCGCGATACGTTGTTATATCGTGTTAAGAAATATGGCGTAATGGTTTCTTAATTTTTCAGGAGAGGAAAACAATGTTACTGTCTATTCAACATGAAACCCGTTATGCGTATGAAAATCTCGTTGATTATAGTATTCAACATTTACGTTTAACGCCGCGACCTGATAGCAATCAAAAAACGCATGATTGGCAATTAATTGTCCAAGGAACTAAGCAGTTACAAATCGATGGGCATGGTAATATTGGGCATTTACTGACATTAGATCGTCCCCGTCAAGAGATTTCAATTATTGTGAAAGGTTTGGTAGAAACAACAGAGAATTTTTGTTTAGTTGAACATAATCTTTTATCGCCTTTTATTTATTTATTGCAAACGCCTTTGACGACCTTTAACGCGGCGATTAGAACTTTTACCCAAGAAAGCCTAAAAGAAGCGCATGATTTGGGGATTTTTGCGGCGTTAATGAATGCCATCGGGAGTTACATGGCGTTCGATAGCGATGCGAGCCAAGTTCACGATACCGCGTTGCAAGCCTTTGAAAGAAAACGAGGAGTTTGTCAAGATTATGCGCATTTATTTGTGGCGTGTTGCCGAAGTGTGGGAATTCCCGCACGTTATGTAAGTGGATATGTGTACACGGGCGACGACGGACACCTTGCAAGCCATGCGTGGGCGGACGGCTGGTTAGAACCGTATGGCTGGGTGAGTTGCGACCCAACGCACCAAATTTACGCGGGCGAACCCTATTGTCGGTTGGCGGTCGGGCGCGATTATTTGGACGCTTGCCCCGTTCGAGGCGTGCGGCGCGGCGGCGGATTAGAAAAAATGCAAGTCCTCGTCAATGTCGCTGCTCAACAACAATAATCCCCAGCAAAGAAAAAGTCGATAAAAACAAAGAAACAAATGACATAGAAAGATTTAATAAAACCTCAACACAGCAGATTTCAAGGTTAGATAGCAAAGTCATCTTATCTTTCTCTAAAAAAATAACGACTCTATGGGTGCTATTCTTTATTTTATTGATTATAATCTTTCCACACTTTAAGAACTCTTATTTTCACTCAACTTTATATTTCTAGCAATGAATGAATTTGCGCTGATTTGGCGTTATTTTGGTGAACAATCGCGTGTATCGACAACGGTTTGCGTGGGGATTGGCGATGATGCGGCGTTGGTTGTGCCGCCTGCGAATCAACAGTTGGCGATTTCAGCGGATACCCTCATTGCGGGTGTGCATTTTCCAAAAGATACCGCGCCGCAAGACATTGGTTATAAAGCCTTAGCGGTGAATTTGAGCGATTTAGCCGCGATGGGCGCGCAGCCGTTGTGGTTCACGTTGGCTTTGACATTGCCCGAAGTGAATGAAAATTGGTTAGCACAATTTAGTGCAGGTTTATTTGAAATTGCTCAACTTTTCAATCTATCATTGATTGGTGGAGATACCACACGAGGAAATGAATTAAGCATTTCTATTCAAATCATTGGCGCGGTTTCTCCAACACACGCTCTTTTACGCAGCGGTGCACAAATTGGCGATGATATTTTTGTAACAGGTACATTAGGTGATGCGGGGTTGGCATTAGCTGTTTTGCAAGGTAAAATCTCCCACACTACTTACGATCTCATGAAATTAAATCGCCCATTTCCTAAAATTAAAGAAGGCTTGAAATTACAAGGTATTGCAAATAGTGCTATCGATATTTCTGATGGATTATTGGCAGATTTAGGGCATATTTTAGAAATGAGCGGAAATCTGGGTGCAACCTTATATCTACCAACCCTTCCTTTATCAACGCATTTGAAATCACTTGATATTTCTCAAGCATGGCAATTTGCTCTAAGTAGCGGCGATGATTATGAATTGTGTTTTACTGTGCCGCCCAACAAATCCAATTTGATCGATTTTTCTTGTACTAAAATTGGCAATATCAAACAACAAAGCGGTATTCGTTGTTTAGATCATCACCACAATCTCTTTGTTTCTAGACAATTAGGTTATCAACATTTCTAAGATATTTTATGATGAGCATTCCAAAAATACTATTATTGTTATTTCTAGCTTGGTTAGGTTGGCGAATTTATAAGGGTTACAAATTCTACCAAGCCTTCAAACAACACGTCACGCAAACAAAACCCTTACAAACTGCCCTTTGTCAATGTGCACATTGTGGGCTTCATCTTCCCGAAAATGAAGCGATTTTTGACGGTAAAAATGCGTATTGCTGCATAGAGCATCAACGTAAAGGTCAAAAGATTTCATAATGTCAAATTCTGCACCCTTTCAAATTGATTGGAAACCATTACAACTTTTTAATTTCTACCGCTTATTATTAGCAAGTATTTTTATTGCATTATTTATTACAGATAGCTTGCCAAATGTGATAGGAAAATATTTGCCGCGCTTATTTCTAGTGGTTTCTAGTATTTATTTTGTATCGGCACTTTTAAGTGTTTTTACCATTTATTATCAACGCCCGCATTTTAATGTTCAAGTTTTCGGTCAAGCCATTGTTGATATTATCATTATTAGCTTATTGATGCACGCCAGCGGGGGGTTGAGCAGTGGTTTAGGTGCATTATTAGTGGTTGCAGTGGCAGGTTATAGTCTTTTAACCGAAGGGCGTACAGCATTCTTATCTGCCGCCATTGCAACGGTTGCTGTTTTATTAGAAACAATGGTCGCTGATTTCTATAATGCTTTTGATGTGCCTAACTATACACAAGCCGCGATTTTAGGGGTAGGTTTTTTTGCAACCGCATTTTTAGTGCACGCATTAGCACAACGGGTAAGAAAAAGTGAATATTCTGCCTATCAACATAAATTATATTCAGAGCAACTGGCGCAATTAAATCAGCAAATCGTTGCTCACATTCGATCAGGTATAATTGTTTTAGATAGTGCAAATCAAATTCGTTTGATTAATGAATCTGCGCAGCAATTATTAGAAATCGGAGAACTTCAAACAACCAATATGCCATTATTACAAATAATGCCTGATTTAGCCGAGCAATTTGTTCGCTGGGAACGGGGACAAAGTAGTGCAACTTATTGGTTCAAAATAAAGCATTCTGAAACGGAAGTGATTGCAACGTTCAGTCGTTTGCATCAAGCGGGTGATATTAAAGCGTTAATTTTTATAGAAGATGCCGCGCTCACGATGCAACGTGCTGAAAACATTAAACTTCCTGCGCTTGGGCGTTTAACGGCGAGCATTGCGCATGAAATTCGTAATCCATTGGCAGCCATTAGTCAAGCGGGGCAATTGTTGGTCGAATGTCCTGATTTATCAGAGAGATATTTGCCTTTTGCAGAAATGGTGGTCGAGCAATCTACTCGAATTAACCGTATTATTAATAGTATTTTGCAAATCAGTCGACAGCGCGAAGCCGATCGACGAACTATTGAATTAAATCAATGGATTGAAACATTTTATGTCGAATTATGTGGTCATTACGCGCTGGCAAAACAACATATCGAGTTACATCTTGCTAAACAAAGCCTTATAATAGAATTTGATCCGATTCAATTACATCAAGTTATGTGGAATTTATGCGAAAATGCACTGCGTTATAGTCAAGGAGAGAAACGCTTATTGATTTCTACAGGTTCTAATGTTCAAAACAAACGACCTTATGTAGAAATTGAGGATTTTGGGCAAGGTATTGCAAAGGAAGATGAACATAAAATATTTGAACCGTTCTTTACAACTCGCACGGAAGGCATTGGGTTAGGATTGTATATTTCTCGGGATTTGTGCGTGGCGAATCAAGCCTCATTAAAATTAGTCAAAAACTCTCCAAAAGGTTGTTGTTTTAAGATTAACTTTTCCTCTATCGGTTAAAGCGAATTTTCTATATGAATAGTGCACCCTGTTGTTTATTGGTTGATGATGAACCTGATATTTTGAAAACATTATCTTCTACTTTTTCGTTGATGAACCCTCCTTTAGAATGTGTCGTTGCATCAAATGTCACGGAGGCTTGTGAAAAATTAGAACAACATACCTTTGATATTTGTATTACTGACTTTGATTTTAGATATTCAGAACCACAGAGAAACGGATTGGAACTCATTAAACATATTACATCACATTATCCGCATATAAAAACAACCCTTATTACCGCTTTTGGAAACGAGGATATTCAAATAGAAGCATTAAAGGAAGGTGCATTTGATTATTTGAGCAAACCATTGAATCTAACGTTCTTAAAAAATACCATTCTTTACGCATTAAATTCGTCTAAAATATCAGAAACTAAAATTATTGGTTTTTCTAAAATAATCAGAGAGTTAAGAGATACTGTCACGAAATATGGACAAACACAAGCACCCGTTTATATTCGAGGAGAATCGGGTTCTGGAAAAGAGTTGGTAGCGCGTTCTATTCATGAGCAAAGTCCTCGAAAAGACAAACCCTTTATTGCGGTTAATTGTGGTGCAATTCCTCCCGATTTAATGGAAAGTGAATTGTTTGGTCACAAGAAAGGAAGTTTTACAGGTGCTTACGTTGATAAAGTGGGTCTATTTAAAGCGGCGCATGGAGGAACTTTGTTTCTAGATGAGGTTTCTGATTTACCCATGAATATGCAAGTAAAATTGCTGCGAGTTCTTCAAGAACGTGAAATCAGACCGGTGGGTGCAATTCAGGATATATCTGTTGATGTACGAGTGATTAGTGCAACTAATAGTAATTTGGAAGAAATGGTCAAAGAAAATAGATTTAGAAAAGATTTGTTTTACCGTCTTAATGTGTTGAGCATTCATGTTCCCCCCTTGCGTGATCGAATTGAAGATGTTATTCCATTGTCAGAACATATATTAAATCAGCTAATTATTAAGAACAATTTTGCTAATATTAAATTAAGCAAACGGGCGATTTTAGCGTTGAAGAAATATGATTTCCCGGGTAATGTACGGGAGTTGAATAACATTTTAGAAAGAGCGATTGCATTATGTGAGGAAAACACGATAAAAGATACACATTTGCAATTACCTAAAAATGTTTTTGCGGAGAATGCGCGTTCGTCGTCGATATTGTTGGCTGAAAAAAAGCAGATTTTAGATGCGTTGTTAAAAACACAGGGGAAAGTTAAAGCGGCGGCAGCGTTACTTGATCTTTCTTTTGAATCAATGCGTTATAGAATGCGTAAATATGGTTTAAGTAAAAATAAAATTAGAAATTTCCTCAATGAAGGAAAGCTCCAATATGAGGAAGATGAATAAGATTTGAACACTTTTGAACACTTTTGAACACTTTTGAACACTTTTTGGTTTTTTAAATGCCTTAAAAATCAAATAACTAAATAAATCATGAACACTTTTGCACACTTTTCCCTTTTTTTGATGAATGGCTAAAATTAAAATAATGTTATTTATTAAGCAGTTAGGAGTGTCGAAATCATGGCGCATAGTATGCAGTATCTGAGAGCTAGTTTAAGAACCCAGCAGAAGGAGAATTTTATGTTAAATCAACGTGGTTTCACGATTGTGGAGTTGATGATCGTGGTGGCGGTCATTGGTGTGTTGGCGGCAATTTCTGTTCCACTTTATAACGATTACATTTCCCGCTCGAAGGTGTCTGAGGCGATTCAATTGACGGCGGGGACGCGCATTCCGATGCAGGAATTTTTAGGGACGTGGGGTCGGTGGCCCGCGATCGCCACCATCGGCGCAAAAACGCGGGGCAATTATGTGAGTTCAATCGCATCGGGATCAATCGACGATAACACCTATTTTGTCGAGGCTTTGATGAAAGGCGACCCCGGGCAAAAGGGCGTGTACGGAAAGCGGTTGCGCATTGTTTATAAGGTCGACACGCGCGAGTGGGTTTGCACAACCGTGGGCACAGCCAATCCCATGCCAGCAGAATACTTGCCCACCGCTTGCAAATAACCGCTTGATATTCAATCAATTGCTAGGGGTTTAATAAAAACTTTTGATTGGCGGTGATAATTGTAAAGTTGGCGTTTTGTCATGGGTAGAATGTCTAGGTCGGCGGGCGCGAAACCGCGTTCTAGAAACCAGTGGGCGGTGCGGGTCGTTAAAACAAAAAGTTTGTCCAGCCCTTTGTGGCGCGCCGAGTGTTCGACAAACGCCAGCAACGCATCGCCCCGCTGTCCGCCTTTGTAATGTTGATGAATGGCGAGACAGGCTAATTCTCCCATCTTTTCATCAGGATACGGATAGAGTGCCGCACACCCCACAATTGCCCCATCGCGTTCTTGCACCACAAATTGCCCGATTTCGGTTTCAAGTTTCTCGCGCGAACGTTTCACGAGAATCCCCTGTTCCTCAAGCGGAGAAATCAAATCAATAATCCCCCGCACATCATCAATAGTCGCGTGTCGTAGGTTTTCAAACGGGTCTTTGCTCACCATTGTTCCTATCCCTTCGCGGGTGAACAATTCTAATAAAATTCCTCCATCAGTATTACGTTCGATGAGATGTACTCGTTCTACCCCATTTTGACAGGCTCGAACAATATTTCTTAATTGACGAAAGCAGGTATGGTCTTGATTTTCTTGTAATAAATGAGCAGCTTCTTGCGCGGTTAAATAGCCATTGTGATGATAAGTAATGGGCGTTTCACTTAAAGAAACCCATTTCTGCGCTTTTAAGGAAATTGCCACCGACGTTGCAACATCTTCCACGGATAAATTAAAGACTTCTCCGGTTGGCGAATAACCCAGCGGAGAAATCAACACGACAAATCCATTATCGAGTTGTTGAGAAATGGCTTGATAATCGACGCGGCGAACTTCACCGGTGTATTGAAAATCGACACCCTCTCGAACCCCAAGCGGGCGCGCGCTAATAAAATTGCCGCCAATTAAACGCAGCGGCGAATGATTGTGTGGCGAATCACTCAATCCCATCGACAACGCGGCGGTAATATCAGCAACCATTTGTCCGCACGCCGCTTTAACTTGTTGTAAAGCAACGAGATCGGTTATCCGCATACCTTCGGCATATTGCATGGGCACGCCGCGTTCTTGAAGATTGCGTTCAATTTGCAGCCGCGCCCCGTGCACTAAAACCAAACGAATCCCAATACTGTGCAGCAGCGCAATGTCGTGCATCAATCGGCGAAAATGGGTGTTGTCGTCCATCGCCATGCCCTCGAACGACACCACAAACGTTTTGCCGCGATGCGCGTGAATGTACGGCGACGCATGACGAAACCACGCCACAAATTGTTCCCATTCCGCTGGGTTATGAAATCGATCGGTCATCTTAAAAATCTCCGTGATAAAACGTTACATATTGTCTATATTTTATGGAAGATCGTAAAGCAAAAATTTTTGTTTTCTAATGTGTTATAAACTTCGCCCGCAAAGAAAAACCCCCGTCCAGCCATACTGCATTTGGAAATTAAAAAAGGGCGAGAATGTTATAAAGGTCTGTTATTAAAAACAAAGCATTTTAAGTTGATTACAGTCAGTCGCGGTTTTAGTTTAATTGCTCTATTTCTTCTTTATATCATTAGCGACGCGAATTTTGTTGATGCCAATCCTCTAAGGCTTCCACTAATTCTGCAATCACTTGATTTAAAGATTGAACCGCCGTATTCATACTCGAATCTAATCCCCCCGTGAAATGTTCAACTTGATGTCGATAATCTTCTAATCCTTTACTTAAATGTTGGAAAATCCGCGCCACATCTTCATCGACTTTCTCAAAACGAGTTTGATACTGTTCCCACGCTTGTGCCATGTTTTGACTGGTGTTTTCCATCGCTTGTAATGATCGAATATGGATTTGTTCAAACCCATTCAATGTTTGAGTTAAATTCTCCAAACGCATCAACATATTGTGGAAAGTTTCTACTGCATTGGCTAAAGGTGTTGCAACCGTATAGAAATGCTGCGTGCTATCGCGTAATTCTAAAGCAGTTTGTCGTAATGTTTGCACAATATTTTCATTCAATTGTCCAACTTCTTGTTGCGTTAGTTGCAATTGCTGACCAGCAGAATTAAAACGCAGCGGCAAATCACTTAATGCAAGGCTTAATTGTTGCAAAGTTATTGCAAGTTGTTTTAATTCTGTTCCCGCCGCGCCTTGCACTTGTCGGCTAAATTCTTTTAATAAATGCTCTAAAACTTGATGATGATCATTCTTATCAACAAGAACTTCCACTTTTGAAACCAACGGCTGCATAATTTCAAATAAACTATTTGGGAGATTTTTCAAATAAGTTGTTTGCATTTTCATTTCGTTTAATAGTTTAACTTCCTGTTGCAAAGGCGTATGTAAAACTAAACAACTTTCTATCGTTTGGCAGAAATGATTTAATTGAACGTGCAAACGATAAAGCCTAGATTTTTCTGCCCACGAAAATAACAGCGAAGCAAACAACCCAGCAATAGAAGTGACAAACTTAAAAGTCGCCGCGTGTAATAAATCTTGTAATGCTAATTGGGCTTGAATAATATCAGGCGCAGCAACCCCTTTGCTCGCAAACCACAACGCCGCCACCAAACCAATAAATGTGAACCAAATTCCTAAACCTACCAACATATTTGGAACAGCTTGATACAAACGCAAATTAACCCGAGATGCTACAATCGTTGTTTCATTAAAATATTGCATGGGGCGAACAGTATAATAAATGTCTTTCTCTGTGACAATTAACGTTTGCTTAAAGGATTTCCAAGCATTTCCTAATAACAAATGTTGTGATAATTGTTTATTAAAGTTTGCGTAGTTGCTCGCAAAATTATCGGCAGAAATATCCTTTAATAATAATTGACCACTTTTAAGTTGTTTTGAAACACGGCGAACCGCCAAAGAAAACCTCAACCATAATAAAAATGCTAACGATAAAATACCCATTGCTAACCACCAAACTAAGGTCGGGTGATTAATAAAATCTAAGATAAATGTTAAGAGTTGTTCCATGTTTATTTTCCATTCATGATTTCAATGCCGTCCCAATTATCAGGTACACCATGCACCATTAATTGTGCGCATCGTTCAAAGTAAAGTCGGGTTGCTTTATCCTCTGGATTAAATTCTAAAACGCGATTAAATTGCACGCTAGCTTCAGCAAACTTTTTGTTTTGATAAAAAGCTAAGCCTTTCTCAAAATCTTGTTTGGTTCGAAGTTTTAACTTTAAGACCTCTATTTTCTCCCCATCGAGTACTTCATAAACAGAAATCGCATTATTCTTACCTTTCACTTGAATTTTACCTACAAATCGAAAATTGTATTTCTTCAGATTTGTAATGCGTAATAAAGTGTGTTTGCTCAAAATAATTGATGTGCCATAAACCTTACTTAAACCTTCTAAACGGGACGCTAAATTAACTGAATCAGAAATCACCGTGCTTTGCATTCTTTCTTTGTCACCTAAAATCCCTAGCATTAAACGCCCAGTATGAATTCCAATCCCAATTTTAATCAACGGATAACCCAATGCACGTAATTTAATGTTATGACGCATTGTAACTTTACACATTTTAATCGCGGCTTTTAATGCGTCTTCAGGGTTATGAGGGAACAAAGCCATGACAGCATCACCAATATATTTATCAATAAAACCATTATATTCACGAATAACGGGACTAATTTGATTTAGAAAGGCATTTAAGAAATTAAAATTTTGTTGGGGTGTCATCTTTTCAGAAAGGCTCGTAAAATCTCGAATATCCATAAACAAAATGCTCATTTCACGTTGCACTTGATCACCGGGTTTAACTTCGATGATACTTGTTTTGTTTAAGAAATCCAAAAATTCACGCGGGACAAATCGTTCGTAGACTTTATTTAGTTTAATAACTTCTTCGGTGTGTTCGGCAACTTTTTCTTCTAATTGTAAGGAATTACTTAATAAATCAGTGAAAACCGTTTCTAGTTTCTGGACATCGATTAAAACATAATTACTATTTTGTTGGTCTGGCATGAATTTTTGCATTTTAACTCTAATGTTCACGCGCGCATAAATTTCCTCAGCTTGTAAAGGTCTGATCAAATAATCAACATAACCGTTTGTAAAGAGTTTTTTTCTATCAAAATCCGTATGTTCTTCAACGATGGCAAGAACAGGAATTTTTTGAACAGATGCTTTCGCTTGCAAATGTCGGATTAAAATAGCAGCAGGCGTGTGGGTGAAATCGAGAGCTAATAAAATAATATCGGGCTGATGCTCAACGGCTTTCTCGAGAGCAACATTACCTTCTTGTGCGATGTGCAGTATGTAGTCATATTTATGTAGCAAATTTTTGAAAATGTTAATATCATCTTCGTGATCGCTTATCAACAAAACGCTACCCGTACAAACCGGTTTTGAAATTAAATTTGATAGCATCAAATCCGACATCATATTTGAGAAACAGTTATTTTTTCTTTCTGGCGTTAATCATGCCTTTATATTTGAGCTTTTGAAATAAGGCGTTTTTTTTAGGATAGACAATTTCAAATTGGCAAGGATTAAATTAGCATTTTCGAGGTTTTTTTCTTTAAAATGGGCGGTCGTAAAGGGGGTGATATTTGAATGAGCGATAGGAGAAAGTTCTTCTGCGACAGCCGTTACAAAATAACCCACAATACTTAAAATAACAATTGAAACAAAGGTGGCAAATTTCATTTGAAGGACTCCTATTGCAAATTGCAAAAAAAAATAGCGCGGTTTTGAAAAATTTGTCACCATAGTATAAACCTTTCTTCGTTTCAAGGGCGTGTAAATATGTTACCGAATGTTATAACTTTATTGCAAAAATTGATTGCATTGCCATCGATGAGTTCGGCGTTGGCGGCGTTTGATCAAAGCAATATGCCGGTGATTGAACAACTGGCGCAGTGGTGTGAAAGTTTGGGGTTTTGCTGTGAAATAATGCCCGTTGCGCCCGGAAAAGCGAATCTTATCGCGACGTTAGGCACAGGCAGTGGCGGCTTGATTTTGTCGGGACACACCGATACCGTGCCGTTCGATGCGCAGCATTGGCAGTCTGATCCTTTTCAACTGACTGAATTTGAAAATAAATTGTACGGATTGGGCACATCGGATATGAAAGGATTTTTTGCGTTGGCACTGACGGCGGCGCAGCTTTTTGCTAATAAGCCATTGAAAAGACCGCTAATTTTATTGGCAACCTGCGACGAAGAAACCACGATGTCGGGCGCGCAGGCATTGGTCGCGGCGCGTCGTCCCCACGCAAATTATGCGGTAATCGGTGAACCAACGGGCTTAAAACCCATTCGTTTGCACAAAGGCATGATGATGGAAGGAATAAAAATAACTGGAAAATCAGGACATTCCAGCGATCCAGCGTTGGGAAAAAATGCCCTCGAAGCAATGCACCAAGTGATAGGAGAATTAATGACATGGCGAAAAGAATTACAGCAAAAACATCAACATAAAGCGTTTGTTGTGCCTGTTCCCACGCTTAATTTTGGGCATATTTGCGGCGGGGATAGTCCCAATCGGATTTGCGGCGAATGTGAATTACATTTGGATTTGCGTCCATTGCCCACAATGAAATTAAAAGAACTGCGTGAGGAACTGCATTTCAGAGTTGAGAAAACTTTGAAAGAACAGGGTTTCAACTTTGAAATGTTTCCGCTCTTTTCTGGCATTGAAGCAATGGAAACTCCCGCGAATGCAACTATTGTAAAAATCTGCGAAAAACTCACCGGTTATCAAGCACAATCGGTTGCGTTTGGCACAGAAGCCCCGTATTTCCAACAACTAGGCTGTGAAACCATTATTTTAGGTGCAGGTCATATCGATCAAGCCCACCAACCCAACGAATTTTTAGCTTTAGATCAACTCAATCCCATGATTGACATTTTAACTCGCTTAATTGCCCATTTTTGTTTGGAAGACAACCATGCTTAAAAAACTATTCAACGCATTTGTAAGAATCATTATTCTAGTATTTGTAGGTTTCACAACGTTGTTATATTTTAATCAAGAACAACTGTTATTTCCAGCTAAAGCACTCGATGAAGGATTTGCTTTATGGGCGCGACAAACTTTTCCTCGCGCTGAAACGAAAATTGTTATGCCAGATGGTACAAAATTGCATGGGTGGTTCATTCACAGAAAAACAGAGGAAAAACAACCGTTATTGCTTTATTTTGGTGGAAATGCAACGGAAGCAACTGTTTTTTTAGGTTATACCGAACATTTTCCTCAACACGCGATTGCCGCTTTTAATTATCGGGGTTACGGTTTGAGCGAAGGAAAACCTAGTGAAGAAATGATTTTCCAAGATGCCTTATATTTATACGATTATTTTGTAAAACAACCAGATATTGATTCCAAACGAATTTATGTGATGGGAAGAAGTTTAGGAACTGGCGTGGCAACTTATTTAGCTTCTCAACGTCAAGTAAAAGGTACAATTTTGATTTCTCCTTACGACAGTATCAAAGCCTTAGCAGAAGAAAAATACCCATTTGTTCCTGTGAGTTTTTTATTGAAACATCCGTTTGAATCGGTCAAATATGCACCTCAAATTAAATCACCTGCATTAGCCTTTGTGGGTTCGATTGATGAGGTGATTTCTCCTGAACATTCAGATCGTTTAATTGAGAAATGGGGAGGAAGTATTCAAAAAGTGATTTTTCCGATCGCCAATCACAATTCAATTATGGACGAAGCCTTGTTGTGGAAAAAAGCCGCCGATTTTATTAAGTAAAACGGGCATCATGTGAAGGAAAAATGAGAGAGAAATTTTTATACTCCGCTCGAGAAACTTTGAATTTCAAATGTGGGAGTGGATTTGCTATAGTTAGCGGTTTTTGGGGAGGTTTTTCATGAAAGACGGGGAATCACAACCTTTGTTTGCGGCGGCGTTGCGGGAAGCGTGGCGATTGGGTTATAGCTGGAAACAACTGCGCGGCGATGTGTTTGCGGGATTGACGGTTGGGATTGTGGCGATTCCGTTGGCGATGGCGTTGGCGATTGCGAGCGGTGCGCCGCCTCAATACGGGCTTTATACGGCGATTGTGGCAGGTTTTATCATCGCGGTGACGGGCGGATCGCGGTTTAATATTTCAGGTCCAACAGCGGCTTTCGTCGTGATTTTGCTGCCAATCACCCACGATTACGGGCTCGGCGGCTTAATGATCGCAACCATCATGGCGGGCGGAATGCTCTTCGCGATGGGCATCACGGGCATGGGAAAATTCATCGAGTTTATTCCTTATCCGGTGACGATGGGTTTTACGGCGGGGATCGGCGTGGTGATCGCTTCGCTGCAAATTAAGGATTTTTTGGGGTTGGAAACGGGGGTGTTGGACGGGCATTATCTGCACAAAATGTGGACATTAATCCAAGCCTTACCGACCGCGCATTGGGCTGATGCGACGTTGGGCATCGTGACATTGGGGGTGATGTTGGGCTGGGCGCGCCTGAAAACGACTTTACCCGCGCCGTTAATGGCGTTATTAGTCGGATCGGGTTTGGCGTGGTTGGGCGGACATTTTATCCCTGATTTTCATGCACTTACCATTAACGACAAATTCAACGGCATTCCCTCACAATTACCACAATTTATGTTTCCTTGGGAGTTGCCGAACGCAAAAGATGAACCGATTGGGTTATCGTTCGACATGATCAGAACATTGCTCGGCAGCGCGTTTGCGATTGCGATGTTGGGCGCGATTGAATCGTTATTGTGCGCAGTCGTCGCGGACGGCATGACCGGCACGAAACACAATCCCAACGCCGAACTAATCGGGCAAGGATTGGGCAACATGATCGCACCCTTTTTTGGGGGGATTTCCGCGACCGCCGCGATCGCCCGCACCGCTACCAATATCCGTTCCGGCGCAACCACCCCTTTAGCCGCAATTATTCATGCACTTTTTTTATTAGTTGTTTTAATAAGTTTAAGTAAATTATTGGGTTACGTTCCGATGGCGACTTTAGCGGCATTGCTGTTGATTGTGGCGTGGAATATGAGCGATGCGAAGGAATTTATGCGTTTGACTCGAATCGCGCCGCGCAGTGATTTGTTGGTGTTGTTCACCTGTTTTGGGCTGACGGTATTGTTCGACATGACGATTTCGGTGACGGCGGGGTTGATTTTAGCGGCGATGCTCTTTATTCGACAAATGGCGGAACTGACAGGCGCGGAACTGATCGGGCATCGAGATCACGAACGTAATATCGATTTGCCCGACCACGTTTTAATTTACGACATCAACGGACCGTTGTTTTTTGGCGCGGCAGAAAAAGCCATGAAAACCCTCCAAATCGTTAATTTAGACGTGCGGGTCTTGATTTTAGATATGCGCGACGTAACGTTAATGGACGTGACCGGTATGATGGCGTTAGAAACCTTAATTGAAGATTTGAATAAAAACGGAATTTTGGTGATTATCAGTGGCTTACAACCGCGCCTGATTTTACGTTTGAGAAAAGCGGGCATTCGTAAAAAAATCGGGCATATCCTTTTTAGTCAAGATATTAATGAGGCAATTCAAATGAGTAGCGGCATCGATCGACACGCCGTTTCTCCCGCCGTTTAATTCACAAGAAACTAACCCATTTTTCAAACATAAATTCAATTAAACTTTCTTAGGATTTAATATGGTATTTTCAGAGAACCTTTTGGCAGGAAAAGTGATTTTAATTACCGGTGCAGCGGGTGGAATTGGTCGCGAAATTTCTAAAACATTTGCTCAATACGGCGCAACCGTAATTTTGTTAGGACGCACGATTTCAAAATTAGAGAAAATCTATGATGAAATTGAGCAAGCTAATTACCCACAACCCGCTATTTATCCGCTTAATTTGGAAGGCGCAGCCCCGCATGATTACGAGGAATTAGCCAACCGTTTGCAAGAAGAATTTGGACGATTAGATGGGTTGGTGCATACGGCGACGATGTTGGGCGGTTTGACCCCTATTGAACATTACGATATTGCCCGTTGGTATCAAATCTTACAAGTAAATTTGAGCGCGCCTTTTATGCTCACCAAAGCCTGTTTGCCACTCTTAAAACAATCTCAAGCCGCTTCAGTGATTTTTACGACCGATTCCGTCGGCAAACAACCTAAAGCCTATTGGGGCGCGTACGGTATTGCAAAAGCGGGTTTAGAAAATATGAGCAAAATGCTCGCCGAAGAGCTAGAAAATCAAGGAAATGTGCGTTTCAATTGTTTAAATCCTGAACCCACTAAAACGCTTTTTCGAGCACGAATTTATCCGGGAGAAAATCCTCAAACATTGCCTTTGCCTGAAACCTTAATGCCTGCGTATTTGTATTTAATGAGCGATTTGAGCAAAAGTATTTCTGGACAGCATTTCACCGCAAAAGAACTCATTGCAAGTATTTAAATAACAAAAAAGGCTCAATCGCGAGCCTTTACTTTCTCAAAAATAAGCAATTACATTTGTTTGCAAATAGAGTACGTTTTGCTTTCTGTATAGGCTGTTGCCACATTGGAAGCCGCATGGGCTGAGGTGAGTGCACTTCCCTCTGTTGCTCTTAAAACGCCCGTATCGGGTTTTCCATCGTCCAATTGACGATCAATAATTTCGGCGCGTTTGCCATTGATATTATCCATGCAAATGACGGGACCCGAAATCCCCAAATAGCCGTCGGCGACCCCAATTTTTCCACCAAATGCGTGAACAGGCAAATCAGTACCCGTGCCGCCCACAATCAAATTAGAACGGCGCAAATGATCCCAAAATTGTTTGGTTTCGTCACTATCTGAAGCGTCCCAGTCTCCTGACAACGCCCCATTTCCATTACCGCTGACGGCGGCTGTTCCCGTACTCCAGCGAGTGGCAGCGTTTTTATCGTCACCGGGGATTGCGCTGTAGCGGTCGAGATAGGAATAGGTTGCGGAGGCGATGCCGCTGAAATCGTTATTCATACGTTTAATTTTGGCGTTTTCGATGAGTTCTTGACCCTTAAGAACACCGCCGAGCAACAGACCAATAATCACCAAAACAATGGATATTTCAATTAACGTAAAACCTGTTGATGTTTTCATAATATTCTGCCTGCTTTTTTATCTAGCAACGTTCAAAAATCAAGCCATTATTTAGGAGCATGAATGCTTGTAAATAGGTTTCTATTGTTGTTCCGATTAAAGGTTGTAATGATCTGATAATCGGTACAAAAAGGGGATTGCAACCGTATTTGTGTGCGCAAAGGATTGGGGGATTGTTGTGATTTTGCTACGCACTTTACGAAATCATTGCGTTTTAAGAAGCATTTTTTGTTCCCACTGCCACGCATTCGCCACAATTGTTTGTAAATCAGCATAACGCGGTTTCCAACGCAGCGCAACCACCGCCCGCGACGCATCTGCCACCAACCGCGCGGGATCGCCTTCGCGCCGTCCCCCGATTTCAATTTTAATCTCTCGCCCCGTAATTTGTCTTGTTGTATCAATGACTTGGCGAACTGAAAACCCCGCCCCATTTCCCAAATTATACACCGCACTCGGCGCGCCCTTAAGCAGTTGTTCTAATGCTAACAAATGTGCATCGCACAAATCCACCACATGAATGTAATCCCGAATACAAGTGCCGTCGGGTGTTTCATAATCTTCACCGTAAATAGTAATCTTTTCTCGTCGCCCCGAGGCGGTTTGTAAAATCAAAGGAATCAAATGTGTTTCGGGTTTGTGGCGTTCTCCGATTTCTCCATCGGGATCAGCCCCCGCTGCATTAAAATAACGCAAACACACCGATTTCAAATTATAAGCACGATCATAATCTTGCAAAATTTGCTCAATTATCCATTTGCTCAAACCATAAGGATTAATCGGTTGTTTAGGGTGTTGTTCATCTAAAGGAATATATTGCGGTTCTCCAAAGATTGCGGCGGTCGATGAGAAAATAAGTTTCTTTACCTGATGCTCAACCATTGCGTCGAGCAAATTTAAGGTGTTGCTCACATTATTTTGATAGTATTTAGCGGGATTTGAAACCGATTCTCCCACTTGAATAAACGACGCGAAGTGCATGACCCCGTCAAATCGATGTTGCTCAAAAAGTTGCTTTAAAGTTTCTCGATTCGCCAAATCCCCCAGCACAAACTCGCCACCTACCACCGCATCTCGATAGCCTGTCGACAAATTATCAAATACTACTGTGTGGTGATTTGCTCTCAATAGTTGTTTTACCATATGAGAACCGATATAACCCGCACCACCTACCACTAAAATCTTTGCCATTTCTTTAATTTCACCTATTTCTGCAAACGATAAACCGCGACTTCACCCATTAAGTTAGGAAAACGTTTCATCGCGGGGGTTGAACGATGTGCTGTATCAACCGCTGCACATTGCAAAATTTTAATATCTAATTGCGCGCACAAATGCTCAAAATCTTTCATTGTGCACAAATGAATATTCGGCGTGTTGTACCACTCATTGGGCAAAGCTCTTGAAATCGGCATTCTTCCCGCTAATAAGTGCATTCTAGTTGTCCAGTGTCCAAAATTTGGAAAAGTAACAATGACTTCCCGCCCGACTCTTAACATATCACGCAATAAAGCATCGGGACGTTGAATTGCCTGCAACGCCAATGTCATAATGACATAATCAAAGGTATCATTTTGGAAGTCTTCTAATCCTTTATTCAAATCGGTTTGAATAACATTAATACCCGCATTAATACATTGGACAATTTCTTGATGATCGATTTCTAAACCGTAGCCTGTAATTTGGCGAGTTTGTTTCAAATGTAATAATAATGTTCCGTCGCCACAACCCAAATCTAAAACGTGCGCATTAGGTTTAATCCACTCAGTAATTAACGCCAATTCGGTGCGCAGTTTCTTTCCTTCTGCAATCATACATTAACCTCCTGAGAAACCTGCTGCATATAAGCATAAAACACCGCCATGTAATCAGGAATGGGCATTAAAAACGCATCATGTCCTTGATTGGCATCGATTTCAACATAATTCACGCTTTTACGGTTTCTCAGTAATGCTTGAACGATTTCTCGAGAACGCGCCGGAGAAAACCGCCAATCACTGGTAAATGAAATCACCATAAATTTTGCTTGAACCTTTTCTAACGTTTTCACCAAATCGTGATCAAACTTACTCGCGGGATCAAAGTAATCTAAGGCTTTCGTCATTAACAAATAGGTATTTGCATCAAACCGTCCAACAAAAGATTTTCCTTGATAATGCAAATAACTTTCTACCTGAAATTCTGCCTCGTCAAACCCGAAATTTAATTTACCTTCTTTTAATTCTCTTCCAAACTTTGCTCTCATTGCTTCATCGGACAAATAAGTAATGTGTCCAATCATTCTTGCCAGCATTAATCCTCTGCGTGGAATCGTATTGTGTTCGTAATAGCGTCCTTTATGAAATTCGGGGTCACTTAAAATCGCTTGGCGCGCCACTTCATTAAACGCGATGTTCTGTGCGGACAAACGCGGTGCGGCTGCAATGACTAATGCGTGAGAAACCCGTTCTGGATATTGCAACGTCCATTGTAATGTTTGCATTCCTCCCAAACTTCCTCCAATCACTGCCGCCCATTTTGAAATGCCTAAAACATCAGCTAAACACGCTTGACTTTCTACCCAATCTCTCACGGTGACAATTGGAAAAGTGGGACCATATAATTTCCCCGTTAAAGGATTGATAGAAACGGGTCCCGTTGAACCTTTGCAACCGCCTAAATTATTCAAACACACCACAAAAAACTTATTAGTATCAATGGGTTTATTAGGACCAATAGCACTATCCCACCACCCTGGTTTCTTATCTTCTTCACTATGAAAACCCGCCGCGTGATGATCGCCACTTAACGCATGACAAATCAAAATTGCATTGGAATGTTGCGCATTTAATTTGCCGTAAGTTTCATAAATCAAATCATATTCAGCCAACGCACGACCACAATCAAGCATTAAAGGGTCTGAGAAATGTTGCACAGTGGGTTTTACTACTCCCACCGAACCAGTAGAAATTTTATCGGGCATATTTCAAATTATCCAATCGGGTAGTTGCTGCGGTTGTTTAATCAAAAGGGTTTTAATTTTATGGGTTTCACCTTTCAAAATGCTCACACGACTTTTCGGTACATCAAATAACTTTGCTATCCAGTTGCACAAATGCGCATTTGCTTTGCCATCAATAGGCGGCGCGGTAATTTTTATTTTCAACGTTTCTCCCCTGATTCCTACCACTTCATCTTTTGAGGATTTGGGTTGTATTTGCACATACAAAACCAAATTTTCCTCTTGCCATTTATAAAAAGTCATGAACGATATAGAAATCCGTTTTCTTATAATGTTAAACGGTAAATTTGTTGAGGAAGGGCTTTGCCTTTTAATTGCACGGGTGCTAAGGGTTCAATGGGTAGGTTTTGATTAAAATCCCCTAATGTTTGAAATACACTTTCTGACAAGATAATTTCTCCTTTTTTGGCTTGTCCTGTCAAACGCGATGCAACATTAACGGTATCACCAATAATTGTGTAATTCATATAGTTAGAAGAACCCACATTACCAACAATCATTTCACCTTTGTTAATACCAATTCCTAACCCAAAATTACCTTGATACAAATCCTTCCATTTAACAAAAACTTGCTCAAAAGCAGATTGCATATCGATGGCGGCTTTTAATGCACGTTGAGGCGCATCTTCTTGATGAAACGGCACGCCAAATCCAATCAATAAGCAATCCCCCGCCATATTAAAAATTGTTCCCTCATAACGGTAAGCAACTTGCGTTAATGCGGAGAAAAATTCATTAAGAATTGCAACCACTTGCGTAGGTTGTAATGCCTCCGATAAAGCGGTAAAACCTCGCAAATCGGCAAACATAGCAACCCCTTCTTGACGGTTCTGGCGATCAGTTAATGCTAATTCGGCTTTTTCGGGGTGCGTTAAAATGTCGTCCACTAATGTAGGAGAAACATAACGTTTGAACATACTTTCTAACTGTTTTCTTTGCGCAGTTTCTAAATCGCGGCGCGCCACTTGATAACGCAATAAAGAACGCACCCGCGCTAAAAGTTCCTCACGATTAATGGGCTTGGAAAGAAACTCATCTGCACCCGCTTGAATACCTTTAATTCTATCTTGACGACCATCTAATGCTGTTACTAAAACAACGGGGGTCAAAACGCTTTCTGGCGCGGTTTTAATTCGATAACAAACTTCAAACCCGTCCATACCCGGCATCATTACATCAGATAAAACCACATCGGGGAGTTGTTCTTTAACCAAAATTAAAGCAGTTTCTCCACTATTTGCCGTTAAAACATCATAACCTTCCTCACGCAAATAATTACTTATCAAAATCGTATCGTAAGGTTGATCATCAATCACCAAAATTTTGCCCTGTTGCGGCTCCATTTCAAATAATTTAGGCGTTATATCTTCCGTAACCGTTTCTTCAATGTCATTGGGTTTCTCAAACGATTTCAAAATTAACGACATAGCTGCCTGTGTTAATTGGTAATCTTTCTTGATGAGTTCTGCTAGATTCATCGCTTCATTTAGTTGTTGGTTTCTCGCAAATTCTTCTACTGTTTTGCAATGTTGTGCTAAGTTTTGTGCACCTAAATTTGCACTACTTGATTTAAGTGTGTGTGCCGCGCGTCCCATGCCAGATAAATCTTTTTGTTCAACAGCTTGCTGTAATTGCGCAATTAGTTCACCCGACGATCCAAGATAGGTATTTAGCAAATCTTGAAGGATTTCTGGATCATCTAATCCTAGTGATGTTACAACTGCATGACGAATATGGGTTGCTAACTGCTCAATTTCGGCGTTTAGTGGATTTGAAACTTCTTCAGGTTGATTAACGTCAATTTGAGCATTTTGCTGCGATGAATGTTGAGCACGCAAATGTTTCAAGGCTTGTTCAACAGAAATGTATTCTGCGAAGGTATTTTCAACCGTTGGCAATAACGCATCAAGGGTTTCTCCGGCACGGCTGCGCAATTCAAGTTCTTTACACAATCCACTAAATACAGCTAACCCCATATTTGCACTACTTGATTTCAAACTATGCGCAGGACGTTCTAATAATTTAGCATCATGTTGTTTAACGGCTTCGTGCATTTCTGCAATCAAATCCGTGCAACCCTGCGCATACGCATCTAACAACTCATTATTAACTTCAACATCACCGCCTGTCAGTTCATTCAAAGCATTTAGGATTTGTTGCTCTAATTCCCCCGTTTCTGGCATAACACTATTGTTTGAGGAATCTTCAGGCGTAATAGTTTCAGTAGAAATCGGAGTTGCAGAAGGAATTTCTTTAGCATCAATAGCCCGTTGTAATCCCGCTCCCAGCTCTTCAACACTAATGGGTTTTGTTACATAATCGTCCATACCGTTATCTAAACATTTCTCACGATAACCTTGCAGGGCGTGCGCAGTCATTGCAATGATGTAAGGACGTTGTTTGAAATCGGGTAATAATTTAATAATTTGGCGAGTTGCTTCAAAGCCGTCCATTTCTGGCATTTGAACGTCCATTAAAATACAATCATAAGTATTTTGTTTAACGGCTTCTACTGCTTCCAATCCATTATTTGCAATGTCTGTGGGATACCCCATGCGTTTGAGCAATAATGTGGCAACTTTCTGATTGGTTAAATTATCTTCCACCAATAACAAACGCAAGGGCGCGGTTGGTTGAATCACCTTAGTTGGCTGCGGCGACACACTAATGTGCATGGGGGTTTCTATAACAGGGGGTTGTTCATTTGTTGAAAAGATTTCAATTAAGCATTCAAACAAATGCGATGTTTTAACGGGTTTTGTCAAATAAGCGGAGAACAAATCTGCTTCAGAAAGCTGCTGCCTTCCTAAAGAAGTAAGCATAATTAGCGGTAACTTTTCTACTGGAAATTCTTTTCTGATTTCCTTTGCCAAAGTCATACCGTCCATTACGGGCATTTGCATATCTAGCACCGCAATATCAAAAACCCCATGACGGTGCAAAATATCAATGGCTTCTCGTCCACTCGATGCTTCACTGACTTTCATACCCCAAGATTCCAACTGGATTCTCAAAATGTGGCGATTAGTGGCATTATCATCAACAATAAGAGCTGTTTTATTAGACAAATCCTCACTCAATTTGATTAGATAATGTCCATCTTGCTGAGAGGCGACTTTTGCAATGATGGTGAAATGAAAAGTTGTTCCCTTATTCAGTTCACTTTCTACCCACATTTCCCCGCCCATTAATTCACACAAGTGTTTGCTAATCGCTAGTCCCAAGCCCGTTCCACCATAACGGCGGGTCATTGATGTATCGACTTGACTAAAGGCTTTAAACAACCGATCCATTCGGTCACGAGGAATCCCAATTCCAGTATCTTGCACGGCAAATTGTATTTCAACTTCTTTATTTTCTAATAAGCGCGTACTAATGCGAACAATGATTTCACCTTTCTCGGTAAATTTTACGGAGTTGCTCAACAAATTAACAAGAATTTGTCGCAAACGGGTTATATCACCTACCACAGTTGAAACGGTTTGGTTCTCAAATAACAAACCCAATTCCAAATGTTTTTCAAGAGCTTTGTTTGCAATTAAATCAAATGCTGATTCAACACATTCTCTCAAATTAAAAGGACGGTTTTCAAACTCCATTTTACCCGCATCAATTTTTGAGAAATCTAAGACATCGTTGATCAGTGTTAGCAATGTATCACCACTTGCTTTTATGGTTTCTAAATAATCCCGTTGCTCTACATTCAGTGGCGTATCAAGCAATAAAGTGGTCATACCCAAAACGGCGTTCATTGGAGTACGAATTTCATGGCTCATATTAGCTAGAAATTCGCTTTTTGCTCGACTGGCGACTTCGGCGACTTCTTTAGCTTCTTGCAAATCTTCAATGGTATCTTCTAGTTCACGATTTGTTTTTGATAATTCAATGGTTCTGGCTTGAACTAATTCTTCCAAATGTTCTCGATGTTTCTCGAGCATTTGATCGCGTTCTTGAATTTGTGCAAGCATTTGATTAAACGCATTAACTAATGATCCAATTTCGTCTTTTCCATATTGTTCTGCACGAATACTGTAATCGTTTTTTTCGGTAATGGTTTTTGCAATATTTGAAAGGTGATAAATCGGTAAAGAAATGATATTTTGCAAATGGTTAGAAATCAGAAATGAAATTAGTACAGTAATGCCCAAAATGAGCATCAAAGCACCCGCAAAGTTTCTTAACAACGAATAAATGACGTTCAAATCAGATTGAATGAAAATAGTACCCACTTTTTGATCGACGAGAGTAATATCTTCAAAAATGTTTAAATTGCGGGTTGTAAATTCTTGGCTGCGTTCTTTAACGGGAAGGGCAACAAAATCAGAGAAATCTTCTCTTTTGTAGGAAGCAAAAACATTTCCATCTTTATCATAAATCACGGCGGCGGTGACATTAGATTCTGCTTTTAAGGCGGCGAGAGCTTTATTTGCACTATCTTGATCTAAGAAACTGAGCGAAGCCGTTGAATTATCACCAATAACCATAGCCAGCACGGATTGGTGGCGAACCAACGCATTACGCAAAGAAAGTACTTCATTAAAAGTAAAAAAAGCCGATGCTGTAATGAGAGCAACGACATTTGTTACCATAATAATAAAAATGAGTTTGCGTTTAATTGAGAGGTTTTGAAAAAGCAGGTTTTTCTTCATGTTTATAAAGCCTGTGCAATAAATTGTTCACCATTAGGATACGCCTGCCATTTGAAATGTTTTATTACAACGCTATGGTTTCTTATCTTTTTGGATCAAAGCGTAGGCAGAGTGGTTATGGATAGATTCAAAGTTTTCAGATTCTACCACATACGCATCGATTCGGTCATCTTGGTTTAATCTGGCGGCAACATCTCTGACAATATCTTCAACAAATTTGGGATTTTTATACGCTAATTCAGTGACATATTTCTCATCAGGACGTTTGAGCAAACCAAACAACTGACAGGACGCTTCTTGTTCTGCCACATCGATCAAATCCTCAATCCACACAAAAGTATTTAATTTTGCACTAATAGTTACATGAGAACGTTGATTGTGCGCACCATAATCTGAAATCTTTTTTGAACACGGACAAAGGCTTGTCACGGGAACAACAACCTTCACGGTAATAGTCGGTTTTTCTCCCTTAATATCTCCCATAAAAGTCACGTCATAATCCATTAAACTTTTGACTTTTGAAATCGGTGCAATTTTTTCTATAAAATACGGAAAACGCATTTCAATATGACCCGATTCGGCTTCTAATCTTTTGAGCATTTCACAAAGCATTTCCTCAAAAGATTGCACGGTAATTTCATATTCGTTGTTATTCAAAATTTCAACAAAACGCGACATATGCGTTCCTTTGAAATGTTGCGGCAGACTGACATACATATTGAAATTAGCAATTGTATGTTGCTCTCGCCCCGCTCGATCCGCCACGCGCACCGGATGTTTTATATCTTTAATACCCACTTTATCAATCGAAATATGGCGACTATCGACGCTATTTTGCACGTCTGGGATCACGGACAAAGGCTGATTCATTGCAAACTTTCCTCAAAAATAAGAAATAAAAAATAACCGTAAATATTCCACCATCCTCATTCTTTTCATGAAATATTTGATAATTGAGATTGTTGGCGAGATAATAAGGCTAAACGTTGTTTTATTGTTTGTAAGATACTTATGTCGTCTAAACCTACTTCTTTAAGCAATTCTGCTTGCGTGCCTTGCTCAACGAAAACATCGGGTAATCCTAAGTGCAAAAGTGGAATTTGTTTGTTTTGTGTTGCTAAAAACTCACTAATTGCTGAACCCGCTCCGCCAGAAACTACATTTTCCTCTAATGTAACGAGTAAATCGTGCTGACTAACCATTTGTAAAATTAACGCTTCATCTAAAGGTTTTACAAAACGCATATTTACAACTGTTGCATTCAATGTTTCTCCCACTTTCTCAGCCGTTGAAACCAAACTTCCAAATGCCAATAAAACCACTTGTTTGCCCTGACGACGGATTTCTGCTTTGCCAATGGGAATAGAAGTTAATGATTTTTCTATTGTTTTACCTGTTCCACTGCCGCGCGGATAACGAACAACTGCTGGCACATTAGCCCAAAAACCCGTCGTAAGCATTTGACGACACTCATTTTCATCAGCTGGCGACATAATTAGCAAGTTGGGGATACAACGCAAATAACTCAAATCAAACATTCCCGCGTGCGTTGCACCGTCCGCGCCCACTAAACCCGCCCGATCAACCGCAAACAAAACCGGCAAATTTTGTAATGCAACATCATGAATTAATTGATCATATCCACGCTGTAAGAAAGTTGAATAGATTGCAACAACGGGTTTCAAACCGTCACACGCCATGCCTGCCGCTAAGGTAACTGCGTGTTGCTCAGCAATTCCTACATCAAAATAACGGTCGGGATATTGCTCAGAAAACGCCACCAACCCCGATCCTTCGCGCATCGCGGGCGTAATTCCAATCAATTTTTCCTCAACCGCCGCCATATCACACAACCAATCTCCAAAGATTTGTGTATAAGTCGGTTTGCTCGGCTTTGTTTCAAACTTTCCAGTAATCTTATCAAATGCGCTCACCCCATGATAAACACAAGGGTCTTGTTCCGCCGGTTTGAAACCTTTTCCTTTGCGTGTGACAATATGTAAAAACTGAGGACCTTCCAACTCTTTAATATTTCGTAATGTTGAAATCAAACTGCTCAAATGATGACCATCAATCGGTCCTATGTAATTAAAACCAAATTCCTCAAATAAAGTACCAGGAACAAACATACCTTTGACGTGTTCTTCAGTTAAGCGGGCAACATCATGAAAAGAAGGCGTATGACTTAAAATCTTTTTTCCTCCCTCTCTCAAATGCGCGTAGAAACGGCTAGAAAGAATTTTACCAAAATACTGTTTCAATGCCCCCACATTAGGCGAAATCGACATATCATTATCATTCAAAATAACCAAAATATTTGCTTTAATATCTCCGGCATGATTTAAGGCTTCAAATGCCATTCCAGCCGTCATTGCACCATCGCCAATAATAGCAATTGTTTTGCGTTTTTGATTTGATAATTTTGCAGCTATAGCCATTCCTAACGCCGCACTAATAGAGGTGCTAGAATGTCCCACCCCAAAAGTATCATAATCACTTTCACTGCGTTTTGGAAACCCCGACAAACCCTCTTTTTGGCGAATTTTCTTTAAATCATCACGTCGCCCTGTTAAAATCTTGTGGGGATAACTTTGATGTCCAACGTCCCAAACCAATCGATCGTCGGGTGTATTAAACACATAATGTAATGCAATGGTTAGTTCAATAACGCCTAAATTTGAAGCAAAATGTCCACCCGTTTCACTCACCGTTGTAATCAAATAATTACGCAATTCATCGGCGAGTTGTAATAAACTTGTTTCTGGCAAATAGCGAAGTTGCAATGGAGAATCAATGCGCTCCAACAAAGGATAGGGATTGTCTAAAGATTTCATGTATTTCGAGCCTCTTTATTTAATTTATTTTACTTGGGGCCAATCAACAATAAAGGCATTCAAATCAGGTAATACGGGCACTTCTTGTTGCTCAACAAAAGGCACGCCCGATGCTTGATGTTGCAATTGCTGTGCTCTCATGTAATTGTACTTGGTAGAACTGATTTGTTGTTCGGATTCTGCATTACGCATAATTTTAGGGTGGAGAAATACCATCAAATTACGTTTTACTTTCTGCGTTCCTTGCGACCGAAACAGTGCCCCTAACACCGGAATATCCCCTAACAACGGGACTTTTTGTTGATTATCTGTGAGCGTTTCATCGATCAAACCACCTAAAACTAACACATTTCCATCTTCAACCATGACTGATGTTTTCAAAGAACGGGTATTTGTCACTACATCGGCAGTTCCTACCTTATCCGTTACTAAACTAGAAACCTCTTGTTCTATGTCGAGTTTCATACTGTTTCCTTCGTTAATTTGCGGTTTAACTTTTAATTTAATCCCCACATCTTGACGTTGAATAGTTTGAAAAGGATTTGTTACCCCGCCAGTCGTGTTTCCAGTATTGGTATATTGACCTGTGACAAATGGCACATTTTGACCCACATGAATTTGTGCTTCTTGATTATCTAGCGTCATCAAAGACGGCGTGGATAGGACGTTTGTGCTTCGATCGGCGGCTAAGGCTTGCAATAAAACAGCGAAATTAAATGAACCCCCTTCTCGATAACGTCCAATTCCGACATTTGCACCATTTAAACTATTGGTTGCAGGCGTTTGTTTGTTATAAATTGCACCCGCCAAATCAACAATGCCAGCACCCGGACTTCCAAAGTTAATCAAACCCACTGGTCCTATATTTCCAGAAAGCCCTTCTGTAATCCATTGCACCCCCAATTGTTGCGCTTTATTGCTTTCAACTTCAGCAATAATAGCTTCCACTAAAACCTGCGCGCGTCTTACATCTAATTGGCGAATTACGGATAACAAATTTTGTAAAATAGCCGGCGAGGCGGTGATAATGAGGCTATTTGTCGACGGATCGGCTTGAATATGCGCGCTGGTCGTCGTATTTGGCGTTTGAGGCGATGACATGGAAGGGGGTGCTGGGGAGATAGCGGGAGGAGCGTTTGTGGCGGCATTGGGTGGTTGTTGGGCGTTTGTGGCGACGGGCGGCTGAGCAACAGGCGGCGTAGAAATCGGCGTTGAAACCGTATTTGAACGCGCGGATTTTGTGCCCATCAAACTATCACTCACATTCCGCAAAATCTCTGCTAATTCCTTCGCTTGCGCATATCTCAAATAAACAACTTGGGTATTTCCAATGTTTTCTAATGGCGTATCTAAATGGGTAATTAAGGTGCGCAAACGAAGTTTCTCGGCTTGTTCACCACTAATTAAAACACTATTAGTTCTTTCGTCGGCAATTACGGCGGGAGGTTTTGAAGGTTGAGGATTTCCAATGCGTGATTGTTGTTCTAAAGTAGTAATGATTCGGCTAATTTCTAATGCGGAAGCGTGGCGCAATCTAATCACTTCTACATCAGGGACTTCGGTTTTATCGATGCGATGAATAATTTCGACCATTCTCGCAACATTTGCCGCTCGATCAGAAATAATAATTAAATTGTTGTCGGGACTTGCAGCCAAATGTCCTTCTTGAGGCACTAAAGGGCGTAAAACAGGGATTAACTGCCCTGTATTAACGTGTTTAACTTCAACAACTTGGGTAACAATTTCATCGCTACTAAATTCCCGTTTTTCGAGGTTAGTGCTATCGGATTTTCCTAAGGTTTCGGGGAGGATTTTGGTAATTTTTCCACTTTGAACGGCGGTAAAACCATGCACACTTAAAATTGAAATAAAAGTTTCATAGAGTTCTTTTTCGTTCATTGGGGTGTTAGAAATCACGGTGACTTTGCCTTTGACGCGCTCATCGACCACAAAGTTTTTCTTCGTGACTTCGGACACCATTTGAATTAAATTTGTAATGTCGACTTCTTTTAAGTTTAAGGTGACTTGTTGCGCACAAATGGTTGGGGTCATTAATAGAGCAACTAAGATTAGAAGGGATTTCATGATAAAATGCGTTGTCTCACTGCTTCAAATAAACAAATGCCGGCGGCGACGGATACGTTGAGGCTTTCAACTTGACCTAACATGGGGATTTGCACCACCTCATCGCAGTGTTCACGGGTCAAACGCCGCAAACCTTTGTCTTCCGCGCCCAAAATGAGGGCTATTTTACCGCGCAAAGGCATTTGATACAGAGATTTTTGTGCATCGCCCGCCAAACCAATCAGTTGCACGCCGTGTTGTTGCAAGGTTCGCAAACAGCGCGCAAGATTAGTCACTTGCACCAATGGCACGCTGTCTGCCGCCCCACAAGCCGTTTTTCGAACGGTCGGCGTTAAACCCACCGCCCGATCTTGCGGCACAACCACCGCCATTGCCCCCGCCGCGTCCGCGCTTCGCAAACACGCCCCCAAATTATGCGGGTCTTGCACACCATCAAGAATTAATAATAACGCATTTTCAAGAGGTTGCAATTGTTCATACAACCAATTTTCATGAATAGCGGGGCTAATTTTGCAACGGGCGGCGATGCCCTGATGAGAAGAATGATCGGTTAATTTGTCGAGGGTTTTGCGGCTAACCTTTTGAATAATAATCCCTTGTTCGACAGCCTGCGCCAACAACTGCGTCGCGCGCGCATCATGACGATCCTCATCGACAAATAATTCTAATAAGCGACTAAAATCTGTTTCTAACAACGATTGCACCGCGTGCCAACCCACTATCCACTCTACTTTTTTGCTCATTCGTCACCGCCGCGTCAAACCTAGAAACATAGCACGTTTTGCACGCTTTGCGCTATAGCGACGCGATATTTTGGATATTTTTATGGGTGTGTTTTGGTTTTGCAGAAATGACAAAAACGAAGCGATTTTATAGAGAGAATATTATTCAATCATGAAACAAAAAAAAGCATTAAGCAAAAAGACTTTCATACGCAATTGTAACACTATTACAAAACCGTTCAATTAAGCGTTTATCCAATTCATCTAAATGGGTAAATCCTTTCAAATAGACAAAACTTTCATATTGGCTCATGTATTTGAAATGGATCACACATTCAGTATCAAAATATAGGGTCTGATGATTGTGTTCTGCTTGCGAGATTTTCTCAAATGTTAAATTATCCACAACATCTCTAACTCGTTGATTAACCTTGTCTTCATAAAAACCTGTTCCCGCAATAATAATATGACGATCTAATTCATCGCCGCTTTGTGAGGTGTGGCTGACAAATGCCGACGTGTGAGAATAAAATGAACTCCCATTCAAATTCAAAATAGACAGCAGTTGTTCCAATAAACCGGTGATAAATTTTTCTAAAGATTTTTGCTTAAAAAGTGATGCCGTTGAATCAATGACTTTCTCCAAACCTAAACGGTAGCGGTTGATAATCATCAAATCATTATAGGTTCTCAATGCAGCAACCAATGAAGTAAAAAGTTTCTTTGCGGTTAATTCGGTTTTTTCTTTATAGTCATTTATATCATAATTCAAAATAACCTCTCGTTCAGGTGCTTGCCCGGGCTGCCCCGTTCTCAAAATAATTCTTACAAATGGATTATGCAGTTCTTCACGAATATATTTAACTAATTCTAATCCCGCTTGATCATGTTCCATTACCACATCTAATAAAATAACGGCGGTATCTGGGTGGCTTATAATGAGGGCTTTTGCTTCCGCCGCCGAATACGCATTAATGATTTCTAGTTGTTTATCACTATAAACAAAATTTTCTAATGCTAAACGGGTAACATTATGAATAGACGGTTCATCATCAACAATAAGCAATTTCCACTTGGGTTGAAATCGGCTAATTTGTTCTTCAACATCTTCATCAACAAAAAATAATTCGTCATCATCTTTCATGGTTTATTTTCCTCCGTTTCTCGGCGCAAAGGTATATCAAAATAAAAACTTGTTCCTCGATTTTCTTCACTTTCACAACGAATGCTGCCACCCATATTTTGAGTTACTAAATTATAAGTCACCGACAAACCCAATCCACTTCCCCCTTTATTTCGAGCAGTGGTAAAGAACGGATCAAAGATTTTTGAAAGATTTTCTTTAGAAATACCTCTACCATCATCATGATAATGGAAATGTAAGTGTTCTTTCGCAGACGTTACATTAATTAGCAAATGTCCACTATCTTCTTCATGATAAGCGTGCGTTAAAGAATTCATGATAAGATTTGTAATAATTTGAGAAAAGTGTCCGGGGTGCGCATATAATTCAAGATTAGCAGGACAATTGATTTCTAATTGGTGCTTTGTTTTCTTAAGTTTAGGGCGCAAACTGAGCAGGATTTCCTCTAAATAGCTTTTAACATTAAATTCTCGCAATTCTAAACTGGTTTGATCAACCGCAATTTGTTTGAAACTACGGATTAAATCAGCCGCTCGATTCAAATTTGGGAGAATAATATTACTAATTTCAGTGACACCTTCTAAAAACTTTTTCAAATCAGTTTTCTTTAATTGTCCGCTTTCTAGTAATTCAGTAAAGGCTTTCACGCGTTCATCTAACATAGAAGAAGCCGTTACACCAACACCAATCGGCGTATTGATTTCATGCGCCACGCCCGCGACTAATCCTCCTAATGCTGCCATTTTCTCTGCTTCGACCAATTGTTTTTGAGCACTTTGAACGGTTTCTAATGCGGTTTGCAAATCTTGGGTACGTTTTTGCACCCGTTCTTCTAATTCTTCATTTAAGGTTTGCAAATCTTCATTGGCTTGGCGAAGTTTTATTTGTTCTTCACGCAGTTGTTCTGCTTGTGCTTGCAATGTATTATTCATATCGGTTAAGGCACGTCCTAGTTGATCTTGTTCTGAACGATGGGCTTGTTGATTGTAATTTCCGGCGGCGATCGCATTAGCGCGAATAATTGTTTGAGAAATGCTGTTGCGCAATTGTTCAAAAGCCTGAATAATGATGGCTACTTCGTCCCCTTTTTGCTGGCGATTTTCTTCTAATCCGAGGCTTTCTTTTGAAAAGCGGTTAATTTGCCAACTTAATTGTCGAATACGTCGCGCAAAAAAGAAGGTTAATAATGCAAATGAAATGATTAATGCTAATGCGAAAACGATCCGTTGGTGTTTTGCTTTTTCTAACACTTGATTTGCAACGTGATAGGCTTTGTCGGTGGGAATTAATGAAACGAATTCGGCGAGCAAATCAGAAACCCCATCATCAAAGAAACCCGACGTTTTTGTTCTCAAATAATCTTTAGCGAGATCATCGACGGTCACGCCTGTTGGGACTTTTTGGGGATTGCTGCTGACCCAAATACTTGAATCTTGGGGATTTATTAACGCAATCACTGCCCCTTCGATGGCTGCGCTGGTTTGGGTGTCTGCCAAAAAACGGCTGTCCATTGGCGAACCCAACAACAACGTCGCCATCGGTAATTCATCATCATTAACCAGAGTGTAACTTGCTAAAACGTAAGGTGTTTTATCCAATGTGGTCATGTAAAATTGCCCACGACTGCGTTCGGCAAGAATGGGGTTGGGTTGTTTGAGCACGTCGGGGACGGGATCGGGAAAATGATAATAAATTTCGCGGGGTTTCGCGTCCGCATCGAGCAAAATCGCAAAACGGGCGGGGAAAAATTGCCGCATCAACGACGCAGACGGCAACCACGCCGGCAATTGTCCGTTGTATTCCACGAGAGGAGAATCCGTTTGCCAGCCTTGTTTAGCATATTGTTGAAACTGTCTTTGATACACAATAAGCTGCGCGGCTTTGGCGTGAGATTCTGCAAATTGGTTAAATAACAAGCGGTTAATTTTAGACTGTGCATCGAGTTCAGAAGAAAGTTCCTTGAAAAAGAAACGCTGAATATCACGACTTTGGAAATCATCTAAAACCACCCACACGATTCCGCCGAGCACGACAGTTAAAACAACCGCCTGAATCGTCATAGATGGGAGTTTGAAACGAAAAAACATGAGCAAGTTTCTCTAGGGTCGCGGGGGTTCGCCCACTAATTCTTCTTCATGGAAAATCCAACCATTTTCTCGAAGTTTTTTCGCACTGGCAACGCCATATTTGCTGGACACTTCGTCCATATTATCAATCACATATTTGACTAATTTGGCGGCATGGGGATTGCGAGTTGCTTCGTGTTCCCAAGTGGTTAAACTAAAGGTGTTGTAAAGCGGATAATCTCCTTTTGCTAACCGTTCGACATCAGTGGGAGAAACCCCGTTGATCATAATTGCTTTGGCTTTGTGTTGTTTGTCGAGGCGTTCGAGCTGCCAAATTTCTTCAAAACCAATCGCATACGGTTTGCTTGCGACTTGGCTAATCATATCCGCGATGCTGCCGACATTATTTAAGCGCGCGCCAAAAAGTTCTTCATTATCAATGAGTAACCGCCAATGTCCGGGACGTTGTTTGCAATGCAAGCGACCGATTAAATCGATGAAATCCTTGCCCGCGCCTAGCGTTGCGCCCGTTTTGAACGGCTTGGAAGTGAGTTCCGACCAGCGCGAGATTTTCCCCTGATAAATTTGTTGCAATTGGTCGTAAGTTAGGCTGTCAATGGGGTTGTCGGCGTTCACGATCACGATAATTGCTTCGATGCCCAGCGTGTGATATTTCAAACCTGACAAGCGGTCGGATTTGGCGGGCGGACAACAAAATCCTCCAATATCAATCGCTTTATCGCTCAAATCTTTTGCCGCCGTGCCGCAAGTGCCTTCTTTGGATTTGACGACGATGTTATTTTCTTTGGCGTAACGCTCCACCATTGGCAAAATCAGCGGATAAAACTGCTGATCGGCATCGATGGTCACGACCGCGCCCTTTCCCCATTCGGGATAGGTTAGGGGTTTTGCTTGCCAAGCGGGAGACATTTCAATAATATCTGTCGGATTTGTAAAGGCTTTTCCTTTGAGTGGGTTATCATTGGTTTTACCATCGGCTGCCCATGCGGAATTACCCAACAAAAGCGCGATTCCCAACCAATAATTCAAATAGTTGCGCATAAAATGTGCCTCCTTTATTTTGATACAGGGTGATAATGGATTATACTTTAGGCTTATTTTTGAAATATGCAAGGTTAAGTATAGGTCTACTTTATGGTTGATCTGAGGAAAAAACGCAATGCAGCCTGTAAATCAAGAAGATAACGACGATTTTTTGTTTGCCGACGAAGACGACGCAGAAGAAATCGTCGCCGCTCCCCAACCCACTTGGAAAGTCATGATCATCGACGATGAACCCGCCGTCCATGAAGTCACTCATTTAGCAATTGGTAAAATTGTTTTCCAAAACAAAGGGTTAAGTTTTGTCGATGCGTATTCGGGCGAGGAAGCCAAACGCCTCATTCTCGAACACCCCGACACCGCGTTGGTGTTGCTCGATGTCGTGATGGAAACCGATGACGCAGGATTGCGTGTGGCGCGTTTTATTCGTGAGGAAGCCAAAAATCATTTTGTCAGAATTGTTTTAAGAACCGGACAACCCGGACAAGCTCCAGAAACCGAAATTATCCTTAATTACGATATAAATGACTATAAAGAAAAAACTGAACTCACTAAACAAAAACTCTTAACAACAGTGATTTCTTGTTTGCGTTCTTATAACGATATGATGACCATCGAGAAAAATCGCCGCCAGTTAATTGAAAATGAGCATATTTTAAGACTCGCCAAACGCTCCGCTGAATCCGCTAATCAAGCGAAAACCTCTTTCCTTTCTAAAATGAGCCACGAACTGCTCACACCGCTTAATGCCATCATTGGTTACAGCGATATTTTGCAAGAAGAAGCCGCAATGGCTGGATTAGATGATTTTGTACCTGATATTCAAAAAATCAGTGAAGCTGGACAGCGTTTAAGTCGTTTGTACACTTGTATTTTAAACATTTCAAAAATTGAAGCAGATAAATTACAAGTTTCTCCCGAAAACTTTAATGCGTGCGAATTAGCCAATGAAGTCGCTTTAACCACCCAATCCCTAATTCGCCAAAACCACAATCAATTTCAAATAGAATGCACAACATTAGGTATGATTCATACCGATCGAAATATGCTTTATCAAATCCTCTGTTCTTTATTAAACAACGCTGGAAAATTTACCCAACACGGAACAGTTAAATTATCTGGAGAACGCATTACCAAAGAAAATAGAGAATGGCTTAAAATAAAAGTTTGTGATACAGGCATTGGTTTAACCATCGAAGAAATGAATGCAATATTTCAACCTTTTAATCAACTGGATAATTCAACTACCCGAACACATGAAGGAGCTGGATTAGGTTTAGCGATTGCAGAAAATTATACGGAAGTACTAGGTGGAACGATTTCTGTAGAAAGCATCAAAGGTGAAGGATCAACCTTCATTTTAGAAATCCCCGTCAATATTTTAGACGGATTGTAATTTTTAATAACCCAAAGTGAGGAAGTTATTTATGATAGAAAGCCGCGTTTATAAGAAAATGCTACTGTGGACAACCTTAAGTGCGTTGAGCATTTCGGCAAATGCTGACGTGAATTGGTCTAAAAAAATAATCCATTTACACAGCGCAGGTTATGCTTATTTAGTTGATCCACAAACTGATGAAATTGTTGGAAAATTCCAAACAGTAAAAGGGGGAACATTAGGATCAATGACACCCAATGCTCAAAAAGTTTATATTGGAGGATCAGCGAAAGATCAACATGAAGTATCGGTTTTAGATTTAGAGAAACAACAAATCGTTGCTCGCTTAGAAACAGGTAATCGACCCAAACACCCTTTAGTAAGTCCAGATGGTAAATGGGTGGGCGTTAATCATTGGGGATTAGATCATGGTAAATTGCGCGTGACGTTTATTGATACGTCAGAGGATAGCATTGCTAAACAAATTGAATTAGAAGTCGGTAATCCAAATCCAAAAGAAGTGACTTCTATGCACAATGCTTGGAGTTTGGATTCAAAGTTATTTTTTACTTTAGATCGTGTTGATAGTGAATTGGTTGTCATTGATACCCAAACTTGGCAAGTAAAAAATATTAAAACAGATAGTGAACCACATTATGCTGTGCCGAGTCCCAATGGTAAAGAACTTTGGTTGGTGCTCGAAGGTAATGATCAAAACAAACCGGGTATTGTTGTTTATGATTTAACCAAAGAAGATTTACCTATTTTAGCGAAAATGGAAATGCCATTGATTGGAGAGGAAGTGGTGGAAGCACATCATGGAAATTTTACGCAAGATGGTAAGTATTTCTTTGCATTAAATAGAGGACCGGGTAAAGATGCACGCGGTCGAGAAGTGGCGATTTTTGATAGTGCAACTAAAGCCTTAGTTCATCGGATTACAACTGCGAGCAACGGGATTGGTCATACTTATAATTCTCCCGATGGAAAATATGCAGTTGTGACAAATTACGGCAATAATGTGATTAGTATTATTGACATTGCCAATCAGAAAGTCGTTAAGGATTTGAAAATTGGAAATGGACGCATGGGACATATTGCTTTCACGCCCGATAGCAAATTTGGTTATATTTCCAATGAAAAAGATGGTGCATTGTATAAAATAGACATGGAGAAACTGGCGGTTATCAAAGCTATTGTTACAAATGGTCAAAATGGCGCGGGACAAGTTTTGAATGTCTGGACGAATGTGTTTGAAGAACTTCCTCACTAACGAAAGAGAAACTATGCCCAATATTTTATTTGTAGCATCTGAGGTTTATCCGCTGGTCAAAACGGGGGGATTGGGAGATGTGGCGGCGGCATTGCCGGTGGCGTTGCGGGAAATTGGCGTGGACGTGCGCTTGTTGCTGCCGGGTTATCCGTCGGTGATGGACGCGATTAGCCCGTCTTCTACGCATTTGTCGCCGCATTTGTTGCCCACCATCGATGCCGTGCAAATTTGTCGAGGCGTGATGCCAGAAACCGGCGTTCCAGTGTATGTGCTTGATTGTCCTAAATTATATCGCCGCGAAGGCGGACCTTATCACGACACGCACGGCTCGGATTGGTGGGATAACGAAGTGCGGTTTGCTGCGCTTTCAAAAGCCGCCGCGTTTCTCGGACAAATCGGTCACGAATTGGATTTCCCAGTCGACCTAATCCATTGTAATGATTGGCAAACGGGCTTAACACCCGCTTATCAACAGTATTTGCACGGCAATCAACCCGCCAGTTTAATTAGCATTCATAACATTGCTTATCAGGGTTTGTATGGCGCAAATACTGTTCCCGCATTAGGATTGCCTTGGGATAGCTTTGGTGTGCAAGGTGTTGAATTTTATGGTCTTTTGTCTTTTTTGAAAGCAGGTTTGTTTTACGCCGACTGGATCAATACTGTAAGCCCCACTTATGCCAAAGAAATCCAAACTCCTGATTACGGTTATGGATTGCACGGGTTATTAAGTCAGCGACGCGATGCTTTAACAGGCATATTAAATGGCATCGATGAACAACAGTGGAATCCCTTAAAAGATCAGTATTTGAATGCTCCTTTCTCTGCGGATAATTTGGCAGGTAAAGAACTTAACAAAAATGCTTTGCGAAAACGGTTAGGATTAAGTGAGGAAAATCCGAACAAACCTTTATTTGGTATGATTACTCGTTTAACACATCAAAAAGGCATCGATTTAGTGATTCCGATCATTACAACCCTAATTCAAGAAGGCGCACAATTTGCGATTTTAGGCAATGGCGATAAACATACTGAACATCAATTGCGCGACATTGCAATGGCATTTCCCGATCAAATCAATGTCACATTAGGTTATGATGAAGCCCTTGCACATCAAATTGAAGCTGGATCAGATATTTTCCTCATGCCGTCACGATTTGAACCCTGCGGTTTAACGCAAATGTACAGTATGCACTACGGTACGATTCCTATTGTTAGAAAAACGGGAGGATTAGCGGATACAGTGGTGAATGTTTCGCCTTCAAATATTGATAATGAAACTGCCACAGGATTTGTATTTGAACGAGAGAATTCAGATGTGCTTTTACAAACGGCATTACAAGCGATGTTGCTTTATAGAAACCGTGAGTTGTGGCAGCAATTGCAACGTCACGGAATGCGCAAAGATTTTAGTTGGAAACACAGTGCGCATGAGTATTTGAATCTTTATAACAAATTGATTTATGATTTTTAATTTTTTGGTGAAGAAACGAGTTAAACAGCATCGAGGAAAATCTTTTCTAAGGCTTGATGATAAGTTGGCTCGGTTTCTTTAATATTTTTAACTGTCATACCCAAATCTTGCAATAAACCATCTTGCAAACTATAAATCCACCCGTGTATTTGTAAATTCGCGCCAGAAACCCACGCATCTTGCACCACAGTTGTTTGACAAACATTATAGGCTTGCTCGATGACATTCAATTGACATAACAAATCAGGCGGGGAGATTTTCAAATGATCTTGAAAGTGAGGAAGATGCTTTTTATGAATATCCTGAATGTGACGTAACCAATTGTCAATTAAGCCAAATCGTTGGTTATGATAAGCACAAGTTACACCGCCACAACCGTAATGTCCACAAACAATAATATGTTTTACTTTTAGAACTTCCACCGCGTATTGAATAACCGACAAACAGTTCAAATCCGAATGCACCACAATATTTGCGACATTACGATGCACAAAAACTTCACCCGGCAATAATCCAATAATTTGATTGGCGGGCACGCGGCTGTCAGAACACCCAATCCACAAATATTCTGGCGATTGTTGTTTTGCCAATTCACTAAAGAAAGTTGGGCTTTGTTCTTGTGTTTTTTGCGCCCACAAACGGTTGCGTTCAAATAACATTTTTATATCAGGCATTTGCTTCGATTTTCCTCAAATAATAAAACTAAAAATAAACCAGCCACTGGGCGATATTAGAACGCAAATTGTTTAAATCTAAACCAACCTCATTCAATGTATAAACGGCATAAAAATGAAACTGTCCACTTATCTTTTCAGAAAAGACTAAATCTAACAATATTTGTTCTGTTTCTTGAGAAGAAACCGCTAACTTAAAGGGTTGAGGTTGTAAAGATAATTGCGGGCTTTGAGATGTTCCTGTTATGAAATAAAACTGATCATTCCACAATAAGCCTAACCACACATCTATTTTATCACGAGGGCGTTGTAAATCAAAGTGTTCTAGCAATTTTAATTTAACACTTTTCTTATCAGAAGAAACCTCTCCTTGTAATTGAATATTACTATTAATGATTTCAGAAATAAACGGTTTAAATGCCGAAAGTTTGGTATAAATACCGTAATAAGTGGGTGCTGCGCAAGGTTTTTGTGTTGTTCCCCCAAAGCTAACCAATCCGAGTTGTTTCCATTGGTTGTTATCCCAAACAATTAAAGGACCACCACTATCTCCAGAACAACTATCTTTTTGACCTTCGGCAAACCCCGCACAAATCTGGCTATCAATTAAATTATAAAGCCCCCGATAAGCAGCTTGACAGATTTCTTTTGAAACGATTGGCAAATCCAGTTGCTTTAAATCTGACGTTTGGTTTCTATAAGCAAGATTGGTTACGCCAAAACCTAACACTCGACTCAAAGTTGCATTTGTATTGTTATCCGCAATTAAAATCGGTTTTTCTTTAACGGGCGTTGCAAGTTGTAATAAAGCCAAATCGTTATAAGTATTAATATTATCCGTATCCCACAAATAATGTCTAATCACACGAGAAACAGGGATTTTCTCTACATTGGTGTTATCATTTATTTGAGTTTGATTAACGGCAATTGT
This sequence comes from Pseudomonadota bacterium, assembly GCA_041161065.1. GTDB lineage: Bacteria > Pseudomonadota > Gammaproteobacteria > Beggiatoales > Beggiatoaceae > DYRG01. The sequence goes on along the minus strand of JBEAVE010000004.1, from coordinate 89,782 downwards.
TAATTGATTGAAAGGTTCATCTAAACAATGCGCGGCGGTTAAAGCCCAGAAAGGATCAATGAGTGACGCGCCGCAACTCATGCCCGTCGTGTCGTCAAATAGCCGCAACATCCAAGGGTAAGATTCTGTGGGATTTGTGCCGCCAATAATGCGCCGATCCGCGTGCGAATTGAAAGATAACGAAAGCAAAATAACTAAAAAGAGCTGTTTCATAAAATTATTTTCAGGTGGAATGAGGAATATTAAAAACATAGGTAATTTATTGAATAACCACGATAAATATCAAAAAAACTTAACAAGTTGGGTTTTATGGGTTACAATGAACTTCAAGTTTTCTAGGCAACCATTTGATTCACTTTTTAATTATGATCCAAAAATTATTATTGAGAACCGTATTAGTGGGTGGTTTGGTGTTGGGTCAATTATCGTTTTTAATTTGGCTAATCAACTATTTACAGGTTAATACCGCTTCTCCCACACAACAGGAAAAGAGCCTCATCAGTAGCGCACACGCGGATTCGCAATTGCTCGCTTACGCCGCCCCGCTGATAAATCCCCGAGTTCCGCCTAAAACCTCTCTTTCTCATGCCCACACTAATGTTTCTAGCTTACAAATCAAATTGTTAGACAAAAACCGTGTGTCGCTTAATTTTCCAAATGAAACGTTTCAACTCAACGAGGATGAACGCAATTTGTTAGAAGAACATTTGGACAGTTTTCAAATCGAACGGGCGCATATTGTACGGATTTACGCGGAGTCGCCGAGCGCAAGCCCTGAAGAAAATTTGCTCACTCGTCCGATTTCAAAACTCCGCGCCCAAACCCTCGCCCGCATCGTTTATCCTTACACCCAAAACGTGGAAATTATTTTCACGTCATCACCCTCCGCGCAGGCTGGGACGCTCATTATCGAAGCGGGTTTGCCTGCTGATTATTCCTAAGTTTATCAAGTCGTTACTTTCTGAATTAATTCGCTTAAAACGGTTTTCGCTTGATCTTCAGGTACTTGACAAGTACCTGCTTTGGCGTGTCCGCCGCCGCCATATTGCAACATTAATTCTCCAATATTCAAATCCAAAGAACGATTCACAATTGACGCGCCCATTGCAAAGACGATGTTCTGTTTTTGTAATCCCCACAACACATGAATAGAAACGTTACATTCGGGGTAAAGTGCGTAAATCATGAAACGATTTCCTGCGTAGATTTGTGTTTCGTGCCGCAAATCTAATACAACAACATTTTTCTTAACGCTTGCACATTTCTCAATTTGATGAAGGGCGTTCTTTTGATGCTCAAAATAAACATTAACACGTTCTTTCACGTCGGGCATTTCTAGAATCTCGGCGATGCTATGATGTTTGCAATAGTCAATTAGCAATAGCATCAAATCATAATTAGAGATTTTGAAATCTTTAAAACGCCCCAAACCGGTTCTTGCGTCCATAATGTAATTGAGAAGAACCCAATCTTGAGGAAAGAGGATTTCTTGGCGGGTAAATTGGGCAGAGTCGCTTTTATCAACGGCTTCCATCATGTCTTGGCTGATATGTGGAAAGGCTTTCTCGCCCCCAAAATAATTATAAACAACGCGCGCTGCCGAGGGGGCATTGGGTTCTAAAATATAATTAGCGGGTTGATTACCGCTGTTTCTCAATGATTCACTGACATGATGATCAAACACTAAATGCGCGCCGCTGACATAAGGTAAATTTGTCGTAATATCACGAGCGGTGATTTCAACTTTGCCATCTTGCATATCTTTTGGATGAACAAATTTAATATCGTTGATTAGATCAAGTTCTTTCAGTAAAACCGCGCACACCAAACCGTCAAAATCGCTACGGGTTACTAAGCGATATTTTTCAGACATGCGTTCTCTCCCTTTTGTTTGCGAATCCTTTAACCATTATAGAAACATCTTACACACTTTGAAATCCCCACGCGAGGTTTTTCTTTTGAGATGGAATAAAATACCGTCGAATATTACTACAATGACCACCACAAAGCAGCCCTTTCGCCACAAATTACCCAAAATAAGCCACCATCACCCCCATAAAACCCTCCCTCACCAATATCAACACAAGAATTTTGCTAAAGATATAAAGAAGATGGGTGATATAATGCAAAAAAGCGGTTATTGCAGGAATGAAAAAGTAGTGAAAAATAGTTTAACTAACAGTACAAAGCCAAAGATTGTAAGCATTAATTTGTATTGAATCTCTACCCAAATAAAATATTGGAAGAAACGAGAGAATCTGCTTTATCTTTCTACTAAAACTAGACGGTCTAGTTATGTTTCAATAATCAAGCATGATACAATAAGTAAGCATCGCTGTTAATAAGAGGGTACATCAAGTGCTAACGTTTTGGGAGCAACAATCCCCGTTGTCGTGGGCACTTTTGCCACTGTCATGGGGATTTTGTGGCGGCGTGAGATTGCGACAACTCGCTTATCGGCGCGGTTGGTTGAAGTCTTATCGATCCTCTATCCCCTTGATTATTATTGGAAACATTACGGTCGGTGGGACAGGCAAAACGCCTTTTGTGATTGCGTTGGCAAAATATTTTATTAACCAAGGAATTAACCCTGCCATTATCAGTCGGGGTTATGGTGGAAAAGCTGCATATTATCCGCAAGTCGTTGAAAAGAATAGCGATCCGCAATTAGTCGGCGACGAACCCGTTGTTATGGCACAACATTTGACCTGTCCGATTGTGGTATCGCCTATTCGTAAATATGCCGTTGAATACATTGAAAAAAATTATCATTGCGCGATTATTTTAAGCGATGATGGTTTGCAACATTATGCTTTGCAACGCGATATGGAAATTGTTTTGATGGGTGAGCAAGGATTGGGAAATGGATTTTGTTTGCCTGCCGGCGCATTGAGAGAACCGATTAACCGTTTGAAAACAGTAGATTTTATTTTACACAAAAACCAAGATTTTCTACTAAAAGCGCAGGATTTGCAGCATTTGACGAGTTCAAAAAAACTGCCGCTTAATCAATGGGCAAATCAAACCGTTCACGCAATGGCGGGGATAGGTAATCCAGACAGTTTTTTTAAGCAATTACAAGCAGTTGGCGTAAAAATTATTCCGCATTCATTTCCCGATCACCATCGTTTCAAACCCAGTGACATTTGTTTTAATGATCATTTGCCTGTGGTCATGACTGAAAAAGATGCGGTAAAATGTCGCGCATTCGCTACGTCGCAACACTGGTTTTTACCCGTAGAAACCGAAATTTCAGAACATTTTTTTATTTCATTGAGAGAAAAATTGCAATGTTTAAACCTTTTCTCGATATTTTAGTTTGCCCGGTTTGTAAAGGCAAATTACATTATCAAAAACAACCACATGAATTGATTTGTCCAGCTTGTCGGTTGGCTTATCCCATTGTTGATGAAGTACCTAAACTTTTAGAAACCGAAGCAAGGCATTTGAGTTTAGAAGAATACGACCAATTAAAAAACATTTCAACAAAATAAGGAAAAACTAAAAATGTGGCATATTTTTGAATCTGGTGGACCGGTAATGATTCCGATTTTAATTTGCTCAATTATTTCATTAGGAATTGCGATTGAACGGTTTTGGCGTTTGCAAAGAGGAAGAGTGATTCCAAAAGGATTAGTTATTCGAGTTTGGGAATGGCTCAAAAATAATGAACTCGATAAAGCAAAATTAGAGCAACTTCGCCGAGGATCGCCCTTAGGAAAAATGCTAGCAGCGGGTTTGTCACAACGTCATTCGAGTCGAGAAATCATTAAAGAAACAATAGAAGAAGTCGGCGGTCATGTGGTGCATGAATTAGAATGTTGTTTGCACGTTTTAGGCACAATTGCAGGCATTGCACCGCTATTAGGTTTGTTAGGAACAGTGTTAGGAATTATGGAAATGTTTGGGATTGCAGCACAGCAAGGAATGGCAGACCCCAGCGCATTAGCAGGCGGCATTTCTGTTGCGTTAATTACCACCGCTGCAGGTTTAATTGTTGCAATCCCCGCTTTGATATTTCACCGATTTCTCACCAGTAAAGTCGATGCTTTAGTCGTTGAAATGGAGCAAGAAGCCCTAAAAATGGTAGAAATCTTACAAGGTTTTCGTTTGCAAGATGAAAGCAACTCCAAAGAGAATAAGTTATGAAAATCCGTCGTCGCCGTCGGCAAAATATTGAAACCGTCATTAACGTAACGTCCTTGTTAGATGTCACGTTTATTTTGCTTATTTTCTTTATGATTACCACAACCTTTGCAAAGCCTAATAAGCAGTTACCTTTGATTACATTACCCGAAGCAACTAACGTCGAAGATCAAAAAAAACAAGCAGATATTGAAGTTAACATTGATGCACAGGGTAATTATTATATCAATGGTAATAAACTCATTGATAATGAAATTTCCACTTTATCACGCGCATTAGAACGCGAAAAACAAACTAAAGAAAATCCTTATGTTTTAGTAAAAGGAGATGATAAAGTTTCTTATCAATCTGTTGTTAATATTTTTGATGCAATTACGCAATTAAATATGGGCGTTATTTTGAATTATGATAACAATGCTAATGTGGTTTCAAAATTAGTTAAAGTTTTAGAGTCTGAAAAGAAAAAAAATGCTAAAAATGAAACAACACTTGCTATAAAAGTTGATATGAACGCTTCAATAAGAACTTTTGCAAATATAATGGAAGCTGCCAAACAAGCCAATTTAGAGAAACTACAATTGAGTATTCCCGTTACAAAACGTAAAGAAAAATAAAGCAAATGTCATTTCATGTTATTATTCCAGCCCGCTATCATTCAACCCGTTTATTAGGAAAGCCTTTATGTGAAATAAAAGGTCGACCTATGTTGGCTTATGTTTATGAGAGAGCTTGTCAGAGCAATGCGAGCAGAATTATTATTGCAACTGATGATGAACGAATATTACAAGTTGCTCAACAATTAGGGGCTGAAAGTTATTTGACCGATCCGAATCATTTGTCTGGAACAGATCGGATTGCAGAAGTTGTTTCAAAGTTAAATATTTCGAATGAAGAAATCATTGTAAATTTACAAGGTGATGAACCTACCATGCCTCCCGCTTTAATTAAGCAAGTTGCAATGATTTTAACTGAGCAATCTCAGGCACAGGTTGCTACTTTATGTGAGCCATTTCCTGCAGAAGAAAATCTTTTTAATCCTAATATGGTTAAAGTTGTTCGAGATCAAAACAACTTTGCCTTATATTTTAGTCGTGCACCCATTCCTTGGGTAAGAAATAGTCTTTCTTTTTCTTCAAATAATCAAATAGGAAAATGTGGAGAAACAGGGCATTTTCGACATTTGGGATTATATGCGTATCGGGCAGGTTTTTTGAAACAAATCACTCAGTTACCTGCTTGCAATATTGAAAACGATGAAGCATTAGAACAATTAAGAATTCTTTATTATGGTGGAAAGATTTATGTTGCAAATGCGCGTGAGAAAACAGGCGTGGGTGTTGATACGCCCGAAGATTTGGAAAAAGTACAAAAGTTGCTTTAATTTTGTATTGTTTTTTCTAATTGCAATGCCTTTGCAAGCCGCAAAAGTTGAAATAAATATCGACGGAATTAACGGCGAATTATTGAACAATGTGAAAGCCTATTTGAGTTTAGAGCAACAGAAAAACCATCCACGTTTAAGTGATTTCCAAATTCGGCGATTTTATCATCAAGCACCTGAGGAAATTAAGCTGGCTTTGCAACCGCTGGGTTATTATCACCCAGAAATCAAATCTGAACTAAAACAACCAGAAGAACCTCAAAACAACTGGCGGGTTTCTTTTCAAATAAAAGCCGGCGATCCTGTGCTTATTCAAGAAATCAAATTAGAGATTTCTGGTGAAGGATTAGAAGACAGCGCATTTCAAATATTTCGTAAAGAATTTCCTCTCAAAATAAATCAAACATTGAATCATGCTAATTACGATAAAGCGCGTCAAAACTTACAGGATTTAGCACGCCAAAGGGGGTATTTTGATGCACAATTTTTGGAAAGAACATTAGAAATAAATGAAGATGAGAATAGTGCGATTATTCATTTACATTTAGAAACCGGAAAAAGATACCGATTTGGCGACGTTCTTTTTGAACAAGAAACCTTTAATGAAGTCTTTTTACAAACCTATATGAATTTTGAAAAAGGAGAGTTTTATTTATTGGATAAAATTACAAAACTGCGCCAAAATTTAGCAGATAGTGGTTATTTCAGTGAAATCGATATTCAAACAGGAAAACCTGAACAAAATAATGATCAAATTCCCATAACGATTAAATTAGAACCGCGTAATAAAAGTCGTTACAAATTTCGGCTAGGTTACGGAACGGACACAGGAATTCGGGCTGCAATAGATTGGGAAAGGCGTTATTTAAATTCATTAGGACATCGGATAGAAACGGGGATTATTGGTGCTCAAAATAATAAGCAATATGGGGCAAAAGCCTCCTATATTATTCCCAATAATATTGTTCAAGAAGATTCTTGGGAAACAACGTTAAATTATCAAACCAAAAATTTAGTCCATGATACGTTTATTCAACAGCTTTCAAATGATTTGCAAAGACCTTTAATTAGCACTATTGATAGTCGGAAGAACTCTTTTTCACTTAAATTGAGCAAACACCACCGTCGAGAACTATTTGGATTAGTTCTTAAAGAAACCTTGAGTGTTGAGTATTTTGATGAGCAACTGGATTTGTTGAAAACCTTAGATAACCCGTCAAAAAATATTGTAAGAAACGATTTCAACCGTCTTCTACCAATTTTAGATAGCCATTATCGTTTGATTATTCCAGCTACTCGTTGGAATTGGTTAGAAACGGATAACAAAGTTTATAGCAAACATGGGCGACAAATAGAGCTTATTTTGCAAGGTGCAGCGGATAAATTGGGTTCAAATACTGATGTTGGACAATTGCAATTGAATGGGCGTTTTATTGAAGGATTAAGCAATAAAGGGCGGTTACTTGCTCGAGTTGCTCTCGGTTTTACCAAAGCAAAAGTCGCCATGAATTTACCCAATCTGAAACTCTATCAATTACCCGAATCTTTACATTTTAGAACCGGTGGAGATTATAGCATTCGTGGGTATGAATTTGAGCAACTACGCGGCGCATCAGGATTAGGTAGTCTTTACCTTTTCAATACCAGTTTTGAATACGAACATTTGATTAGAGATAAGTGGAGCATTGCTACCTTTGTTGATATGGGCAATGTCTTTGAAAGTTTCTCTAAAGTTCCTCTCAAAAATAGTGCAGGATTAGGTATGCGTTGGCAATCGCCAGTGGGTCCTGTTAGAATTGACATTGCTTGGGCGTTAAATGAACCGAATAAACCTTATCGAATTCATTTCAACATTGGACCTGATTTTCGATAGTTGAAACGCTGCCAAAAGGTTTTTGTTAAAACCGCGATCAAATAAACAATTGCTGCCATTAAAATGATCATTGCACCCACTGGCAAATCGGGTTGATAAGCTAATATTAACCCGCCGCTGCTAAACAACATTCCTAACAAACTGGCAACAATCATGATTTGAAAAATATCATTTACAAATAGGATTGCAATCGCCGCTGGTAATGTCAATAATGCAATCACTAAAATTAAACCAACTACTTGCATTAATAAAACAACGGTTAAAGCAACTAGGCACAATAAAATCAAATAAAACAAATCAACAGAAACCCCTCTCAAACGCGCAAATTCTTCATCGAATGTAATGGCTAGAAACTGTTTATAATAAATCCCAATGGTTGCCATTAATAAAACATCTAAAGCCATCATCCAATACAAATCTTCTATGCGTACCATTAAAATATTTCCAAACAAATAAGTCATTAAATCAGCATTATAACCCGCCGTTTGAGAAATAAATAAAATCCCCACCGCCATACCAATTGACCATAATGCACTAACCAAAGTATCTTCATTTTGTTGTTTGCGCAATCTAATCCAGCCTAGCAATAACGCAGAAAACAACGCTGCAACCAATGCACCTAATGTCACAGAAACGTGGAAATAATACGCCGCACCCATGCCACCTAAAACCGCGTGTGCAATGCCGCCCGCTAAAGAAGAAATGCGTTTCACCACCACATAAGTTCCTATCACGCCACAACCTAAACCTGCCAATAAGCCAGCGACTAAAGCATATTGTAAAAAACTGTATTGCATCAAAGCATCAAAAAAGTTCATATAATTCAATGGGAATGATTAGAAATAGTGTGCTGATGTTGAATCGCACGAATAGGATTTGCATAAAGATTTTGAATTAAATTTGGGGTTAATGCTTCGGTAGAATGACAAATCAATGTTTTGTTCAAACAAGCCACTTTCTTCACATAGCCAGAAATAAAACCAATATCATGAGAAACCACCAAAATGGTTAGACGATGATTTAATGTTTCTAATAAATCAAAAATATCTTCCTCAACGCGCATATCGATATTTGCAGTGGGTTCATCTAAAATTAAGATTTCTGGTTCACACGCCAATGCTCTCGCAATTAAAACCCGTTGTAATTGTCCGCCAGAAAGCGTATTTAACGCTCGATGACTTAATTCTGTCAAATACGTTTCTTCCATAACACGTTCGGCGATCTTGTAATCTGTTTTGCAATAACCAAAAAAACGCTTTGTTTTACCTAATCTTCCTAATAAAATAGCCTGCATCACAGAAATCGGATAATCTCGAGAAAAATTCGCAAATTGGGGTACATAACCCATCCACTCTCGACCTTTAATGGGAGAAACCCCTTTGATTTCAATTTTTCCTTTCGTTGTTGGTAATAAACCTAAAATAAGTTTCAATAAGGTTGTTTTACCGCCACCATTAGGTCCAACAATCCCCACAAACTCACCTTGCTCAATAGTTAATTGAATATTTTCTAACACAGGCAGACTATTTGGATAAGCAAATGAAATGTCCTTTAATTCAATCATCATGGGGATTGCATCGCTTTAGCCAATAATTGAGCAACTTGATAAAGATTTTCTATATAATTTTCAGCTAATGGATCAACCGTGATAACTTGCGCATTAATAGCTTTTGCAATACTTTGTGCTGGGCGTTGATTCAGTTGTTTCTGAACAAAGATCGTTGAAATATTTTCTTGTTTGGCTTTTTCGAGCAACAAGCCTAACGTTTTTGAACCCGTTTCTTTTCCTTCTATTTCAATAGGTATTTGTTGCAATTGATATTGATCTGCAAAATATCCCCACGCGGGGTGAAATACCATAAATTTCCTCTGTTTTAAATCTCTAAATATTAGGCGAATGTTTTGATCAAGTTGCTTTAATTGTTGAATAAATTGTGCGGCATTTGCTCGAAAAATTGGCGCATTTTCGGGATTTAATTCACTAAGATGTTTCTCAATTTGTGTTGCCATGATTTCTACTAATGTTGGATTCAACCAAATATGCGGATCAAACAAACCGTGCTCATGATCATCAGAATGGAAATCTTCTAATTTGCGCAATGTTATCTTTTCTCTCGCATCAACAAAACGGGTATGGGGGTTATTTTCTTTCAATTTAGGCAACCAAATTTCCTCAAATGGCATTCCAATACTAAAATACAACTTTGCTTGATTAAAATCAGTCATTTGTCGAGGTGTAGGTTCATAAGTTTCAGCACTTTTTGCGGGTTGAACCAAAACAGATACTTTAACGAGTTCTTTACCAATTTGTTCTACAAAATATTTCTGCGGTAAAATCGTGACAAAAACGGGTATTTTCTCTTGCGCGAGGGTTTGATCAGAAATCATTAAAAATAAAAGAAATAGCCTTAATCTCATGTTAAATTCCATTTAATGCGGATAAAAGATTCAAATAATCTTGATAAACTTGTTTGTCGGTTTGTTTGAGTGCAGAAATGGTTTTACAACTATGCAAAACCGTTGTTCGATCTCGAGCAAATACTTCGGCAATGGCGGGCAAACTATGTCGGGTTAATTCTTTGCAAAGAAACATTGCAAGCTGACGAGGACGCACCAAATAACGATGGCGACGTTTTGAAAGCATTTCTTCGAGAGAAATTTTGTAATAAAAAGCCACCGTTTGTAAAATATTTTCAATGGTTACTAAACGAGGGGTCGTAACAATTAAATCCTTTAGAACATCTTGACAAAAATCTAATGAAATATTCCGCCGCATAAATTGCGTTCCGGCAATCAAACGGTGTAATGCGCCTTCTAATTCACGAATATTAGAAACGATATGTTCTGCAATATAGAAAGCGGCATCATCTGGTAGATTTAATTTAGCACGATTTGCTTTTGTTTGTAAGATAGCAACGCGGGTTTCTAATTCAGGTGGTTCAATATTAACTGTCAAACCGCTACTTAAACGTGATTTCAAACGATCTTCTAATCCAGAAATGCTTTGTGGGGTGCGATCACAAGTGAGAATTAATTGTTGTTTTCCGTCCATTAAGGTATTGAAAGTATGATAAAATTCTTCTTGTGAGCGGGTTTTTCCTGCTAAAAATTGAATATCGTCAATTAATAGAATATCCACTGCTCGATAATAATTTTTGAAATCATCGAGGTTTTTATTTTGCAAGGCTTTAATCATATCTGCGACAAAGCGTTCGGCGTGCAAATATAAAACCCGCGCATTGGGTTTGTGAGAGAGCAACGCATTACCTGCGGCTTGCATTAAATGGGTTTTACCTAAACCCACGCCGCCATAAATAAATAGCGGATTAAAACCACCTTTTTCTGACGCGTGCAAAGCCGCAGAATGTGCCATTTGATTTGAATGACCTGCCACGAAGGAATTAAACGTAAAATCGGGATTTAGTGGGCTTTCATTAACGATAATGGTATTTGAAGGACGAACATAGGTATTTTTAGAGGAAACGGGGTTTTCAAGTGTTTTGTCAATTGTGCGAGAAACTTTGGTTTTTCGAGTACCGACTTGTAAAACAACTTTGGGTTTGTTGCCTTGATTAAAATGGGTGAGCAACTCGATAATTCTTTGGAAGAAATGTTGTTTGAGCCAATCCACAACGAAACGGTTTGGTGCGAGCAAACACAGGGCTTGATCGGTTTCTTCGGCGTGAAGCGGGCGAATCCAAGTATTAAAATCCTGCGCGGAGAGTTCCTGCTCCAGACGTTGCAGGCAATGTCGCCAGCGCGTGAGCAGAGAATCTTCAAAAGTCATTATATTCAATGGTTTAGGACAAGACATACAACTAGTATTAACAAGATGGGGAAACTAGTGTATAACATCTCACAACCTTTAATCTAGTTTCTTTCTATTTATGAAAGTATATCAAGCAATTATACTTTATTTGCGATGATTCGCAGAGAGAGCGTTAATAACGTGATGAATTGATTGAATTTATTTTTAAGTAGCTTATTTTTAAGTAATTTTTAATTAGCCTGTTTTTAATAGCTTGAAACAAAACTGTTTCTTTAAATAGTGAAAAAGGGATTTTGTGGAGGTTTCTAAGAGAGAAGAGTTGTTTTAGTGCTTGCTGAATTTCCACAAGTTAAATATAATGTAACGTTTTTATTTTTAGCGCAACTTTTTAGGAAGTCATCATGAAAAGAACATTTCAACCCAGCAAATTGGTTCGTGCACGTCGTCACGGTTTTCGCGCCCGCATGAGCACGCGCGGCGGACGGTTGGTGCTTAAAGCCCGCCGTGCCAAAGGTCGCGCCCGGTTATCCGCTTAGTTGGTCAATGGCGGTCGGCGTTGGATCGTCACACCTTTTGTCGCGCCCAGCGTTTGCTCAAAGCATCTGAATTTGCAAGGGTTTTTGATCATCAACCCACTAAATCTGTCGATCGATTTTGGACAATTTTAGCGTTGGCGAACGACGTGGGGCGTGCCCGTTTGGGGCTGGTGATCACCAAAAAACGTGCCCGCAGTGCTGTCGCGCGAAATCGTCTGAAAAGATTAATTCGCGAAAGTTTTCGTCTGAATTGCCATATTTTTCAAGGCGTGGATTTTGTTGTGATGGCGCGTCAGGAAGCCGTGCTCGCCGATAATCTTACTTTACGCCAGTCGCTCGATCATCGCTGGCAACATCTTCTTAAACGTTTCTCCGCAACTTAAAAAACTATGGATAATCTTAGACTTATTCTGGTTGTATCGTTGGTTTTTCTCTCCTTAATGCTCTACCAATCTTGGCAGGCAGATTATGGCACGAAACCCCAACCTACAACGCTTTCTCCCGTTTCTTCCGCGCCCAATAGTGGCAATAAAATCCCCGAAAAAGCGGAACTTCCCACGATTAGCCCACAAAATACCGCCGATTTGCCCACCGCAGTACGTGAGGCAACCGCCGACCGCACGCTTAAAACCGCCGGGCGCGTATCCGTAAAAACTGACCTCTTCAATGTCGAACTGGATTTGCAGGGCGGCGATGTGCGCGACGTTCAGTTGCTCAAATATACCCTTTCTCCCGACAAACCCGATCAATTCGTTCATCTTATGGCTGATCAAATGCCTAATTTGTTTGTCATGCAATCAGGTTTATTAGGCAATAATGCACCCAATCATCAAAGCGTTTTTCGCGCCGATCAAAACAACTATGTATTAGCCAACGGAACGGATATTTTAGAAATCCCTTTGTACTGGGAAAATAACGGCGTAAAAGTAACAAAAATTTACCGTTTCAAACGCGCTAGTTATTTGATTGATGTCGATTACAAATTAGAAAATCAAAGTGGGCAATTATGGACTGGACGCTTGTATAGTCAATTACAACGTTCTAAGCTCTCTGTTAATGAAGATTCTAAGTTGTTGCAAACCTATTTGGGGGCAGCATTAGGCAGTCCACAAACTAGTTACCAAAAGGTTACATTTGACGATATTCAAAAGGTTGGCGCAAATGGTTTCTTAACTCCTGAAGGTAAAGTTCTTTCTGAGTTGCAACCCCCTTGGAATAAAGGCTGGATTGCAATGTTGCAACACTATTTTGTGACCGCACTTGTTCCCCCTTCAGAACAGGCTTTTAATTATTACACCAAATCCTTAGATGGACAACGTTTAGTTATCGGTTTGCACGGATCAGATATGAGCATTACCAATGGTCAGCAACAGCAAATTGGCTTAAAGTTTTACATTGGACCTAAAATTCAAGAAGATTTGGCTAACATTGCACATGGTCTTGATTTAACTGTAGATTATGGTTGGTTTTGGTTTATTGCACAACCACTTTTTTGGTTGCTTAAATTCATTCACAGTATTTTAGGAAATTGGGGCTGGGCAATTATCGTTTTGACCATTATTGTGAAAGGAGCGTTCTACCATTTATCGGCAGCAAGTTACAAATCAATGGCGGATATGAAACGCTTACAACCTCGTTTGCTGGCGTTAAAAGAACGTTATGGCGATGATAAAACCGCCTACAACCAAGCAATGATGGAACTCTACAAAAAGGAAAAAATTAACCCTTTGGGTGGGTGTTTGCCGATTTTAATTCAATTACCTGTTTTCATTGCTTTGTATTGGGTATTAATTGAAAGCGTTGAAATGCGCCATGCTCCCTTTATGCTTTGGTTGAATAACCTTTCTGTCGCTGATCCGTACTTTGTACTTCCTCTGTTAATGGGCGCAACCATGTTCATTCAACATAAACTCAATCCTTCAACAGGCGATCCAATCCAAGAAAAAGTCATGTTAATGCTCCCAATTATGTTCACTTTTTTCTTTGCGTTCTTCCCTGCGGGATTAGTTTTATATTGGACGGTGAGCAATATTCTTTCTATCGCTCAGCAATGGTACATTACAAAGAAAATGGGCGTAATTTGAAATGCACGTTGAAACCGACACCATCGCAGCAATTGCAACCCCTTCAGGAAAAGGAGGCGTGGGCGTGGTGCGGGTTTCTGGTGCTTTAGTTGAACAAATCGCCTTACAAATCCTTAAAAAACTCCCCAAACCTCGCCAAGTTCTTTTCAATCGTTTCTATGCGGCTGATGATTCAGTTTTAGATGAAGGAATTGCACTTTATTTCCCTGCACCCCATTCTTTTACGGGAGAAAATATCCTTGAATTACAAGGACATGGTGGTGTTGTTATTATGGATTTGTTATTGCGTCGAGTGCTTGAATGTGGCGCAAGATTAGCGCGCGCGGGTGAGTTTTCTGAACGCGCTTTTCTCAATAATAAAATCGATTTAGTTCAAGCTGAAGCAATCGCGGACTTAATCGACAGCGCGTCTGCCCAAGCGGCAAAATGTGCTTTAAGATCATTGCAAGGCGACTTTTCAAAACATATCCATCATTTAGTAGAAAAACTGACTTATTTGCGCGTTTTTGTTGAAGCGGGAATTGATTTCTCCGATGAAGAAATTGATGTTTTAGCCGACGGCGAAATTAAACGCCAAACTTTAGAACTCGTTTCTCAAATTAATCATTTGTTAGATCAAGCAAAACAAGGCTATTTATTGCGTGAAGGATTGCATTTGGTAATTATTGGAAAACCTAATGTAGGAAAATCTAGTTTATTGAACAAACTTGCGCAACGAGAAACCGCCATTGTTACAGATATACCCGGAACAACTCGTGATTTAATTCGTGAGAGTATTCATTTAGATGGTTTGCCATTGCATATTACGGATACGGCGGGTTTGAGGGATACAAATGATCCAGTAGAACAAGAAGGTATTCGCCGAGCTCGTCAGGCTTTACAAACGGCTGACGTTGTTTTATTGATGTGCGATGATCGTGAAGAATTGTTACCTGAAATGCCTGAAAACTTACCCTCAAATTGCCACGTTTTAATGATAAGAAATAAATGTGATTTAAGTGAGCAGGCGGCGGGTTTTGTTAATGATAAAGAATTACGTTTGTCGGTAAAGCAAAATCAGGGTTTGAATGAATTAAAAGAATGGTTAAAAGCGTGTGTGGGATTTCATCAAAATGAAGGCGTTTTTATGGCACGTCGGCGACATTTAGATGCTTTAGAAAAAGCTCTTGTTCATCTCGAACAAACATTAGAACAAATTGATTTAAAAAACAGTGAATTAATTGCGGAAGAACTCTATCAAGCCCAACGTTTAATTGGAGAAATCACGGGGCAGGTTTCTGCCGATGATTTATTGGGTAAAATTTTTTCAACTTTTTGCATTGGAAAATAGGTCATGATCGAGTGACTAATCATGACCTGAGTTGTTAATTTACAACGTGCAAAACAAAAGGATTTTTACAATTACAAATCACTGAGCCATCTTCTAAACGATAACCTGCATATATAAGAAAATAACTTCCTGCAAACCCTTTTAATTCACCGCTAAAAATAGGTATAAACGAATCAAAAGTGAGTTCATTTGAATTATTATAACCTAGTTTAATTCGTTGCGAATCTGAGGGTAATTCTGATGATGTTCCTCTCCAATCTTTCAAAGACCATGTTCGCCAATTTTGTCTATCTTTTACCCATTCTTCATTATTTGGTGCATAACGAAAAGCAAATAATAAAGTATCCGCTTCCATTCCTATTTGTGAAATATCGGGAAATATTTGAATGCTCAATTCTACCGATGCTTTTTCAGAAATAATATTTTCATTAGAAAATTGACCATTTTTGATAATTACATTGTTAAAACAAGTCTGGCTTCTTAATCCATCTAGATACACCCCCCAATTCTTTTCTTCACATAGTTGTATTCGCGTTGTTCTACAAATACCATCGACTAATGTTTCATCCACTTTACAACTAGGAGTTGTTGTTTGAATAGGTTGAGGAATTTTAACGCAAACATTGTTTTCTAGTTTCTCATCCGCTGCACAAATGGGAAGAGAATCATAAACTGTTTTAAATTCTGTATAAAGAAGGTTTGAAAGAACATTAATTAAACTTTGCTCATCGGTAGGAAGTTCAGGACATTTTCCATTGGTTTGTTGGGCTATTGTACAAAAGAAATCAGCAGAAAATAATCCATTTGCATAACTTATAGAGGTAATTGAAAGAAAACTAACAAAAAATATTAGTTTTTTATTAAGCGAGGACATATCAATTCTCCTTAAAGAAAAAAGGTACGTTGATTAGACGTACCTTTGAAATAACAGCCTATTTAGCGATTAAGTCCGTCTTGTATCCCATTTAAGAAAGTTTCTTGGTCGATTGAACAACCGAGTTTATCTAATGGGAAAATGAAATTGACTTCTTTTTCACGGATACGTTGCACTAAACCTTCTTGCAAAGATTCTAAATCAACATCAGGATAAGGAGGCGCATCAGTAATTAAAGCAATCATACCTTTTTGCTTAATATGTCTGAAAGCTAAATTGAGAGCTTCAACAGAGGCTTCAGGACATAATCCACCACCACTAATATCTAAGTTCTCAATCTTTTTCTTCAACGCTTGCATATCACTTCCAAAATAACGTAATGTAACGTCATCTTTGAAATCAATTAATGCAATAGTTGGAGATTGTTTATGAGCAATTTGAGCATCGATAAATTGCGTAATCGCTATTTTAAGTGCGCTCCAGAATTTACGCATACTACCTGTGGTATCAAGTGCGATAACAATGTCTGCTTTGGCTTCAGGTCCTTGTGGAACAAGTAGATTGGTACGATCACGGTTGGTAGATTGAGGATATCCATTTGCAGTGACTTTGCTATCATTAAGGTTATTACACTTTTTAGATAACAATGATGTTAGAAAAACCTCCCATGAGGAATCTATCTATTTGTTGCGACAAAGCAGACGGCTTTTAAAAGGTGATTTTTTCTCAAAATTTGATAAACTACTCGCTGATTCTCCACCTCACTTAAAACAATTACTCTCTAGCAGTAGAAAATAGTTAATTGGCTAAATGAAAAGTTAAGAGAAAATTTATAATAGCCAATAAACTACTACATACAGTTTTATCAATATTTTCAAATGATTTTAATTGTTCTGTGTACATTTTATTGATCCCTTTTTAAAAACCTACAAGATTTTAAAAACCTCGCAGGTTTTCTCCAAAATTAAAGAGATTTCAAACGTTGGCGAACGGAAGCTAATTCCACTGCACAAATGAAAACTGGCATGGCTTTGTCGATTTCTGCTAAGTTAGGAAAGGTTGGGGCAATTCTAATGTTGCAATCGTTCGGGTCTTTTTTGTACGGGAACGTCGAACCAGCAGGCGTTAATTTCACGCCCATTTCATTGGTTAATTTGATGACTTCCTTTGCTAATCCATTTAACGTATCAAAAGAAATAAAATACCCACCTTGAGGAACTGTCCAATTACCCATTCCTTTGCCTGTCAAACCTTCTGACAAATGCTTTTGCACTAAATCAAATTTGGGTTTGATTAACGCTGCATGTTTTTTCATGTGCGCTAATAAGTCATTGAATGTAGGAAGAAAACGAGCATGACGTAATTGATTGATTTTGTCAGGACCGATGGTCATCGAAGAAAGCCACGCGCAGAAATGTTTTAAGTTCTTTTCAGACAAACCAACAAACGCCACGCCCGCCCCCGCCATCGTGATTTTTGAAGTCGAACCCGTAATGCACACGCTGTCTTCCGTGCCGTATTGACGACATTTGTCCATTAAATTAGCGAGTTGCGGGGGATTGTCGATCAAATCATGAACAGTGTAAGCGTTATCCCACATAATTCTGAAATTTGCGCCTGCGATTTTTCCTAATTGCGCCATGCGGTCGACGGTTTCATCGCTGTAGATTTCTCCGCTTGGATTTGAATATTTAGGAACGCACCATATCCCTTTGATTTGTTTATCATTTTTAAGCATTGCTTCGACTTGATCCATGTCGGGACCCGTCGCGGTCATTGGAACGTTTAACATTTCAATGCCGAGAGCTTCACAAATCGTGAAATGGCGATCATAACCCGGAACAGGGCATAAGAATTTGATATTGCCTTCATTTTTCCAAGCAGAATCAACGCCTTGTGCGCCAAATAACGCACAAAATTGGACGTATTGGTACATTAAAGTTAAGGAACTATTGCCAGCGGCGAGGGTTTCGGAGGGTTTCACGCCGAGTAATTGCGCGCCGAAAGCCCGCATTTCGGGTAAGCCCTCTAAACCGCCATAATTGCGGACATCCGTGCCGTCGGCGGCGCGAAAATTGCCGTTTAGCGCGTTTTCCATCGCGTTGGACAAATCTAATTGATCGGCGGCGGGTTTTCCGCGCGTCAAATCCAAATTCAAAGCGGCTTTTTTGAAGTCGTCGTAACGTTGCGTAAGTGATTGTTCAAGCGCAACTAATTGGTCTTTGCTGTAAGCGTTGAGTTCCAAAGCGAGTGTCTCCTAAAGTTTTAAACAAAACGTTTCATTATACGATATTTTCCAAAAATATCCACGATTGCCCTTGCAAGGTAATGATCAAAAGCAAGAAATAATTTTGCTTATTTTGTGTTTATTTTCAGTAAATTATAGATTTAACCAGCACCTTAAGTTGATCACTACCTCTTTTTTTATAAACGCTGCAACTCTAATGATTGTCTTAAGTTTTTGGGTAGTGATCAAATTAAGATGAAAATAAAAGAAAAGAATTGTAATATTGGATAAAATGAACGAGAGAAGCGATATGATGGGAAAGTTTCTTAGAAAAAGATAAGGTTTTTCTTCCTAATCTAGAAACGCTCTGTCTTAACGTATTATTAAACCTCTCAATAGGATTCGTTTCTCGCTTATTTTTCTCAACGATTCTATGCCGTTTGCTCGGAATTATTCCTTGGTAAGCTTCCCATTTGTCACTATATATAACTGCACATTGGCGATAAACGGGTGGTAAGGATTGCAAAAATATCCTTGCATCTTCTTTACTTCTTCCTCCCACATGAAATCTCTTTTTTAGCTCACTTGCCTTTTTATCCAATGCTAACTAAACCTCTTTTTTAGTTCGCTTTTTTCCCACAAAACGCGGTGTGTTGCTCCACACCCCATAGTTCATCGACTTCTACTTCTCGTTTTCCACGGTTTTTTTTGAATATGAAGTTCTTCGGGTTGTTCTTGATACTTTTCCTTCACTTATTTTTGCAGCCAAACGCCTGAAACACCCACACTTCTTGCAATTCCTCTTAAAGAAATTTTCTCTAATAGTAACTTATCTATAATCGCTTTCTTTTCTTCACTTATATATTTCTCTGGATTTAACACAAATTGTTTATTACAGTCTCTACATTTGTATTTCTGCTTGTTTGATAAACTTATCCCATTTTTTACAATACAATTTGAACCACATCTTGGACAACTCATTTCTCTATTTTCCTCTGTTTTTTCTTAAAATCACATTATACTATATCATCCTAAATTATGCACTACCCATTTCTCATTTTGCACGACGCAAAGAAAGTTGTACAGTCTGAGGGTGCATTTTATAGAATACGGTGCTTAGATTTGCTTTGATTTGGGGTATTATAATGCGGATGAGTAAAACGGCTCAGAAAAATTAAGCAACAATCTATCATTGGGTTGATGATTCTATAACCTAAATCGGACTTTTCTAGTCTAATTTGTTTATTGGGTGAAATAAAAATGTTACGTTCATTAAGTGTAGTAGGAAGTTTTACGTTGCTCTCAAGAATCTTAGGATTTGCTCGAGATATTGTGATAGCAACTTTGTTTGGTGCAACGGCAGGGGCTGATGCGTTTCTCGTGGCGTTCAAAATTCCTAATTTTATGCGGCGGTTGTTTGCCGAAGGCGCGTTTTCTCAAGCATTTGTACCTGTTTTAAGTGACTATAAGAACAATCACCCCGAAAAAGTTCGCCATTTAATTGATCATGTCGCGGGAACATTAGGATTGGTGTTGCTCATTTTAACGGGCTTAGGAATTTTATTTGCGCCCTATTTGATTATGTTATTTGCGCCCGGATTTCTCGATGAGCCTTACAAGTATCAACTGGCAGTAGAAATGTTGCGCATTACATTTCCTTATTTGATGCTGATTTCATTAACGGCATTTGCGGGTGGAATTTTGAATTCTTACGGACATTTCTCATCGCCGGCTTTTAGTCCTGTTATTTTGAATCTTTGTATGATCAGTGCGGCGTGGTGGTTTAGTCAGTATTTTCAAGAGCCTATTATTGCATTGGCATGGGGGGTGTTGATTTCTGGGTTTTTACAATTCGCTTTTCAAATTCCTTTTCTGATGAAACTAAATTTAGTGCCGCGTCCTACATTTTCTAAGCAAACTGATGAAGGCGTAGGAAGGATTTTAAGATTGATGTTGCCCGTGTTATTTTCGGTTTCTGTGAGTCAAATAAGTTTGTTAATTGATACGTTAATGGCTTCATTTCTAGTGACAGGAAGTATTGCGTGGTTGTATTATGCCGATCGGTTATTGGAATTCCCGATTGGTGTGTTTGGTGTTGCTTTAGCAACGGTGGTTTTACCGAGGCTTTCTGGATTAGCGGCGAGAAATGCCCAAGAGGATTACAATAAAACCTTAGATTGGAGTTTGCGGTGGGTATTTCTAGTGGGTGTTCCCAGCACGGTAGGTTTAATGATTTTATCAAAGCCTATTTTTGCAACGTTGTTCTATCGAGGACAGTTTGGAATTGCCGACGTTGAAATGAGTGCAAACGCCTTAATCGCATATAGCATTGGATTGTTAGGATTTGTCTTAATTAAGATTTTAGCATCGGGTTTCTTCGCGCGCCAAGATACTAAAACGCCAACCAAAGTAGCTTTCATTTCTATTTCAACGAATATTGTATTAAATTTTGTTTTCATTTGGTCATTAGCGCACGTTGGATTAGCACTTTCTACCGCGTTGGCAGCCACCTTAAATGCGAGCTTATTGTATTTCTATTTGCGCAAACAAAACGCATTTCAACCCTGTGTTGGTTGGTGGGTTTTTTTGGGAAGAATTACGATAGCAAGTTTGGTCATGTTTGCTTTGTTGGAAACGGTTATTCCCAAGATAGAAACGTGGTTACATTGGAGTAGTGCAGAACGGTTTTTACAATTAGGTTTATGGGTGAGCGTTGCAATGATTTTGTATTTTACGGTTTTATGGATAAGTGGGCTAAAATTTCGAGGATTGTTAAGACCCTAGAAATGATCTTTAGCGAGAAACCCACGCCATTTCAGAAACATTTTGGCGAACACTTAATAAACGCGCCAGCGCAAATAACCAGTCGGATAATCTGTTCAAAAACATCAAGATATGAGCATCTGGATTAAGGATTAAAAGATGGCGTTCGGCGCGGCGACAAATCGTGCGGGCAATGTGGCAGTAACCAATCAAAAAGCTACCCATAGGTAAAATGAAATGGTTTAACGGGGGCGTTTGAGAAACAAAGAAATCAATGTCGTGTTCTAAATGTTGCGAATCGGCGGGGGTTAATGCGCAAGGTTTGCCGCCCGCGAGGGTCGCACCAATTTCAAATAAGTTGTTTTGAATCAATGAGAAACTGCTATATTCGCGGGCTGTCCATTCGTACACGCTGTGCAATAAACCGATGGTGGCGTTGAGTTCATCGATGTCTCCAATCGCCTCAAAAACGGGGGCGTTTTTAGGTAATCTCTGACCATTTGCTAATGATGTTTCGCCGCCGTCACCCGTTTTAGTGTAGAGCATCTTATTGAATCCACAGCAAAATTGAATCGGTAATTAAGCGCAATAATCCCCCTTCATTCACGGTTTGCAAAGCAACCAATGGGCGTTCTAATAACACTTTGTCGCCGAGCATCAAGCGCAAATTGCCGCAGGTTTCTCCTGATTTGATGGGCGCAATAAGCCTTTGATTTAATTGCAAAACGGGTTTAATATTGGCGTATTGTCCGCGCGCGACTGTGACGTGTAAATCTTGATTTAAACCGATGGGAATGGAATCGTCCGCGCCTTTCCAAATTCGAGGTTTGCTGATGATTTCGCCCGCGCCGTACACTTTGGGGGTTTCATAAAATTGAAAACCGTAATTGAGGATTTTTTGAGTTTCGGCGGCGCGAATTTTGGGGGTTTCCGCGCCTAAAATCACTGAAATCAACCGCATATTATTACGTTTAGCCGAAGCAACTAAACAATATCTTGCATTATCGGTGAAACCGGTTTTCATACCATCGACGCTGGCATCGCGTTTGAGCAAAATGTTGCGATTTTGTTGCGAAATGCCTTTGTAAGTAAAGGATTTTTCGGAATAATAGCCGTAATATTCTGGATAATCGCGAATAATCGCCATTGCAATTTTTGCCATATCGCGCGCGCTGCTTGTGTGTTGCGAACTGGGCAATCCCGTTACGTTCATGAAATGGCTGTTGGTTAGACCGAGTTTTTGCGCGTATTGGTTCATCATGCCTGCGAAAGATTCTTCGCTGCCGGCGATGCGTTCGGCGAGCGCGACACTCGCGTCGTTGCCCGATTGAATGATCATGCCGCGCAGCAAATCTTCGACCGCCACTTCGCTGTCCAAATCCACAAACATTCTCGATCCGCCCGTTCGCCACGCTTTTTCGCTGACGCGGATTTTGTCGGTTAATTTCAAATGTCCGACTTTAATTTCAGAAAACACCACATAAGCGGTCATTAATTTGGTCAAACTGGCGGGTTCGAGGGGAGCATCGGGGTCTTTGTCGAGCAAAATCTGTCCACTATGAAAATCGATCAAAATGTAGGATTTCGCAGAAATAGTCGGCGGCGGCGGCGGCATCACAATTTGGGCTGGCATCGACTGCGCCGACGGATTCGCCCACGCATTTCCCACAATAAACAACCATAACAACACTTTAAACATAGCAATACTTTCAGTCGTAATTTAATAAAACGTCACATTATACGCAATTTTGCGCCTAAATTTTACACCCCACGAACCCCAACATCACATTTTTAGGGGGGGATTGAAAAAGATATGTCGCCGTCACGCAATGAACAAGTTTTTTAGAGAAAGCGTAGTGATACAAAGAGATAGTTCAATTAAATTTTCTTTAATTTTCATCTGTACCACTAAAACCTGCTTGGTTTCTAAGAACTGGCAGGTTTTTCTTTTTTGCGAGAAATTATTCGCTTTTAGGGGGATTTGAAAGTGAGCGTTTTTCTTTGAGGTTTTGTAGTTTAATAAGTTCTTGCAACGGCGAAATCAAATCCATTGGAAGTGGGAAAATAACCGTGTGGCTTTTTTCATTTGAAATATCGCTCAACGTTTGTAAATAACGCAATTGAATAGCTTGAGGATGTTGCGCCAAAATACTCGCTGCTTCAAATATCTTTTGAGAGGATTGCAACTCGCCTTCTGCGTGAATAATTTTTGCTCTCCGTTCACGTTCGGCTTCGGCTTGTTTTGCAATCGCGCGAACCATGTTTTCATTCAAATCCATTTGTTTGATTTCAACCGTAGTCACTTTGATTCCCCACGATTCGGCTTGTTTGTCGAGAATAGTTTGAATTGCTTGATTTAATTTATCGCGTGCAGAAAGCATTTCATCTAATTCGTGATGTCCTAAAACTGAACGTAATGTGGTTTGTGCTAATTGGCTGGTTGCGTGTTCAAAATCTTCAACTTGAATGACGGCTTTCTCGGGTTGAATTACTCTAAAATAAACCACCGCGCTCACTTTCACAGATACGTTATCACGCGAGATAACATCTTGCACTGGAACGTCCATTACAACTGTGCGCAAATCCACTTTCACCATTTGTTGGAAAACTGGGATAATAATGATTAGACCCGGTCCTTTCACTTTTTGGTAACGCCCTAGAAAGAAAACTACCCCGCGTTCATATTCACGCAATACATTAACTGCCGCGCTTAATAAAAGAAATAAAGGAACTAAAATAATTAAAGCAAGTTGCCACGCCATGATGTTATCTCCTTGTAAGAAAAACACGTTAATTAAGGGGTTCAACGTCGAGCGTTAAACCGTCGACATTTTTAATTTTAACCATTTGTCCAACGGTTAAAGATTGAGAAGAACGGGCTTGCCAGATTTCTCCGTGAATTGAAACCCGCAATTGTTTATTTTCTACGCTAATACATTCTCCAATTTCACCTAACATTTGCTCATAACCTGTCAACGGTTTTTGGTTGCGCAAATCGGATAATTTTTTACCAACCCACAGAAATAAAATTGCATTGGTCACACTAAAGGTGGCGATTAAAGAATAAGCGATTTCAAAATCGGGCGAATTGGAATCAAATAACATAATTGAACCGATTACAAAAGCGACAATGCCGCCAAATCCTAAAATGCCAAAACTCGGTGTTAAAGCCTCCGCAATCATAAAGAAAATCCCAAACAAAATGAGCGTTAAACCCACGAAATTAACGGGGAGCACTTGAAAGGCAAATAACGCTAATAAAATCGCAATTGTTCCTACCACACCCGGAATGCCTGTACCCGGGTGATAAAATTCAAAGAACAAGCCATAAATTCCTAATAACATCAATAAATAAGCGATGTTTGGATCGGTAATTATCGAAAGCAGGCGGTTTCTCCAATCTTGTTCGTAAGTTTCTATCGCTGCGTGGTTGGTATCGAGGGTTATTATTTTGTGAGGAAATTTGATTTGTCGACCGTGTAATTGTTTGAGCAAATCGGGCAAATCATTAGCAATAATATCGATAACTTGTTTTTGTAAAGCGGTTTGAGCGGTAATGCTGTCGGCATCGCGGACGGCTTGGACTGCCCAGTCGACGTTTCGCTGCCGCAATTCCGCCAACGAACGCAAATAAGCCGCTGAATCATGGCGAATTTTTTGCTGAAGAGTGGTTTCGTCGTCCTCGCCAAGAAGTTTAACGGGGGTCGCCGCGCCGACATTTGTGCCGTCCGCCATCGCCGCAACGTGCGACGCATACAACAAATAAGTCCCCGCACTCGCCGCGCGCCCGCCCGACGGAGAAACGTACACAATCACCGGAATCGCTGAAGAAACAATCGCTTGCACCATTTCCCGCATCGAACTATCCAATCCGCCGGGAGTATTTAATTTAAGGATTACTGCGCTATGTTGTTGATATTCAGCGTGTTTTAATCCAGATTTGAGATAATTTGCGGCGGCGGGCTGAATCGTGCCATCGATAGTTAGCACGAGAACGGGGGAAGTGTTAGCCACCGTCGCGGCACTCCACCCGCACAATAACCCAATGATTAACCAGAGATTTTTCATATAAACCTCCTTATAAAACAATATTTAATTGTCTTTATCGGTTTGCTGTTGTTGAAGCTGCTGTTGCTCGTCGAACAAACTGGCGAGTTTGGAAATCGCCGCATCGCGCAAACTGGTGCTGCTGATCGAGGTCGAAGCATGATGCGCCGCGCCGTGTGGGGCTTCCAACATCTTTTTGGGGTTAATAATCAACACCACCTCCACGTCGCCCACAGGAATGTTCTTTGGCAACACCAACATCACTTTGTGATCATCAGGCACTGAAATAACTTTGTGGATAATTTCCATACCTTGTTTTCTCCCATCGTTTATTTACAAAAATTGTTAGGTGAATGGTAAAGTTTTTTATTCGCAACGTCAAAAGTTTCCCATTGCAAACGCGGGCGATTTTTCTTTAATATGACGTATGCGCGCGCGGTTCAACCCAAAACTTTTGTTTAAACGCGCCGCCTAAATCCATTATCATGACACTTTTCCCGAGCCTTGAAGTCTGGATATGAAAACCGTCAGAGAACGCATCATCGAAAATATCGTCGCGCAATTAGAAGCCATTAACACCAACAATGGTTACGAAAATACGTTGGGAAACGGACGAATTTATCGAGGCGTTCCGGTCATTCGCCGCAAATACCCACCGCCCGTCGGATCGGTATGGGAATTACCCGAAAAACGTGAGCGAAATCAATTTGGTGGAACGGTTAATCGGCTATTAATCCGCATCGACGCAATGGTCGAAACCATCATCGGACGCGATCCCGCCTCAACCGCCAACGGATTGCTCGGCGATATTACCAAAGCCTTAATGCTTTCTGACGTTGCCTCCGAACCGCTCATCGACGATTTACAAGATGTCGCCGCCGAAATCATCTATTTTGAGGAAGAAGAGTGCGCTTTAATCGCCGCCGTTTCTATTGATTTTGAAATCCGTTACATTACCGAATGGGGCAATCCTTACACCCCCCATAATTATTAAATAAGCGAGTATTTTTAGTGCTTGGAAATGCTCAAAACTTTTTCTAAGAAAACCGTAAAACAACTTGTCAATTTTCAACAAATAATAGACTCGAGAAAATTTTTTATCACATCAATCTAACAATTCGCTAAAAACAGGAGAAAATAACATGGCAATTGCAACAGTAGCAGAGCATTTGTGTGGACGATTGGTAGAACATTATCGCTGGTTGAGAAAACGGGGATTAAATGATTCACATAGTGGTAATGCATCGGTGAGAATGGGAGAGAACATTTGGATTACACCGACAAATGCGTGTGCCGATACTTTAGATGAAGAACATTTGGTTCATTGTTATTTTGGAAAACCCCCAACAGCGGGTGCGTCGGCAGATGCGCCGTTGCATTTGGCAGTGTACGAAAAAAATCCTAATACAAACGCGGTGTTGCACGCACATGGTGCTTATTCGGTTGCCATGACAATGGACGGAAAAGATTTTTATCCCATTGATTTTGAAGGACAATATTATTTTGGCGAAAAAATCCCCGTGCTAACCGTCCCTTATCGTGAACAATTTAGCAAAACCCCTGATTTAGTAGCAGAAGTTTTAGCAGAAAAACCCATCGTCATTGTGCGCGGTCATGGTATTTACGCGCAGGCAGATAGTCTACAAATGGCATATAAGTGGTTGTGTTCCCTAGAATTATCGGCAAAAACAACTTTTCTCGCCCGCTTAAATGGTTTCAAAGGCGATCCCGCATCATTGTAAATAATCAATCAAATAATTGGGGTTAACTACGCTAATTATTTGAAGAAAAAGCCTTGTACTATTTCAAACTTTCTTTTTAAGGAAAAAACAGTGGAAAATACACACCATTTAATTTGGCATCATGCAACGGTTACGAGAGCAAGACGTGAAGAACAACATCGACATCGTAGCGCGGTTTTGTGGTTCACGGGTTTATCGGGTTCGGGGAAATCAACGTTAGCTCACACAGTTGAGGAAAGTTTATTTCAACAGCAATGTCATACCTTTGTGTTAGACGGCGATAATGTGCGTCATGGTTTGTGTAAAGATTTAGGTTTTAGTGATGCCGACCGAATTGAGAACATTCGCCGCGTTGGAGAGATTTCAAAATTATTTGTCGAAGCGGGAACAATTGTTTTAACAGCTTTTATTTCTCCGTTTCGTTCTGATCGCCAAAAAGTCCGTGATTTAATCGGTAAAGAAAATTTTATTGAAATTTATTGCCATTGTTCATTAGAAATTTGTGAGCAACGTGATGTAAAAGGTTTATATCAAAAGGCAAGAAAAGGTGAAATTAAACATTTCACGGGGATTTCTTCGCCGTATGAAATTCCAGAGCAACCTGATTTGTCGGTGAATACTGCCACGATTTCAGTCGAGGAAAGTCGCGATCAAGTGTTAGCTTTTTTGAAACAAAAAAACCTTTTAAAATAAGACTTTATGGCAATTCATACTGATCGTTTAATTGCACCGCAGCGCGCATCAACACCCGAAGAAATTACGCTGGATGCGGAAATACGCCCCCGTCGTTTGCAGGATTATGTGGGGCAACCGCACATTCGAGAACAGTTAGAAATTTTTATTCCCGCCGCCCAATCTCGAGGGGAAGCCCTTGATCATGTGTTACTTTTTGGACCTCCCGGATTAGGCAAAACCACCCTTGCCAATATTATTGCGCGAGAAATGGGGGTTAATTTGCGGCAAACGTCGGGTCCGGTTTTAGAAAAAGCGGGCGATTTAGCGGCGTTATTAACCAATTTAGAAGCGCGTGACGTGCTTTTTATTGATGAAATTCATCGGCTTAGCCCAGTTGTCGAGGAAGTTTTATATCCTGCAATGGAGGATTATCAACTCGACATCATGATTGGCGAGGGACCCGCGGCGCGGTCGATTAAATTGGATTTGCCGCCGTTCACGTTGGTGGGGGCGACGACGCGCA
The DNA here is from genome assembly GCA_041161065.1 of Pseudomonadota bacterium. GTDB lineage: Bacteria > Pseudomonadota > Gammaproteobacteria > Beggiatoales > Beggiatoaceae > DYRG01. The sequence continues at coordinate 61,812 of JBEAVE010000004.1, read as the reverse complement.
GTGGATTATTGACTGCACCGCTGCGAGATCGCTTTGGAATTAGTCAACGCCTCGAATTTTACAGTATTGATGATTTAGCCCACATTATAAGCCGTTCTGCCCGCATCTTAAATGCACAAAGTACCGATGACGGGTGTTATGAAATTGCAAAAAGATCAAGGGGTACGCCGCGCATTGCAAATAGATTATTGCGTCGAGTGCGTGATTTTGCGCAAATTAAGTCCGACGGCATTATAAAATTAGAAACAGCTCAGCAAGCACTTGATTTACTTAAAGTTGATACCTTTGGTTTAGACATTTTAGATCACAAATTGCTTTTAACCTTAATGCAAAAATTCGACGGCGGACCTGCTGGCATTGAAAGTTTAGCGGCGGCGATTGGTGATGAGAGAGGAACTTTAGAGGAAGTCGTCGAGCCTTATTTATTACAACAGGGATTTCTCATGCGCACGCCGCGCGGAAGAATTGCTACCCGTTTAGCGTGGGAGCATTTTCAATTAAAACCCCGAAACAACGCCCTATTTGAAGAACAAACTTTGGTTTAGATGTTTTAAAATCGCAAATACGATTTAATTTAGGGGTAGTGATCAATAAGGGATGTTGATTAAATTTATAATTTACTGAAAATAAACACAAAATAGGCAAAATCATCTCTTGCTTTTGATCACTACCTAAGTATGCAAGCAAGGATTCACTGACGAGCTTAAATGGTTGCTAAGGAGAGGAATTGTTCGGGGGAAACACGCATGGCTGCGCCGGTTGGACAGGCTTTGACGCACGCCGCGCCGTTTTTTAAGCCTTTACACATATCGCACTTCACTGCCTTGGCTTTGTGGTTTAACGAGCTGATTTCGCTAAATAATTCTCGCCCGGGTTCGTTTCCCCAACCAAAAAACACCCACCGCCACAAGTGATTTTTTGGACGATTTGGGTGCGCCATTTGAATCACGCCATACGGGCAATTTTTCTCGCAATGCCCACAACCAATGCAATTATCCGCAATAAAAACTTCTCCATTTTCAGCACGATGGATTGCGTCGGGCGGACAATCTTTCATGCAATGCGGGTGTTCACAATGCCGACAAGAAGTAGGGACATGAATGGTATTAAACGTGGGACCCGCTTGACGATCCAAACGCGACGTGCCGTGATGGACTTCCGCGCACGCCCGCTCGCAATTATCGCAATGAATACAAAGACTTTCGTCGATCAACAACACATCGGTTGCTTCACCCAATCCTTGCGCGACCAAAAACGCAATCAAATTACCCGTTTGCGGTTGATTTTCCATTTGAACTTGGCGGGTCAAATTGTGGTGAAACCGCGCTTCTAATCGTTGGCGTAATGTCGTTGAACGTTCTAACAATGCGCTAAAGGCTTGACTATCAAGGCGAATGGTTTCTGTGGCGACGGCAGCGCGGGCGGTAAATGCTCTAGGTAATTCGCTCAATAACGCAGTTTCACCGATGTAATTGCCTGCGGAAACATAAGATAAAATAACTTCTTGATTAGCAATGATTTTTGATAATGTGACTGATCCGCTGCGAATTAAATGCAAACTATCGCCGGTGTCGCCTTCTTTAAAAATAATGCTATTGGCATCAAAGGGTTGGATTTTAGCGGTGTGAACGATGGCGGCGAGATCGCTGGCGGGAATTTCGGGGGCAAAATGCGCCTGAATTGCCCTTAAAACAAACATTTGGTCGATCGAACGTTTGACCGCATCGACCGAATTAATCAACCTTAACATGGCGCGACGCGGGGTTTCTAACAGCACGCATTGCTGCCCCGAACCCGCATGAACGGTCGCTTGTCGCCGCCGCCCAGAAATCAAACTCATTTCGCCAAAAAATTGCCCTTGCCGTAACGTGATGATTTGACTGGGATCATCACGATTTATTGCGACTCGAACCTCACCCGCAATAATCGAAAAAAAGCTATCGCTGTAATCGTTGTATCGAAAAATTTGTTCGTTGGGTTGTGGCGTGCGGATCGTGCTGTCGATCAGTAATTCCCGCAATTGCAGAACGGTTAAACTGCTCAACAACGGCAGGGTAAATCGAATCATATCCAACGACGCATTCACCGAATGAAACGCGGGTAAGTTTTTGAATTTCTCGTATAAAATCGGTTCATCGGCTGGCGCAACGTCGTGACCTTGAATAAACTCGATCACTTCAAAACCTTGATTAACGGCTTGTTTTATCAGGGGATAACCCGCCAAACTGCCGATAATGTACAGCCCCGCGACGGTGGTTTCGTAAGTTGCGCTCAAAATCGGCGGCGCGGACGGATCGGGGCTGCCAAATCGCACCCCACATTTTTCCAAAAACTCGCGCGGCGGACTCGCACCCAATCGCGCAATAATCCGATCAACCAATAAATGTGTTTCGCCTTCGAGGGTTTGTAAAGTGACTTTTAATTGTTTCTGCTGAGAAATAATTTTAATAGGAATCGTTCGATAATAACATTCAATGGTTTCTTGATGAATGGCTTTCAAAATCAAATCATTATTCGCTGGTTTTGCTCGACTAAATTCTTCGCGACGATTTACAATAATAACTTGATTATTCTCGGAAAGTGCCAACGCATTTTCAATAGCTGCATCGCCCGCGCCGATCACTAAAATGGTTTGTCGACTCCATTGATTGGGATCGGTTAATTCGTAATGAATATGACCATTTGTTTCTAAGATTTTTTCATCTAATTTGCGCAAATTCCCTTGCATGCCGATGGCGAGAACAATTTGCTCGACAGAAATCATTTCTCCTGATTTCAAATGGAGTTGAAAGCAGCCTTTTTGTCCTGTAATTTCAACGAGTTCAGCATTGCAGCGCAAATTAACAGGCGTTGTTTTGAGGATTTTTTCCCAGCTTTCTAAAACGGTTTCTCGGCTGGCGGCTTGAAACGGCAACGCACTGCGCAGCGGCAAAATCGACGGCTCAGCCATCACCCATTTATTTTTTTGATAATGGCGAATCGTTTGCGCGGGTTGGGCGGCACTTTCCAACACGATATGCGACAATTTACATTTCACCGCTTGCAATGCCGCACTCAATCCCGCCGGACCGCTTCCAATAATCCCAATTTGAAAATCCGCTGTCATTTTTTCCTTTACGTTTCTTTCGGTATTTTTCTCAAAGTTTCTTTAATTTTGTAAGGGTTCATGCTCATTTTCCCACAAACGGCTAAATTGATTGTGTTGGCATTGCGGACAAAGCGGAATTTTAGCGGGTTTTTGGAAATGCAACAGTTTGCCGCATTGTTCACATTGTAATGTGCCTAGACCAATAATTTCGCTGCTGTGCCAATGGGTTGCGATTTCAGCTTGATCGGCGAGTTTATTAAGTTCTAATTGCGTGTGATCGACGGCGTGTTTAAACATTTCTAAGAGTTTTTCTTCTAAAAGATTGATGTCAAAACGCAGCCACGCGGCTAAATCTTGGCGAGTTTCAACGATAAACTTAGCGGCATCTTCGACATCGCGCTGAATGTAATCGCTAATTTTGTCGGCTTCCTCACGGGTTAATTCCTCTAACGTGACGACTTTTTCAACGGCTTGATCGAGTTGATCGCGCAAACTTTTCCAATGGGTTAAATCCCGCAAATGTTGCATCATGCTTTGATAGGCGTGAGAATTTCTGTCGTCGTTCATAAAAAGATTTCCTATGTCAAAGGTGTTATTTAAGTTTGAAGAAACTCATGGTGGTTTTGAGCAATTCGGCTTGCATTTGCATTAAATAAGCGGTTTCTGCGAGTTTATCGGAAGTGCTCGAATTTGATTGCGCGGATTGGCTTAATTCATTCATTGCAATATTGATTTGTCCGATGCCGATATATTCTTCGTGGGCGGCGGTTTGAATTTGTGCGACTAAGTCGGAGGTTTCGTGGGTTGATGGGACAATATTGCCAATTAAATCCTGCGTTTGTTCGGCGATAGACATACTTTTGTGGGCTAATTGGTCGATTTCGCGGGCGACTTGTTGGCTGCGTTCGGCGAGGGTTCGGACTTCGCTGGCGACAACCGTAAAACCTTTCCCGAATTTTTTGGCGTGCGCGGCTTCGATTGATGCATTAATCGCGAGCAAATTGGTTTGTGAAGCAATGTCGTCGACCATTACAATTCGGCGAATAATGCTATTCATGGCTTGAATGGTTTGTTCCATGACAGCGCGGCTTTCTTCGGCTTGATTTGACACACTTTTTGCCAAATTTCCGGCGTGGGTTGCACTGTGACTGGTTTCGTGCATGGCACTGCTAATTTGTTCTAAAGACGCGCTGGTTTCTTCTAAACTAGCGGCTTGTTTGGCGGCGTTTTGGCTTAATTTAGCGGCTTGTTCATTGATTTCTTTGGAAGCATCAAAAGCGGTTTCTAGGGTTTTCGCCGATTCCAATAAAGTTAGTTGAATTTTGTTCAAAAAACCATTTAAAGATTTGGCGGTTTGACCGATTTCATTGTTTCCAAAATGCGGCAACCGACGGGTTAAATCACCATCGCCCGCGCGTAATTCGTTCATCGCATCGCGCATAATTTTGATCGGTTTGATGATGTAACATTTTCCAAACCAAAACGCCGCCGATGCTAATAAAATTGTTAAAATCAAAATCAACAACATAATGCCTTTCAAATTTAAGACTTTAGTTTGAGAGTTTTCTTTTAATAAGGTAATGGCTTGGGCGACATTTTCCTCTAATGGTTGCCAAAGATGCGGCAGCGCGTGTTGGGCATCGTAAAAGGTATCGGTGGCGGGTTTGGTGTTGGGGTCGAGCAAAATTTTTAGCGCGCTGTGCGAACTGATCCAATATCGCTCAACTTGGTCAAAAAACTCAAAAATACGTCCGGTGGCGGCGGGTAAATCGATAGATCGCCCGTCAATATCCGTTGCGTCGCCCCCGTTTTTGAGCGCGACAAGGCTGCTGTGAAACAATCCCACGCTTTTATTAAGTGATTTACGTTTGGCATGGGTGTCGGATTCGCTTTCCATCGCCGCGATCAGGTCTTGCGTTTGTTGCGCCATGCGAATGAGCAAAACTTGCTGGCGCGACGCAATGCTAATCACCACCGCGTCAAACGAACGGGCGTTCACCAACATCAACACGCTTCCCGCTGCAATAATCATAAAAATCACAAAACTACTAATGATCAGATTGAATTTGTGCTGAATCCCCAAAAACATGGCTTTATATCCAAATAAGTTTATTTAATTATAGTGGCTTTTTAGAAGAAAAACAGGGTGCGTTTCTAGTTTTTACCTCGTTCGACAATAGTTCTCCAAAATATCTTTCAATTCATTGACATTAACGGGTTTACTAATGTAATCATTCATGCCTCCTTCCAAACATTTTTCTCGATCTTCTTTCATTGCATTCGCCGTCATTGCAATAATATAAGGGTAGCGTGGTTCTTTCCATTGTTCTCGAATAACTTTCGTCGCTTCTAATCCGTCCATTCTCGGCATTTGCATATCCATTAAAATCACATCGTAGGGTTTTCTTTGCAATGCTTCAACCGCATCAATACCATCGACAGCAATATCCGCTTGAAACCCTATTTTCTTTAGTTGCAAAACTCCCACTTTCCGATTCACATCATTATCATCAACCAACAATATTTTCAAATCACTTAATTCTATCGCTTTGGATTGCACGACAGGCGGTGTTGCTATAGGTTTTTCTTGCGGTTTTTCTAAGGCTTGAATACACACATCTAACAATCGTTTATGCCGCAGGGGTTTTGTTAAACAAGCACTAAACGGTGTTTGGCGATATTTCTTATTACAAGCATAAGTAAATGCAATAGAAATCGAAGACGTGGAGAAAACTTCACCATATTGCGTGTGCTCAATATCAATAATCATTAAATCGGGTGATATTTCCTCTGATATAATTTGCGCTCCCCACCTTTGAAATTGCGCCGCAAAAACAGCGTAACTGTTGGGTGAAAAGTTCCGTAAAAAAACCTTTTTTCCTTTCAACGCGGGGTGTATTTCATACAGTTCTTGTTGAGGTTTATTTTCTCCAGATGGGATTTGAATCGTAAAATGAAATTTTGATCCAAGATGTTCTTCACTTTCGATCCAAATGCGTCCTTGCATTAATTCGGTCAAATGTTTGCTAATTGTCAAACCCAATCCCGTGCCGCCATATTTACGGGTAGTTGATTCATCAACTTGGGTGAAATTCTGAAACAAAAGTTGGATTTTTTCTTTAGGAATTCCAATCCCCGTATCTTGTACCGTAAATTGTAATTCTTGTTTGTTATTTTCAAATCCGTTCTTTTGAACATTAACGCGAACTTCTCCTCGTTCTGTAAATTTCACCGCATTGCTTAATAAATTAACGATAATTTGTTGCAAACGAACACTATCACCGATAACACTTTGTGGAACATCTTCTTTAATTTCATATAACAAATCGAGCTTTTTATCAGCCGCCCTTGCACTAATTAAACTCAGCGCATTTTCTATGCAATCTCGCAGATCAAATTCCCGCTGTTCTAATAAAAGTTTCTTGGCTTCTATTTTTGAAAAATCCAAAATATCATTAATCAATGTTAATAGCGTATTACTACTGCTACAAATCGTATTCAAATAATCTTTTTGTTCTTCATCTAACGCGGTATCTTGCAATATATTGGTCATACCAATAATGGCATTCATCGGGGTACGAATTTCGTGGCTCATATTTGCCAAAAATAACGACTTTGATTCAGTTGCAGCTAAAGCAATTCTTTTCGCTTCAATTAACTTTTGATTATCATCTTCCAAACGTTGATTGAGGGCTTGAATGGATTGATTTGCTTGAGCAAGTTTCTCGGTACGTTGAGCGACTTTTTCCTCAAGATTTGCATACAAACGGGCATTTTCAATTGAAATCGCTAATTGGCTCGCAATTAATTGCACCAATTCCAAACGGCTGGCAGTAAAAACACCTTTGCTCAAATTATTTTCCAAATAAATCACACCTATCAATTTTCCTTGATTTAATACCGGACTGCATAAAACCGATTTAACGTGATGAGCCTGTATGTAACTATCAGATTTATAAGAACTTTCAAGCGCATTATCCAGAATAATGGCTTTCTGAAAACGAATAACGTCCCAAATCAAATGGGTAGGAACAACCGCTAATTCCTTAGCATTTAAAGGTTTCAATGGGTGTGAAGATTCAATTCTCAAATTTTGAGTATTGCTATGTGCTTCAATGAACCATTCGCCGTTTTTTTCTAATAACAATAAACCGTGTTGCGCGCCGGCATTTTCCATTACAATTGAAATCAATTTCCTCAATAAATTATCGAGCTGAATTTCTTCTGATAAATTGCGCGCTGCTTTAATAATTGATAGTAAATCTAAATTATTTGATGGCGTACCATGATCAGTCGTTGTTGTTAAAGTCTGTGAAATCCCTTTTTGAATTGCCCCTAAATTTAATTCTGGGTAACGCTTTTTCAATAAATCTAATTTAGCCGTTGCTCCCCATGTTTGACATAGATAAAATGCTTGGTGAATATAGGTAGCAAAGATATTATTATCTCCGAATTGTTGCCAAAAATAAGCATAGCATTCACAAATCAAACTTTCCTCTTGACGATATTGATGTTGTTTGGCTAATTCAATCGCTTTTTTGTAATAATGTAAGGCTTCTATTTTATGCCCAGCTAATTTAGCTTGTTCTGCTTTTAACAAGGCATAACGGTGCTCATTATTCATAGGTGCGTGCTTTGCCCATTTTTCCATTTTTTTGAAATCTTTTTTCAAGGCTTTGCTATATTTTTTTTGCGCCGTTTTTCCACCCACTTGCATTAATTTCAAACGCGCTAATCCACCATAAAAATGCAATAACGTGCTATGAAACATAGCTGTAATTCCCATTGGATTAACTTTCTCTGCATAGTCAATGACCAATTCATATTCTTCAAACCAATAACTCAATAACATTTTATGCACATATAGAAATGCCAATGCGGTCATATCATTCACTTTGGTGTGAATAGGTAACATAACCGTTTCATCGTAAGCAGTTCCAATCAACAAATAGGGCTTTTCTTTATTTGCTCCGCGTAAGTTTAGAATGGTTTGCAATACAATTTGGTTGTAATATAACGGAGTTTGTTGTTGAATTTGATTAATAGCCGTTACATATTTGGTAGTTTCTTTCTCGAGTTCTTCTAAATTTAAACCTGAAAAGAAACTATAATTGCAATACATAAAAATAGAATAACCTGCAAATTCTAATTCACCTGTATCAACCCCAACTTGATAGGCTTCTAATAAAGGTGTAAGGCATTCTTTCAAATGCGCTTCCCAATGCCAGACAAAAGTGTAGACCATGAAATTTGTTCGACATTTCAATTCATCGGCATTCAAATCTTCTAATACTTGTAATGCCAATCGACCAAAGCGAGTTCCAATATCAATTTCCTCTGCCGCACCACAAGAAAACAGAGCATAACTTGAATAACCAAATGCAGAAATTGGATTATTCCCTTTTTGAACAGAGAACGTCATCAATTTAATCGCGGTTAAAATGAATTGTTTAGGGTCTGCAATGTAAGCGGCGGAATGAATCCGATTCAGAATATTCATCACCGCTAAATTTTTTGGATCGGTGGTATGGAAATGCTCACGGAGTTTCTCTATATTTTTTCCTAATAAAATATATTTCGCAAGATAAGTATCTCTTAAAATGTGAAACGTAGTTGGTTTCTTAGGAAATTTAACGCCAAGTAACGCCAAAACTTTTAGTGATAATGCAATCGCTTCTAAAGGTAAATTTTGCGCCATAAAAGCCTGAATTTGGATTTCATAAACTTTCACTTGATCTAAAATGTTTTTAGAATGGATTAAAACCTCAGTTGCCCAATCATTCATTTGTGAATAGTTAGCGTTAAGAAATGCCGCTTCGGCAGCTTCAACAAATAAATTCAAACTCAATTCGTAATGGGTTTTCCAGCTATCTGTTTCTAATAAATTTAACCCCTGTTTCAAATAAGATAAAGCGGGTTCGTAAGCTGCTGCACTTTTGGCGGTTTTTCCTGCCAATAAATTTAATTTTGCAAGCTCTTCTTTCTTTTCCGGTGTTTGAATTAAATTGTTCGCTAAGTTCAAATGATTTACGATTTCAAATAAACGCTCTTCTAATTCCTCTTGCGAACTATTTTGAAATAACAGTGTTCCTACCTGTAAATGGGTCGTTGATTTCTGATCGTCGTCAATTAAAGAATAAGCCGCTTGTTGTACACGATCATGCACAAAACGATAGATAGGAATAAGGGTTTCTAATTGGTGTTTTTCTAACAGCACTTTATTAACAAATTTGTACATATCTCCTAAGGGTAAAATTAACTCTTCTTGCAATGTGCCCCATAAAGCATGAGCGGTGTCTGTTAAGGATTGCTGACTAACCAACGCAAGGGTTTTTAGATCAAATTGATTTCCTATGCACGCGGCTAATTTCAAAACGTTTTGACTTTCCACAGATAATTGCTGAATTTTCTTTACCATTAAATCAACAACATTATCACTAATCGTGGCTTGTTTCATTTGATCTAAATCCCATTTCCAACAACCTTGTTGAATATCAAATGAAATCGCTTTATTTTGATGAAACGTATGTAATAATTGATTAAGAAAAAATGGATTTCCTCGAGTTTTTTCCCAACACAATTGAGAAATATCTTCAACTTGTTTTGTAGAAGTTTTTAAGCTATCTGCAATGAGTTGATTAACATGAGATAATGCCAATGGCATCAATGTAATAATATTAACCGTTGCATTCAAATTACGCAGGTTTTTTAATGTCAGCATTAACGGGTGAAATTCATCAACTTCATTATCTCGATATGCCCCCATAATAAACAAATATTGTTGCTTATTATCGTCCATTAATAATTCAATGAGTTGTAAGGTTGGTGTATCCGCCCATTGCAAATCGTCCATAAAAATAATGAAAGGGTGACCTAATGAAGAAAATGCACTAATAAAGTTTTGTAGAACTAGATTAAAACGATTACGAGTTGCACTCGGTGATAATTCAACAACGGGCTTTTGTTTTCCAATGATTTGTTCTATTTCTGGCAACACATCGACTAATACTTGTCCATTAGGACCTAAACAGTTCAAAAGTTTCTCTTTCCAAGCAGCGATTTGTTCTTCACTTTCGGTGAGCAATTGGCGCACTAATCCTCGAAAAGCCTGAAATAAAGAATCATAAGGAATATTTCGCTTAAATTGATCGAACTTACCACTAATAAAATAACCCGCTTTTTTAGAAAAGGGTTTGTGTATTTCATGTACCAACGCGGATTTTCCAATCCCAGAATAACCGGCAATTAGCATCACTTCTTTATGACCCTGACTTACTCGATCAAAAGCAGATAATAAAAGCTCAATTTCGGTTTCGCGCCCGTAAAGTTTCTCATGAATTTGAAAATAACTAGAAGCGTCTTTTGTTCCCAAAGTAAAGGTTTCAATATGTCCATAATTTTCTAATTGTTCTAAGCAGTGTTGCAAGTCTGCTTTCAAACCAAAAGTACCTTGATAACGGTTCTCTGCATTTTTCTCTAAAAGTTTCATAACAATAGCAGATAACGGATAAGGAATTTTTTGATTAATTTCTATGGGTGGGGTGGGTATTTTTGCAATGTGTGAATAAACCATTTCCATTGCATCATTTGCTTGGAAAGGTAAGCAACCTGTGAGCATTTCATACCATGTAACTCCCATAGAATACAAATCACTTCGATAATCAATGCTACGATTCATTCTTCCTGTTTGTTCGGGAGAAATGTAATTCAAATTACCTTCTAATGAATCAGGGTTGCGGACTTCTTGGGTTTCACGAGACAGCTCGGTTGCGATTTCAAAATCAATGAGTTGTATTTGATTTGTGTGGGGATTAATAATAATATTGGCGGGATTAATATCTTTGTGCATGATATTTTGTTGATGCAATTCACCAATGATTTCAGTTAAACGAATAGCAAATTGTAAAAAATGCTTAAAATTTCCTTGGTAAGATGCCAGCCTTTCACTTAAGGAACACCCGCCAATATCTTCTAAAATCATTAGCCAACTATTCTTATAGGGCTGTAAATCATAGGCTTTAATAAAACCGCCGCTGTTCTTTAAATGATACGTTAATTGATATTCACGTTGAAACTGTGCCACATCTCGAGGAGAAGGATAAGCATTTCCTAACAATTTACAAATAACAGGCAACCGATCAACATCACGATAACCTCGATAGATTTGTGTACGAATGCTATCTGAGAGTTTCTCAATTAAAGTGTAATTTTCTAATGAAAGCATCTTTCTTCTCCAAAAAAAAGTTTTTATAACAAGAAAAGGGAAATTTTTGTTAGACATTGTATTAAGTTTATGTCACACTTTGCTCTATTATTGAATAGCATTTTCATAAAGGAATCGTTATGCGTTTATCTTGTCGTCGTTTGTTTTGGATTATTTTAATATTGGCAATAGGCGTTGGTATTTATTTTGCGAAATCTTGGTACAACCAAAAAATAGGCGTTCCGCCCTATCAAGCTGTTAATCATATTGTTTCTCTCGAACAGGGTTGGTCAAAAGAACACGCAAATTGGTATCATCAAGCAACGCAAGGGAGCACTTTTCTAATCAAGTATAATTGGTTTCTAGCGTTAGAACAACCGATTTTAACTTTGGGCTTTCCAGCAGCCCCTTTTCGCGATAAAAACTATTTAGGTGCGTATGGATTTCTTTTTGATAGCAATAATCCTGAAAATCCCGATGAATTACCCATTGGTTTTGCAAAGAATGAGCATTACGTTGATCCGATTACACAGCAACCCATGATCACGATTGGATTAACTTGCGCAGCTTGTCATACAGGACAGTTGAATTATAGAGGAACTGGGGTAAGAATCGAGGGCGGACAAAGCATGGCAAATGTGATTAAATTTCAAACCGCTTTTGGTTTTGCCATGTTGCTCACTTATTATGATCCTTTACGATTTGATCGCTTTGCAAAAAACGTGTTAGGTGCGAAATATAGTGCTCAAAACAAAACAAATCTAAAAACCGAATTCTACCAAACCTTACAAAACGTTTTAAAAGCCGCTAAATTAGATGAGGAAATCCCGCCTTTAACAGAGGAAGGTTTTGGACGTTTAGATGCACTCAATCGGATAGGAAATTATGTGTTTGCGGTGGAGCTTTACAAAGGTAATTATCGGGTTATAGATGCTCCCGTTAGCTTTCCTTTCTTGTGGGGAACATCTTGGTTTGATTGGGTGGAATATAATGGTTCAGTTTTGCAACCCATGACTCGTAATGCAGGCGAAGCATTAGGGGTATTTGCTTCTATCAATTTAACCGACCCTTCTCAAACCTTATTTCAATCCTCATTAGACGTTGAAAATATTTACCACTTAGAAAAGATGATTGCGGGTAACAAACCCTTTGAAGGTTTGAAAGCACCGCAGTGGCCCGAACAGATTTTTGGTGAAATCAATCAACAGAAAGCAACTCAGGGTGCAAAACTCTATCAAACGCATTGCCAATCTTGTCATTTACCCCCGATGGATTCAGAGGAAATTTGTGAACCTCAATATTGGACAAACCCAAATAAATGGGGTAAGCGTTTCTTAAAACTTAAACTGGTAAATGTGGATTTGTTAGGCACAGATGATCAAGAAGTAAAAGATTGGGCAAAACGCTTTGTAGAAACTAAGCAAGTTGGCTTAGGTGTGGTGAAAGGAGAATTGGGTTTGCCATTAACGGTTGAAAAAGCAGTCAATCTCAAATACGATGCGTTAGGATTTTCTCAAGAACAACGCGATGAATATAATGGCTATCGTGAAAACAAAGTCCGTTCTCCCTTGTGTTACAAAGCGCGCCCTTTAGATGGTATTTGGGCAACCCCACCGTTCTTACATAATGGCTCTGTTTCTAATTTATATCAATTGCTTTCTCCCGTTTCTGAAAGAGACAAAACTTTTTACGTAGGAAGTCAGGAGTTTGATCCACAATCTGTTGGGTATAACACCGATTATTTGAAAAACGCGCTTTTATTTGATACAACAACCATTGGAAATCATAACACGGGACATGAATATCGGGATTTGACAGAACAAGAACAACAAACATGGATTAAAGACGCGCAAGGACATTTGAAATTTCCTTTTCGTGGCGTGTTAGGAAAAGCCTTTACACCAGAGGAACGTTGGGCGTTGGTTGAATATTTGAAAACCTTAAAATCCCGTGATTTGAATGTGCAAACAACTGTTTGTCCAAAACCCCTAATGTTGATTGAAGAGACAAATAAAGAAGAGGTGGATACATGCGTACATTAGCCGAGTTACCAAATGATAGCAATCGATTGAAAAGACAGGCTTTTTTAAATAAAATGCGGCAATTGTATGCTTATCAATACAGTTATAATCAAACGATTGCAACAATTGTTAAATTACCTCAAGAAGAAAAAGCCGATTGCGCTTATCAGTTTGGTGCGTTAAAACATTTGTCGGGTTTAATTCCTAGTTTGCCGCGAATCATTGCAACACAGTTCAAACAATGGTTCAAAATACCGATCCGTTCTTATCAAGATTATTTGTTTTTTGGGCGATCATCTTTTGTCGATACACGTTTCTTAGATAATTTCTACAGCGATACCTATTTTGGATTACAACGTGTTATTGGGATCAATCATGTTTTGTTGCAAGGTATTTCAAAAACTGAAGATTTGCCCGATAATTTTGATTTGAATCGCCTAAAAGAAAACTTTTCAAAAATCGTTTCTCATGCTGATTATGAAACGGCTTTTCGTGAGCAACGGTTGTTTTATTTGAACTATCAAATGTTACAAGGTTTGGTAGAACATCAAGGGGAATATGCGGGAAGAATACAGTATGTTACTGCGCCGTTAGTTTTGTTTTATCGACAAGATAATGGCACATTACAACCGATTGCCATTCAATTAAATCAATTACCCTGTGCAAATAATCCACTTTTTCTTCCTTTTGATGGGCAAGCATGGACGGTTGCAAAATTATATGTGCAAATTGCTGATGTGAATTACCAAGAATTGGTTTCTCACGCGACGAGAATTCATTATTTAGTAGAAGAATTTGTGATTGCAACGCACCGAGAATTGTACAAAACACACCCCGTTTTTTTGTTATTAGAACCGCATTTGCGTTATACGTTAAGTGTGAATGTGCATCATTTATTTCTAAAAGATAAGAAAGGTGTACCGGGGGATTTTGGTGCACAATTAGCGGGTAATTATGATGCAATGGTGGCTTTGATGGCGGAGGCTTTTAAGACGTATCATTTCAAAGAAAATGCTTTGCCCAATAATATTGCAAAACGTCAAGTAAATATGCCTGAGTTGTTTTATCCTTATGCAAAGGAAGGGCTGCAAATTTGGGATTTGACGCAGCAATTTGTCCGCGAGTATTTAGAATTATATTATGTGGATAACAAAGCAGTGCAAGAAGATAGTGAAATTCAAAGCTGGGCAAAACTCATGACATCAGAGAACGGTATGCGTGTGCAAGGGTTTCCAGAACGATTTGAAACGTTAGAGGAACTTGCGCAAACTATTGGGCAAATTATCTTCATTACAACGGCGCATCATTCCACTGTACATTATCCGCAATATTTGTTTTCTGGTTTTACGCCGTCAATGCCGTTTGCAGCTTATCAACCTGCGCCGACTTCTCTTTCTGACGCTCAACATTTAACCGAGCAAGATTTAATCAATATTCTGCCCTTGCGACAACCCGCTATGAAACAGGCTTTAACGTTTTATTTGACTGATTTCAAACTTGAAAGATTAGGGGAATATCGAGGATTTGAAATGAAAGCAGAAAAGGTAATGAAAAAGTATCAATCAGCGTTATTGAAACTGGCGGAAGAAATGCGTCAAGCAGAATTAACCCGCGTTTATCCTTATTCGCATTTGAATCCGCAGCAAATTCCGAATTCTGTGATGGTTTGAATAGCTTAAAAAAATAGGCGAGAAACTTTCCCGCCTGTTTTGAGAAACTATTTAATACCGACAAACCGTTTTTTAACAACATTTTGTCCATCAGGACTTAACAACCAATCTAAAAAGACTTTGCTTTCTCCGGAGGGTTTTCCGTTGGTTACAATGTTCAAATTTCGACTAATCGGATAATTAGGATTATTAACGGACGGTTCTTGTCCATCAACAACTATCGCGCGCACATTAGAAAATTCAGAGAAAAATGAAAAGCTAATTTGCCCAATTGCTCCCAACTCACGTCCAACCGTTGTAACCATTGTCGCGTCGGGTGTGGCAACCTTCACAGCATCGCCATAATTCTCCCCTTTCAATACGTGTTTTGCAAAGACTTCGCGGGTTGCTGATGCCGCTTTTACCATATAAGGTTGAATGGCTAAATCATTACCCCCCACTTGCGACCAATTGGTAATTGTTCCATTAAAAATTCCTTTCAATTGTTCGAGGCTAAGTTCTTTAACGGGATTCTCTTTGTGAACAATAGCAGCGATGGCATCTTTTCCAATCAATGTTGCAACGACATTTTGTTCTAAAATTTTAGGTTCAACATCGCGCGCAACCCCGCCCAAATCACAGGTTTTGCGCATTGCACATTGTTCTCCACCACTACTTTCAGAAACCACATCAATAGAAAAAGTCGAGCTTTTATAAACCGCCTTGGCTTCCTCGATAATTTTACCCACTGTTGAAGAACCTTCATATCGCAAATCTCCAGCCATTGCAATCGTTGGAACTAATAAGATTAATCCGAATAATGATCTGTTCATACAAACCTCCTTTTGAAATGAAAATAAAACCTACAAATTAAGCGTCGAGAATGTCATCGGTTAAATCGATAATTTTCTCAACTTGTAATGGCAATTCAACGGTGCAAGTACAACCCTTTCCTAAATCACTTTGAATATAGATATTTCCTCCCATCATTTGGCAAAATTTCAAACTAATTACCAATCCCAAACCCGTTCCGCCTTGTTTGCGTGTTGAAGAAGCATCGACTTGGCTAAAGGGTTTAAAGAGTTTAATTTGTTGTTCTTTACTAATGCCCACGCCCGTATCTATAATTCGAAAGGTCATCCATGTTCGCTGATTAACGAGGCGTTGTTGCACTTCTAAACAAATCGTGCCGTGTTGAGTAAATTTAGTGGCGTTGCTCAATAAATTTAATAACACTTGGCGAACCCGCATTTGATCGGCATACATTTCTTCCGCGTCGGTTTCATAGTGTAATCTCAAGGTGTTACGGTTTTTTGAAACCATAGGTCGAACGGTATCCATGACTTCATTAATTAACGGTTTTAAGGGAAATGAATCAAGATGAATATCCATTTTTCCTGCTTCAATTTTTGAAATGTCTAAAATATCGTTAATGAGTTCTAAAAGGTTTTTACCTGCTATATTAATCTTTTGCACATCACAAAGGATTTCCTCTGGGCATAAATCGTCGATTTCTTCTTTGAGCATATCGCTATATCCAATAATCGCATTAAGGGGCGTGCGTAATTCGTGGGACATATTGGCGAGAAATCGGGATTTGGTTTGGCTGGCTTCTAAAGCGGTGTCGCGCGCAGAAACCAAATCGGCGGTGCGTTCAGCCACTCGACTTTCTAACAATTCATTACTTTCTCTCAAATCCTTTAAGGCTTGATGCAAGGCTTCCTCGCGCGTCATGATTCGATAAATCACAAACGTAATCACCGCCAAACAAAACAACACCGCTAACCCGTCCATAATGAGCACTTGGCGTTGCGATTGAGAAAAGGATTCGTAGGTGGTTTTAGAGACTTGTCGATTGACGGTATCTTCTTGGGTGGCGTGCATGGTGTTGAGATCGCGGAGCACTTGTTCGGCGGTTTCGCGCGCCAATCGCACCCAATACCGCGCCCCGTCCACGTCGCCGTTGCGGACAAATTCAATGACGCGATTCATGGCTTCTTGGGTTTTGTTGAGGAGCGGGCGATGTTCTTCGAGCATGATGAGTTCGCCTTCCGACAGCGGAAAAGTGAGCAATTGCTCGCGGGCGCGGATAAATTCTCCCGCATAAAACGAAAATTTCTCCCACGAACTCTCGACTTCAAACGGATCGTTGTGTTGATCAATCATTTGATAAACGCGCCACATACGTTCGCGGATACTTTCGTGCATTCTCGAGATAAGCAGCGATTTGATTTGATTGTCGTGAATTAGACGCGAAGTTTCTTCGTGCGCTTGACGCAAACTGGTCAATCCCGCACTCGTCGCGAGCAACAACACGACCAAAATCACCTGAAAACTGGCTAAAACCAGCAGCGAATGCCATGTGCCTGTATCAACACGATTGGCTAACAATTTGATTTTTCTAAGTATTTTTTTCATAACGGGCTTATTTTTAGATTTAGAGAGTACCCAATGAGAACTGAACCTTTGGTGTTTTCAATGATTATAGCCGCGCTGCCAACAATTTGGTATAAAAATCAAATCCCCTCTTGAGCTAAAGCCGTTATAATAGCGTCAAGAAATCAACTCGCATTAAGAAATAAACAGGTTTTATGTTAAAAAATATTCGCTTAAGCACGCAATTGGGACTCATTTTTACGCTGATTTTGCTGCTAACATCGGGAACAGCGGTGCTGGGGTGGCTCGGGCAACAACAAGCCGTCGATCGCACTGCAAAAATTGTGAACATCGAAAATATCGCCAAAATGTTGTATCACGCCCGTTTGCAAGAAAAAAACTTCGTCATTCGAAACAGCGAAGTGGCAATCAAAAACCTTCAACAATCTTTGCAAAACTTAATGTCACAATCCGAACAACTCAAAAGTACCTTCAAAGCAGAATCCAATCGAAAACAAATGGATAATATCATTGCTGCTGCCAAAGAATACGAAAAGCACTTTTTAGCTTATGCCGCCATTGTCGAACAAAAAGAAAACGCCGCGCAAATTATGAGCAAATCCTCCGAAGAAGTTCTCCAAAAAAGCATCGATATCGATAATACTCAACGGCTTTTATTAGCACAAAGTCTCGATGAGATTGAAAACGCCACCGTTCTCAAAATAGAGGGAGAAAGCTACCTCGATAAACTCATGCGGTTATTTATGGACGCGCGCAACTTACAAACCGCTTTACGTTACCAATACAACGCTCGACAAGTCATTAGTGTAGAAAGTTTAAATGAACAATTCTTTAATACCCTTGAGAAAGCCCGCGCCCATTTGAAAGATAATCGCAGCCTTGATCAGCTTGATGCCGTTCATCACAGTTATCAAACCTATCAAACACTTTATAAAGAATATCTCAACCAAAAAAATACCCTTCCTCCTCAAAATGAACAACCCCAACATGATGAAGAAGCCTTAGAAGAAATTGATTTGACTGTTTCGGAAGTGTTGAGAAATCTTCAAACCCTCCGCAGTGAGCAATTTGCAGAATTAAAAGAAACCATTTCTTCTTCCAATCATTTGGCTGATAGCCGATTAGAAAGTCTCCACGATGCCAATCAAATTATGTATTATTATTTGATCGCGCGCCAACAAGAAAGTTTGTATTTCAAAGATGGTTTTGAAAGTCATTTAGAACAAATTGCCAGTTTGTTAGGAAAAACATTGGTAATCGCCGATAATTTGATCGCCACATTGAAAGAACAAAGCAATATCAATCGCGCAAAAGGTTTAATCGACGCGTCGAAAGCCTATTTGGCAGAATTGGACAAATATGCGGCGTTAAATCAACAGCAAAAAATGTTAGATGATCAAATGATCGAAAGTGCTCGACAGGTTATGAAAACCACCCAAGATATTCTTAACGATCAAGAAAGCAAAATTGTTTCAGAAATGAAGATGACTAATCAGAAGATTTTAATATCTGCTGTTGTTGCAGCTTTGATTAGTTTGTGGGCGGCGATCTGGATTACACGGCTGATTACAAATGGATTGCGGGAAAATATTGCTTTAATGGAAAAGATTGCAAATGGGGATTTGCGGCAACAGGTCGAGGTTAAGAAAAAAGATGAGCTGGGACAATTACGCAATGCGTTGAATGAAATGCAGATTCATTTGTATGCGGTGGTCAATCAAGTGCGCCAAACCACCGATCAATTGTTCAATATTGCGGGCAATATCACGTCCACTGCGAAGTCTTTGAGTGATTCGGCTTCTCAGCAAGCGGCGGGGGTTGAGGAAGTATCGGCGGCAATCGAGGAAATGACCGCGTCCATCGAGCAAAACGCCGACAATTCGCGGCACACCAATAAAATCGCCACCGAATCCGCACAGCGCGCCGATGAAGGCGGAAAAGCCGTCGATGACACGGTGAATGCGATGCAGCAAATTGCCAATAAAGTGCGCATTGTCGAAGAAGTGGCTTATAAAACCAATTTGTTAGCGTTAAATGCCGCGATCGAAGCCGCCCGCGCGGGTGAACATGGCAGCGGTTTTGCGGTGGTTGCCGAAGAAGTCCGCACGTTGGCAGAACACACGCAAATCGCCGCGCGCGAAATTCTACAATTGGTGACGAATGGCTTGCAAGTTGCGGAGAAAGCAGGAAAATTACTCAAAGATATTGTCCCGATTGCGAAAAATACCGCCCAATTGGTCGAGGGCATTACGTACAGTTCTGATGAACAATCGGCAGGCGTTCAGCAAATTAATTCAACGATGAGCAATCTCGACAGCGTCACGCAACATACCGCCGCCGCTTCAGAAATGCTCGCCGCCACCGCAGAAATCATGAACGATGAAGCAAATAAGTTGCAACAATTGATGCAATTCTTTAAGCTGCAAGACGATAACGGTCGCCCATCTCCCGATGCGCATTCCATTAACTAGCTTCCCCGACTGGCTAACCTTTAAAAACGTCAAAAATGTCAGATAAAGCAACCATTTTGGTGGTCGACGACAGCCTCGTGAATTTGGCTGCACTCAACGAAATCCTTGAACAACAAGGCTTTAACGTGTTGTTGGCAAATAGCGGACAGCGCGCCCTCTCCGTCGCTAAAGAAAACCGCCCCGACCTTATTTTATTAGATGTTGTTATGCAAGGTTGGGACGGCTACGAAACCTGCCGACAAATCAAATCTGAAAACAAATTAAGCAATATTCCCATTTTATTTATTTCTGGACTGGGCGATACCCAAAACAAAATCAAAGCCTTTCAATCAGGTGGCGTGGATTATGTGAGCAAACCCTTTCAAAATGACGAATTGCTCGCCCGCGTAACCACTCACATCGAATTATCCAAATTACGCAACAATCTCGAAAAAGAAGTGGAAAGCCAAACCGCTCAAATCCGTTCTCTCATGGACGCATTACAACTGTCTTATCAAAAAGCCCACGAAGTTTCTGTTCTCAAAACCCAGTTTCTCAGAAATATCAGCCACGAGTTTCGTACCCCAATGAATATCATTTTGGGCGCAACCGAAGAACTCATGCAAGATACCCCTTTGGACGATGAACAAAAACAAATGACCGAAGAGGTTTTGAAAGCGGGTAAGTTGCTCTTAAGTATTTTAGATAATATGCTCCGTTTTGCTGAGCAATTTTCCGGTGAATTAACCCAAGAAACTTCTGCATTTGAAATCCGCGAACTCATCAATGATTGTGTAACCAATATGACCCCCGCCGCGCTTTCTAAAAAACTCGCCATTCATCAAATTCTTTCCGATGAATTACCCGCCGTTAAAGGTAATTATGATCACTTAAAAGAAGTTTTAAACAAATTCCTAGAAAATGCGATTAAATTTACACCGTCTGGAAAAGTTGAAATTAAGGTCGAAATCGTTGAAGATTTAGGCAAACAAATTGAATTACGTTTTACCATTTCAGATACAGGTATTGGCATCAATTTAGAACAACAAGAGCGTTTATTTCAATCATTTAGCCAAGTTGATGGTTCAACCACTCGAGAATACGGCGGCTTAGGAATGGGGTTAGCATTAGCCAAATTATATTGTGATAATATGGGTGGCGAATTAGGCGTAGATAGCATCGTCGGAAAAGGTAGCCACTTTTGGTTTCAAGTTCCTCTGGAAAAGGTGAATTAAAATGCAAACCGTCGAACATTTCCAATCAAGCATTAATCTTTCTCAAGATAAGCAACAGTTTTTAATTTTTACGCTGCATGAACGCACTTATGCGGTGTTGATTTCTTATGTGAATGAAATTATCGAATACACTCATTTAACACCCGTTCCAATGGCAACCGATTGTGTGCGCGGGGTTTTGAATTTGCGCGGACACGTTTTACCCGTCATTGATTTGAATATTAGAATGGGCGGAGAACAAATTAAAGAAAATAAACGCACTTGTATTTTAATTGTCACGGTTAATTTCAATCAAGAACCCGTTAAAATGGGCATGGTTGTCGATGCAGTTAATGATGTGATTAACTTGAGCATTCAAGAATTAGAATCTCCGCCCCCTTTTGGTAATCGAATCCGCGCAGATTTCATTCAAAATGTGGGAAGAATCAACGATAATTTCATTACTATTTTGAATTTAGAACAAGTCCTTTCTGTTAAAGAACTCATGATCAACTAATTTGAAATGGCAAAAGTAAAGCAATTATTTATATGTCAAAGCTGCGGGGCGAGTTTTCCAAAATGGTCGGGACGATGCGGCGATTGTGGTGAATGGAACACCGTTGTCGAAAGTCGCGTCGAGGAAACCGTTCAAAACACCGGACGATTTGTCGGTTACGCGGGATCGCAAGCGTCGATTTGTCTTTTAGAAAACATCGAAGCGCGTGAAGAAATCCGTTTTTTATGCGGTTTAAGCGAATTGGATCGAGTGCTCGGCGGCGGTTTAGTTGCGGGTTCGATTGTGTTGATCGGCGGTGACCCAGGTATCGGAAAATCCACACTTTTATTACAAACCTTAAGCGCACTCACCCAAAGCGGTTTGCCGACTTTATATGTGACGGGCGAAGAATCTCCTCAACAAGTGTCGTTGCGAGCACGCAGATTAGACTTATCAATCAAAGGCTTAAAACTCCTCACCGAAACCCAAGTCGAACGCATTTTAAAACTCGCCCAAACCGACAAACCCGCCGTGATGGTCATCGATTCGATTCAAACCGTCCACACCGAAATTTTACAATCTGCGCCAGGGTCGGTCGCGCAAGTCCGTGAATCTGCGGCACAATTAGTCCGTTTCGCCAAACAAACCGGCGTATCGATATTTTTGGTCGGACACGTCACCAAAGACGGCGCATTAGCGGGACCGCGCGTTTTAGAACACATGGTCGACGCGGTTTTATATTTCGAAGGCGATTCGAGCAGCCGTTTTCGAGTGATTCGAGCGATGAAAAACCGTTTCGGCGCGGTAAATGAATTGGGCGTTTTTACGATGACCGACAAAGGGTTACGCGAAGTCAAAAATCCTTCGGCAATCTTTTTGTCGCGCCACGAAGAAAATGTTTCCGGCAGCGTGATCATGGTCACTCGAGAAGGCACGCGCCCGCTTTTAGTGGAAGTTCAAGCACTTGTCGACAATTCCCACATGCCCAATCCGCGCCGTTTGACGTTGGGTTTGGATCAAAATCGATTGGCGATGTTGTTGGCGGTTTTGCATCGTCACGGCGGGATTGTCACGCACGATCAAGACGTGTTTGTGAACGTGGTCGGCGGCGTGAAAGTCACTGAAACCGCAGCAGATTTAGCGGTTTTAATGGCGATTTTGTCGAGTTTGCGCAATCAACCGTTGCCGCGAGAATTAGTGGTATTTGGCGAAGTAGGTTTGGCGGGAGAAATTCGTCCGATTCCCAATGGTTTAGAGCGATTACACGAAGCGTCAAAACACGGATTCAAACGCGCCATTGTTCCCAAACAAAACGCCCCCAAATCTTCTGATGCAATCCCCGATTTTGAAATCGTTGGGGTTTCTAGATTAGTCGATGCACTTCAAGCCATTGACTAATTTTGAATCCATTAAATGCATTGCTCTATTTCAAGCAAACGGTCGGGTGTTCCAATATCAAACCAGCGTCCTTTGAAATATTCCCCAGTTACCTTTTGTTCTAAAATTGCTTTTCTTAAAATGGGAGCAAGTGGGAATCGCTCTATTTTGTAATCTCTAAATAAATCATGACGATAGATACCTATCCCGCTAAAAGTAAATTGTGGTTCATTTATAACAAAACCATTGTCTAATCCAAAATCCCCTTTCAAATTATGCGGCGGATTTTCCACTAAAATCAAATGCGCTAATTTTTTAATATTTAAATGGATTTCATTGAAATCAAGATTACTCCAAATATCTCCATTGATAACTAAAAAGGGTTCTTTTCCCAGCAAAGGTAATGCTTGAACAATTCCTCCCCCCGTTTCTAATAGCGTAGTTTCCCTAGAATATTGAATTTCAATACCGTATTTTTCTCCATTTCCTAATGCGGTTTCTATTTGTTCACCCAACCAATGATGATTGATAACAACTTTCTCAAAATTTGCTCGTGCAAGTTTCTCCAAATGAAACTCAATTAAGGCTTTACCTTTTATTTTAAGGAGCGGTTTGGGCGTGAAATCCGTTAAAGGACGCATTCTTTCTCCACGACCTGCTGCTAAAATCATTGCCGTTTTCATCTAAGTTTCTTCCACACTTAAAACCGCTTCTAACATTTGTAAGGCTTGACGAGTTGCTAACACATCGTGCGTGCGAATCATTGCTGCTCCTTGTAATGCAGAAAAAACCGCCAAACTTAATCCACCATACAAACGTTTTTCAACGGGTTCATTTAAAACTAATCCAATCATGGATTTTCGAGAAACCCCCACCAACATTTTACAACCTAACTCCTCAAATGATTTCAAATGTTTCATGAGTATTAAATTGTGTTGTAAGGTTTTCCCAAATCCAAATCCCACATCAATATATAAACGTTTTCTTTCAATATTCCATTGTTCACAAATTGAAATCCTTTCTTTTAAAAAAGATTTAACTTCAGAAACCACGTTTTGATAAGTTGGGAAAACTTGCATCGTTTGGGGCGTTCCTTGCGCGTGCATTAAACAAATTTCTACGTTACTTTCTGCAACTATTTCTAATGCGTTTGGCATTTGTAAAGCTCTCACGTCATTAATCATATTTGCACCCGCTTGTAAAACCGCTTTCATCACATTGGGTTTATAAGTATCAACAGAAATATTCAAATCAGGATATTTAGTGCGTAAGATTTCTAAAACCGGCATTATTCGCTTAAGTTCCTCTGTTTCAGAAACGGGTTTGGCATTAGGGCGAGTGGATTCACCCCCTAAATCTAAATAATCGACGCCTTCCTCGATCATTTGTTCTGCGTGTTCTATAGCTTGATTAGGAGATAAAAACAAACCCCCGTCAGAAAATGAATCGGGGGTTAGGTTTAATATTCCCATGATTTTAGGGAAGTTTTTCATTTAATTGATCTGATTTGCGGGATCACCTAATACATCATCATCGGGTTTGTCTATATCAGGTTTGCTCTGTAAATTGCCGGTATCTTTTCCATTAGAGGAATCGTCCCAACTTGAAGGTTGGCGCACGGGTTTTCTCGCCATTAAATCATCTAATTGCTCACTGTCCAACGTTTCATATTTTATTAGAGCTTCAGACATAGCGTGTAAAATGTCGATGTTATCTTTCAAAATGGCTTCTGAGCGCGCATAATTACGGTCGATAATTGAACGAACTTCTTCATCAATAACATGAGCAGTTTCATCTGACATCATCTTATGGCGAGTTACCGCATGACCTAAGAAAACTTCACCCTCTTCCTCATCATAACTTAGAGGACCCAACCGCTCTGACATACCCCATTTTGTAACCATACTTCGAGCAAAACCGGTTGCACGTTGAATGTCGTTGCTCGCGCCTGTTGTAATCGCTTCTGCACCAAAAATCATTTCTTCTGCAATACGCCCACCAAATAGTGTTGAAATATTACTTTCTAAAAATTCTTTGCTGTGGCTATAACGATCTTCTAATGGTAAAAACATTGTCACACCTAATGCTCTTCCTCTCGGAATGATGGTCACTTTATAAATCGGATCGTGAGAAGGCATTAAGCGTCCTACAATGGCGTGACCGGCTTCGTGATAGGCGGTTAAACGTTTTTCTTTCTCACTCATTACCATTGATTTTCTTTCAGTGCCCATAATGAGTTTATCTTTCGCTTGCTCAAAATCAGACATTTCTACAATTTTCTTATTTGCTCTCGCGGCGAATAACGCGGCTTCATTCACTAAATTAGCCAAATCTGCCCCTGAGAAACCCGGCGTTCCTCTCGCAATTACCGATGGATTAACATCGTCTGACAAAGGAATTTTCTTCATATGTACTTTGAGGATTTGCTCACGTCCACGAATATCAGGAAGAGGAACAACGACTTGACGATCAAAACGACCCGGACGTAACAACGCAGGGTCTAATACATCAGGGCGGTTAGTTGCAGCAATCACAATAACGCCTTCATTACCCTCAAAACCGTCCATTTCCACTAACAGTTGATTTAACGTTTGCTCACGTTCATCGTGTCCGCCACCTAAACCCGCGCCACGATGTCTTCCTACCGCATCAATTTCATCAATAAAAATAATACACGGTGCATGACGTTTTGCTTGTTCAAACATATCCCGAACCCGCGACGCACCTACCCCTACAAACATTTCTACGAAATCCGATCCAGAAATGGTAAAGAAAGGCACTTTTGCTTCACCCGCAATCGCCCGCGCTAATAAAGTTTTTCCTGTCCCGGGAGAACCCACCATTAAAACGCCGCGCGGGATTTTTCCACCTAAGTTTTGAAACTTGGCTGGATCGCGTAAAAAATCAACCAATTCAGAAACTTCCGATTTTGCTTCATCACAACCTGCCACATCATTAAAAGTCACTTTTACTTGGTCTTCTTCAATTAAACGGGCACGACTTTTTCCAAAAGATAATGCACCTTTTCCTCCCCCGCCTTGCATTTGACGCATAAAGAAAACTAAAATCCCAAATAGGAGCAACATCGGAAACCATGAAATAAAAATTTGCATTAACAAAGATTGTTGTTCAGGCGGACGACTTTCTACCGTAATTTGCGCTTTCAACAAATCATTAATGATTTCAGGATCACCCGGGCTATAAGTGGTAATAATTTCTCCCGTTTTCTTTTGAGCACGAATCGTCCGTCCTTCAATCGTAACTTTCTGGATTTGACCTTGTTTTACCGCTTGATAAAACGTTGAATATTCTATTTGTTTTGTATCAGTTGTTTTCGTACCAAAGTTATTGAAAACCATCATTAGTACTAATGCAATAATAATCCACACAACTACATTTTTAAGCATATCATTCACAGGTTTGTCACCTCAAAGTATAGAGAAATAAAACAACATAGAAAAAGTATTACAACTTATGGCGCGCAACTAAATAAACTTCTCTCGATTCGGGTCGCGAGGCTTTAGGTTTTCTAATCAACACTTTTTGAAATCCCTTTCTTAATTGATTCAAATACGCATCAAAGCCTTCACCCTGAAATAATTTTGTAATGAAATCTCCTTTAGGTTTTAAC
Source organism: Pseudomonadota bacterium (assembly GCA_041161065.1). GTDB lineage: Bacteria > Pseudomonadota > Gammaproteobacteria > Beggiatoales > Beggiatoaceae > DYRG01. Next base: position 35,286 of record JBEAVE010000004.1, on the reverse strand, counting down.
AGTTCAAAAGCGGTTTCTAAGGCTAATTCAGCAAGCATCACGGCTTTAGGTTGATCAACGGCTTTCATTCCCGACATATTGGGTGCTAAATCTGACATTACAAGGTCGGCTTGTTGAGAAACAAATAAATCTCGAATCATTTGAATTGTTGTTTCCTCTGTGAAATCCCCTTGCACAACCGTTACGCCTTTCAACGGTTCTATCGGTAAAATATCCGTTGCAATCACAGTTGCTCGATAGTTCAAATGTTGAACCGCCCACTGTGACCAACTCCCGGGAGCTGCACCCAAATCTAAAATAGTCATATTAGGTTTCAGAAGATGATCTTTTTCGTTAATTTCCATGAGCTTATAAACAGCCCTCGATCTAAATCCTTCCAACTGAGCACGTTTCACAAACGGATCATTTTCTTGACGTTGTAACCAACGCTGACTACTTGCACTACGTTTCATTTGTTTTCAACCAATGTCCCGATTTTCCACCCTTTTTCTCAACCAAACCAATCCCCGTTAAAACCATTCCTCGATCCACTGCTTTACACATATCATAAATCGTTAATAAAGCCACTTCCACTGCAAATAACGCTTCCATTTCTACCCCAGTTTGCCCTGTTGTTTTAACCTGTGCTTGACAATAAATGTGTGCATTTGAAATATCGGGTTGGAAATGAATTTCTACCTTAGTGAGAAATAAAGAATGACAAAGCGGAATGATTTCTGCGGTGCGTTTTGCAGCCATAATTCCTGCAATGCGTGCAATCCCTAAAACGTCACCTTTCTTATGCGTTCCTTGCAGAATTTTCTCTAATGTAGAAAGCTGCATTTTAATATAACCTTCGGCAATTGCAATGCGTTGAGAAATCACCTTTTCTCCCACATCAACCATATAGGCTTCACCGGCGGCGTTGAAATGGGTTAAATCAATAGGCTTGTCGGTAGTCACTTTGTGTCCATTTTTGAAGTAAAAGTTGGCATTCTTGTTTTAAGAAATGAGGGTATAATTTAAGAGTTGTTTTACCTAAACGGCGCATTTGATGATTTGAAATGGCTAATTCGTTGAAACCCAATTTTTGCACATCTTTAATGGTTGTGCCATAAATGATTTTTTCTATATTCGACCAATGGATTGCGGAGAAACACATTGGACAGGGTTCGGTGGTCGAGTAAATTTCACACCCCGACAAATCCCATGTTCCTAACTTTTTAGAGGCAGTTCTAATCGCATTTATTTCAGCATGACAAGTGGCATCTTCTAATAAAACTGTATTATGGGCAATTGCGATTATTTCATTATTTTTAACAATACAAGCACCAAAGGGACCTCCCTTTCCCGTCCTCAAATTTTCTTCTGCTGCCAAAATAGCTTGGTGCATGAAATGTGAAATAGGTTGAAATCTCATTTGTAATCCTCAAGAAACCTCCCCAAATAGAGAGGTTGTACTCAATTTATTTCAAAGCAGGAAAAGGTCCCAAATAACCCGTGTAAGCAAACCGTTCATTCTTATCTTGCAACATTTCTTGATCGGATTCACCAAAAGGGTGTTGCACTACCGCAAAAATATAACCAAAACCGTTCAAATTAGGTACAACGCTTAAAGAAGTCATTTCACTTCCATACACACCAGTCATTACACGGGTGAGTTTTTTGCTATCTAAATCTAATGCCCAAACTGCGTCATTTTGATGACCTTCATCAGTATCTTCTGCAATCAATAAAGTACGAGAATTTGGAATCATTGCTAAATTATCAGGATTCGCTAACCCATTCAAATCACAAGTATTTTTTTCTAAATTACCCGAATAACGAGGCACATTACTTTGCGCATCTAAAGCCTGTGTCATTTTACCCATTAGAAATCCTTTCATGCTTTTGGCGGCAAAGGTTGTTCCTAACATCGCTCGATCGTGTAATTCTAATGCGTAAATTCCTCCACAACGATTATAGGGCAAACGAATGTGATTGTAACCCCCTTCATCATATTTTTGCTCAGTTTTTCCATGCTTTTTGAAATCCTCCATACCTCTTTCTACATAACTCATAGAAACCAGCAATGTTCTGGTTTGTGGATCAAATTCAATCCCTTCCATTTTATTAAATTCGGTTGTTGCACCTAACATTGCAGCATAACGACGGGTTTCTAAACGTGAAGCTATTTTATCCATTCCGGGTTTAATTTTCAAACACTCTCTGAAATAACCATCAGAATGCGCTTTATAACTCCCGCTGTTAATGGAAGTGAAACCCTCTGGACAGCTTTGATTGCTCGAAACCGTTGCTTTCTCAAAAATATCTTGAAAGGTCGGTTTCTTATCGAGAATAAATTGGTTTATTTCTTCATCGGTGCTATGCCCCAAAGCAATCCATTCGATGTTTGCTGTGCCTCCATTTTCCTCTGAAGTTTGAACCCATTTTGCCGCATATAAAGAACCCGCTGTCAAATCACTTTCTTTATCTGCCACAAACATGAATAAACCCGTATTACTGCCATCGTCTGACAAATAAACTGTTTTGTGATCAGGTAAAACATAACCTAATTCATGCGCGAAACGCCCCATGCTATAGTGTTTTGCAACCGAAGTTTCTCCCGCTGCATTTAAGATTTTTGTTTCAACCATCCAACCATAATCATACGGATTGGCTTTTAATAAATTTTGATCAAAATAGTTTGCCATTTTCTCAAAATTATCGCCTAACTTTCCAGTGGAAGATTGCCATTTTTCAACATCGGGATCGTATTCTTCTCCACTTAATAATGTTTGCCAAGCGGTTTTTACTCCTCCACAAAACACCCAGCCACCGCGTATTTTTGATAAATCAACTGATTTTGTATATAGAGGACTTAAAATACCAGTAATGGGGTTTTGCTCAACTTCCGTCAAATAAATTGCACCCGGGCGATCCTCAAAATGATTTAGCATAAAAATTTTATTTTCTACGGTAAAAAGATTCGTATAGTCATTACCATTACTAATCGCCAATTCATTTTCAGTTGTTATATGATTTCCTCTGTGATCGGTTAATGCCCCAAAAACCCCATTTCCTATCTTATTTCCACTGCGAGCTAACACATGATAATTAATTGGATTTGCTTTGCCATTTATAATGATATTGTCTGTTGTTAAAATGCTGCGTTTCTCTCTATCTGTTTCGGGGATTTTTGAAGGATTAAAATGAACCCCTTTCTCGGGTATTTTCAACAGTGCGTCGGCGGTTTTTAGGAGCTGTTCAGAAGTACAAGCTGTTAAACTGACACCGATTATTAAATTCACCGCTAAAACGGAAATTTTCTTACGCATTTAAATCACTCCTCAAGTTGAAGTTAGTAAAAACTATATAGTTTTATCATTTTGTTTTTATTTTCATTTTGTTTAGGTATCGCGCCTAAAATTTTCATATAATGCACCCTTGTTTTTCATTTTAGAGAGTGGAATATGCACCAACGCAAAATTGCTGTTATTGGTTTGGGTTATGTGGGTTTGCCAGTTGCGCTGGCGTTTGGAAAAATTGGGCAAGTTATTGGTTTTGATATAAATTCTCAGCGCGTCACTCAATTACAAGCCGGCATTGACGCAACGCACGAGACCGCTCCAGAATCTTTGCAGCAAAACAACATTTTATTTACCACGCATTCTGCCGATTTGAAACACGCGGATTTCTTTATTATTGCAGTTCCTACCCCTGTTGATCAAGCGAAAAATCCCGATTTGTTTCCGGTGTTGAAAGCCTCAAAAACGATTGGAAGTTATTTGAAAAAAGGCGATATTGTGGTGTATGAATCGACAGTTTATCCGGGGGCAACTGAAGAAGTTTGCGTGCCTGTTTTAGAGAAACAATCGGGTTTGAAATGGGGAGAAGATTTCTTTGTCGGTTATTCTCCTGAACGCATTAATCCGGGTGATAAAGATCATAGTTTCACTAATACGCAAAAAGTAGTTTCTGGCTGTTGTGAAAAGAGTGCAAAAATCATTGCAGAAGTCTATGCGTCGGTGATTTCTGCGGGTGTTTATTTAGCGTCGAGCATTCGAGTCGCCGAAGCCTGTAAAGTCATTGAGAACATTCAGCGCGATGTTAATATTGCATTAATGAATGAACTGGCTATGATTTTTGATCGATTAGGCATGGATACACAAGAAGTATTAAATGCCGCCGCCACAAAATGGAACTTTTTACGTTTCACGCCGGGATTAGTGGGCGGACATTGCATTGGGGTTGATCCGTATTATTTAGTTGATAAAGCAAAGCGGGTGGGTTTTGATGCTAAATTGATTGCTGCAAGCCGTCGAATTAATGATGGAATGGGTGGTTTTATTGCAGATAAAGCATTGGATTTATTGGTAAAAAAGGGTTGTTTATTATCTGAAAGTACGGTAACGATTTTAGGTTTATCGTTTAAGGAAAATGTTCCCGATTTGAGAAATACTCGAGTGGTGGATATTGTGAGAAAATTGAAAACATCAGGTGTGAAAGTTCAATTGCATGATCCGTTGGTTGATGCACAGGAAGCGTTTGAGGAATATGGGGTAGAAATCTCACAAGAACCGCTATTGCAACCCGCTCAAGCAGTTATTTTAGCCGTTGCGCATCAACATTATCTTGAACGGGGTTGGAAAGGGTTGCTAGAATTATTAGAAAATGAAAGCGGCGTGGTTTTAGATGTGAAAGGCGTATTGCCGCAAGATCAAATCCCTCATTCCATTACCTTTTGGCGTTTGTAGAAATAACCTTTAATCGTCGTCATCAAAGTTGCGCCCGTAGAAGATTTCCATCATTTCTTGGCGCACTTGTTGTTCGATATTTTGGCATTCACGCAGCGTTAAATCATGGGTTTCAATGCCAAACAAATAGTTGTTCAAATCAAAGGATTTCAAAATCATTTTAGTGTGGAAGATTTTTTCTTGATAAACGTTAATGTCGATCATTTGATAACGTTTTTTAGTATCTTCGCTGATGTAGTTTTGAATCGAGTTAATTTGGTGATCGATGTAATGCTTCACGCCGTCGATATCGCGGGTAAATCCTCGAACGCGATAATCCATGATCACGATGTCAGAATCAAAGCTATGTATCAGATAATTAAGGGCTTTTAACGGTGAAATCCGTCCGCAGGTCGACACGTCAATATCCGCGCGAAAGGTGCTAATACCCACTTCATCGGGGTGGGATTCGGGATAAGTGTGGACGGTGATGTGGCTTTTATCGAGATGCGCGACGACGGCTTCGGGCAACGGACCGGGCGATTCGGTGTTCATCAAACTGGTCGATTTAATTTCTTCTTCAGAAATCAACATCGTGACGCTTGCGCCCTGCGGTTCGTAGTCTTGTTTGGCGATATTGAGGATATTCGCGCCGATAATTTGCGTCACGTCGGTGAGGATTTTGGTGAGCCGTTTGGCGTTGTAGACTTCGTCGATGTAATCGATATAACGCTGACGTTGATCGGGGGTTTTAGCGTAACAAATATCGTAAATATTAAAGCTCAGGCTTTTGGTGAGATTATTAAAGCCATGAAGTTTAAGTTTTTTGTAAGCATTGGACACGTCTGAATTCTCCCTGCAAAACGCCCAAAAAATAAAACCACCGCAAAAGGGTGGTTGCCAAACAATTCATTTACTACATTAAAGGGAGATGGTGGCTATAGGTGGACTCGAACCACCGACCTCAGCATTATGAGTGCCGCGCTCTAACCGGCTGAGCTACATAGCCGCGAAGTTTTAACAACTTCTGAAAGCGCACATTATGGGGATAACTCGTCCCTCTGTCAAGTGATTTTTTTATACTTTGCGCGATTCGATAAAAAAGCTATCATGCGGGATTACTTGTTGCCACTTTTGTGATTAGGGATTCACGCCAAAATGTTAGAAATTCTTAAAAACGTTGATTTTTCACAACTCAATTCGCCTGATTTTAAAGAAGATTCGGTGCGGGAAGTGTTGATTTTGCCATTATTGCAGGCATTGGGTTATCAACAATCCCAAATTGTGCGTAGTAAAAGTTTGCAACATCCATTCTTAAAAGTGGGCAGCAAAAAACGTAAAATTATTTTGATTCCTGATTATTTGTTAAAAGTTGCAGATAATTACGCATGGGTACTTGATGCCAAAGCACCGAATGAGGAAATTAAAAGCGGCGATAATGTGGAACAAGTTTATTCTTATAGCATTCATCCCGAAGTACGTAGTAAATTCTTTGCTTTATGTAATGGGCGCGCGTTTTCTTTATTTCGCCAAGATACGCCAGAACCGATTTTATATTTTGAATTAGCGGATATTGCTGATTATTGGGAAATATTAAACAATTATTTATCTCCCAACTCTTTTCAAAGCGGTAAAACGTTCACCTATCAAACAATAAAAAAAGCAAAATCAAAAGCCGAATTTGATTACGCCAATCGTCCGTTATTAGAAGAAATTCCCGTTAAAAAACGGGCAGCAAAACGGCATTTTGGCGTGCATGGTTATTTTACCAAACAAGCGTGGAATGTCGTTCAAACTTACATTCAAAACTTTTCGCAACAAGGGGATTTGATTCTTGATCCGTTTGGAGGCAGTGGTGTCACGGCAATTGAAGCAATGATGCTGGATCGGCGGGCTATTCATTTGGATTTGAATCCGATGTCTGTTTTTTTAGTGGAAAGTTTAACGCAACCTGTTGATTTAACTGAATTACAACAGTGTTTTGAACAAATTAAAATCCAATATTTAGCCAATGAACCTAACACCGAAAAAACGATTGAAATTGCTTTAAAGAAATATCCTTATCCGCAGGATTTTACGTTGCCTAAAGGTTCTGATGTTGAAGTTGTCCAAGATTTATTTAGCAAACAACAATTAGCACAATTGGCTTTTTTGAAACATTTAATTTTGCAAGAATCTAATGAAAATTTTAGAAAACCTTTATTATTGGCATTTTCAAGCACGGTTAATAAAATTAATCTAACTTATCATCATTCTACTTATGCGAGTGAAAATGCTGGAGATAGTAGCCCAATGAGATATTATCGTTACAGAATTGCACCTCAAAGTGTCAATTTAGATTTGATGAAAACCTATGAAAAAAAAGTTTCCGCAGTCATTAATGCCAAACGCGAAATCGAATATAAAATCAACGAAGAAACGATTAAAAATTTACAAATAATTCAAGGGACTGCGACTAATTTAGCTTTTTTGAAAAAAGAAAGTGTGGATTACATTTACACCGATCCGCCGTATGGAAAAAAGATACCTTATTTAGATTTGTCAATTATGTGGAATGCGTGGTTAGATTTGAAAGTCACGGAAGAAGACTATCAATTAGAAGCGATTGAAGGTGGTGAACATGAAAAAAGCAAAGAAAATTATAACGAATTGATTGCAAAGTCGATTGAAGAAATGTATCGGGTGCTCAAATTTGATCGGTGGATGTCATTTGTATTTGCGCATAAAGACCCTGAATTTTGGCATTTGATTATTGATACGGCGGAGAAATGCGGTTTTGAATACGCGGGCGCGGTGGCTCAAAAGAATGGACAAACCAGTTTCAAGAAACGCCAAAACCCTTTTACCGTGCTTTCTGGACAACTCATTATCAATTTCAAAAAAGTTCGCAAACCCAAATATATTATGAAAGCCGCATTGGGCATGGATATTGGCGATATTGTGATGCAAACGATTGAAGGCATTATTGCAAAAAATAACGGTGCGACATTAGAACAAATTAACGATGAATTGATTATCAAAGGCTTGGAATTGGGCTTTTTAGATTTAATGAAAAAAGAATATTCGGATTTAACCCCGATTCTATTAGAAACTTTTGATTTTGATGAGCAAAGTGAATTATTTACGCTTAAACAAAATCGCAAGTTTAAAACGCATATCGATTTGAATTTACGGGTTAAATATTATCTCATCTCTTATTTACGCCGAATGGCACGCGAGAAAAAAATCGCCCATTTTGACGAAATCGTTTTATATATCATGCCGTTGTTAAAAAATGGTATCACACCCGAAAATCAAACTATTTTGAGTGTGTTAGAAGATATTGCTGATCGCGTGGGTGAGGATAGTTGGCAATTAAAAACCCTTGGACAACAATATCTAGTCGCGTAATTTTACCAACAAAACAAAAGGAGCAAATCATGCGTTGGATTGGAATAATAGTGGGATTTCTAGTTTTAATGGGTTGCGGTAATAAACCACCACAATTACCCGTTTTAGCAGAGAATGCAAAAATCATTGCGTTTGGCGATGAATTGACCGCCGCACCGCACTTAACCAATGAGCAAACTTATCCCGCACTATTAGAAAAACAGTTAAAACGCCCCGTTATCAATGCAGGCGTGGCAGGCGAAACGTTAGCGCAAGCCGTGAAACGTTTTCATCAACTCATCGAAACCGAGAAACCTGCTTTAATTATCCTTTGTCACGGCGGTTATCATTTTGAACCCGACAATGAGAAAAATAATGTTGAAATTTTAGAGCAATTTCGACAAATGTTAGGGTTCGCGCGGGCAAAGAAAGTGAGCGTGATTTTAATGGGTGTGCCAGAAAAAACGCCGCCTCATTTTGCGCCGGCGGGTTTCTACAAACGGTTGGCGAGTGCTTTTGAAATCCCTTATAACGGCGCAATTTTGAGCAAACTTCTTCCCAATCCACAAATGATGGATACTGCCCATTCTTTGCCCAATCCACAAGCCTATCAACTAGTTGTCGATGCTCTCGTTTCTCTATTGCAAGAAACCCACGCCATTTCAACCCAAAACACCCCTTAATCGGGTAGCGATCAAAAGAAATAAAAGAGATGATTTTGCAATTTAATCACTACCCAATTAAGATTTCAAACGTTGTAACAATGCTTGAAAATCAATTGGATAATCAACAGATTGGAAATACAAACCTTCAGGCGGTGCGGTAATGCCGCCTTGGGTTCGATTGCGGGTTTCTAGCACTTGTTTTGCCCAATTTGGATTTTCTCTACCTGTTCCTATCGTCATTAACACCCCCGCAATATTTCTCACCATATGCTGTAGAAATGCGTTTGCACTCACTTCAATCCACACTTGCTCACCTTGTTTTGAAACCTCCAAACGGGTAATAGTTCTAATCGGAGATTTCGCTTGACAACCCTGCGCACGAAATGCGGAGAAATCATGTTCTCCAACCAAAAATAGCGCGGCTTCTTGCATTCTAGTTATTTCTAAAGGCGGATAAAACCACGTCATTCGTTTCGCATAAAGGGCAGATCGAACGGGTCTATTAAGAATAATATAACGATAATGGCGTTGAATTGCAGAAAACCGCGCGTGAAATGTTTCAGAAATCGGGGTTGCCCACAACACATTAACATCGTCGGGCAAATAACAATTTGTTCCAAAAATCCAACTGCGCGACAAACGATCAGCCGTTGTATCAAAATGCACCACTTGCTCGATTCCATGCACACCACTATCGGTGCGTCCTGCACAAATCACAGAAATCGGTTGATTTGCCACGTTGCTCAACGCTTTTTCTAATTCGTTTTGAACGGTTCTCACACCTGTTTTTTGGTTCTGCCAACCTTTGAAATGAGAACCATCATATTCAATACCCAGTGCAATCCGCATATTAAGAATTCAATACGAGATCATCGTAAGCGTGTTGTAATAAATCATTAGCTTGCGCATTTGGGTATTTTTCTAACAAAAAATTAACAAAGGTTTTATCGATAACTTGAATATGTTTAATTAACCAAACTTGCAAAAGTTGCGCGGCAGTTTCTGCAATAGAAACATTATGTTGTTTGAGTTGTAATCGGAGAGATTGAATATCATGAACAAACTTATCATGCTCCGCTTTATGTTCGTCATAACCTCTAAAGTTGCTTTGTTGCATTACATATTCTTCCATGCCTAAATGGTACTTAGTATAACCCAATAACGCATCGAAACGCATTTTAACTTCTTCAAACGTTGTTTCATTTGAAGTGGCTTTTTTAGAAAGGTCTTCGGCGATTGCAATTAACTCTTGATGTTGTTCATCAATTGCAATAATTCCTAAGTCATAACTTATATCCCAATGCTCTGGTTTGTTCATGGTGTGTGCCCTTTACTTTTGAAATGTTGAATTACACTAACAGCAAAATATATGCCCATTACTTTTAATGTGAGCAACGCGCGCGTCGAATAAAGCATTTTTAATCGCTGAACCTTGAAAGCCTTTTCTAATGATTAATTGCACGTCGATTTGTTGAGCAAGTTGCAATGTTTGTTTTAAGGTTGAAATATCGATAGTTAATATCTGACAAACCGTTAAAAAATCCTCAAAACGATCGGGACGGCGAAAGGCATCTAATTTTTCTAACAGTTTCAACTTTTCCTCAATGGTTGAGGTTTGTCGACAGGTTTCTGCGTATTGAATAATTAACTGGGGTAATTCGATAAATTCTTTAGGTAAATGCAAGCGTTGGTGTAAAGCGGTAAATTGAGCAAAAGTTAGATCATGACAAAGAGCAGCCCATCGTAAAGAAGGGTTCTGGGTTATTTGAACTGCTTGATTTAAAGCGTTGAGCGCGTTTTCAAAATAGTCAATAAATTCAGGGAATAAGCGTGATAAGGCTTGGCAATGATTTAAAACTTTAAAAAATTCGGCGGGGTGTTGCTCTGTTAAAGCGCGAGAAACTTCTTTCCAAATTCTTTCGGGGACTAATGCGTCGACTTCGCCATTTTCAACCATTTGTTGCATTAAAAGATAGGTTTCTGGTGCAATATGAAATCCTAACGAAAAGAAACGCGCGGAGAAACGGGCGATTCTTAAAATGCGGACGGGGTCTTCGACAAAGGCGGGAGAAACGTGGCGGAGGATTTTATATTTGAGGTCTTGCAATCCGTTGAAAGGGTCGACAAATGCGCCGTTGGGGGTTTCTGCGATGGCGTTAATGGTCAAATCGCGGCGTTGCAAATCTTCCTCGAGAGAAACCGCCGAATCAAAAGAGGTTTCAAATCCTTTGTATCCGGCGGCAATTTTGCGTTCGGTGCGGGCGAGCGCGTATTCTTCGTGGGTGTCGGGGTGTAAAAAAACCGGAAAATCCTTTCCAACCTGCCGAAATCCCTGTTTTAGCATATCGTCGGGCGTTGCACCCGTGACGACCCAATCACGCTCTTTAACGGGTAAATTCAAACACTTATCGCGCACTGCCCCGCCCACTAAATAAACTTTCAAGGGTTTTTAGAGCAGTTTTTCGATTTTTTCGAGCAAACGAGGCAATTCAATGGGTTTGGTATCGTAATCATCGCAACCCGCTTCGAGGGCTTGTTCACGATCCCCTGCCATCGCGTGCGCCGTCAAAGCAATGACCGGAATGTGTTTGGTATCATCGTGTTGCTTTAATTCTTTGGTCGCCGTCCAACCATCTTTGACGGGCAAACTCATGTCCATTAAAATCAAATCCGGTTTATTAGCGTGCGCCATTTCCACGCCTTGTCCCCCGTCGACAGCGATTAAAATTTCATAGCCCTTGCGTTGTAGACGGCGAGATAACATATCGCGGTTCATTTCATTGTCTTCGACAAGCAAAATCTTGGGCATGGAACATTCTCCTTCAAACATAAACAGTTAAAATTTTTTAAGTTAGGCAAAGTATTTGCCAATCGACTGCTTTAATTATGCCATAATTTTGACTGACATAAACAACATCGACCGATTTCTTTGCAAATATCGATGCCCCTCGCTGTTTAAGGATTAAAAGCCCGCCGTCCGTTTTATTTCCACTCAATGTCAGTCGCAAAGGTTTCAACTTGCTTTGAAAAATGCAAATCAATCGGCGCATTAATGGGCACTGTACAACTGGCAGGTATTAATGTGGAAGTCCCCCAATTTGAAGCGGTAGACGGTAGTGGTGTAAAGTCGGGTGAAATATTGAGCTAACTAATTGAAATATAAAGACCATCACTCATTAGTTATACCACTACCGATAATTTGATTGCATGGGTTTTGCTCCAAAAAGTGAGTGCAAAAAGGCTAGATTGCCGCACACGATATTAAATTATTTTTGAGCAATAAAACAGAGCCCAACATCGCGGTTGAACCCTGTTTTATTGGATTGTATTTTAGTGGCGAATGCCCGGCACGTTCATGGGTGCGCCGCGATTGTATTGGGTCAAATAAAGCTCCAAATCGCCGTATTCTTTGGCATCGGGCGGCAATTCGTTGGCGCGAATCGCAACGTTACACCATTGAAAACGTTTGCGAATATCCCACAATTCGCCGCGACTCGTTCGATAAAGTGGAAAATGATCGATCATACTTTTCATGTCCGCCAAATATTGCCCGCGAATCCAACGGTTCGACGCAATTTGATGACAATCGGTGCACGCAAAATTAAGTTGTCCGATTTTTGTTTGCGCGAGTTTCTCTCCTCGAACTAACGCCGATTGGGTTTCTGGATCAGAAATATCCACTTGAAGCGGTTTTCCATTTGAAATAAACCGGAGAAATGTCGATAACGCTAAGTTTTGATTGCTTTGCATGGGAAGGTTTATTTGACGAGTTGCTCTCGCGTGACGAGTCACGAATTCCTCAACTCCAATCATTTTATTCATTGCCGTGCTGTATTTAGGCATAGTTACCGCCCAACTTTGAAACAATTGCGGGGATTGATGGCAATTGCTACACATTTGTGCATAAAGGCGTTCTCCCTCTTCAGTCGCAAACATTGCGGGATTTTCTAAGGGATCAAGATTAGGTCGTTCCTCAACAGGAACAGGGCGTTTCTCGGGATCATCGGTGACATTTTTGAAAGGCACAGATTCTTTCAAGGTTTTCAAATAAGCCACCATGTCGTAGATTTCTTGTTCATTAAAAATCTTATGTGCACCCCAAGGCGGCATAACAGTTGTTGGATTGACGATGCGCGGATCGTAAATTCGGTTGTACAAATATTCGTCGGTTCGATCCCAATTTCCAATGGTCGACAAATCGGGACCGACATTTCCGGGCAAATTGGCATTGGGCATGATGTGGCAAGCATAACACCCGCCGCCGCGCGAGCGATCTTCGATGAGTTTTTTGCCTTTTTGGGGATCGCCGTGAATTTCCCCGACTTTTTGAGCGGGCGAAATGGCTTGCAACAAAGGGGCGGCGAGCGTTGCAAATTCTTCCCAGTCGTCTTGCGCCCATCCGCTATAACGCTGCCAAGGTTCGACAAAAGCGGGGGCTTTGGTTTCTAACGGCACTTGCTCATTCAAATGCGCCGCCCAAACATTGCTCGACACAAATAAAATTGCCGCCAATGGTTTGATTTTACTTAAGATCATGGTAAGTCTCCTTTGGTTTTTGTTTTGAAACATTGTTAGCATAACACAGTTATTTCTTATCTAAAAGCGACCTTTTCCCCTTTACTTTATTTCCACTAAAAAGTAAGTGTTATTGTGATTTACAACGCAATCAGGTACGCTTCGACGGTTTTTTAGAAAGAAAAATTAAACAACTTATAAGCATTTATGGAAACCCGACAAAAACATACGATTTACACCGTTTTTACTGAACCCCAACCGTTGCCCTGTGTGCTGGTGTTTGCGGGGCACGATCCGACAGGGGGCGCGGGTTTGCAGGCAGATATCGAAGCGTTGGCGGCAAATGGTTGTCATGCCCTGCCCGTTTTGACAACTTTAACGATTCAAGATACCCGCAACGTCTTGAAAATAGAGCCATTATCCGCAGAATGGGTGCGCGAACAAGCCGACACCGTGTTGGCAGATGTTCCCGTCGCCGCCTTTAAAATCGGTTTATTGGGCAGCGTCGACATCATCGAAACCGTGAAACACCTCATCAGCCGTTATCCGAGCATTCCCGTTGTGCTTGATCCCGTTTTAGCGGCAGGCGGCGGACAAAATCTTACTAATCAAGATGTTAGACAAGCGATAAAAGAATTATTATTACCTTTAACCACCTTGCTCACCCCCAATAGTCAGGAAGCCCGTTTATTGACCGACAGCGGCAAAGATTTGGATCACACCGCAAAACTCCTTTTGAATCAAGGCTGTAAATATGCGTTAATTACTGGCACGCACGAACATACCCCTGAAGTCATTAATGTTTTATATGGCGAAGGACGGGTGTTGTCGCGGACACATTGGCCCCGATTGGCGGGCAGTTATCACGGGTCGGGCTGCACGTTAGCGTCGGCGATTGCTGCAAAACTGGCGCGCGGCGAAGATATTTTGACCGCCACCCAATCCGCCCAAGCCTACGCATGGCAAACTTTGCAGCGCGGTTATCAACCCGGGCGCGGTCAAGCATTACCTAATCGGTTGTTTCTCTCCTCGTAATAATTAAAAATATAAATGAAATAAACATTTCTCTCTTTTTATTTGGGTATTTGTTATCGCCCAGAAAACCCGCTTGATACATATCAAAGAAACCCCGCGCCAAATAAACAACAATACGCTGACGTTATTGTTAAATTTTATAGGGAGCTTCTTAGATGAGTGAAGTATTTACCAAAACGATGGCGCGAAACATTTATTACGGCGGATCGGTGTTTTTTCTGCTGTTATTTTTTTCGCTGACATTTCACACCACGCAGGGATTGTCAAAACGGGATCATCGGGAAAATATTACCGACAAAGTGGTTCGTGGCAAAGGCTTATGGGAAACCAACAATTGCATCGGTTGTCACACGTTATTGGGTGAAGGCGCGTACTTTGCGCCCGAATTGGGTAATGTGTTCAAACGCTACGGCAGCAAAGAAGCCATTATCGGTTTCATTAAAAGCCGTCCCCCGATGGGCATTCCGGGTCGCCGCAGTATGCCGCAATTCAATTTCACCGATCAGCAATTAGATGATTTAGCGGAGTTTCTCAAATGGACTTCCGAAGTCAATACATCTAATTGGCCCCCCAATATTCAAGGTTAAACTCAGGAGGATTGACAATGCAGTTTTCTTCACAAAGCGTTGCTAAACCTTATTTTATCGCCGCGCTCGGTTTATTTGCGGGTCAGATTTTATTCGGTTTAGTCATGGGCTTGCAATATGTAATAGGTGACTTTTTGTTCCCCTATATTCCTTTCAATATTGCTCGAATGGTTCATACCAATTTGCTCATTGTGTGGTTGTTATTTGGATTTATGGGCGCGTCCTATTATTTAGTGCCCGAAGAATCCGAACGCGAATTACACAGTCCTATGTTGGCGTTGGTGTTATTTTGGGTTTTCTTAGTCGCAGGGGCATTAACGATTTTAGGTTATTTATTATTGCCTTACGCGCGGTTAGCCGAATTAACCGGCAACGCCATCTTACCCACAATGGGGCGGGAATTTTTAGAACAACCGACCATTACAAAGTTAGGAATTGTGGTGGTAGCATTAGGTTTTATTTATAACATCGGCATGACCATTTTGGCGGGAAGAAAAACCGTTGTGACCACTGTATTATTAACGGGTTTAGTGGGTTTAGCGGTGTTCTTTTTGTTCTCATTTTACAACCCAGAAAATTTAATTCTCGACAAATATTTCTGGTGGTGGGTGGTGCATTTGTGGGTGGAAGGTGTGTGGGAATTGATTTTGGGCGCGATTTTAGCGTTTGTATTGATCAAAACCACCGGTGTCGACCGTGAAGTCATTGAAAAATGGTTATATGTGATTATTGCCATGACGTTAATTACGGGTATTATCGGCACAGGTCACCATTATTTCTGGATTGGAACACCTGAATATTGGCAATGGTTAGGATCGGTGTTTTCTGCGATGGAGCCCATTCCTTTCTTCATGATGACGATATTTGCATTTAATATGGTGAACAAACGTCGCCGCGAACATCCTAACAAAGCAGCGGTTTTATGGGCATTAGGAACGGCGGTAATGGCATTTCTAGGCGCGGGTGTGTGGGGATTTCTCCATACCTTAGCTCCCGTTAATTACTACACGCACGGCACACAAATCACCGCCGCACATGGACACATGGCGTTTTATGGCGCGTATGTAATGATTGTTTTAACGATTATTTCTTATGCGATGCCAATGTTACGCGGACGAGCTGCTGCAAACAGTCAGAAATCGCAAACTGTTGAAATGTGGGGATTTTGGTTGATGACGGTGTCGATGGTTTTCATTACTTTATTTCTCACCGGCGCGGGTATTTTGCAAGTCTATTTACAACGCGCCACTGAAACCCCATTAGCTTTCATGGTTGTTCAAGATAAGATTGCATTATTTTATTGGTTGCGTGAAATCACGGGCTTAGTTTTCTTAATCGGTTTAGTGGTGTATTTGTGGAGTTTCTTCGTGGGAGGAGATGAAGCAAAAGTCGCGTAATAATTGCCTTTCCTAAAACAAAAGAAAACACGGTTTCAAACGCCGTGTTTTTTTTATTTCTAAAACCACAAAAGAAAAGTTCTTTTTTAGGGCAATCGGGTGCACTATTTCAGCGCGTATTCATAAATAAAACTAATAGAGGATTTCAGAAATTTTAGAATGTGGTATGATATATTAGATTTTTAAGATATACGCCCGCCCACAACAATAAAAGTATTCAGGAGGCAATAATTTTATGGCTGATCGTCGGTTACAAGTTTTTCACACCGTCGCCCGTTTGCTGAGTTTCACGAAGGCTGCCGATGCCCTGCACATGACGCAACCCGCTGTTACGTTTCAAGTTCGCCAACTTGAGGAGTATTTCAACACCCGCCTGTTTGATCGCACTCACAATCGCATTAGTTTAACAACAGTGGGTCAAAAAGTCTTTGAATTTGCGGAAGAAATTTTTGGTCATTATGCCGAAATGGAAAACGCGGTCAAGGAATTAACCGGTGATGTGAGTGGCGTGTTGGTGTTGGGGGCGAGCACGACGATTGCCGAATATATGTTGCCCGCGTTACTGGGTGATTTCAAACGAAAATATCCCGATGTGCGCATTCGCTTAAAAGTCTCAAACACCGACGGCATTGTGGCGATGGTCGAGGACAACATTATCGATTTGGGCGTGGTCGAAGCACCGGTCAATAATAAAAGTTTATCGGTTGAATTATGCCGTATGGATCAATTAGTTGCGGTGGTGTCGCCCGAACACCGTTTCGCCAAACAAAAGAAAGTGTCCGTGCACGATTTTTTCACCGAGCCCTTCATTTCGCGCGAGGAAGGGTCGGGCACGCGAGAAGTGATCGGCGAATATTTGCATCAAGCCGACATTCCGCACGGCGATCTCAATATTGTCATGGAGTTAGGCAGCCCCGAAGCGATTAAAGGCGCGGTCGAATCAGGCATGGGCGTGAGCATTTTATCGCGGGCAACGCTGCAAAAAGAATTACAACTCGGCACACTTTATTCTATCCCGCTTGATCCCCCTTTAGAACGCCCGTTTTCTTTTGTGCATCAAAAACAAAAATTTCGCTTGCGTGCAATGGACGAATTACTCACTTTCGCGCGCCAATATTGCGGAAATCACAGCTAATTTTTAATTGTCCCGCCACCTTTTATGCGGGATAAATTAAATGTCCTTTCTCCCAATTTTCTATTTCACCAGAAATCACTTGAAACAAAGAATGCGCGTCCCAGTTGTTTTGTAGATTTAAGGTTTCTAACCAGTTGGGATCGCGGGTTTTTAATTTGTCGATCAAATGCTGCTTTTCAAATAACAATTGCCCATTAGTAACGGTTAAAAGTGAGTGCTGTGGGGTTTCAACAATTTTGCTTTTATCAAAATGATAACCTCTTAAATCAGCCACTTGGGCAATGACAGACAAATAAAAAGCAATGGCATTTAACGGTTTCTCCGCTTGTTTGAAACGCTGTAATTGCGGGTGATTTTTATAACCCTTCGTTTGCCCCATTAACACTTTTTGGGCTAATAAGGTTTCCCGCCACAACGCCACTAATCCTTTACTATCCAAATAGTTAGGGTGAATCGACCATAAACGCATCTTCTAAAATCCTGTTACAATGAACGACCGCTGATTGGCAACCAATTCATCATGCAAACCCCAAGAAATGATCCCCGTTTCTATCAAATAACCGTTCAAATGATTTTATTATTTTACGGCATTGGGTGGTTGCATTTTGAAATCAGTTGGTTTGAAGTTTCTATTTTAACGGGTGTTGCATTATGTACGCAATATATTTTAACAAAAGCCTTAGAACTTTCTCACTTTGAACCTAAAAGTGCTTTGATTTCTGGCTTGTCATTAAGTTTGCTTATTCGTGCAGAAGAAATTTGGCTGTTGATCTTTGCCGCTGTTTTAACTATCGTGAGCAAATTTGCACTAAGATGGCGAGAGAAACATTTGTTTAATCCCAGTAATTTTGGCATTGTTATGATGATGCTAGTTTCTGGAAAAGTATGGGTTTCAACAGGGCAATGGGGAAATGTGGCGTTGTTCGGTTTTGCATTAGCTTGTTTAGGCGGTTGGGTGGTTTATCAATCGTTAAGAAGTGATATTGTGATTGCATTTCTAGTTTGTTATATTGTAATCTTTTTTGGACGAGCATTATGGTTAGGTGATCCGTTGAGCATTCCTCTCCATCAAATGCAAAATGGGACATTTCTATTGTTTAGTTTTTTTATGATTTCTGATCCTAAAATGACCCCTAATTCAAGGATTGGAAGAATAATATTTGCTTTATTAGTTGCAATGGGTGCAGGTTTTGTGCAATTTGTTTTATTTCGTACCAATGGTTTGTTATGGTCATTGGCGTTTTTTTCGTTGTGGATTCCGTTATTAGACAGATGGTTTCCAGATCGACCTTTTGATTGGAGGTTATAATGCGTTTTCTTTTATTATTGATAGCTTTGTTGTTTAATCAACCAACGATGGCTTTTTGTGGATTTTATGTTGCAAAAGGTGATGCAAAATTATTTAATAAAGCCTCGCAAGTGGTGTTAGTTCGACAAGATGATAAAACGGTTTTAACAATGGCAAATGATTTTAGAGGAGAAATGAAAGAATTTGCGGTGGTGATTCCTGTACCAACGGTGATAAAGAAAAATCAAATCCACATTGGAAATAAAGCCCATATTGATCATTTAGATGCGTACACTGCACCGCGTTTGGTTGAGTATTTTGATGAGAACCCTTGCAATGATCAAAGAAGGTATAAATCCATGCCTTTGCCAGCCGCTGCGCCTAAAATGGAAGCCGCTGATAAAAACACAGCAAAAAAGGATTACAAAGTTAAAATCGAAGCCAGTTATACCGTTGGAGAATACGACATTTTAATTCTTTCTGCGGAAGAAAGCGATGGTTTGAGCAACTGGTTAAAAGACAACGATTACAAAATCCCCGACGGCGCAGAAGAAGTATTGGGAAGTTATATTAAGCAAAACATGAAGTTTTTTGTGGCAAAAGTCAATGTTTCAGAACAGAGCAAATTGGGTTTCAATTATTTGCGTCCTATTCAAGTGGCGTATGAATCACCAAAGTTTATGTTACCTATTCGGTTGGGCACAGTAAATTCGGAAGGAACACAGGATTTATTTGTGTATGCTTTGACTTCAAAAGGTCGGGTAGAAACGACTAATTATCGAACCATTAAATTACCGAGCAATATGGACGTTCCTGTTTATATCAAAAATGACTTTCAAAACTTCTATAAAACGTTATTTGATAAACAGGTAGAAAAAGAGAATATGCGGGCGGTATTTTTGGAATATGCGTGGGATATGAATTGGTGCGATCCGTGTGCGGCTGATCCGTTATCGCCTCAAGAATTACGACAATTGGGGGTTTTTTGGTTGAACGACAATAAAGAAATGGCGAAAATAAATATGCCGCAAGGTCCTGCTCAAAATGTATTTGTCAGCCGTTTGCACGTGCGTTACAACGCAGAGAATTTTCCTGAAGATTTGGTATTTCAAGAAACCGCCGATAGAAATAATTTTCAAGGACGTTATGTATTGCGCCATGCTTGGAAAGGAGAAATGAATTGCTCGGCAGCAAAAGATTATCGCAAACGTTTGAACGAGCGGTTAGAAAAAGAAGCCCAAACCTTAGCAACTTTAACCGGTTGGGACATCAATCAAATCAGAACAAATATTGAATTTCCTGCACAAATCACCGATGAACCACCAAGCGGTAATTGGTGGGAAAATCTTTGGAAAGATAAAGACGAGTAATTTGGTATATAATAAACGGTTTTTTGCCAACGGGATTGATCCTTATGATGTTAGATATTTCACGCGAAGATTTCTTACCTGTTTTGCAACGGGTGACGGGCATTGTTGAAAAGAAATATGTATTACCGATTTTAGAGTTTGTACTTATAGAAACTGAAGGTAATTTGTTACGTTTAACCACCACCGACGGTGAAATAGAAGTGGTCGCTAATCGGGCATTAGAAAATCCACCCGAAAGTGATATGGCGTTTGCTGTCCCCGCGCATAAGTTATTAAACATTTGTAAATCGTTTTCTAATGATGCGATTATTCAATTAGATTACAATGAAGAAAACAGTAAGGTGGTGGTTAAATCAGGCAAAAGCCGTTTCACATTATCATCTTATAGCAAAATGGATTTCCCTTGTCGTTTAGAAGAAGGATTGGAAGAACCTAACTTTGAAATCCCCGCAAACTTTATTAAAGATGCGTTAGATCGCACGTCATTTGCAATGGCGGTGAATGATGCGCGCTATTATTTGAATGGGGTTTTATTTGATGCAAAGAACGATGGTTTGAATATTGTTGCAACTGACGGGCATCGTTTGGCGTGGGTTAAATTACCAATGGCGTTAAATATTGAGGAAAGTGTGCAATCAATTGTTCCTCGTAAAACCGCGCTTGAATTAAATAAACGATTAGTGGAAGCGGGCAGTGATAATATTGCCGTTTATTTAAACAAAAAGTTCATTCGCTTTGCAATGGAAGGTGTTGTATTAACTTCAAAATTGATCGATGGTCGTTATCCCGATTATGTTACGGTTGTTCCCAATCTTGAACATTGTGGCTATCGTTTCAATGTCCCCGCGCAAGCCTTTTCACAAGCCCTAAAGCGCGCCGCTATTATGACCCAAGAAAAATTCAAAACAATTCGCATGGCTGTTGAAAGCAACTTGCTTAAACTAATTGCGCAATTTGAAGGGGAAGAAGCGGAAGAAAGTATCGATATTGAATACGATAAAGAAAACTTAGAAATTGGCTTTAATGTTTCTTATTTGTTAGATACGATTAACGTGATTGATACGAGTGAAGTTGAAATCGCATTTCGTGACGTAGGAAGCGCAACATTATTGATTCCAAATGGTGAATCAAATTATACTTATGTTGTAATGCCTGTGCGTTTGTAGTATTGATTTCAAAAATTAGAGCCTGCTTCCTTTTTAATTGAATAAAAGTTTGCGGGCTTTTTCTTTTCTTTTTGACATTTGAAATATGTTTATTACGCCAGCGGTTTTAGAATGGAACGAAAGGGGAGAACCTTTTGCATCTAATTTTGAAGATCGATATTTCAATTCAGAGAACGGTTTGCGAGAAACGCACCACGTTTTTATTGACGGAAACCATTTGACAGCCCGTTGGAAACAACCGCGTCATCAAACCTTTGTCATTGTTGAATTGGGATTTGGCAGCGGTTTGAATTGCTTTGCAACGTGGCAACATTTTTTAGAAACTGCGCCTTCAAATCAACGATTACAATTTGTTTCCATCGAAGCCTATCCATTAACAAAAGAAAATATCAAACGTTCAATCGACAAATGGTCGCAATTACGCGGCGTTTCAAATCAATACATTGAACATTATCCGCCTTTAATAAAGGGTTGTCATCGTCGAGTTTTTGGGCGGGTTATTATTGATTTGTGGTTTGAGGACGCTTTGTTTGCACTTTCTCAAATGGAAGGGCGGGTTGATGCGTGGTTTTTGGACGGTTTCTCGCCCGCCAAAAATCCTCAAATGTGGGATAAGAAACTATTTGAGGAAATGGCGCGTTTAAGCCGCCAAAATGCGACGTTCAGCACGTTCACGGCGGCAAGTCAAGTGCGACGCGACTTGATGAGTGCGGGATTTGACGTGCAAAAAACGCGCGGGTTTGCTAAAAAACGTGAACAATTGAGTGGTTTTTATCCGACCGTTTCCCCGCATTCAAAATTGCCAGCTTGGTTTCAACTCCCTGAAATAACAACAAAAAAAGCTAAAATTATCGGCGCAGGATTAGCAGGAACAGCAACCGCGTTGAGTTTGCAGCGGCGCGGCTGGGAATGCCAAGTCTTTGAAAAAAATCATATTTCATCAGGCGCATCGGGTAATCATATCGGTGCGTGTTATCCTTTGTTAAATGCAAGTCACGATATTTCCTCACAATTTTATTGCAATGCGTTCAGTTTTGCTCAACAACATATTGCTCAATTTACCAATGTTTCTCAGGCATGGGATGGAATTTCGCTTGAAAATCAAACGGATATTTTATTACAACAAGCAGGTTGGGTTTCTCCAAAACAATTGTGCCACGCGCAATCACCGTATTGTGAGATAATTTATAAGGAATTTACGCGCGAAGATTGGTTGAAAAATGAATATTTGAGCATTTTTGCGAATGGTTGGGAGGCAATGGTTTTTTTTCCCACTTTACCTTTAACGCCCGTTCGAGGACAAGTTTCTCATTTAGCCGCTAACTCATTGTCTTTACAGCTAAAAAAAGTTTTATGTAAAAATATCTATTTAACTCCCCAATTGGATAATATACATATTTTAGGCGCAACTCATCAACGTAATTGTTTGGATTTACAAGAAAAAAAAGCGGATAATTTAAGAAATCTTCAACTTTTAGCGGAAAATTTCCCTGAATGGGCTAATTTGCAGATAATAGGCAGTCGAGTGGGTATTCGAGGCACTAGTTTAGATCATTTGCCATTGATTGGAATGTTGCCGATTTATGAAGAATTTATGTTTAATTTCAAAGAGATAAAAAAAGGTTTGAAATGGTCGGCTTATCCGCCTTTGACAACGAGCAAAACGTATTTAAATATTGCACACGGCGCGCGGGGTTTAACGACGATTCCGTTGGCGGCGGAGCTTTTAGCCTCACAATTAAACGGGGAAATATTGCCCATTTCCCGCGCAATTTATCAGGCTTTGCAGCCCGCGCGGTTTTGGGTGCGTGATTTATGCCGCGCAAAAAAGTTATAATGCGAACGAGATGCTTTGTAAAATAAAATAGGGAGGAAAAAGTGAACGTTTTTCAAATCGGTTTATTATTTCTTTTGTTTTGTGTTTCTCCACTGCACGCAGAAGAAAAAGAAAACGTAAAAGAATTACTTTCTTTGTCGCTAGAAGAATTGATGGACATTAAAATTATTACCGCTTCCAAAAACGAAGAAAATTTAGAAAATGCACCGGGTATTATTTCGGTTATTACCGCCAAAGAAATCAGTGATTTTGGCGCAAATAGTTTATTTGAAGTGTTAGAAAGAGTAACCAGTATTTATATGACAGGTTCTCACACTTATCCTCAAAACATTACTTCTATTCGCGGGGATTTGTCGACACATATCGATAATCATGTGCTTTTATTATTAAATGGTCGACCTGTTCGTGAAGGATTTGCGGGGGGGTATAATTTCGCTTTCTATAACGCATTTCCTCTCAATATAATCGACAAAATTGAAATCATTCGCGGACCGGGTTCTGTTTTGTATGGAACAAATGCTTATACTGGCGTTATTAACGTTTTAACAAAGAAAGATGCAATACCTACTTTAACAGCAAAAGCAATGAACGGTTCTTTAGGTACAAAAGCTTTTGAAACAAGCACTCTGTACAAAGATCAAGATTTGAAAATCCTCAGTGGTTTGAAATCCTTTTCAGAAAAGGGTTGGGATTTCAGTGCTATCGGTGAAGATAATAAATTTGGCAACAAACTTTATCACGAAGATAATTTGGGCGCATTTGCATTAGGTGAATACAAAGATTTTACTTTGAATGCTCTCGTTACTCAAAGCAAGGAAAATCGTTGGGGAGCTTCTCCAACTTGGACGCAAAATGATAACATGGTTCAAGACACTAAATTATTTCTAGATTTGGGTTACAAACACGCTTTTTCTGAAATATGGAAAAGCCAATATAATTTGACGTTCAATCGGAATTTAATTCGCTTTGATTCTCCACCAAATGTAACCTCTGTTCCTACTAAAGATTTAGTGCTAGAAACCACCCATTTCTTAGAATATGACAAATGGCAGGGGGTTTTTGGTGCAACCGTGCAAAGTATGTCAGGTGAAGCTATGATTTATGATCAGGATGGAAAATTTTTTGGTGTAAATACCAGTGCTTATTACGAAAAATGGTTTAGTTTGTATGCGCAAGGGCGTTATCGTTGGACAGATAGTTTTAATGTTTTCTTTGGAGGACAAGCGATTAAACCAACTGATGTAAATTGGAATTTTGTTCCACGCTTAGGCATGGTTTATCAAATCACGCCAGAAATAGGGACAAAACTCCTTTATAGCAAAGCCTTTCGCGCAGCCTTTCAAATCGAAAAGCGCGTTAATAATATTGGCGTAATTGTCGGCGATCCGAATTTAACGCCAGAAATCATTGGGACATTAGATTTTCAACTCTTTTATCATGACAAAGTTTATCAATTATCGGGAACTTATTTTAATAGTCGTCAGCAAGATTTAATTACCCGTATTCCTAACCCCAATCCTAATACAAAGGGCAACATTTATGCGAATGGTGGAGAAATCCGTTCTAATGGGTTTGAATTAGAGGGTAAGTATTTGCCTTCTTCAAAAATTTATTTGCTAGGTTCTTTAACCTATCAAACCAATAAATTTAATCAAAATAAAACCGATTATACAACCATTCCAAATTGGATGGCGAAACTAGGTATTAGTTATGAATTTTCGAAAGGTTCTTCAATAGGCATTTTTGATAATTTTATTGGAAAAGCACAGGACGTGAGTGTTAAATTTCCTAATGTCAAAAATGTCAATCCAGAAGCCAAAGCCTACCATTTATTAACGGCGAATTTGAAAGTGAATTTGCAAAAATATATTGGGCAGCCTTTAATTTTAGATTCTTATGTGTATAATGCTTTAAATCAAAAGATTTACACCCCCGAATTTAATCGAGGAAATATCAACACAATTCCAGCACGCCAAGATCGAGGAATTTATATTGGTTTGCAATATGTGATACCTTAATTTTTCTTTAACTTTTGACTGACTTTTTTGAAATATGATAAATTACGCAATTACTTTTCCCGGACAGGGCTCGCAATCGTTGGGTATGTTAAAAGAACTTGCAGGGGTTTTTCCTCTCGTGAAACAAACCTTTGAAGAGGCTTCAGATGTTTTAGCATTTGATTTGTGGAAATTAGTGCAAGAAGGCACAGAAAGTGATTTGAATCGCACCGATAATACCCAACCGGCGATGTTGAGTGCGGGCATGGCGGTGGGAAGAGTTTGGAAAACCCATTGTAATCAAAGCCCTAGCTTTTTGGCGGGACACAGTTTGGGCGAATATACAGCCTTGTGTTTTGCGGGGGTATTATCGTTTGCGGACGCAGTCAAATTGGTTTCGACGCGCGGAAAGTTGATGCAAGCGGCTGTTTCTGAAGGAGAAGGAGCAATGGCGGCAATATTGGGGCTCGACGATGCGCTCGTTGCGGAAGCCTGCCAAAAAGCCGCGCAAAATCAAATCGTTACGCCCGCTAATTTCAATGGACCCGGACAAGTTGTTATCGCTGGACATAAGAACGCCGTAGAAAGAGCGATTTCTGAAGCAAAACAACTGGGAGCAAAACGCACGGTTTTGTTACCCGTCAGCGTGCCTGCGCATTGTGCATTAATGAAATCCGCTGCCGAGCAATTTGCTCTCGTGTTAAATGAAGTAAAAATGGTTTCTCCAAGCATTTCTGTGGTGCATAATGTTGATGTTTCTGTGAAGACCAATCCCGAAGAAATTAAAGCCATTTTAATTGCACAATTATCGCAATCGGTGCGGTGGACAGAAACCGTGCAATTTTTTGTGAAGAAAGAGATTGAATGCGTATTAGAACTGGGACATGGAAAGGTTTTAACAGGGATTAACAAACGGGTCGATAAAAACTTAAATGCAATGGCGGTTGTTGATCCGCAAACTTTAGAACAAGCCTTGAAAACATTAGGAGCTTAATATGGAACTATCTTTGAAGGGAGAAATTGCGTTAGTTACGGGGGCAAGTCGTGGGATTGGAAAAGCCATTGCTTTAACCTTAAAAAATAGTGGTGCAACTGTCTTTGGAACTGCCACGTCAGACAAAGGCGCGCAAAGTATTGCAAGTTTTTTAGGAGAAGATCGGGGGTTAATTTATCAAGCCACTGATTCTGAATCCTTAAATGCGCTGTTAGAAACGCTAAAAAACACCATGCCAACCATTTTAGTGAATAATGCAGCGATTACTCGTGATAATTTGTTTATGCGAATGAAAGATGAAGAATGGTTAGAGGTCATTGAAACCAATTTGAATGCGGTTTTTCGTTTAACAAAAGCCTGCATTCGTCCGATGATGAAAGCCAAACAAGGGCGAATTATTAATATTGCATCGGTGGTGGGTTTTGGTGGAAATGCGGGGCAAGCAAATTATGTAACAACTAAAGCCGGTTTGGTTGGATTTACGAAGACCTTAGCATTAGAATTGGGGGCGAGAAACATTACTGTAAATGCGATTGCACCGGGTTTTATTGAAACCGATATGACGCAATCGTTGCCTGAAGACTATCGTAAAGGATTATTGAGCAAAATTCCTTTGGCGCGAGCGGGAACGCCTGAAGAAATTGCAAACGCTGTTTTATTTCTGGCATCGCCCGCTGCTTCATATATAACGGGCACAACTTTGCATATAAATGGTGGTATGTATTTGTGATTTGAAAGGTATTTTAAGTTGAAATGGCGGGCGTTGAAGAAAACCAGCTTTCTAAAATGAGTTGCGCGGCGATGGCATCGAGCGGGTCGTCGGGATCGGGCGAAAACTCCTGCGCGGCGTATGAAGAAAGGGTTTCGTCCATGCCGTGAACGGGCAATCCAAAACGTTGTTGAAGTTGGTGCATGAAATGGCGGGCGTTGAGGGTGCTTTGGCTGTCACTGCCGTCGGCTAACAGCGGCAATCCGACCACTAACGCGGCGGGCTTCCACGTGTTGATAACGGTCGAGATCGCGTCCCAGTCGGGTTTTTTCTTGCGAGTTTTGAGGGCAATCAAAGGCGTTGCCGTGCCTGTCAAACGCTGTCCGACCGCGATGCCGATGCGTTTTGTCCCGTAATCAAATCCCAAAAAAAACATTTAGGCGTGTCCTGCGTGGGGGGAAAGTAAGTTGATGTCGATGCCCAAACGCGCGGCGGCAGCGTGCCAGCGATTGGGGGTCGGCACATCGAAAATAACCGCGTCATCTGCAGGAATACTTAACCACGCATTCGCCGCCATTTCGCGTTCGAGCTGTCCCGCCGTCCAACCCGCATATCCGAGCGCGATCAACATTTGCTGCGGACCTGTGCCGTTGGCGATGGCGACCAAAATATCCCGCGACGTTGTGATGGCAATATCGGGCGTAACTTTGAGCATCGCGTCCCAATTGCCGTGCGGGCGGTGAATGACGAAGCCGCGTTCGGGCTGAACGGGACCGCCTTGAAAAACAGGGAGGCGTTGCGCGGGGGCGTGAGAAACCTCAATTTCCATGTGAGAAAGAATATCGCCCAGTTGCAAATCCAGCGGACGATTAATCACGATGCCCATCGCGCCCTCGCGATTGTACGCGCATAAATAAGTGACCGTTTGCAAAAATTGCGGATCGTCGAGCGTTGGCATAGCGATCAAGAAATGATCGGTTAAATCCGTATCCACAATTCGCTGGCGTTTTTTATGCACGGTGAAAATCCTCTAAAACCCTTGAAAAAGCCCAATTTGAGCGGCTATCTTACAAAAAGGGCACGCCAAACACAAGCAAGTCCGCGCGCTTCAGACAAACGGTACAACATGAAAGACAATCGGCAACCACAAGTGTTTAGGTTTGGGTTATAGTATAGGTGGTCAAAATGGATTGGAACAACCAACAGCGGGAGCGTCGTATGAAACACTTAACCACAGCTCGATTTATCGCACAACGGGGTGCGGTTTTGCTTATGTCGTTGATTTTTCTGATTATTTTAAGTTTATTGGGAGTCACGGCAATGAACGGAACAATGATCGAAACCAAGCTCGCTGCCAATTACGTCGAAAAAAACTACGCCCTCCAAATCACCGAAGCAGGTTTGACACAGTTAGGGGGTATGCTGAACGACGACACGAAACAGGGCACATTAACCAGCGGCGGTTCGGTGCCGGGCGATGCCTTTTCGGTTGGGCGAGGGAATAACTTGACCGCGTGTGTTTCAAATGTGCGCGCCGAAGGCAAAGGGTCTTTTCCACCCGCGCGCGGATCAGGCGATGGCACACGCATCGAGATAGCTTACTTTGAAATCAGCGCGTTAGGCACAGCCGCCGTCGACAATGGGTGTAGCGATACCGCCAGCGGACGAGTGCAAACCCATTTACGCAGCGGCGTTCGCCAGAAAAAAGCCAAAGCCAGCCAATAATTTTATTGAATTCAAGATTTTCCACCTTTTATTTTCTATGCGTTTAGGGGAGTCATCATGAAAACGCTACATACTTTTCTCACCAGCCTGTTGTTGGTTGGCTTGTCGGGCTTTTCGCTGCCCAATTTTGCCGATGACACCGAGCTGTACGCCCAATCTGTCCCGATTTCCGACAGCACCACTCGACCCAATTTATTGTTCATTCTCGATAATTCGGGCTCGATGAACACCAAAGATATGGTTATCGGCTACGATCCGCTCAAAAATAACGCCGAAATCAAAGGCACGCGGATTTATGTCCTCAAAGACGCGCTGTACCGAATTCTCGACGAAGCGCACAACCTGAATATCGGCTTAGAACGCTTCACCTTCCAAACCGGCGCGGGCGGAAATAACCCCATTCTATATCCCGTTCGATACGTCGACGAAGCCGTGAACCCCGATGTCATCACCTATGATGTCCCCATTAAAGACAGCACCGACGACGCAGAAGAAGGGCTCGCCGACGAACCCGTTATTTTAGATGACAAAAACATCGAAATGACCCGCCGCATTGGTACGGAAATTATGTTTGCAGAGACCACGAAAACTGTCACGGCAAAAATTGCAGCAGATGCCGACGATGGGAAAGAAGTCTTGGGTGACAAAGCGGGTAACGAAAGTGGAAACAATGCGGGAACGATGTACACCACAACCGATAAAACGATCGGGTTGGGTTCGAGCACCCGTCGCGGCGAACAAATTGTTGGGTTGCGCTTTGCGAATTTGGGTATTCCACAGGACGCAACCATCGTCGCCTCGTGGCTCGAATTCACAGCTTACGACTCCTCTTGTAATTGCAGCATGAAGCCTGTCAATATCAAAATTGAAGCCGCCAAAATCGCCGATGCCCCTTCTTTCACAGAAACCAATTCTCTTTTGTCCAACCTTGCCACAACCGGTGGAAATAAAGGCGTGTACGCACCCTTAACCACCGCGAGTGTCGATTGGGACAACGTTGATGTGTGGATTGGCGAACAAGTTTATCAAACTCCCGATTTAAGCCCGATGATTCAAGAAATTATTACAAATGCTGGAAGAAACTGGGGTGATCCCAATGGCGTGATGTTCCGTCTCACGAGAAACCCCGCCTATAGTTCTACAGCAACCCAAAACAAATCAGACGCTAATCGCCGTTTCTATAGTTTTGGTGAATCTACGTCGAAAGCACCAGTTTTGAAAGTGGTCTACACAACCGATCCCGCCTACGCAGGCAAAACCGGCATCGCCGCCACCGCCGCTCGAAGCCTCAATTCCTTCGAACAACGCATTTCTGACAGCAAAAACGACGGCTACGAATTTTTAGGCAATAGTTTGTACCGCGTGGGTTTTCCCACCGCCGATTACATGGCGAGCAAAAATGCGGTCGTGATCGATACCGACCAAAGCACCAACAACAAGGGCGTTCTCAAGTACTCGGCTAGTTCAAAACTGACCTTGGGCGAGGGAATGTGCGTGTTTGATAGCACGGGCAGCAAATATAAAGCACTGGGACAATCATTAGTTGGAATGCGCTTTACAAATTTGGATATTCCACAAAATTCAAAAATTATCAAAGCCGATGTGACCTTCACTTCACTGCAGTTGCCTGATAGTGATGGTGTTTTGTCAAGCACCAGCTTTCCGCTAAATTTGAATATTTTTATGCAAGACGAGGTTAATCCCACAGAGTTTGTTGGGGGCGCGTTCAACGTCGACAAATGGGGGTTATCGGGAATCGTTAATAGCAACATCACAAATCGTTTGCCATCGGCTTCTGCTCCCAAAGTTACATGGAATGATGTGCCTCTCAAAGCATTGGGAGAAACCTTTTCAACACCCAACCTCTCCACACTCATCGAAGCAGCAGTTGCCAAAGCGACGTGGGATCGGACGAGCAACGCCATCGTGTTCCTGTTCAAACCAACCGTTGAGGCAGGCGCGGCAGTCAGCAAAGATGTCACCAGTATTACAGCCCCTGAAATTGCCAACCGTGTCGGTTCGAGACGAATTTACGACTATTCCGATGGCTCAAATGGTCCAACGAGAGCAGCCAAACTAAAAGTGCTTTATGGTCAAGAAATTAAAACCGCCACGCAAAAAGTGGGTTTGCGGTTTCAAGGGGTGAATATTCCTCGAGGAACAACCGTTTCCCGCGCTTATTTGAAGTTCACCAGCGGTTTAGCTGCAAGCAATGCCGCAAACTTGGTTGTTAAAGCACAAGTCGGTGATGCCCAACCTTTCGAAACAACCGCTCGCAATATTTCAAGCCGTTCAACCACTTCCGCAAGCGTGAGTTGGAACGCCAGCAGTGCCAATAATCCTATGACCGCATGGTCTTACGGCACAACTTATCGCACACCCGATTTGAAAGATATGGTGCAAGAAGTCGTCAATCGTTCTGATTGGTGCGGCGGCAGCGCGATGGGGTTTGTGATTTCTAGCACCGATGATTCGTCGGTTAGAAATGTGTTGTCCTACGATAATGATCCCGCCCGCGCGCCGGTTTTGCACGTTGAGTTTAATCCCAGCACCGTTCCCACCAATACTTGCGTCAAACAAGTCTTTTCGACCGCCGTTAAAGATGCCAAAGATGACGGCGTTCAAACAGTGGTTCGCGATAACGTTTCCAACGACAACAACGTGTTTTTAATGGGCGCGGTCGACGACAAAACGTTGAATATGGTGAACACCAAAAAAGCAAGCAGCAGCACCTTAACAAAACGGATAGTGGGCGTGCGTTTTCAAGATATTCCCATTAAAAAGGGCGCGACAATTCTAGATGCGAAACTCGTTTTCACGGGGGTCAATACCATCGCATCGGGTGAAAATACGACAACCACCACGTCGGCGTTGAATGCCCAAGCATCGTTGAAAGTGAAAGGCGAATTGGGCACAGCCAAACCTTTTGAAGAAGCGGTGGCGAATTTTAGTAGCAGAACCTCGACAACTGCCGAAGTTTCATGGGATTTGCCCGCCGCGTCACCTTGGGAAGTCAATAAACGTTACAAAACACCTAGTTTGAAAACCGTCGTGCAAGAAATCGTGAACAATGCAAACTGGGAAATGTACGGAAATATGGCGTTTTTCATTACTTCCAGCGACGAAAATAGTTTGAGAAAAGCCGCATCATTTGACCAATCTCCCACGATTGCGCCGGTGTTAGAAATCACGGTTGATGGATTGTTGGGCGAAGGCGGTTTCACGCAAACGGTTCGCACGCACATCAAGAGTGAAATCCAATTGATGGAGCAAGCAGTGAACGGATTGGTGGCGGACGAAGCGGCTTACACACCGATTGTCGACGCGCTGTACGAAGGGGCTTTGTATTATCGATCTGCCGAAGTGTCCGGCGCAGCAAACGATCGCCGAAATAAACGCTTCTATCGCGTCAGCCACAAACTCTCTCATAATGGTCCGATTGAAGGCATCGACGAAGCCACTTGTTCGCCCGATTTGCCAGACTATCCCTTCTCGGAAGGTTGCAAAGGCGAAAAAATTCAAGGCGGCTTCAAAGCGGTTTATAACAGCCCGATCACGGCAGGTTGCCAAACCAATCACATCATTTTGCTGTCGGACGGTGCGCCCACCAAAAACACCGTCGCGGGTGCAATCAAGGGACAAGGCGGCGCGCAAGGCATCAGCTTAACCTGCGAAAAACCCCCCGTTAAATATTACGGCACAGCAGCAAATTCTCAGGAATATGGGCAAAATCAAGAATGTGGACCTGAATTGGCAGCATTTCTCGCCACCACCGACAACAAAACAGGTTTGTCAGGTTCGATTATTCGTACGCACACGATTGGGCTCAAATTGGGCAGCAACACGGGCAGCGAAGACAATTCATTGGGCGAAAAATACCTTAAAGCCATCGCTAAAGCAGGAAAAGGGAGCTATTACCGCGCAGACACCGCCGAAGATTTGTTGTTGGCGTTTCGCACGATTATCGCCACCGCGATGACCGATAGTGCCACGTTCACCTCGCCCGCTGTGTCAGTGAATATGTTTAACCGCTTGTATCACAACAACGAAATTTATTTCACGTTCTTCAGACCGAGCAATAAAGTGTCGTGGGAAGGCAATGTCAAACGCTACAATATGTGCACCGACAAAACCAACCCAAATTGCCGACCTTGCACGGCGGAAGAAATCAGACTAAACACCTGCAAAATGCAAATTTTAGATCGGGATAACAAATCGATCCTCGACGCAAATAACGCGATCGCCGATGGCACATTTGACGTGTGGAGCACTTTGACCGATCCCGACGGCGCGAAAGTCACTATGGCGGGCGCAGGCGGTGTTTTACCCGCACCCGATAGCCGTAAAATCTACACCAACGCGGTCGGCAATGAAGCCATCGCCCTGACTGATCCTGTCAATGCGCTCGTCACGACCAATAATTCTCTCACGCCCACGATGTTTGGGGTTGCCGCCGATGCCAATCCCACCGCCGCCAAAGATGACATTATCAATTGGGTGCGCGGTTACGACGATGTCACCACTGGGAAAGTCAGAGATTGGCGATTTGGCGATCCGCTTCACAGCACGCCCGCCGTTTTCACTTATGGCAAAGACGCGACTAACAACAAAATCCCCAAAACAAAAGTCATCGTGAACACCAACGAAGGCGCGATCCGAATGCTGGACGGCAAAACGGGTGTCGAAGAATGGATGTTTATCCCCAAAGATATGCTCGCCATTCAAAAAGACCTGAAAACCAATCCTGTCGCGTCGCAACGTTTGTACGGCATCGACGGCAAACCCGTGACATGGACAAGAGATTTGAACAAAAATGGCGTGATCGAAACAGGGGATTCGGTGTGGTTATTCACGGGAATGCGGCGCGGTGGCAGAAATATTTACGCCCTCGATGTCACGCCAGCGGCTGATGGCAATCATCGCCCCCGTTTAGTGTGGACAATTTTTGGCGGACAAAGCTCGGTTTCTCAAGGCGATTTCTCAAAACTCGGACAAACGTGGTCGACCCCCATAATCACCGACGTGATGTTTAATGGATCGCCCAAAACCGTCCTCCTCTTCGCGGGCGGATTTGATGCCACAACCCAAGATAACTCCTTGAATTATCAAGTCCAAGCAACGATGGGCAACGCTATTTACATGGTTGATCCGTTAGATGGCGGCAAATTGTTGTGGTGGGCGAGCAGCACCAACTCGAGCGCAAACCTCAAATTGAATGGCATGAATTACTCGTTTCCCTCCGATTTGACCATCATGGACACAGACAGCGACGGATATACCGATCGCATTTACGTGGGCGATACGGGCGGACAATTGTGGCGGATTGACATTCCAGACGCGGGCGCGGGCGCAGCAGTTGGCGGACGGCTAGCGATCGTGGGCAATTCCACCACCGATGCCAACAAACGCCGCTTCTTCTATCCACCCGACGTGGCGCAATTAAGCAGCGCAAAATATTCACCTTATGCACCTGATTTTGATTTGGTGATTATTGGCAGCGGTCATCGCCCCAATCCCCTCAACAAAACCATTCAGGATCGTTTGTACGCATTTCGTGATCGGCAAACGGGTTGGTTAGTTGGCGACACCAATGGCGGAAAAGGTGGCAATGCCGTTCAAGATACACCTGCTTTCTTGGATCAAACCGTTGCAACGGGAAGCGCGCCCGCCGTCACGAAATTCTTCACGATTACCGAAGATAAGTTGTACGACGCAACCACCGAAGTGTTGAATACGACCGCCGATCAAACCGTGCTCGACGGCGCGAAAGCGGCAATCCAAAAGAGTTTGGGCTGGAAAGTAGACCTCAAAGACGTGACCGCAGGTTTTGTCGGCGAAAAAGCCTTAGCCGCGCCGTTGATCTTTTCAAATGTGGCGTACTACACCACGTTTGTTCCGCCGCAACCGTCCGCTCAACAAACCCAAAGCAACGCTTGCAGCGCGAGTTTCGATCAAGGGAAAGCCAAATCTTACGCCATTGACATTCAAACGGGTGAAAGCGGAATTTACAACGAATCCCGCGACAAAGACATTGGGGGCGGCATCTCTGGCGGACCGATTGTGATCTTCACCGAAAATGGCGCGGGCGTGTATGCATCTGCGAACGGCGATTCAACCGATCCAAACAAATCAAAACCCTCTATTGAACCGCTTGGACCCGGACAGGCTTTACCCCGAGAAACCGTCTTTTGGGTTGAAGAATAGTTCAATTTAATCATGCACTAATTGTAAAAAACCTCTCCAAAAAATGGGGAGGTTTTTCTTTGAGTTCCTTTCAAGACAATTACAAATAATCGTAACCGCGTTCTTCGTGTTGGGTGATGTCGAGACCTTGCATTTCTTCTTCTTGAGAAACTCGTAGTCCTACAAACATTTCAATCATTTTTAAAATGCCCCACGTTAAAACCGCTGTATAAACTATCGTTGCAATCACACCAATCATTTGAACGGTCATTTGTGAACTCATGCTAGAAATGTCTTTTGCGAAACCCGATCCACTAAAAATACCTAATTCTGGCGACGCAAAAACTCCCGCTAATAATGTTCCTAAAATTCCTCCCACGCCATGCACTGGAAATACGTCTAATGAATCGTCGATTTTGAGTTTGCGTTTGATTAAGTTGGTCGCATAAAAACACACCCCGCCCGCCATTAAACCAATTACAAATCCCCCCGCCGGTCCAATATAGTCGGATTCCTATTAAATTATTAACTAGATGAAAATGAAAATAATGGATTAAAAATATAATCGATGGTTTGTTGAAGAGATTTAAATAGAGGGTAATATTTCTTCACTTTTTTCT
>JBEAVE010000025.1:0-3422 GCA_041161065.1 Pseudomonadota bacterium | reverse complement strand
AAAAAAGTGAAGAAATATTACCCTCTATTTAAATCTCTTCAACAAACCATCGATTATATTTTTAATCCATTATTTTCATTTTCATCTAGTTAATAATTTAATAGGAATCCGACTATAACATCCAGAATTGGATCACCTTTATTTGGATCAGTAGAGGAAAACATATAAATGTATTCTCCCCCTGCGCCCGCATTTAAATCCTGTGCGTACCAAAGATAATTACTAAAATCTTTGGGATGAACCGTTTGTTTTTTGGGATAGGCTTTAAACTCAATTGAGGTAATAGGTTTTACAGTCTCAGTCTCCACTCCTCTTCTGTAACCAATGTAAATGTATTTACCCCCTGCCCCCATATTTACGTCAATTGGGATATATTGAAATACTTTGCCAGAAAAACTAGCGGGTTCATTGTCGAACGCCAGAACATCTAGTGCAACAATTGGATTACATGTAGCCATTTTAGACTCCTTTGTAAAGCGTTTATAAAAAGAACAACGTGCGGGTGAGCTATATAGGGTGAACTTTTGCTGCCCCACACCCCCATCAATTCACAAACTGATGTTGAAAGGATCATATTTTAGAAATCCACAAAAGTCTTTAGCTTTGCCGCACGATTTTTTTGACTTTTATGCACAGCTGCAAATACCTTGAAAAATAAAACTATTTTTGTTTGTGCACAACTTTTTTGACTTTTATGCACAACCCATTTGACTTTTATGCACAGCCTGTTTTTTATCTTCAAAAACAATGATATAATTGACCACACTTTCGCGATAAACATCAATAAAAATGACGCACACCCAAGATATTCTTGAATTTCGCAGTGACTTAATTAACCAGCTCATTTTGTTTGCGGCGATGGCTTCGGTGGTTGAACTTGCCATTCTTCTCAGTCACGTTCCCACATTAGGCGTTACCCATTTTCTCGTCGTGCGAATCCTTGCCATGATCGGGTTGTGGTGGCTCGCGTTTTTTCGCCATCAAATCAATTACTTTTCGCGGGTTAGCTTGTTAGTGGGCATGACGTGGATTTCTGTGGTGGTTCATTTGGTGCAATTTGGTCCCGCGTTGAGTGCGAAAAGCCTGTTTATTACCATGACGTTTTTCGCCATGTTGTTTATCAGTGAACGGGCGGGGTGGGTGATCGTTGCCAGTATTGTTGGGATTTTTGCGGGGTTGGGTGGATTGGTGACGCAAGGTTATATCGTCTATCATTTTGATTATCAAGCACATATTCTAAAACCACAAACCTGGATCGGCATGAGCTTTTCTCTCACCGCTTACAGTGCTCTTACGGGTTATATAGCGATCAAATTTTTGCGTTTTCTTGAGAGATTATTAGCGCAAAGCCGCCTTCAAACCGAAGCCTTGCGGGAAGCGAAGGAAAAAGTCGAAGCCGCCAATCGCGCCAAACAAGACTTTCTCAACAACATGAGCCACGAATTGAACACGCCGCTGCATACGATTCTGGGCTATTTGCAATTGTTACAAGATACCGCGCTTAATTGGCAACAACGCGGGCATCTCGCCAGCATTCGCCAAAGTTCTGAACATTTACACAGCTTAGTCAATGCGATTTTGGACACCGCTCGTTTGGAACGACAGCAAACCGTGCTGAATCCTCAACCCTGTTGTCCGCTCGAATTATTGAAACACGTCACCGATATGATTCAACTTAAAGCGCAAAGCAAAGGATTGAAGTTTGAATTTGTCCAATCACAACCGTTGCCGGCGGAAATTCTGGTCGATACATTACGTCTTCGGCAAATCCTGTTGAATTTATTGACGAATGCAGTGAAATATACGCCAAAGGGTTTTGCGCGATTAACCGTGAATTGTGCAGAATTAGCGGATAAACAAGCGGTGCTGACCTTTGCAGTGAGCGACAGTGGCGTGGGAATTCCTTTGACGGAACAACAGCGTTTATTGCAACCTTTTGAACGCGGCAATACCTTGGGACAAAGTGGGGCGGGATTGGGATTGAGTATTGTGCGGCAATTGTTGCAACAAATGGACAGTCACTTGAAAATCGACACCAGTCCGGCGGGCAGTTGTTTTCAATTTTCGCTCAATGTGCCCGTGCTGCGTTTAGACGCGATTTCTCCTGAAAATTTAGCGTTTCCGCCGAGCGTTCCCGACTTAAAAACGTTACAACTGTATCAACGAGATTTATTGTTTGGGCGTTTTCCTGCGCTAAAACAACAGTTTGAGGCATTAGCACAAGCCCCTCCGTATCAACTATTTGCCGACCAAGCCCTGCAATTGATCAACAGCGGCAATAAAGCACAACTCCATCGTTTGATCAGTTCATTTTTTCCCACCAATATTCCCCTTCCCCAATTAAGCGATTTTCCCAGCCCTTACAATCCAAGTTGCCCAAAAATATTGGTGATTGATGATGATAGCTTTAATGTACATTTGGTTGCGCATTATTTACGGGATTTTAAATTTGATTTGCTCAGTGCTTTTAATGGACAAGAAGGTTTGCAATTAGCGCGTCACGCTTGTCCGCAATTGATTTTATTGGATATTCACATGTCGGGCATGACTGGGTTTGAAGTATGTCAATGGTTGAAAGCCGACGAACATTTGCGAATGATTCCAGTAATTTTTTTCAGCGCGTCAAATAAACCCGACGATGTGGCGGCAGCATTTGCGCATCAAGGACAAGATTACCTGTTCAAACCCGTCCGCGAAGAAGAAGTGATTGCTCGAGTGATTGCCCATTTACCGCATTCTGATTTGCAACAGCCCTTAATTAACCGTTTTGAAGCCTATTTCAATCGCCAAACGATAGACAATAATATAGCAGAGCAATTTCCCGAAGAAACTACCTCTCAATCTGTTGAAACTATTGATAAAATTTATGCGCTGCGAGAAGTATTGCTCAATAATTTACAGTTTTCTCCCAAATTAGAAGACATTGCCAACGAAGTCGGATTGAATCGAAATAAGCTGAATGAACAATTTAAGGTATTGTTTGGCGATACGGTTTTTGCTTGGCTGCGCGAACAACGATTGCAACGGGCACGCGATTTATTAAAAGATGAATCCCTGTCAATTCAAGATATTGCAATACAAGTGGGGCTTTCTTCTCAAGCGCAATTATCCCGCATGTTCAAAGCACGATTTGGACAAACTCCGCGAGAATATCGGCTCAGAGACAAATAGGTATTAAATTATCATAAGAATTACTTTTTGACTTTTATGCACAGCCGTCTTTTTTCTCTTCAAAAACAATGATATAATTAATCTCATTTTTTTGGCGTTAATGAAAGGATTATCGCTTATGAGAAATAACCACAAAGCAAAATATATCAATCCGTTCACTGATTTTGGTTTTAAGAAACTATTTGGTGAAGAAGCGAACAAACATTTGTTAATTGATTTTTTGAATCAACTGTTGCCCGCTCATCATCAAA
>JBEAVE010000029.1:0-45328 GCA_041161065.1 Pseudomonadota bacterium | reverse complement strand
TTTTTTTTAAACTGGAATAATTTTTGGATAGCCCTTTTTTTTCCT
This sequence comes from Pseudomonadota bacterium, assembly GCA_041161065.1. Taxonomy (GTDB): domain Bacteria; phylum Pseudomonadota; class Gammaproteobacteria; order Beggiatoales; family Beggiatoaceae; genus DYRG01. The sequence goes on along the minus strand of JBEAVE010000029.1, from coordinate 45,283 downwards.
CTTTGCACGATAAAAATGTAATATAAACGACTCCATTGTCAAATAATACACTACATTGGAAAAACTATAAATCTTTCTTTAAACCCTCATTAGCAAAAACGTTTCATAAAATGGTTGTATTGGGTGATGTGGAGGGGATTTTAACGTTTAGTGAACAATTAAAAGAAAATATCCCCGAATTGGGAGAAGTGACGGAGTATATTAAAACCCTTGCAAATAATATGCAGCTTCGCCAACTTCGCCAAGTCGCAGATTATTATGTGTCGGGAACAACCTGAATATAAAAACCCACTCAGTTTCTAATGCTGAATGGGTTTGATCGTGAAATGTAGAAATCATTGTTCAGTAAATTCTTACCACGATTTTAGAAACCCGCTTTTTCTAAGATGGGTAACAAACCAGATATTGACATAAGCGGAGTGATTTTTTCTCCCCACAAAGTGAGGCTGTAACCATAGAACCAGTCGTCTTGAATGTTATAACCTAGATAAATCTCTGTAAGAGGATAATATTTGACCTTGAAAGGCATTATGTCCATTTTTTGATTATTTGTGGACGAGAACATTGTAGCAAAATCACGCTCTATCCAATCAAACACTCGCAAATAACTAGGCATGATGAGGGTAGATTTATCGGATTGTTTGGTTGTCGTATGTTGTGGTGAAGGTGAGTCGGACAACTTCCCCCAGCAAACGATTGAATTATCATACAATTTTATTGCACAGTTATGGTTATAACCAACGCTTATTTGAGAGAAAATACCTGTAGGTACAACAAGTTGTGAAAAATCATTTGCTCCCCAACAGCTAATCTTTCCGTCCAATCTCAGCCCGCAGGAATGGCGTTCCCCAACACCCAATTCGATAAATTTTTCATTAGCGGGTGGGGTTGCTTGTCCAGCATCATTTGCGCCCCAACAAACGGGGTCGTTGTTTGTTTTGAGCGCACAAGTATGCAAGCCCGCCATAATTTGCTTGTAATTTTCTGTGGTTGGTATAATCGAGTGTTGATACCCCCAACATACCGCAGTGTTATCTTCCCTTATTCCGCAACTATATGCGCCTTTTCCAGCACTAACTTGTTTAAATTTTCCAACGGGTGGCGTGGATTCTCCAACATGGTTGCTCCCCCAACAAATAACCGTTTCATCATCTCTTTTTATCGCGCAGTTATGATCCATTCCACTACTTAGTTGCTTAAAAGTTCCATTCGGTGATTTGTTTTGTCCGTAATGACTTTCTCCCCAGCACACCACCGTATTGTCCGTCTTTAAACCACAAGAATGGTACAAACCACTACTTACTTGTAGGAATGTATCTCCTACGGGTGGGGTTGCTTGTCCAAAACCATTTTGTCCCCAACAGGTTATTTTATCATCTGATTTGATAGCGCAACTATGATAGCCTCCAGACGCAATGACTTCAGATGAAATACTATATTGAGCCGTAGCGGTAAAAGAAGCCTTGCAGGTTTTTGCTGAATTGATTTTGAGAACAACGGTGGAATTTGAACCATTACAATCGCCTGTCCAACTGCTGAAATTAAAACCCGTTTCTGGGGTTGCAACCAATGTTACATCGGTGTTTTCTGGATAAGTTTCATTGCAATCCGTTCCACAATTAATTCCAATAGGATTACTACTAATCGTACCATTACCTGTTTTAGTAGTCGTTAAAACATAATTATTTGTTACAGGTGGTGGAATAGCGGTAAAAGAAGCCTTGCAGGTTTTTGCTGAATTGATTTTGAGAACAACGGTGGAATTTGAACCATTACAATCGCCTGTCCAACCGCCGAAATTAAAACCCGTTTCTGGAGTTGCAACCAATGTTACATCGGTGTTTTCTGGATAAGTTTCATTGCAATCCGTTCCACAATTAATTCCAATAGGATTACTACTAATCGTACCATTACCTGTTTTAGTGATGTTAAGAGAGAAATTATTGGGAGGAGAAGACGATGTAAATTCTAATACAATAAGTTCTAATTTCTTATCATTTTTATCACCTGCAACTAAGTACACTTTATTACCAATAATCCGTGCATCATCACGCCGATTCAAGCGCACCATTGTACCTAATTCAAGTGGTTCACTGAGCACTGTACCATTTTCAGTAATCAGCATAACATAGGTATTAACATAAGCATCTGGTGTCCATTTTTCCCATAATAACAAAACGTTACCGTTTCCTAAGGAAAGTGTTTTTAAGCGAGAAACATTTTCAGTTTCTTTATTTTGGTAATGAGTTAGCCAAACAACTCCTTTGTTGCGTTGTTTAGACCAGTCGCCCTGAAAAGTGTAGAAACCACCTTCTTCACTTATCCCAGAAGTTAGTACTAAGTCATCGGTAACCATGTTGCTAGAGCCATTCTCTGCGCGAGGAAAATTTTTAACAACTTGTACCAAACCGATATTTCTTGGATCGTTAAGATAATTTCCCGTTCTAGCGTTATCTAGTGCTCTACCATCTGGCGAAGATTCTCCAGAAAAAACAATTGAATAGCTGTTTTGTCCTTCTACAACTCCTCCAATTTCTGTGTACATTTTATTATCATTTGACCAGCGATAATATTTTTGATTTTGGGTACTTATTTCAGTGTATTCAGGAAAAGATTTGCCGGCTGGGTTTTGGGAGGTTGTTCCATGTGCGGTCTTAAATGTATAAACCACCCGCGATTTTATTGCCGTGTCATCAAATTCATGTAAATGTACACCGCGAGGATAATTGTCTCCAACATCAATGCCTAGAAATTGACCATTGCTATTTGTCGTTAAAACGCTGCCTTCTAATGAATGACCAGAGGTTTGTCCGTGATTTTTAATCGTTTCAAGGGTATTTGTGTCGAATACAACAGCAATTGCCCCTTGGTGATTTAATCCATCAGGAGTTTTGTGCATTTGTCGACCGAGGATAAGTCCTAATGTGTTATTTGAATAAGTGAGAGCTGCATCGTAATTATTAAACGTTACAATGTTTAACCCATCTTTTGAGGTATCTAAAGGTTGTTGAAGAACTTTTTGACCATTAGTCGTCACTTTATAAAGGGTCGCAGTTCGAGCAATATCGTTAGTTACACCTGTTCCTTTTTGAATGGTTAAATAATAAATATTTCCACTATTATCAAAGGTAGCAGCACCTAATATTTCGTTATTAGTATTGGGTAAAGAAATCGCATTTGTTGAACGCAAATCCATACCCAGCCAATTTAGTTGAATAGAAGCGTTCGTTTTATCCTGCCAAACAATGCCCAGTTGTTGTGTAGAATTGTTTTGAACTACAAAGAATTGCCGTGTAAAGCTATACACATTTTCATGAGAGGAAGGTCCGAAATTAAAATCTAAAGCAGTGTCAAAAGGTGTTCCATTTGTAGAATAACGGTATTTCAATACATTCATTAGAGCATTTCTTTTAATTAGCGCACCTTCTATACCAGTGGCTAATTCGGTGAAAACACTGGCGCGTTGTTGGCTTGGAACAAAGAGGTAAGTTGTTGAACCCACAATTTCACTAACGGTTATGCCATTTATTTTAATGAATTTTGAGGTATCAATATCAGCGGCAGGGATTTCTAGTAATTTTAATATATTGTTGTTACTAAAGGAATAAACGGTATAATTTTCTTTGGTAGGGAATTTGTAAAAAATACCATGTTTTGAACCAAGGAAGTCAGTAAATTTGCGTTGTGGTTCGTAGATTTTGTACGCATCAAAACGGATTTGACCATCGGTAACAACGCCCATTTCTACATTGTAATTGCTATTGTTATATCGACCATCCGTCCAACAACCCCCTCCGTATTCATAACGTAAAGCAACTAACATTAATTGACCGATTTGATCAGTAATATTGGTTGTTCCATTACAGCCATAATCATTTGGAAAATTTTCGGTACTTGTACCTGCCAATATTTTATTTTGAGTTGGTGAGAAATTGTACGTTTTTAAGTCTGGTAAACTTGCGGAAAAAACAACATTTGAAAATAATAAGCAAAGTGGAATAAAAACACTCCGAAACTTCAATATCATGAAATTTAACATGACACTAAAACCCCTGTTTGCAATTAGTTTAGGATAGTGATACAAAAAAACGGTAGGTGATGTTATAAATTTTACTTTTATTTGCAAAGATTTAGACCACTACCTATTTTTGAAGCACGCCAAATTCAGACACATCAAATAAAATACCACTGGGCAGATTAGATAAACTTAATTCTGCCCAATATTTTTGCCCATTAACATTTAAGCAATTAAGGCGTAACAAATTATTTGAACCATAAGGAAAAACGCCACAAGTTTCTGGTTGAGGTTGTGGAAAACCACTAAAGATGAGATTAGTAATGGGAAAAATGGTAACGGGATGAAACGATTGAGTATCTAGGGTGAATTGCAATTTACCCTCGTTGTTGGGCACTGCATTGAGTTTAGCAGCATAAGGAATGCTGTTTACTCGAACACAAGAAACGTCCACTGATGACAACGTGGTATTAAAAATGGCACATTGCTCTGTAATGGCGTTCTCGTCCGTGTAATCCCATTCAGTAAATTGTTTCTCATTATTTGCGAGGTAAAGTCTTGTCACTTTTTGTGGGGATGTTTTTGATGTATTGCTACCAACAGTAACGCCATTAATTTGACCCATATTATCGTAACGTGCTATTAAAACAGGTTTAATTGGATCGCTAATGTTAAACACGAGTAGACCATTTTTACCATTGGCAACAAACGCATTTGTTCCCGCAATTGAAATACCGCGAGTTTGTTCTGGTAAATCAAACTTTCCAACCAAAACGGGGGTTTGTCGATTACTCACATCGATGATTTGTAATCCTACGTTTATAATGGCTAAATAAGCATAGTTATCTTTGACATCTACGCCGTAAATAGGATTATTACCAGCAGTTTTATAATTAGAAACAGGAGAAGGGTTGGAGGGATTTTTCAAATCGAGGATAGTAAGCCCGTCTGTTCCAACAACATAAGCATATTGATTGTTTATCGCTAGGCTATAACTAGAAATGGGATAATCAGCAAGCCAAATGGGTTTGGCAGAATTATTGTTTGAAATATCTAAAATTTTGAGTGTGCCGGTAGTTGATATATAGAGGTAATTATTTGTTGCAGCTACACCAAAGGTATAAGTATCGGGCAAGGCGTAATTACCTACCTCAGAAATAACGCTTGGGTTCACGCCAGTGTTAAATATTTTCACGCCACTACTGTTAGCAACGTATGAGAAATAACCATAATTACCACCCACAGCAACGCCATTTGAGTAATTGAGCGGTTCGGTGGAAGAGCCCACAATAAATTTAATTGAGGAAAAGCTGGCGGTTGTCCACAATAACAACGATATGAAGATGAGCTTTTTCATGTTTGTATAACCCTAAAAAATTGCCCGCGAAACTCATCATATACTCTATTTTTATGAACAATGCAATGACATTTGGTCTGTTATTACAAATAAATTTATTTATCAGCTATCTTCTTGTATATTAAAGTGTTTATTGTTTTGGGCAGATGTCGAGGGGTTATTACGAGAAGCCTCTTTTTGGATACATTGGTTGAGAAGATGTTGAACCCGTTTTAAGCAGGCGAGGGTTTGTTCGTGAGAAGGATTGGTTTGTAAGGTTTCTTCAATTTCTAACCAGGCTTTTTTGGTATTGTCTAGGCAGCTTTGATTGTACATTGTTGCGGAACTCCGTGAAATAGTGTGGGGAAATGGTAGCGAGTTGTCTTGACTTAGGCTAACATAAAGGGATTGCGCGTTGAATAGTCTATTGGCGTGCGCACGATTTTTCCGTTCTAAAACATTCAATTATTTTTTTCTGAGGATAAACCGATGATTCGGGGATTTTTAACCATCTTTTTCGCCACGTTATTAGCAGGGTGCGGCGGCGGCGGCGCGTTCACCGCTACAACCGGCACCGGCACCACCACCACACCGGGCACCGGCACCACCAACGGTAACGCAACCCTCACCATGAGCGGGAAAATCGTCATTCCCCAAGGGCAAAAAAGCACCACTCTAACATTCACCTTCCGCAACGAAAACGGGACACCTATCACCGATGGCACGCTCACGTTCACCGTTAGCGGATCAGCGCGCGTCGGCGGCAAATCCAGCGGCTCGACCAACACCGATTCCAACGGCGATGCCCGCGTCACCATCGAAGACACCGTCAGCGAAGCCGTCACTTTGTCTGTCACGCCCACCGCGCCCAACCGAACTTTTACCCCAACCCATTTGGATTATCCGCTCTATTTTTCACCTGTCATCAACGCGTTCATCTCGAACAACGGACAACCCGCCAACGGCACTGCCGCCGCTAAATTAACCGTTCGCATTCAAGGACAAGCAGGCAATCCTTTTGTGGACGTGCCGACAGCATTAGCATTTTCACCAAAATCGTTTGCGGTCGCAGTTAGCGTTCCCGCCGTCACCGACTCGAACGGGATTTTTACCGTCGATATCACCGACACTGTCGCGGAAACCTTGCTGGTTTATCCTAATTTGGGCGGCTATGTATTGGAAGGATTGCCCGTCACCTTCACCGCCAGCACTTTAACGTTGCCCGCATCGGTTAATTTGACGGTCAGCGGAAGCCCCGTATTAGCTGATGGTGCAGCCACCGCCGATTTAACCGTCATCGCCCGCGATATTTCAGGCACTCCAATCGCCGATGCAGACGTGGTGTTATCGAGCAGCTCTGGCAGCGCAGTGTTGGGAGCGGCGCGCGGCAAAACAGGTTCTAACGGCGTGTTCAAAACCACTATTTCAAACAGCGTAGTTGAAAATGTCCAGATTACACCGATGGTTGCGAATGTATTGGGGGTGTCTAAAACGGTTGCCTTTGTCAAAAATGCCTCGACAACCACGCCGGTTGCGACGGTCGAAGTGAGTTTGAATGGCGATCCACGCCCTGCCAGCGGGTCGGACGCGGCGATTTTAACGATTTTTGCCCGCAATGCCAGCGGTGAACCCGTTGTGGGCGCGGACGTGTCGTTGAGAGTGTCGGGCGGATCGGCGGTTTTCTCACCCGATAGCGGCAAAACCGACAATTTAGGGCGATTCGTCATCAATATCACCGATAAAGTCGCTGAAACCTTCACCGTCACACCCGTTGTGTCGACCGTTGTCGGCGCGACAAAAACCCTGACTTTCAATGCCATTCCCAGCAGTTCGACCGCTGTGCCGGCTTCAGTCGCTGTCACCGCCGCCAACAATAATCAAGCCGCCGACGGGCAAGCCTCGATCACCTTAAATGTCGTTGTCCGCGACGCAAATAATATCCCGTTGAGCGGTGTCGACGTGACCTTGGCAAGCGAATCCACCACCGCTTTATTAACCGCTGCGAGCGGCAAAACCAACGCGGGCGGCGTTTTTACCACCACCGTCAAAGACACCAAAGCCGAAACCTTTAAAATTAAAGCCAATGCCGGCGCAGTCTCCAGCGAAACCAACGTCACGTTCGGCGCGCAACCCAATGCCACCATTTCGCAAGTGACCATCACCGACAACAACAAACTCGCCAACGGCACGGAAACCATCACCGTCACCACCTTAGTGCGCGATGCCCAAAATCAACCCGCCGTCGGCATTCCCATGATCGTCGCGATCAATCCTAACACAGCGGGTGCAGCCGCTTCCGCCATTCCCGACAAAGCAACAGGCATAACAGGCGCGGGAGGCGAGTTCGTCATTAAATTAACCGACACCGTCGCCGAAACCTTCACCGTCAGCGTGAGTGTCAATGGCGCGCCCAATACCATCAAACGGTCGGGGAATATCACGTTCATCGAAGCTGCATCGACGGTTCAACCCACGTCGCTAGAATTATTAACCAGCAGCCCGCAATTGGCTTCCGAAGGCAAAGCCGATGGCGTGGTTTTAACGGCGATTCTGAAAACCAAAGACAACAATCCTTACAAAGGGGGCGAAGTCCGTTTTAGCAGCGATTCGGGCACGATTCAACCTATTGCAATGGGAACAACTCCCGCGGGAACAACTAACGATGCGGGTCAAGCTCAAGCGCGTTTAACGACTGAAGGAAATCCGATTAACCGTGATATTAAAGTTATCGCTAAATCGGGCGAATTAACCCAAGAAATAACTATTACTGTCGATGGCACAGTTTTAAGTATCACTGGTCAAGGAACTGCGATTCAAGGAAGCTCTCAAGAATTGGTTATTTTATTAAAAGATTCGGCTGGAAAAGGCGTAAGTGGGAAAAAATTAAAAGTAGTTTCTTCACTAAATAATCCATTAAGTAATTCAAATCCAACAACAGATGGAAGTGGATCGGCAAAAGTTGTTTTAACTGCTAAGAATGCAGGTAAAGATACAATTACAGTTAGTTTTGATGGAATTGCAACTGATAAGATTGAATCTGTTAATCATATCTTAACGATTTCTAATGATAACTTTACTGTAACATCTTCTGATAATTCTCCAACTGAGGACGATGTTCCTTTGGGGACTACAAAACAATTTAAAATTCATTGGGATAAAAGCGGAGCTCCGCAACTTAATGAAATAATTAATATTTCTGCTTCTCGTGGACGATTAGGTTCTAATAGTGTTATGACTAATACTAGTGGAGATGCTACTTTCACCATCAGTTCTAGTAATGCAGGTCCTACTGAAATTACTGTCGCTGCAAAAACCAAAGATGGTCCTTCCAAAGTGATTAAATTTGATTTTGTTGCAACCCAAGCAGTAAGTCTTGATTTACAGGCTGAGCCTGCAACATTAGGAGTTAATATTGGTTCAAATACTTCTGAACAAAGCACTATTATTGCAGTCGTGCGTGATGCCAATAATAATTTAGTGAAAGGAAAGCGTATTGAGTTTAATGTTACAGATGTTACCGCAGGTGAAATATCTCCTTCCTTTGCAATTACAGATGTCTTTGGACGAGCAACAACAGTTTATCGTTCTGGTTCTTCAACGGGTGCAAATAAAGATGTCACCATTGAAGGAAAAGTAGTCGGTACTTCTATTGTAAAAACCGTTAAAATTACCGTTGCTCGTCGCCAAGCCTTTATTATTTTGGGGACGGGGGATAAGTTCATCGAATACGATCTTACAAAGTATAAACTTCCTTACACGGCTCTAGTTACGGATGTAAATGGTAATCCTGTAAAAGGAGCTACCGTCGACTTTACTGTTATCCCCACTGATTATACAAAAGGTTGGTGGAAATTCGACAAAGCTGAGACTAAGTGGGTTCAGTACATCATCGTTGGTTGTGCGAATGAGGATATTAATAAAAATAGTATTCTCGATGTAGGCGAAGATATTAATAACAACGGACACCTTGATCCCCGTAATATAGCAACGTTAGCAGATGCAAGTGGCGTAGGCTCGGGGAATGCCATTAAGATTACAACGAATGAAAATGGTTTTGCTGATCTTAACGTGCTATATCCCAAAAACTACGCCTATTGGACGGATGTGCAACTTATTGCTAGAACAGTGGTTGGAGGAACGGAGTCACAAGCAAGTACTCGTTTCCAACTAAAAGGAACGGCTACAGATTTTGCTGGTGATGGGAGTATTCCTGGAGAAACAAGCCCATTTGGCATTGGTGTTAATGCTGGTAGCAAGGCTCTGGGTGGTTATTGGATTGACGAAACAAATATTGGTGACATAAATGGCAACGGTTCGATTGACACTAAACTGCCAGCAACTTGCCAATTTGCACCTGAGTTAAATCCAGAGAAAGTTGATTCCAACCTTGCTGTATTTAAATAACAATGACCGCGCCGCAACCGATTAAGCCTACGCCGTTGAATTTATTGACCTTACATCAAGAAATTCAAGCATTGATTGATCGTGAAGCGGCACACGACGATCGGGTTTTATCGGCATTACAACTTTTATTGCGCCTGACTAATGCAGCGGGCGCATTTCATTCCTTTCAAGATGATAAGAAACAACTCATTGCAGGACAACGGATTTTATCCAAACAAGCCCTTTCTTGGCACGCGGATTTAGAAACCCTTTTTTTAGAGCAAGCGCAATTCACGCTTGAAAAAAAAGCAGTCCAGATTTTCTCAATCGATAAAACCCAACAAATCTATATTTTAACTGCGCCTGTCACTATTTCTGAAACCATTGCATTAATTTTAGTGTTGGGTGAACAACGCTTAGAAATGTTTGCAACCATTTTGCAATTGGTTGTGGGTTATCTAACGGTTTCTCTACAAAACACACACACCGATTGGTTAATGATGTTGAGCAAATCCTTTGCAATGCCTGATACGAAAAAAGCCTTTCAAGGTTTATTACAAACGTTGCAACAACATTTTCAAGCACAACGGGTTATTTTAGGATTGCAAAAAGGTAAGCATTGTCGAGTAGAAAGTATTTCTGAAATTGAGCATTTCAAACGCCAAGCTGATATTGTTCATGTGAGTGAAGCGTTAATGAAAAATACCTTATTATTGCAATCACCCCTCACCGCTGAAAATGATAGCCCACAAATCAAACAAATGCTCAAAATAAGTGGAGCAACAGGGTTATTAAGTTTGCCTTTGCCACAATTACCCAACGGATTTGTCGGCGTGTTAATTTTGTTATGGGAAAAGAAACCATTAGAAACCCATTTGAATGAATTAGGACAATTAGCTCTCGCTTTAGGTATGACAACGGTGGCATTAAAACGGGCACGTTGGCGTTGGTGGCAACGTTTGAAATTGGATACCTCAAAAGAGAGAAACCGCCGCATTTTCAAATTGTCTTTATGGTTAAGTTTCATATTGGTAATGTTAATTCCTGTACCGCATCGAGTGGCAGGTTCTGTGATATTAGAACCAACCATTAGACGCTTTGTAAATGCGCCATTTGACGGGATATTGAAACAAACCTTTCATTTGTCAGGCGATCAGGTAAAGAACGGCGATTTGTTGGCGGAATTAGATGGTAAAGAAATTGAGTGGCAATTATCAGGTTTGAAAGCGGAGAAAAGTCGTGCGCAAAAACAAAAAGATGTTAGTGCGGCTTCTCGTGATACCAGTAGTGTACAAATCGCTCAATTAGAAATCGAACGCATCGACGCACAAATAGAATTATTAGAGCATCGAATGGCACATCTTCAAATCAAAAGCCCATTAAACGGAATCGTTATTTTAGGGGATTTGAAACGGGCGGAAGGAAGCCCTATTAATAAGGGTCAAGTTTTATTTGAAATTGCACCGTTGGATAATATGCTAATTCAAATGGCAATTACGGTTGATGATATGCGTTATGTTGAAACAAAAATGCCGTTAAATATTATTTTAGATGCGTATCCAAATGAAATGTTTGAACAAACGATTTCAAAAATTCAACCGCGCGCGACCACTCGAGATAGTCAGCAAGTTTTTATTTTAGAAGCTAAAATTGATAATACTGACGGGCAGTTACGTCCGGGTTTGAAAGGTCGCGGACGGGTTTATGTAGGTGAAGAAATGTTAGGTTGGGTGCTTTTCCACAAAGCATGGGAGCACCTTTTCAAATGGATTCTCCAATAAAAAATAGAGAGGAAATATGCTATGTTACGGCAAATTATTACCCCAGATAAAACCAATATTACGCTTGATTTACCTGAAGAATATCTTGGACAAGAAATAGAGGTGCTTATTTTTCCTATTTCAACTAATGAAATAACAACTGTGAAATCATTAGATAGCCAATTAGATTTAACATTATTTGATAAATATCAGGGAAAGTTCGATGGTAATTTCAATAGAGAAGATTGTTATGATCGATACATATTTTCTTGACACAAATGTTATTATCGAGGCGTTTAGTTCTAATCATTATAAAGTAAACATTGCTAAAAAATTACTTAATCAACACCCAACTATTAGTACACAAGTAATTAACGAATTTATTAGTGTTTGTTTAAAAAAATTAAAAATAAATCGACAGGATACTTATTTTCTAGCTAATGAATTGCTAACTCATTGTAAAGTTATGCCTGTTGATAGCAATACGGTTAGACAAGCGATGATTATTTCTCAACGTTATAATTACTCACATTGGGATTGTTTAATTATCGCTACCGCATTGCAATCTGGTTGTAGTATTTTATATTCAGAAGATATGCAAAACGAACAACTTATTGGAAACTTAAAAATAATTAACCCCTTTCAAAATAAAGAAAATTTTTAGTACAACTATTGCAATAAGGAGAACAACATGAGTGCAAAACGGTTATTTGTATTAGATACTAACGTGTTAATGCACGATCCGACGGCGTTGTTCCGTTTTCAAGAACACGATGTTTATTTGCCGATGGTGGTTTTAGAGGAGCTCGATGGGGGAAAGAAAGGCACTTCAGAAGTGGCGAGAAACGTTCGGCAAGTTACCCGTTTCTTGGACGATTTGATTAAAAGTTCAAATGGCGAAATTGAAAACGGTATTTCCATTACCGGATATGGAACAACTCAAATTAGTGGACGGTTATTTTTTCAAACCCGTGAACTAATAAATGTGTTACCCGCAACCTTACCCGGTTCTAAAGCAGATAATAGCATTTTAAGTATTGCACAATCCTTACAAAAAGAGCACCCAGACCTTAAAGTAACATTGGTTTCAAAAGATATTAACTTGCGGGTTAAAGCGCGGGTTTTAGGTATTCATACCGAAGATTACCAAAATGATAAAGTTTTAGATGATATTAACTTGTTGTACGGTGGTTTCATTCCGCTTTCAAAAGATTTCTGGGATCAACATAGCAACGGCTTAGAATCTTGGCAAGAAAAAGGGAGAATTTTCTATCGTCTACGCGGTGAAGATGTGAATGATTGGTATCCAAATCAGGGTTTATTTCTAGATGAGGAAGGAGGTTTTGAAGCACTGGTCAAAGAAGTTAAACCAAATGAAGCCGTTATTCAATTAGTGCATAATTATCGAGCACCACATCATGGAATTTGGGGGATCAATGCTCGAAATCGTGAACAAAATTTTGCACTTAATTTACTCATGGATGATCAAGTTGATTTCGTAACGTTGTTAGGAATTGCAGGAAGCGGTAAAACCTTAATGGCATTAGCAGCGGGTTTGTCACAGATATTAGAAAAACAGTTGTATCGTGAAATTATTGTTACGAGAGTTACGATTCCTGTTGGAGAAGATATTGGGTTTCTACCGGGCACAGAAGAAGAGAAAATGGCACCTTGGATGGGGGCGTTAATGGACAATTTGGAAGTCTTAAATCCAAGCCTGCATACGGGAAATCACGAAGGCGAATGGGGACGGGCTGCAACGGGTGATGTTTTGAATAGCAAAATTAAAATCCGTTCTCTCAATTTTATGCGAGGAAGAACCTTTCTAAATCGTTATATTATTTTAGATGAAGCGCAGAATTTAACGCCTAAGCAAATGAAAACATTAATTACCCGCGCGGGACCTGGAACAAAAATCGTTTGTTTGGGTAATACGGGGCAAATTGATACGCCTTATTTGAGTGAAACAACGTCGGGTTTGACGTATGTTGTGGATCGTTTCAAAAACTGTCCTTTTAGCGGGCATATTACTTTACAACGCGGCGAACGTTCTCGCTTAGCAGATTACGCAACTGAAGTTCTTTAGTTGTTGAGAATTAAAATGAGCCCTCTCATTATATTTGAGAGGGTTTTTATTTCCTTAAAAATTAGATTTCAAATATGAGTACAAAACATTTAATTATTGGCGTTTTTAGTTTATTTCTAGTTGTTTATCTTGCATTGCTAGGAATGCACCCTTTGACCATTCCTTCAGAAGCGCGTTATGCAGAAATCCCGCGTGAAATGCTCAATACAGGCGACTGGATTGTGCCCCATTTGAACGGAATGCGGTATTTTGAGAAAACACCCTTAGGTTATTGGTTGGAAGCGGGTGCAATGTTTATTTTTGGAGAAAACCTGTTTGCAAATCGCTTACCTTCCGCATTAGCAGCGGGGTTTTCTGCGTGGTGGATTTTTCTTTTAATTCGCCGTTTTGGTCAAACTAAACAACCTGTTTTAAGTAGCTTAATTTATTTAACATTTATTCAGGTTTTTATTTTGAGCATTACCAATGTATTAGATGGAATGCTGGCGGCTTTTCTAACAGCAGCAGTGGCGAGTTTCTTTATTGCATTTCAAGCGACTGAAAAAAGAGAGAGAAACCATTATTTATTTTGGTTAGGTATTTTTTGTGGATTAGCTTTTCTCATTAAAGGATTTCTCGCATTTGCTGTTCCCTTTCTTGTGATCATTACATTTATGGTTTGGGAGAAACGGACAAAAGATATTTTAAGTTGGAGCATCATTCCTCTATTAGCGGTTTTATTAGTCTGTGTGCCTTGGGGAATTGCCATTCATTTCAAAGAAAGTGATTTCTGGCATTATTTCTTTTGGGTAGAACACATCAAACGTTTTTCGGGAGGAAATGCGGCGCAACACTCGTCCCCTGTTTGGTATTTCTTACCCGTTTTATTTGGTGGTGCAATGCCTTGGACATTTTTAATACCTAGCGCACTAAACAACTTGAAGTCAAAATTACTTTCAGAACCCTTTTATCGTTTTAGTTTAATATGGTTTGTATTACCTTTCATTTTCTTTTCATTATCCAATGGAAAACTCGCCACTTATATTTTACCTTGTTATGCACCGTTAGCTATTTTATTGAGTGAAGGTTTATTTCATTACAAACCGAACAACTGGCAACGTTTTGGCATGATATTCGGTTTAATATTTATTCTGTTGATATTATTTGTCATCGTGAGCGCACAATTACATTTTTGGGGATTAAAACCTTTTTATCAAACAGAAGAACTTTACAAGGTATTTTTGATTGTATGCTCACTAATAATAGGTGGTGTTTTGATTATTAAATCACTGAGAGAAACTGAGCAAAATAGCGTGTTGTTTTTTTACGCGATGTCGCCTGTAAGTTTAATGTTAATTACGCATTTCATTTTACCGCAAAGTTTCTTAAATAATAAAGCACCAGAGGAATTTCTACTGTCAAAGCAATCTTTGATTACACCAGAAACGATTATTGTTTCAGATGCGCCTTTAATGCACGCCGTTAATTGGTTTTATAAACGTGCAGATGTTTATTTGTTTCATTCAAAAGGTGAAATGGAATATGGTTTGAATTATCCTGATACGCAACATCGTTATTTGAACGCAGAAACTTTGAGAAATATGCTTGAAAATCATCGCCCAGTGGTTATTGTGCATGAAAAAACGGTTACAATGGATTACTTGCCGCCGCCAACGCAACGTTATCAACAAGGAATTTTTGTTTTAGACTACTACCCATAAAATAATAGTGCTACAATGTTCACGGTTCTCAAAAAAAGGAGTCTTTGAAATATGAAAATCTGGTTGGTTGGTGCTTTAATGATGGCGGCGAATTTATCGGCTTTTGCGGCGGTGAAAGGAACGCCTGTAGAATATAATGCAGACGGTGTAACTTTGAAAGGGTATTTGGCGTATGATGATGCAACAAATAATCCTCGTCCAGCAGTATTAGTTGTTCATGAATGGTGGGGTCATAATGCGTATGCAAGAAAACGTGCAGAAATGCTTGCAGAATTAGGTTACACCGCATTAGCAGTTGATATGTATGGCGATGGAAAAACTGCCGAACATCCTAAGGACGCGGGAGCATTTGCAGGGGAAGTTTTAAAGAACAAAGAACTCGCTAAATCCCGATTTCTTGCGGCAATGAATTTCTTAAAAGAACAACCCACCGTTCAGAAAGAAAATATCGCCGCGATGGGGTATTGTTTCGGGGGAGCAACTGTTCTCAATATGGCAAGAATGGGACTGGATTTGAAAGGAGTTGCTAGTTTTCATGGAATGCTTTCAACCAAAGAGCCTGCTAAAGAGGGTGCAATTAAAGCAAAAATCATCGTTTTTAATGGTGAATCTGATGCAATGATTCCAGAAGAACAAGTGCAAGCCTTCAAATCCGAAATGCAAACCGCGAAAGCCGATTTTGAATATGTAGGTTATCCAAATGTAGAACATAGTTTTACAAATCCTGATGCCGATGAAATTGCTAAGAAATTTAGTTTGCCCATTGCTTATGATAAAGGTGCAGATAATGATTCTTGGAAAAAACTTCAAGATTTCTTAAAGCGCATTTTTTCATCACAAAAAATGGATTTGAAAGGCATTAGAGGTTAATATTTGAAAACTGCCACCTAATAATGCGTGGCAGCTTCATAAAAACAGAAGAAAAGTTTTTAATTTATGAACTATCAACATTGTTTTCATGCGGGAAATTTTGCCGATGTATGCAAGCACAGTTTATTATTAGTGTTGCTTAAAAAATTATTGGAGAAACCTACCCCACTTTGCTATCTTGAAACCCATGCGGGAAGTGGTTTGTATGATTTGAAGAGCATTGAAGCAACTAAAAGTGCAGAATACAAACAAGGAGTTGCTCGACTTTTTGATCAACAATTTCAATTAGAATCCCTAAAGAGTTATCTGCACATTATAAAGCAAATTAACATAGAAAACCAATTACAATTTTATGCGGGTTCTCCCTTGTTAGCGGCGAAATTATTGAGAGAAAATGATCAACTTATTTTAGTTGAATTGCAATCAGAAACATTTTATCAATTAAAGCATCTCTTCAAAAAAGACAAAAGAATTCATTTGCATCAGCGTAATGGTTATGAAACTCTAAAAGCCTTATTGCCGCCACCATTGAAACGAGGGTTGGTTTTTATTGATCCGCCATATGAAATGCAACAGCAAGAATTTGCTTTAGCTTGGCAAAGTTTAATGAATGGTTTGCAACGTTGGTCGCAAGCAACTTTTGTTTTGTGGTATCCCATTAAACATCAAGCAACACTAAAGCGTTTCTATCAAATTGTCAAAGAAAGTAACGTGAGGAAAGTGTTAGCAATTGAATATTGGGCATTGCCAACTGATAATGAATTAAGTTTAAATGGTTCTGGGTTGATAATTGTTAATCCGCCTTGGCAATTTGAGCAACAAGCAACACTTATTTTACAAACATTACAACCTTTGCTTGCACAAAGCACTCAAGCAGGTTTCAACATTATTTGGTTAAGGGAAGAACATTAACATGAAAATACTTAAATATATTGCTTTGTTTTTTGGTTTCTGTCATACCGTTTTAGCAAATTCTCCAGAAAGTGGAAAACCCACAAATGTTCCTCCACCTATGCCAGTGGAAGTTTCTCCTGTTAAAATCGATAAAGTAATAGAAGAAGTGGTTGCTGTGGGAACATTAAAACCCGATGAAAGTGTTATGATTCGTGCCGAAATTGCGGGAAGAATTCAAACAATTGGGTTTGAGGAAGGTCAGAAAGTAGAAATGGGAATGCCGCTTATTTTGCTCGATGCATCTGAATATAAAGCTCTCTTAGATCAGAGCAATGCAACATTACTATTAAACAAACAAAGTTATGAAAGAATTAAAGACTTATTTGGTAAGCAACTCGTTAGTCATCAAGCCTTAGATGAAGCGAAATCAAAATTAGATGAATCTAAAGCAAAATTAGCAGTGGATAAAGTGCGGTTGGATAAAATGACTATTAAAGCACCGTTCTCTGGAATTTTGGGTTTGAGAGAGGTTAGTCAGGGCGCGTATGTTCAAATTGGACAACCCCTCGTTCGTTTGGATAAACTAGATACCGTAAAATTGGATTTCAAAGTGCCCGAAATTTATTTGTCTAAAATCAATCGTGGACAAACTGTAACGGTCACATTAGATGCGTTTCCTAGCAAGGAATTTACGGGTAAAGTTTATGCAATGGATTTGGCATTAGAAGAGGAAAGTAGAACGTTATTGCTTCGGGCGAAATTACCAAACCCTAATTTGGAATTACAGGGTGGCTTATTTGCTCGAGTAAAATTGGTTTTAGGAGAGAGAGAAAACGCGCTAATTATTCCAGAACAAGCGATCGTTCCTCAAGGTGGTGATAGCTTTGTATTTAAGGTGCAAGAAGATAAAGCAATTTTAACTAAAATCAAGTTAGGTCAAAGACGTACGGGTGACGTAGAAGTTATTGAGGGATTAAATGCGGGCGATTCTGTTGTTATTGCTGGACAAATGAAACTCCACCCAAATGCAACCGTGATGATTTTACCTTCTCAAGAGAAGAAATAATTATGAAACTTCATAGCAAAATATTTGGCACTTCTTTAATTATTGGCATAGTTCCATTGATTTTAATTGGCGTGATTGCAGTGTGGCAAAGTGATACGGCGTTATCAAAACAAGTTTTTAATCAGCTTGAAAGCCTGCGTGAAATCAAAAAAGCGCAAATTGAAAACTTTTTTTTAGAACGCAAACAAGATGCAAATAATTTATTAGAAGTGGTAGGTATGTTATGGAAGAACGCATTGGATAAAATGCTAGTTGAACAAGATAACAAAAAAACGCAAATTATAAATTATATTCAAAACAAATACGATAATTTGGTAATTATTGCTCAAAATAGTCATAATATTCAAACGATGGAAGAGTTTGATCAGGCATTCAAAAAGGAAGGAAAAATTGGAGGAACAGCATGGTTAGATGTTCAAGAAAAACGTGGATCATTTTTTGTTAATGCGTCAAAGCAATATAATTTCTACGATTGGTTGTTGATTTCTAAGGAAGGCAATGTGGTTTATTCTTCCGCAAAGAAATCAGAAATGGGTCAAAATGTTTTGAAAGGGGATTTGCAAACAACGGGTTTAAGAAGGGCATTTCAACGCAGTTTAGGGCATGAAATTGTTGTTGAGGATTTTAGTTTCTACAGCCCCGCTGATAAATATATGGCGTTCTTTTCTGCACCCTTAATTCAAAATGGAGAAATTATTGGTGTTTTAGTTATGTCAATTACGCCTGATGAAATCAATGAAATTATGTTAAGAAATAGTGGAATGGGGCAAACCGCTGATAACTTTCTAGTGGGTAAAGGAAGTGATGATAAAACTTATTATCGTAGTAATCGCCGTTTATATGAGAAAGATGCTTTTGGAAAACCCAGAAATTCTGCCGATATAAATAGAGCATTTACGGGAGAAACTGCGATTGGCGCGCGAATAAATAAGATAGGTAAATTAGCGTTGTTTATCAATTCACCTTTGCAAGTATTGGGTTTAAATTGGGTAATTGCAACAACCATGGAAATGGAGGAAGCAATTACCCCAAAACAAGAGAACAACCAAGATTTCTTTAATAATTACACCAACCGTTATGGCTATCACGATTTATTATTAGTACACCCTAGTGGAAAAATATTTTACACAACAAAACGTGAAGCAGATTATGGTGCGAATATTTTTGAGGGTGCATTTGCAAATACACATTTGAGCAAATTGATTAGAAAAATACTTGAAGAAAAAACCTTTTCACTTAGTGATTATGAGGCGTATGAACCTTCACAAAATCGTCCGACTGCTTTTGTTGCACAACCATTATTATCTACTAAAGGAGATGTGCAGTTCGTTGTTGTGCTTCAAATGTTAGATGATTCTCTAAATAAACTTACACAATATCGTGAAGGATTGGGTAAAACAGGTGAGATTTATTTGGTAGGAAACAATTACTTAATGCGTTCTAATTCTGTTTTAGACCCGCAAAAACATTCAATGAATTATTCATTTCAACATCCTGAAGATGGAAATGTAAAAACTGATGCCGTTAAATTTGCTTTAAAGGGAGAAAAAGGCAAAATAATTACAACTAATTATTTAGGAGATACGGTGCTATCTGCTTATACACCGCTCAAGATAGAAAATCATCAGTGGGCTTTAATTGTAGATATTGGAAAAAATGAAGCATTTTCTTCGGTTTTTGAATTAAAAATATTCATTGCAACATTAGGTATTATAGCTATCTTTATTATTTGGTTCTTTGCAAAGAAAATTACCCAACAATTGGTAACACCTTTATCCGAAATTAATAATCAACTTAGAACACTATCGCAAGGAAAACCCGTTAAAGAATCATTAGTCTATCAAGGTAAAGATGAAATCGCCGAGATTGTTTGTTCAACAGAGCAACTTAAAATGGGTGTTCGAGGAACAATTGAACAAGCAAAAGCTATTGCAATTGGGAATTTCAATAATGATATTAAATTACTGTCTGAACAAGATGAAATGGGGCAAGCATTAACTGAAATGACTAAAACATTACGTGGGGTTATTTTGCAAGCAAATGCGATTGCATCAGGTGATTACCATCGTGAAGTAAAATTGTTATCAGAAAATGACGAATTAGGGCGTGCATTATCAGAAATGACAAGGCGGTTGCGTGAAATCACCGATAGAAATCTACAGGCATTGCAACAATTAGAGGAAGAAAACGCCCGAAAGAATATGCAAGACTGGTTAAAAACTGGGCAAACTTTATTAAGCGAATCGATGAGTGGTGATTTAGATTTGCTCACCCTTTCTAAAAACATTATTACCTTTCTGTCCAGATATTTAGAATGCCAAGTTGGGACTTTCTATCTCCTACATATACCCGATTTGAATAAATCCCAAATACAGCATTTGAAATTGATTGCAACTTATGCGTACAAAAAACGTAAAAATGTGAGCAATGAAGTGATGATTGGTGAAGGTTTATTGGGACAAGCTGCCTTAGAAAAAGAAACCATTATTGTTTCTCAAGTGCCAGAAGATTATGTGAACATTCAATCGGGTTTAGGTGAGAGCACGCCGCACAATTTAGCTATCGTTCCTTTTGTTTATGAAGGTCATTTGAAAGGCGTTTTTGAATTGGGTTCTTTCAAAGCATTTAGTGAAATACAATTGGATTTCTTGCAACAAATTACACCCGCGATTGCAATTGCCATTAATACCGCTGAATCACGGGTGCGTTTGCAGGAATTATTGCAACAAAGCCAAACCATGGCGGAAGAATTACAAAGCCAAACCGAAGAATTGCAAGCACAGCAAGAGGAACTTCGTCAAACAAATGAAGAACTAGAAGAGCGCAGTCGTGAATTAGAACGCCAAAAAGATTCTATAAAAATTAAAAACCAAGAGTTAGAGAAAAATAGAACTGAAGTTGAAAGAAAAGCTAAAGAATTAGAGGTTGCAAATCAGTACAAATCCGAATTTCTGGCGAATATGTCGCATGAATTGCGCACACCTCTAAATAGTATGCTAATTCTAGCGCAAATGTTAGCCGCCAATAAGGATAGCAATTTGAGCGAAAAACAAGTTGAATTTGCTCAAACTATTCATAAAGCAGGCACTGAACTACTGGTTCTAATTAACGATATTCTGGACTTATCAAAAGTTGAAGCAGGTCATTTAGAGCTTCATTTTGAAGAATGCCCGCTCGTACAAATCACTGAATCTTTACAAAGAAAATTTACCCATATGGCGGAAGATAAGGGCTTGAATTTTGTGATTGATGTGGATAATTCACTAGAGGAACTTTTGCTTTATACGGATTCTCAGCGATTACAACAAATCGTTACAAATTTGCTTTCAAATGCCTTCAAATTTACTGAGAAAGGGGGGAGAGTTACCTTAAAAATACAGCGTCCAACAACAAATATCAATCATTTGTCAGCAAGCAATAGTATTATCATTAGTGCGATTGATACGGGGATTGGAATTCCTAAAGAAAAACAGCATTTGATTTTTGAAGCCTTCAAACAAGCTGACGGAACAACGAGTCGTCGATATGGAGGAACGGGATTAGGTTTGTCGATTTCTCGGGAATTAACGCGATTGTTAGGCGGCTTTTTACAAATTGAAAGTGAGGAAGGGATAGGAAGTACGTTTAGTTTGGTAATTCCTGAGCGGGTGGAAAAAGCTGTTTCAACTTCCAATCAACAAGATGAAGAACATCATATTAAACCTATCTTAAAAACACCACCTAAAGCACCTAAAGTTTTAATGAATGAAATGCCCGATGATGAAATACAAATAACTCAGCCTGAACCTCCTAAATTTGAAACAAAAATAAGCGAAGACGATCGTCATAATATTCAAATAGGTGATCGGGTTTTATTGATTATTGAAGATGATGTGCAATTTGCGCAATTGTTACAAGAATTAGCGCATGAAAAAGATTTCAAATGTATTTTAGCGCACGATGGTAAAAATGGATTAGAACTCGCAAAGCAATATCAACCCAGTGCAATTATTTTAGATGTTGGTTTGCCATTGGTCGATGGTTGGACAGTAATGGATCGTTTGAAAACTGATGCGCAAACCAGGCATATTCCTGTGCATTTCATGTCGGGAGGAGATATTGCACAAAGTCGTGACGCTCGACAAATGGGTGCAATTGGTTATTTGCTCAAACCCGTGAGTATGACAGAGTTAGGAAATGCGTTTAAGAAAATAGAGCATTTTATCGACCACGAAGTTAAGCATTTATTGATTGCATTAGCAGAGGAAAATCGTCATCAACAAGTATTAGATTTATTGGATAGCAGCGAGGTTTCTACCGAGTTAGTTACCAATAGTGAAGAAGCCTATCAAAAATTGCATAGTTCTACGGTTGATTGTATTGTGCTCGATATTGATTTTGATGAAGGACGCAGCTTAAAAATGTTAGAGCAATTGCGGGCTGATGATGATTTAAGTTTAATTCCTGTTATTATTTATACAAATCGGGAATTAACTCCCATAGAAGAAAAACGGTTGGCGCAAAATGGAGAAGATTTGACATTAAAAGCTGTGCATTCTCCTGAGCGTTTATTAGATGAAGCGACGTTATTTTTGCATCAAGTTGAATCTAAATTACCTAAAGAACAGCAACGCATTTTGAAAATGATCCACGATAAAGAAGCAATTCTCAATAATAAGAAAGTACTCTTAGTTGATGATGATGCGAGAAACGTGTTTTCTTTGGGTGCAACTTTAGAAAACAAAGGTATGGAAGTACTGATTGCAAAAGACGGCACGCAAGCTATGCAACTTTTAGAGGAACATCCAACCGTTGATTTGATTTTAATGGATATTATGATGCCGCGAATGGACGGGTATGAAACGATGCGCAAAATTCGAGCACAAGGGCGGTTTCGTAAATTACCGATTATTGCTCTAACGGCTAAAGCGATGAAAGGCGATCGGGTGAAATGTATTGAGGCGGGAGCAAATGATTACATGGCGAAACCGCTAGAAACCGAGAAACTCCTTTCATTAATGCGCGTTTGGTTGTATCGTTAATTTGATTATAACTTTGTGTAGAAAGTTATTGTTTAGTCGGTATGATTGTTAAAGTTAAGGCTTGATTTTTTTTGAATGCTTCAGCACAATCCCCCGAAGGATTTTTTATTTTGTTAAAGGAATGTTGCCCGTTTTATGAACGCCACCCCGCGCACGACCGCCGCTTTACGCCGAGCATTTTTAGAATTTTTTCAATCAAAACAACATACTATCGCGGTTGGATCGCCGCTCGTTCCCGCCAATGACCCCACGTTATTATTCACCAACGCAGGCATGGTGCAATTTAAAGACGTATTTCTGGGCGGCGAACAACGCGCCTATTCCCGCGCCACAACCTGCCAACGCTGCGTGCGCGCCGGCGGCAAACATAATGATTTAGAAAACGTGGGTTACACCGCGCGACACCACACATTCTTTGAAATGCTCGGGAATTTTAGTTTTGGCGACTATTTCAAACGCGAAGCCATTTTCTTTGCGTGGGAGTTTCTCACCGGCGTATTACAACTGCCTAAAGAAAAACTCTGGATTACGATATTTGAAAATGACGATGAAGCCGCCGATATTTGGTTAAAAGAAATCGGGATAGATTCAAATCGTTTTACCCGTTGCGGCGCAAAGAGCAACTTCTGGCAAATGGGCGACACCGGACCTTGCGGACCTTGCACGGAAATTTTCTATGATCATGGTGAGCATATTTGGGGAGGACCACCGGGAACACCAGAGGAAGACGGCGATCGTTATGTAGAAATCTGGAACTTGGTTTTTATGCAGTTCAATCGTGACGCGCAAGGGGTTTTAACGCCTTTACCAAAACCTTCTGTTGATACGGGTATGGGTTTGGAAAGATTAGCAGCAGTCATGCAGGGCGTGCATAGCAATTATGAGATTGATTTATTTCAGAATTTGCTCAAATACGTTGCTCAAATGACTCGAACAACAGATATAACAAATCCTTCATTAAGAGTAATTGCGGATCATATTAGAGCCTGTGCATTTTTGATTGTTGATGGGGTTTTGCCTTCCAATGAAGGTCGTGGTTATGTATTGAGAAGAATTATTCGCCGTGCGCTGCGTCATGGAAACCAATTAGGCATGAAAGAACCGTTCTTTTATCAATTGGTTGATGCTTTAAATAATGAAATGGGTAATGCCTACCCTGAATTGCCTGCGAATTTAGAAATCGTTAAAAAGGTTCTACGCCAAGAAGAAGAACGTTTTGCAGAAACCCTTGATCATGGTTTGAAAATTTTAGAACAAGCCATTTCTGAAATGTCCGATAAAATGATTTCTGGTGAGATTGTTTTCAAATTATATGATACTTACGGATTTCCTGTTGATTTAACCGCCGATATTGCGAGAGAACGCGGCTTAACGATTGATATGAACGGTTTTGAGCAAGCAATGAATGAACAGCGTGAAAGAGCGCGTGCCGCTGGACATTTCAATGTAGATTTGAGCAACGCTAATGAAAATACATTTGAAACACCATTTGTGGGTTATGAAAAACTATTAGATGAAGCAAAAGTGTTAGCTCTTTTCAAAGAGGGTCATCGCGTTGAGAAAATTACTGTTGGAGAAACTGCACAAATTATTTTAGAACAAACACCTTTCTACGCGGAATCAGGTGGACAAGTGGGTGATTGTGGCGAATTGATTTCTCAAAATGTCCATTTCAAAGTAGAAGATACTCGCAAACAAGGTAATGCGCATTTGCATTTGGGAAAATTAAAAGAAGGTGAAATCAAAGTGGGTGATCTTCTTCAAGCAAATGTTAATAAAACTGCTAGAAAATCAACGGCTCGTCACCATTCTGCTACCCATTTGTTGCACTCAGCGTTGAGAAATGTTTTAGGTTCTCATGTTAAACAAAAAGGTTCATTAGTTTCTCCCGACCGATTGCGTTTTGATTTTACCCATTTTGAACCCATTGATGCCGAGCAACTGGTTTTAATTGAACGGTTAGTTAACCAACAAATTCTTCTCAATACGGTGGTTGAAACAAAGCTCATGTCATTGGAAGATGCAATGCAAAGTGGTGCAATGGCGTTGTTTGGTGAGAAATATGGAAATGAAGTGCGGGTGCTTTCAATGGGGGATTTCTCAACTGAATTATGCGGCGGTACACACGTCAAACAAATTGGCGATATTGGCTTGTTTAAAATTATCAGTGAAACAGGGGTTGCTGCAGGGGTAAGAAGAATTGAAGCAATTGCAGGAGAAGTTGCTCTCAATTGGGTATTTGAAACTGAGCAACAATTGCATCAAGCGGCACATTTGCTCAAAGTTGCGCCTGAACAACTGGATCAAAAGATTCAACAATTATTAGAGCAACTCAAAACAACTGAGAAAACATTAGAGCGTTTGCAAGCGAAACTATCGGCGGCAAAAGGCGATGAACTTATCGATCAAGCAATTGATATAAATGGTTTGAAAGTATTAGCGGTGAAACTTGAGAGCACCGATCCTAAGAACTTGCGAGAACTTCTCGACCAATTGAAAAACAAATTGCACAGTGCAGCCATTGTATTGGCAACCGTGCAAGGGGATAACAAAGTTAGTTTAATTGCAGGCATTACAAACGATTTCACTGCCAAAATAAAAGCGGGAGAATTAGTCAATCATGTTGCAAAACAAGTGGGAGGAAAAGGTGGAGGAAGAGCGGATATGGCACAAGCCGGCGGTACAAATCCAGCCGCATTAAATAGCGCATTACAAAGTGTGCAACAATGGATTTCTGAACGGTTGTAATTTTCTTTCATTTAACGGAGCATTTAATAACTTTTTATGGCACTCATTGTACAAAAATATGGTGGTACGTCAGTTGGTTCAGTCGAGCGTATTCAAAACGTGGCGGAACGGGTGATTAAAACAAAGCAAGCTGGGCATGATGTGATTGTGGTTTTATCTGCCATGAGCGGAGAAACCAATCGCTTAATTGATTTGACAAAGAAAATGAGTGAGAATCCCTCAGCGCGTGAATACGATGCCGTGATTTCTACGGGTGAGCAAGTGACGATTGGTTTGCTTGCAATTGCTCTAGAGGAAAAAGGTTTTCCTGCGAAATCTTATACGGGTTGGCAAGTGAGAATTGTAACTGATGATTCTTTTACAAAAGCGCGCATTTCAAGTATTGATCAACATCATATGCGTAGTGATTTGAACGATGGTA
This sequence comes from Pseudomonadota bacterium, assembly GCA_041161065.1. GTDB lineage: Bacteria > Pseudomonadota > Gammaproteobacteria > Beggiatoales > Beggiatoaceae > DYRG01. Next base: position 18,983 of record JBEAVE010000029.1, on the reverse strand, counting down.
AAATTTTAGTAGTGGCGGGCTTTCAAGGTATTGATGCAAAAGGTAATATTACCACATTAGGACGCGGGGGTTCTGATACGACCGCCGTTGCTCTCGCGGCAGCATTGAAAGCCGATGAATGTCAGATTTATACCGATGTGGACGGCGTTTATACCACTGATCCGAGAATTGTACCCGAAGCTCGGCGTTTAGATACCGTTACTTTTGAGGAAATGCTAGAAATGGCAAGTTTGGGTTCAAAAGTATTACAAATTCGATCGGTAGAATTTGCAGGTAAATATAATGTCCCACTGAGAGTATTATCGTCATTTGAAGAGAAAAATAAAGGCACTTTAATTGTTTCTGAGGACAATCAAAAAATGGAACAAGCAATTATTTCTGGGATTGCATTTAATCGCGATGAAGCAAAACTAACCTTGCTCGGCGTACCCGATCAACCGGGGGTTGCGTACAATATTTTAGGCGCAATCGGTGAAGCTAATATTGAAATCGATATGATCGTACAAAATGTTAGCCACGATGAGAAAACAACGGATTTCACTTTTACAGTGCATCGCAATGATTACAACAAAGCCATGTCGATCCTAGAAAATGTGAAAGAAAAATTGGGTGCTGAGAAACTCATTGGTGATACAAAAATTGTCAAAGTTTCTTTAGTTGGCGTGGGTATGCGTTCTCACGCGGGCGTGGCGAGCACCATGTTCAAAGCGTTGTCTAATGAAGGTATTAACGTTAAAATGATTTCTACCTCTGAAATTAAGATTTCTGTGGTGATTGATGAGAAATACCTTGAACTCGCTGTTAGAGCATTGCACGCTGCCTTTGAATTAGATAAAGGTAGTGTCGATAATTAAGTGAGCAAAAATGCGTTTCTAATTACAAATATTCTTATAGAAACGCATTACAATAAAACACAATATCAAGGAGGAGACGATGTTAATTTTAACACGGCGAGTTGGAGAATCATTGATGATCGATGATCAAGTCACAGTAACAGTGTTAGGCGTGAAAGGAAATCAGGTAAGAATCGGTATTAATGCACCCAAAGATGTTGCCGTTCACCGCGAAGAAATCTTTCAACGCATTCAGCAAGAAAAAATCGATATTGTTCCTTCCTCTTCTCCTAATAATGTTATTTCTTAACCCTAAAGAAATTCAAGCATTAAGGAAAACAACTTGAAATTTGAATTAGAAAGCAACGATAGCCAATATCGGATTCAAAGTTATCGTCCTAATACGGCTATCATTATCAATCGAATTGCTTACCCTCACAGCGTTTTAATTTCTCCCCATCATTTGAGCAACTGGTCGCCCACAAAATTTGAAGAATTGCTAAAAGAACATTTTGAGCAAATTTGCCAATTAAAGGTTTCTGTGGTGTTAATCGGGACGGGAGAAAAACTACAATTTCCACCGCAAACATTGCTCACACCTTTGATGAAAGCAGGGATTGGATTTGAAATCATGGATACGGGGGCAGCGTGCCGTACTTTTGAGGTGCTGGCATCGGAAGGTCGAGGGGTGGCAGCGGCGTTACTGTTGTAATGTTTTTTTGAGGAATTTCTTATGTCGCGTTATATTAATCCTTACACGGATTTTGGTTTTAAGAAACTCTTTGGTGAAGAAGCCAATAAAGATTTGTTAATCGATTTCTTAAATCAACTTTTACCTCCACATCATCAAATCCACTCTTTGCATTTCAAAAACACCGAGAAACTCCCTCTTTATCCCGAAGATCGTAAAGCCTTTTTTGATATTTATTGCACAAGTCCAAGTGGAGAACGCTTTATTGTAGAAATGCAAAAAGCGCGCATGGATTATTTCAAAGATCGGGCGTTGTATTATGTAACTTTTCCTCTTCAAGAACAAGCCAAAAAAGGGTTGTGGAATTTTGAATTATCAACGGTTTATTTTATTGCTATTTTGGATTTCATTACCAATGATTCTGAGGATTGCTTAAAGTTTAGGCAAGATATTAGTTTGAAAGATCAAGAAGGCGAAATATTTTACGATAAATTGCATTTCTGTTTTTTACAAATGCCGCTGTTTAATAAAAGCATCACTGAATTGAGCAATCGTTTTGAGAAATGGATTTATTTTTTGAAGAACTTGGCAGATTTTGAAGAAATCCCGCGCATTTTGAATGAACCCGTTTTTCAAAAAGCCTTTGAAATCGCCGAAGTTGCGAATCTCAAACCCCGCCAAGCACAGCAATATCAAAAAAGTTTGCTCGATTATTGGTCAAATAAAGCCGTTGTAGATACCGCGCATGCAGAGGGATTTGCAGAAGGTTTAATGCAAGGAAAAGAAGAAGGTATTGCGGAAGGTATTGCGGAAGGCGAATTGAGAGCAAAATTGGCGATTGCAACGCAACTAAAAGCACAAGGTTTATCCTTAGAAATTATAAAACAAGTGACGGGACTTTCTCAAAAAGAAATTGAAGAAAAATGAACAACGATAAATGCGCATATTGATTATAAAAATGTCGTCGTTGGGCGATATTATCCATTTATTACCTGCACTTACGGACGCGCAACGGTTTTATCCTCATATTACATTTGATTGGGTGGTGGAAGCGGCGTTTGCAGAAATTCCGATGTTGCATTCGGCAGTGGCGGAGGTTTTCTCCATTCATTTGCGACAGTGGCGAAAACATCCTTATCAAGTGTGGAAAAGCGGCGATTGGCAACAATTTAAGCAACAACTCCAACAACGCTATTATGATCGGGTGATTGACGCACAAGGTTTATTGAAAAGCGCATGGATTGGGCGTTTGGCGCATGGTGTGAAAGCGGGGTTTGATTGGAAAAGTGCGCGCGAACCGCTGGCGAGTTGGTTTTATCAACAGCGCATCGATGTGCCACGAAATCAACACGCTATCGAACGGTTGAGGCAATTAATGGCGGCGGCGATTAATTATCCGTTGCCAACGACTTTGCCCGATTACGGGGTGCGACGATTTATGGCGACCACGTTGTTTCCAAATCGCCCGACCTTGATTTTTTTGCACGGCACGACCTGGGCAACGAAACATTGGTGGGAAAATCATTGGTTTAGGTTGATTCAAATGGCGTGTGCGGCGGGATTTGAAGTGCGTTTGCCGTGGGGAAATGCGGTCGAAAAAGCCCGTGCGCAACGGCTTTCTCAAGCGCATCGGTTTGCCAGCGTGATGCCTGCGCTGAATTTGCAAAGTTTAGCCACTGAAATAAGCACGGCGCAAGCGGTGATCGGTGTCGATACGGGATTAGCGCATTTAGCCGCCGCCTTAAATGTGCCGAGTATTACTTTATACGGCGCAACAAATCCTGCTTTAACAGGGACTTGCGGTAATAAACAAATCCATTTACAAGCAAATTTCAAATGCGCACCCTGCTTAAAAAGAGAGTGTACATTTCAAGGATTTTCTCAAGCTGTTCCTGCCTGTTATGAAACCCTTTCTCCCGAGAAAGTTTGGCAAGTTTTGTTAGCGCGTTGTTTATAAAAAATTGTAAAAATGCTAAAAGCTATGTTATAGTTCGACCATTGTTTTTAGAAATGGAGTTGTTTATGCGCCGCCATAAAATTAGAAATCCCGTTGCCCAATCGCCGCTTCTCAAAAAAGGAGGCGCGCACGTTCAATCTAAATCGGGACAACGCAAACGCATCAAAAATGCCTTGAAAAAAGAATTGAATGATTATTTGAAAGAACATTTGCCGCGACAAACGTTACGGTTTGTTATAAAAGATAAGGATAACCAATGTGTTATCCTTTTTTTATGCGCCGATTCCGCGTGTAATCGTAAAGTGAGGAACGGCTGACGAGGAGGGGTTGTTAGGCTATAATGACAAGTTCGGAATTTTTTAGCGTAAGCGCATTTACACACCCAATGCATTTGAGGTCAAAAATATTATGAATCATCGCACGTTGCCCGCCGCACAAGGTCTCTATGATCCCCGTTTTGAACATGATGGGTGTGGCGTGGGTTTTATTGCTCACATCAAAGGTCAGAAAAATCACCAAATTGTCAAGCAAGGACTTGAAATTCTTACCAATTTAACCCATCGCGGGGCAGCGGGCGCAGACCCGTCGGCGGGCGATGGCGCGGGGATTTTACTGCAAATTCCCGATCAATTTCTCCGCGAAGAATGCGCTAAATTAAATATTTCTCTTCCAAAATCAGGCGATTATGGCGTGGGAATGGTGTTTTTACCGCGCGACGATCAAAAACGGGCAACCGCTGAAGCCTTAATTGCTGAATTTGTTGAAAAAGAAGGACAAATTCTACTCGGTTGGCGCAATGTCCCAACCCATAATGCGTGTTTAGGCGAGGGCGTAAAATCCATCGAACCCGTTGTTAAACAAGTCTTTGTCGGCAAAGGACAATCCACCCAACACCTCGACCGCAAACTTTTCGTGATTCGCAAACAAATCGAACACGAAACCCACAAACGCGGCATCGGCGGACGCGACGATTTCTATTTTCCGTCTTTCTCAACCAAAACAATCGTTTATAAAGGCATGTTTTTGGCGGATCAAGTCGAAAAATATTATCCCGATTTGAACGACGACCGCATGGTGTCCGCGTTAGCCCTTGTTCATCAACGCTTTTCGACCAACACTTTCCCAACGTGGGATTTATCGCACCCGTTTCGCATGATCGCGCACAACGGCGAAATCAATACCTTACGCGGCAACGTGAATTGGATGGCGGCGCGGCGCGGATCGATGGCTTCGGAAATTTTGGGCGACGATTTGAACAAAATCTTCCCGCTCATCGACGAAGGTCAATCCGATTCTGCCTGTTTTGACAATGCCTTAGAACTTTTGATCATGGGCGGCTATTCGTTGGCGCACGCGATGATGTTGTTGATTCCCGAAGCGTGGGCGGACAATCCGCTGATGGACGCGAAACGGCGGGCTTTTTACGAATATCACGCGGCGTTGATGGAGCCGTGGGACGGTCCGGCGGCGGTCGCGTTCACCGATGGCGAGCAGATCGGCGCAACTTTAGACCGAAACGGGCTGCGTCCCGCGCGTTATGTGATTACCGACGATGATTATGTGGTTTTAGCGTCAGAAATGGGTGTGCTGCCCATTGCCGAAGAAAAAATCATCAAGAAATGGCGTTTGCAACCGGGTAAAATGTTGCTCATTGATTTGAACGAGGGCAGAATCATTGACGATGCAGAATTAAAAGCCCAACTTTCCAGTCGCGCACCTTATCAACATTGGTTACATGATTCTCAAATTCAATTAGAGGAACTTCCTCCCGAAGTTGCACCGATGGCAGCTGATCCCAAAACCCTTTTAGATCGCCAGCAAGCCTTTGGTTATACACAAGAAGATTCTAAATTTATTTTACAACCAATGGCAAATAATGGTGAAGAACCCATCGGTTCGATGGGCATCGATGCGCCGGTTGCCGTGCTTTCTAACCGTTCACGATTGCTTTACGATTATTTCAAACAGGGTTTCGCGCAGGTAACAAATCCACCTATTGATCCGATTCGTGAAGAATTAGTCATGTCGTTAGTTTCTCTGATTGGACCGCGACCCAATTTATTGGATTTAAAAGGGGGAGGAACTTATCGACGTTTAGAAGTACACCAACCTATTTTAACGAATGAAGATTTAGAGAAAATCCGCCGCATTGAAACTAAAACATCGGGTGATTTTAAAACCAAAACATTGAGTTTGTGTTACCCCGCAAAAGATGGCGCAACGGGTATGAAAATCGCGCTAGATAAACTCCGTTTGGCGGCAGAATATGCGGTGAAAGAAGGCAATAATATTTTGATTTTATCGGATCGCAAAATGGACGCTGATAACATTGCGATCCCCGCTTTATTAGCCACTTCTGCCGTGCATCATCATTTAATTCGCGTTGGTTTGAGAACCGATTCTGGATTAGTAGTTGAAACCGGTGAAGCGAGAGAAACCCATCATTTCTGCGTATTAGCCGGATACGGTGCTGAAGCGATTAATCCGTATTTAGTATTTGATACCCTTTCAAACTTAAATCCGCACAAAGCAACCGAATTACACAAAAAGTATATCAAAGCGGTTGGAAAAGGGTTATTAAAAGTGATGTCAAAAATGGGCATTTCAACTTATCAATCCTATTGTGGCGCACAAATCTTTGACGCGATTGGATTACAAAGCCAATTTGTCGAGCAATATTTCAAAGGAACAACGTCGAGAATTGAAGGTGTGGGATTAAAAGAAATTGCCGAAGAAACTGCTCGCCGCCATCAATTAGCGTTCAGCGACGCGCCCTTATACAAAAACGCACTCGATGTGGGCGGGGAATATGCGTTTCGGGAACGCGGCGAAGCCCACGCTTGGACACCGCAAACCATCGCCGATTTACAACACGCGGTACGCGGTAATTTACCTGATAAATATCAAGCATTTGCAAAAACTATCAATGAACAAAGTGAGAAACTGTTAACCATTCGCGGTTTAATGCAATTCAAATATGCAGAGAAAAGCATTCCGTTAGAAGAAGTTGAACCAGCCAAAGAAATCGTCAAACGTTTTGCAACGGGCGCAATGTCTTTTGGATCAATATCTTACGAAGCGCACACCACGTTAGCAATTGCAATGAACCGCATCGGCGGCAAATCAAATACGGGTGAAGGTGGCGAATTATCTGAGCGTTTCAAACCTTTAGAAAACGGCGATTCTTTACGTTCGGCAATTAAACAAGTCGCATCGGGCAGATTTGGCGTGACCACCGAATATTTGGTGAACGCCGACGACATTCAAATCAAAATCGCGCAAGGCGCAAAACCAGGCGAAGGCGGTCAATTACCTGGGCACAAAGTCGACAAAATCATTGCGAAAGTGCGTCATTCAACGGCGGGCGTGGGTTTAATTTCCCCACCACCGCACCATGATATTTACTCGATTGAAGACATTGCGCAATTGATTTTCGACCTCAAAAACGTCAATCCTCAAGCGCGGATCAGCGTCAAATTGGTATCAGAAGTCGGCGTGGGAACGGTCGCGGCGGGCGTGGCGAAAGCGCATTCCGATCACATCACGATTTCAGGTTATGACGGCGGCACGGGTGCAAGCCCAGTTTCCTCGATTAAACACGCGGGTTCGCCTTGGGAAATGGGTTTAGCCGAAACGCAACAAACCTTAGTTCTCAATAAGTTACGCGGACGGGTCTGTTTGCAAGTCGACGGTGGATTGCGGACGGGTCGTGACGTGGTGATTGGCGCGTTGTTGGGCGCGGACGAATTTGGTTTTGCGACTGCCCCATTAATCGCGGCGGGCTGTTTGATGATGCGCAAATGTCATTTGAACACTTGTCCCGTCGGCGTTGCAACGCAAGACCCTGAATTGAGAAAACGTTTTGTTGGCAAACCAGAGCATGTCATTAATTATTTCTTCTTTGTAGCGGAAGAAGTCCGTCAAATTATGGCGAAACTCGGTTTTAGAACTCTAAATGAAATGATTGGTCGATGCGATAAATTAGATATGCGCAGAGCGATTGATCATTGGAAAGCGAAAGGTTTAGATTTGAGCAACTTGTTCCATAAACCACTCGTTGAAACCCCGATTTTTCATTGTGAAACTCAAGATCACGAATTAGAGAAAGCATTAGACAAAGTGTTGATAGAAAAAGCCCAACTCGCGCTTAATTCACAAACCCCCGTTGAAATCCCCATCGCGGTGAGAAACTTTAATCGAAGTTTTGGTGCAATGTTATCGGGTGAAGTTGCTAAAAAATACGGTCATGCGGGATTACCCAATGAAACCATTTCCATCAAAGCAACGGGGAATGGCGGACAAAGTTTTGGGGCATTTCTAGCGAAAGGCGTTTCTATTGATTTAGCGGGTGAAGCAAACGATTATGTAGGTAAAGGATTAAGTGGAGGAAGAATTGCCATTTATCCGCCCGCCAATTCTCAAATTATCCCCGAGAAAAACATTATTGTGGGAAATACGGTTCTTTACGGCGCAATTACCGGAGAATGTTATTTCAGAGGGATAGCTGGCGAACGTTTTGCGGTGAGAAACTCGGGAGCAATTGCTATCGTTGAAGGCACAGGCGATCATGGTTGTGAATATATGACCGGTGGGATTGTCGTGGTGTTAGGAACAACGGGTAGAAACTTTGCGGCGGGTATGAGTGGTGGAATGGCTTATATTTTAGATGAAGCGGGCGATTTTGAGAAACGTTGCAACAAAGCAATGGTGCAATTAGAAACGATTTCTCCAGCTATTGTTTCTGAAATGAGCAACATCGAGGAAGTCACGCAAAATATGTTGGGCGATGATGCTGCGCGTTTGAAATATTTGATTCAACGTCATTATCAATTCACGCAAAGTTCTCGCGCGAAACAACTCCTTGATAATTGGGTACAATCTTTACCCAAATTCGTCAAAGTCATGCCTATCGATTACCGCAAAGCCTTAGAGCAACTCCAATCTAACGCCGCGTAGTTTTCCTTTAACTTTTCCTCCATTATTCATGAAATAGTGGAGGATTTTAGTGGTTAAAAAACTAAGAGAAACGTAAAATCATTTCTCGTCATCAATCACTTCTTCCAATATGAAACCTTTAACCTTTTCTCAAATTAAAACGGGTAAATAAATTATGTTTCAACGTTTGTATGAATTAAGTTTTGCGTTACCACAAAACCTCGCCAACTGGGAAAAACTCAACGAAGGTATGCCGCCCGAATACGCGCATGGATTCGGCATTTGTTTTGACGAACAAGGCGATTTTGCAAGCATTCAAACCATTCAAAAAACGGGGAAAGAGGTTATTTATCGCTCTGGACCGTCCAATGGAACAGATTTAACACCCTGTTGCAAACTTTCTACATCAACAAGCGAAAGAATTTCACGCGCTGCTGAGGCTTTAAAGAATAATTTTAATGGTGAAGAACATCAACGAACTTGGCTAGAAAAAACTATTGCAAATTATAAACAAAATCAAGAAATAATTTGGCAACAATTAGAGGAAGTTAAAAATGCCGCCAATCTTGATCCAAAAACATCTCGCGGATTTGTTTTTTGGGCAAAACTTTCTCATCATCAAATTGAACCTATTTATACTTGGAATGCAGCAAAACAATTTTTAGAACAACAATTTTTAGAATCTTTATCCAAAAAAGGAGGAAAAAGATCAAAAGCTGTTTGCTTAATTAATGGTAAAGGAAATCAAGATGTTTTTGGAGGATTTTCAGATATTGCTTGTTATAATCTGGATAAAGAAGGAAGCATTGCTGGTGGATTTGATGATAAATTAGGACATCGTAATTTTCCCATTTCAAAAGAAGCCGCCATTGATATTACACGAGCATTTCATTACTCACAGCAACATTTGCAAGGCTCAATGGCAGGTCAAACCTATTTGATTTTACCTTATGCTGTTAATCCTGAAATTCGTGAGCAACTGCATGAGCATTTGAAACAATATCCTGAACGATTTAAACTAGGCAGTAAAATCAAAGATTTAATAAATGAAGAATGGGAGTTAGCTAATGATTTCAAAATATTAAAAGACCAAGTCGCTTTCTTTTTAATTTTTTATGAAGAAAATAACGCTTCTTGGCGAATTCAAGCCGAAGTTCAAGAACTCTTACCTAGCCGTTTAGAAATTTTAAACAAAGCGCGAAGAACAATTGAGAACGCACAAGATTTGATTTATTTCAATAAAGATAAAGAAGAGAAAAAAGTTAAAATCTCCGCTCTTACTTTTAAACATTTCACAGGAGGCTCAAAAGAACAAAGTGCAAACACATTAAAAACATGGTTGGTTGCTTTATTTGAGGGTAAAACAATTAATCACGTTTATTTTTTGCATAATTTGGTCGATAAACTTATTGCAATAGGTAAGAAAAATCCTGAATATCTCCATAATACGACTTTACAAGCCTATGGTTTGTATCGTTATGCTTTGCAAACTAATTTGATTTCAAATTCTACACCGGAGCAACTTATGTCATTGCCTAATTTTAATAGTGTGTATGGAAAATATGCCCAAGAACACGCTAATTTTTTTACTAAACCAGAATTAATTACTGCTTTTTTAACAGGTTGTTACGTTTCAATTGTAAGTAATATCCAACACCAAAAACGAGGAGCAAGTCCTTTTAATAAGAAATTTATTGGGCGTTTATTAACTAAAGAATCACTTAAGAAACTTTATCAAGAAGGACATGATAAATTAATGCAATATGATAGTTTAGGAATTGTTGTCAAAACTTTAGACCCAGATTTAACTGAATCATGGATTTATTGTGGGCAGCAATGGAGTATTAATAATGAAGAAACTACCTTTGCATTTACCATTGGTTATAGCTTGCAATTTCGCATTAGCCAACTTTATAAAGAACAAGAAACTTTTGAAGAACTTTAAAGGAATTAGATCATGAACAATATCATTGAAAACCGTTACGAAATTCTCTTTTTATACGAATGCAAAGATTGCAATCCTAACGGTGATCCATTAGATGAAAATCGCCCACGTACTGATGCTGAAACAGGTCAAGCAACCGTTACTGATGTTCGTATTAAACGCACCATTCGTGATTATTTGTTAGGAAAGAATCCAGATGTAGAAAGTCGCTTAAAAGAAGGTATGGAAATTCTTATTCGTGATACCTTAAAAAATGATGGTTTCTTATCCGAAGGAAAAGATCGAGCAGAACAATTTCTCAAATCTATCGAAAAAGAAGCCAAAAAAGGGGAAAAACGTTATGCTTTACAAAGTGCTATTTTAACACATTGTATTGATACACGTTTATTTGGTTGCGCATTACCGGTTGGAAAAGGAGAAGGTTCAATTCAAGTGACAGGACCTGTGCAGTTTTCTGCCTTTAATCGTTCTTTGCACCGAGTTTCTCCAATAATGGTGCAACAAACCGCCGCATTTGCGGGTAATGCAAAAGCAGAGCAAAAATCTTTTGCAGAACGTTGGTTAGTGCCTTATGCGTTGATTTCAAGTTACGCGGTAATTAACGAGGTTTCTGCACAAACTTCACAAATGACTACTAAGGATTTAAATGAATTATTAGAAGCGATTTGGCAAGGCACTTCTTCTTTAAATACCCATTCTAAAATTGGTCATGATCCAATGTTATTAGTGGTTGCAGAATACGAACCTATGCAACGTTTGGGAGCTTTAACAACCAGAATTAATTTAACGGATAAAGTTAGAGAAGACACCGCTTTACGTTCTTCAGAAGATTATAAAGTAGATGTCTCTAAATTATTGGAAGGTTTTAAGCATTTTAAAGGACTTAAAAACCTAAAAATTCGCCAAGATAGTCGTTTGCAACTTAAAGCAAATGATCAAACAGGTAATTTTATTTCTTTAGCAAAATCAATAGGTTTATCTGTCATAGAATTATAAATAGCTTGGGGTGGAAGCCCCAACAAAGGATTATAAAAAATGCGTTGTTTAGTATTTGATATTAGCGGGGAATATGGACATTTCAAAAAGCCTTATTCTCCAGCTAGTCCAGTGAGTTATCCAGTTCCTCCGCCTACTGCAATTTTAGGTATGTTGGGGGCGATTTTAGGGTATAGCAAAACAGAATACCATCAGAAACTAAATTGGCAAACGATTCGGATTGGAATTCGTTTATTAGAACCCGTGCAAGTTTTTCGAGCAGCGATTAATTTATTGAATACCAAAGAAGCGGATAGTTACTTTCGCCCAATCTTAGGAAAAAATACTCACAGTCAAATCCCTTTCGAGTTTCTCAAATCACCCGCTTTTCGAATATATTTGAAAGATTTATCTAAGGAAAATTTTGAGAAACTTAAGGATTTACTTCCTAATAATCAAACCCTTTATACACCCGTGTTAGGTTTAGCAAATTGTTTAGCAGAAACGCAATGGGTTGGTACATTTGAACTTGAGCCTTTTGAAAATAAAAACTGGGAAACATCTTGTGCTGTTCCAATGATGGAAGGTTTGAAAATTCATTATGAAGATGCCCGCCACTATCATCGTTTAAAAGTGCCCACAGAAATGGATGAGAAAAGAATAGTTCACCGTTATCAAGAAATTGTCTTAGCAGAAGATATTAAACCCATTTCTGGTGAGGGAGGAAAAAACTTATTTTATAGGATAGAAAACAATGAAATTATTACCTTTCTCTGAAACACTTGCTCATCAAAATGATCCTTTGCCTAAACATTTGGAACGAGTTGCAGAACAAGCAAGTCATTCTATTTTATATCATAAAACCACTAAACAAATTGCATTTGTAGCGGGTTTATTTCATGACATTGGAAAAGCAACTACTTATTTTCAAATTGACCGATTACAAAACAAGAAAAAAACACAGCTTACTCAACATTCAGAGTTAGGAGCAATTTTAGCTTGGTGGTATTCTGCACATCTAAATTGGGATTTGTGGCAACGCATGGTTGTCTTTAATAATATTCACCGCCACCACAGCCGCTTAGGGTGTGAGAAATGGGATTATTTTTTTATTAATACACGCGGAGAACTTCGGGAGGAAGACAGTTATTTGCATAAACAACTTAATTCGATTGATTTAATAGGTATTCAACAATGGTTAGAAAACTTAGCAAATAACTTTAATTTTTTACCCAACAAATTACCCAATCTAACAAAAGAAAGTATTGTTGATGAATTAAATAAAACAAGCAAAAGTATGATAAGAAAAGCCTTTCAAAATTTAGATCAATCATTGGTAAATCTGATTAGTTTTGGAAGTTTATTGGCAACCGATAAAATCGATGCTGCGCTAAAAAGTGAGTCCATTGAAAGAAAGGCTTTACCTACCAATGCGGTAGATAATTACAAATTACACCGCTTTATTGAAATAAATGAATTAAATCAAATGCGTTCAAAAATTGCAGAGGAAGTGTTAGATACTTGGCAACAAAATGTTCAACATCATTTGTTCACCTTTACTTCCCCAACAGGTTCAGGAAAAACCTTAGCCATTTTGAATGCCGCATTAAAAATTCGTGAGCAAATTCAGAAAGATAAAAACTATTTACCCCGAATTATTTATTGCTTGCCTTTTACAGCAATTATTGATCAGAATTATGCTGTGTTTGAAGACGTATTGAAATCTAGCATTAAAGATAAAATTACTCATGATTTATTGTTAAAACATCATCATTTGACGGATTTTGTTTTTAATACAGAGAAAGCTGAATATGAAATAGATGGCGTTGGACAGTTATTAACTGAAACATGGCAAAGTGAAATAGTCGTAACAACTTTCTATCAATTGCTCTATACATTGTTTTCTCCGCTCAATGCAAATTTGAAACGGGCTGGACAATTAGCGGGAAGTATTATTTTAATGGACGAAGTGCAAGCTATTCCTGTGAAATATTGGCAAGCAATTAGAAATACTTTTAAAACGCTTGCAGAAACCTTTAATACCAAGTTTGTTCTTTTGACCGCAACTCATCCTTTAATATTTGAAAAAGAGAAAAGTATTGAATTATTACCAACTCATGATTTTTATTTCAAATCTCTTTCACGATTACAGTTACATTGTAACCCAAACTCATCGATAAATTTAGAAGAGTTTTCAAATAAAATTATTGAGCAACATCACCAAACTAAAAAAGCAATTTTAATTATCTTAAATACTAAATCAGCGGTGAAGAAATTATATGAATTATTAAAAGAACAACTTGATGATTCTCTTATTTTAACGCTTTCCACAAATTTTACACCAATGGATAGAAAAGTTCGTATCCGCTTAATTAAACGTTGGTTAAGAAATAACAAATCTTGCATTGTTATTACGACGCAATTAATTGAAGCGGGCGTTGATGTCAGTTTTCCAATAGTTCACAGGGATTTTGCACCTTTGGATAGTCTTATTCAATCGGCAGGGCGTTGTAATAGAAATAATGATGAAAATCAAGGAAATATTTATATTTGGACGCTACAAAATGAACAGAACAAAAAATTTCATGAACGCATTTATGACAGCTCTTTAATAGAGAGCACTATTTTTGAGCAATCTACTTATCAAGAAAGTGATTTTCTTCAATTAAGTGAGAATTATTTTCAGAGAATTAATGAACGATTTTCAAGTGAACCTGTTGATGAATGGCTAATAGAAGGTAATTTTGAGAAAATTGAGCAACAGTTCACATTAATTGAGGAAAAACCTCAGCGTTCACTTTTTATTATCAAAAATCAAAAAGATCGGCGAATATGGGAAGAATATAGAGAGATTTATTGTAACGAAAAAACTTCCCCTTTACAAAAAAAACAAGCCTTTCAAAAAATCCGCAAATCATTATATGAACGAGTTATTCAAGTTTGGGGAAAGAAACATTCAAATGAACCGATTGAAATGTTTGAAGGATATACTAAAGAACTTGGCTTTTCAGAGGAAAGCGATCCAGCGGTTTGTATTGTGTAGGAAAAAGAAATGGATTATTTAGCAGAAATTCCGTTTTCAAGTGTTGAATTACGGTGGTTAAAACCTTTAACAGGACAAAGCGAACAACGCATTAGACAATTACGCGGGGCGATTGCAAATGTGTTCACTGACGATCCGCGTTTTCATCAACACGATGCGCAAGGAAAACCGTTATATCGTTATCCGCAAATCCAATATCGTTGGAGAAATGGTTATGGGATTATTGCGGGGTGGGGAAATAGTGCAGAAACATTGTTAAATACCGGTTGGTTAGATTTAGAGCTAGCATTAGAGAAAACAAACGTACAAGTCTATGATGCGTTGATTTCAACTAAGATAGCAAGATTTGGGATTTCTGAGCGTTTATTGCGTTATAAATGGGTGTCGCCGATTTTGCTTTTTAACCAAAAGAACTATGCGCACTATCAAAAACTAAATGAAGCCGAGAAAACGCATGAAATAGAACGTTTGTTAATTGCAAATTTGTTATCGGCGTTGAAAGGATTAGAAATCTATTTTCCAGCCGTTTTGTATGCGACTTTTTTGAATATAGAAACCCAACCTTGCCAATACAAACAACAAACGCTATTAGGGATTTCTGGAGAATTTATTACAAATGCGATTTTACCTAATGATTTTGCGTTTGGTCATGCGGTAAGTCACGGATATGGTTGGATTGAGAAAAAGGACTAATTAAAATGGAAGAACTCGAGGAGGAAGACGACGTGAATTTATTTGTAGATACTTATGGTGGTTTTCTACGGCGTTGTGGAGAAATGTTTCAAACAATCGTTGAAGGACATATCAAAAAAGAGGTTTCATCGCGTAAGATTCGTTCAATTATTATGAGTCAAGGAACGGGGATTTCAACCGATGCGGTTCGCTTAGCAATCGAAAATAACATTGACATTGTATTTGTAGAAAATGGTGGAATGCCAATTGGACGAGTGTGGCACGGAAAAACGGGATCGATTGCAACCATTCGCCGCCAGCAATTAAGAATTGCAGATACGTTAGTGGGTGTGAAATGGGCAAAGTCGTGGATTATTCGTAAATTAGACAATCAAATCAACTATTTATTAAAAATGAGAGATAAAAGAACTCGATTGTCTGCGGAAATTACTGAAAAGGTTCAATCTTTAAAAGAAACAATTGTAAAAATTGAGAACTTGCAAGGAACATTAGAGGAAATTCGAGGAAGTTTGCAAGGATTAGAAGGCAGCGCAGGAAAGCAATATTGGGAAATCATTAGTTTATTATTGCCAGAGAAATATCATTTCAAAGAACGTTCAAGAAACCCCGCGCAAGATGAATTTAATTGTTTGTTAAATTATGCGTATGGCGTGTTATATGGGGAAGTTGAACGGGCGTGTGTAATAGCGGGACTTGATCCTTATTTGGGATTTATTCATACGGATAATTATAATAAACCCTCTTTGGAATACGATTTAATTGAGAATTATCGGATTTGGGCAGATGAAATAGTGGTTAGTTTATTTGCGAAGAAAGGATTGATTCAAGAAGATTGGTTTTTCAAATTACAGAACGGTTTGAAATTAGATTCGATGGGAAAGAAAGGTTTAATGGAAGTGTTTGAGGAATATTTGGATCAACAAATTCCGCATAATCGTCGAAAAGTCAAACGTCGAGAAACCATTCAATTGGATTGCCACCGTTTTGCGAATCAACTGTTAGAAGAAAAGCTATGAAACAAACCGAAACGTTGTTATGGATTATTTACGATATAACCGAGGATTCGACCCGAAACAAAGTGGCGAAATTATGTAGAGAAGCGGGTTTGTATCGGGTACAAAAATCGGTATTTCTGGGGACAATCGCCAGAAACCGCTTAGATGAATTAACCATGCAAATTGAAGAGCGCATTTCTGAACAAAAAGATTCGGTGTATATTTTTCCTTTGTGCGAGCAAGATTTTAAGAAAGTGAAAACTTTAGGACAAGCCTTTGATCGCAAATTAGTGACCGATGAAATTAAAGCATTATTCTTTTAATTATGGATACTGAAAGCACGGTAATGTTGCAACCGACAGAAATCTTGGAACACGTGTGGTGTCCGCGTTTCACGTGGTTTATGCAAGTGCACGGCATTGCGCAACATGAAGAAACCCGTTTTAAGGTTTTAAAAGGTCGAGAAGTTCATGCGCGGCGGGAGCGAGAAAACGCTAATTATTTGCCAAAGAAACTCGGTGCAATTAGAAAGGAAATGTCGGTGTATTTAGCGTCGCCTAAATTGCGTTTGCGAGGAGTTGTCGATGAGTTGCTATGGTTGAAAGATGGCTCAATTGCGCCGCTGGATTACAAATTTACCGCGATCGATGACAAAGATACCATTTACCGTCCTCACCGCGTTCAAATCCTTATTTATGCGTTGTTGGCGCAGGAAATCTATCAATTGCCGGTTCACAAAGGGTTGGTCGCTTACATTCGCGGCGGAACTCAGGTGTTAGAAATTCCTCTGTTACCCGAGCATTCTCAAGAAATTCAAACCTATGTCGATGAAATCTTTGAGATTATTCGCACCGGCACACAACCCAAACGCACTCCACATCGGGGAAAATGTACGGACTGTTGTTATAAAAATATTTGTATTTGATCGATAAGTGGGAATAATCGCTTGAATAATCTGAAGATTTTTAGGCTGCTCTTTCACAAAATAAAGTTCCCTTTTATAACATTTTTAGGGTAAAATAGCCCCGAGGTGAACGAACATGAGTTTTGAACCATTTTTATATACTTTTGATTATCTTAAAAAATATCAAAAAATGCGGTTCAAACCTCTAATCCATTACAACAAGGATTGAAACCCATTGTGTTTGTAGTTGTTTAATAGATTTTGATTTGGTTCAAACCTCTAATCCATTACAACAAGGATTGAAACTCGATATCGTGAATCGTAACATGATGATCAATTCAACGTTCAAACCTCTAATCCATTACAACAAGGATTGAAACAGTGCCATTTGGATAGCCCGCTCTGACCTGTTGCATGTTGTTCAAACCTCTAATCCATTACAACAAGGATTGAAACAAACCTTTAATTATGCCCACTAAATATCCAGCTTTCGTTCAAACCTCTAATCCATTACAACAAGGATTGAAACTGCGCGTCGTTCTTATGGTGGTTTAGTGAATGTGTTGGTTCAAACCTCTAATCCATTACAACAAGGATTGAAACATCATAATGGAAACACCAATAAAAGAAACCGCTGAGTTCAAACCTCTAATCCATTACAACAAGGATTGAAACTACTTTCGCAATACCTTGAGCCGCACCCGAACCTAAGTTCAAACCTCTAATCCATTACAACAAGGATTGAAACTAAGACGAAGAGAACCCGCTGATACCGCTTGCTGAACTTGTTCAAACCTCTAATCCATTACAACAAGGATTGAAACAAGAAAATGATCATCCACAAAGCGTTTAAATTCCGTATGTTCAAACCTCTAATCCATTACAACAAGGATTGAAACATTTCCCCAATGCTGAATTTTGAAGGGGTACGGGTATTGTTCAAACCTCTAATCCATTACAACAAGGATTGAAACTTCCAGTTTCACCGACACTTTTTAATCGTTCTTTCATTGTTCAAACCTCTAATCCATTACAACAAGGATTGAAACAAAAACTTAATAGGTTCTGCAAAAACCAAATCAGATAGTTCAAACCTCTAATCCATTACAACAAGGATTGAAACATGCCATCAAACAACACGCCCCCACTTGGCTACAAAAGTTCAAACCTCTAATCCATTACAACAAGGATTGAAACATGAGTGGATATTTGAGGATTTGCGCGTTCATTGTGCACCGTTCAAACCTCTAATCCATTACAACAAGGATTGAAACGTTTCTATGACCGTCAAACACACGGTGACCCGCACCGTTCAAACCTCAAATCCATTAAAACAAGGATTGAAACACTGATAATTTTATCTGATTGCTCCTTTGAAATTGTGTTCAAACCTCAAATCCATTAAAACAAGGATTGAAACTCGACCGTTGGCAACAACTAGAAAATGAAGTCGCGGGTTCAAACCTCAAATCCATTAAAACAAGGATTGAAACAAATTGCAGAATTAACAGGCAAACAACACAAGCACGTGTTCAAACCTCAAATCCATTAAAACAAGGATTGAAACTATCCTTGAGAAAGGCGCGCCCTCTATTGACTTCAAGTTCAAACCTCAAATCCATTAAAACAAGGATTGAAACATTTCTGTCTTTTGATAGCGCGGCAACCCGACAGAAAGGGTTCAAACCTCAAATCCATTAAAACAAGGATTGAAACTTCGCATCGACTACCCTTAATCCCGCTCGCTGCATTTCGTTCAAACCTCAAATCCATTAAAACAAGGATTGAAACCCAATGTTGATGTTGTTCTGCATTTCCATTAAAGAGGTTCAAACCTCAAATCCATTAAAACAAGGATTGAAACAAGTTTGACGTAGTATCATTTCTTGTGCCAAATCCCCAGTTCAAACCTCAAATCCATTAAAACAAGGATTGAAACGTCAAG
Organism: Pseudomonadota bacterium; assembly: GCA_041161065.1. Taxonomy (GTDB): domain Bacteria; phylum Pseudomonadota; class Gammaproteobacteria; order Beggiatoales; family Beggiatoaceae; genus DYRG01. The sequence goes on along the minus strand of JBEAVE010000029.1, from coordinate 67 downwards.
TTGGTGGGCAAAATAGAACACCAGAATGGAGTTCAAACCTCAAATCCATTAAAACAAGGATTGAAAC